>JAQVCT010000041.1 GCA_028689655.1 Lachnospiraceae bacterium
GATACCACCAATCTCATGATGGACGAGGATGCCAGAACCACATTGGCATTTGTGCAGACATTTGCAGATGGAGATCGGGATTTTTCATTTTATCGTAACCCAGGTGCAGACATGATGCTGCGGGCAGATGAGTTAGATACAGAACTGTTAAAAGCGACGAAGATTTTTCATTTTGGAACGTTGTCCATGACCCACGAGGGTGTCCGGGAAGCCACCAAAAAGGCAATTCAGATCGCAAAAGAAAGCGGTGCTTTGATTTCCTTTGATCCCAATTTAAGAGAGCCATTGTGGAAGAGCCTTGACGATGCCAAAGAGCAGGCCATCTATGGCATCAAACAGTGTGATATCCTGAAAATATCTGACAATGAGATTCAATGGCTCACAGGTGAAATGGACTTCACGGAAGGTGTCAAAAAGATTCGCCAGATTAGCAATATTCCTCTGATCTTAGTGTCCATGGGCAGGGATGGAAGCCGTGCTTACTACGGAGATTCCTATGTGGAGATTGCACCATTTTTACAGGAAAATACTATTGAGACCACAGGCGCCGGTGATACCTTCGGTGGATGTGTGCTTCACTATGTATTAGAGCATGGGATTGAGAATCTTAGCCAGGAGCAGTTGAAAGATATGATCACCTATGCCAATGCGGCAGCATCTATTATCACCACCAGAAAAGGCGCATTGCGCGTGATGCCATCGGGAGAGGAAGTGGAGACACTGATAAAGAGCAGATAGTAAGATGAATCGGGAATTTCTTAATAAAAGGAAGGCATGGTTACCAAATGGAATTTGGAATACAGATTGTGTCGCTGGCAGTAATTGTAACAATTGCAATAAATTATTTTCAGAATAAAAGAATGCCATTATTATCTACGAAACTGTTTACAGGACTTTTGTCATTGGCGGTATGCAATATTACTTTTGAGTTTCTGACACTGTACACCATATATCATATCGATCAGGTGCCAGGATGGATCAATCGATTGTGCCATCAGCTATTTATCGGTTCACTGAATTTTGTGGTACTGTTCCTCTTCCTGTATGTGGATATCAAGGCGCGGAAACAGAAAAGATATGGCCTGTTTCAGTTTGCGCTGCGAATTATTCCAATCGCAGCAGCGGTGATTATGGTCATCTTTGGCAGACTGGAATATTACATAGGGGAGGATGGGAGATATTCCCATGGTCCCATGGCAGTGATGGTGTATGTGACGTTTATGATCTACTTTACACTGACTGTGGTCATCTTATACAGAAAAAGAGAAGAATTTGACCGAATAGAGAGGAGAACGATACTCCATGGTATCACTGTGTGGCTGTTAGCAGCGTTGTTTCAGATGGTCTATCCCACTTCATTAATATCTTCCATGGGGGTATCACTGATGGTACTGTTCGTGTATATTTCCCTGGAAAATCCCAGGGAATATGTGGACATTGATATGGAAGATACGTTGAATCAGCGTGCTTTTGAGGTGGTATTGCAGGAGTGGTTTGCCAGCAGGAGAGAATTTTATCTGATCGTATTTACCATTGGGAATGAAGAACTTTTGCGGAATTCCTATGGAAGCCAGATGTTACAGCAGATTCAGACTCATCTGGCAGAAAAGATGAACAGTGCCCTGGGGACGATGGTCTATCATCTGGAAAATAAACATCTTGCTGTGATCATTCCGAGGGATGTTGTCACACAGGAATTGTATGAGGATATGAGAGAAGCCTGTAGGGCATATAATGAGATGGCAGAACTGCAAATCGACGTTCTGAAATGCCCTGTTCATGCGGAAAATGTGGAACAGGCAAAGGATATTCTCAGATATGTAAATGAGAATGAAATCGCGGATCATGTATTGGGAATCATAAGAATCAATCAGAACATTGTAGAAAAGTTCGCTTACTACAGAACAGTGGAAAGGATTGTCCAGCATGCTATTGAGGAGGATGGACTGGAGGTGTATTATCAGCCAATCTATTGCACAGAGACAGGGACCTTTATCTCAGCGGAGGCGTTGGTTAGACTGAAGGATACCCACACGGTAGGATTCATTTCTCCAGAGCTGTTCATTCCCATCGCTGAAAAGCGAAATATGGTCGGGGAATTGGGACGGATCGTATTTGAGAAGGTGTGTCGCTTCTATGTGGAGAATCATCTGGCGGATCTGGGTGTATCTTATATCGAGGTGAATCTTTCCGGAAAACAGATCGTGGACAGTAGTCTTCCTGAGACTTTGAGACAATGTATAGAAGAATATGGAATCTGTTCCAGCTCCATCAATTTGGAGATCACGGAGACAGCAGCAGTCAATGCAAAAGAGCTTCAGAGCGATAATATGAGAAAGTTAAAAAAAGCAGGATTTGGATTTTCCATGGATGATTTTGGAACAGGATATTCCAACCTGGCAGAGATGACAGAGATGGACTTTGATCTGGTGAAACTGGATAAGAGCCTGATCTGGCCCTGCTTTGGGGAACAGCGTGAAAAGGCATTGCCGATCCTGGATGCCTGTGTGGAGATGATTCACAACCTTGGCAGACACATCGTGGCAGAGGGTGTCGAGACCGAAGAGCAGAGAGATTACCTCATAGAACGAAAGGTATCCTATCTGCAGGGCTATTACTATTCCAAGCCATTGCCGGAAGTCGCATATCTTGACTTCCTGATTCAAAATAAAAAAATAAGTTAGAAAAATAAACATAAAGTCCCATAAATAGTACAACCTCCGTGTTATTTTAGATACAGATGATATATATAAACTGTATTTGAAATAGCAGGGAGGTTTTATGATGAAGGGATATCATGTATTTGAAGGTTATATGGGCTATGTGGACGGAGCATATATGTTGTTTGCCTGTGAAGACGATTATTATGAATTCTTTGAGTAACGACTGGACATTTTTTTAATATCTGTACCATTTTTTGTGAAATGGTTCTAGGGATATCAGAATTTTGCAATAAAATAATTGACAAATTTCCAAAATAGACATAACATAAATAAACACTCTTTGCACTGCATAACCGATACAGTACAAACTGAGCAGGCGATGGAATTCATTCCGTGGGGCCGGGTCGCGTATGCCGTGACAGCAGATGATAATAGCAGACATCTGTGGGACAGTAGTTACATCATTGTCCTGCGGGTGTCTTTTTTTATTTCTTTATAGGTTTAATAGGAATATAGATATTTGGATAAATGGGGGAGGAAGATGGAAGATCAGAAAATTGCAATGAAGGTGTCCACCGTGACCATGGCGGGGAATATCGTATTATCTTTATTCAAATTGCTGGCAGGTATTGCTGCACATTCGGGGGCAATGATCAGCGATGCAGTGCATTCTGCATCGGATGTATTCAGCACCATCATCGTCATGATCGGAGTTACCATGGCGGGAAAGAAGTCGGATGTGGATCACCAGTATGGTCATGAGCGAATGGAGTGTGTGGCGTCTATCATATTGGCGGTGATCCTGGCTGCAACTGGTATCGGTATCGGAATCGCAGGAATCGAAGAGATCACAGCGGCAGAGCAGAGTACGCTGGAGATTCCGGGGAAGATCGCGCTTGTGGCGGCGACGGTATCTATCGTGGTAAAAGAATGGATGTACTGGTATACCAGAGCGGCGGGGAAAAAGATCAATTCCGGAGCACTGATGGCAGATGCATGGCATCATCGATCGGATGCGTTATCTTCCATCGGGGCATTTATCGGTATCATGGGAGCACGTATGGGATATCCGGCAGCAGATCCCATCGCCAGTGTGGTGATCTGTCTGTTCATTGAGAAAGCTGCATTTGATATTTTTAAAGATTCCATGGATAAGATGGTGGATAAATCCTGTCCGGAGAAAGTGGATGAACAGATGCGTGGCGTCATACTGGATCAGTCAGGTGTGGAGCAGATCGACGTATTGCGCACCAGACTATTTGGCTCGAAGGTATATGTAGATGTGGAGTTTGCCACAGATGGAAACAGGAGTCTCTATGAGGCACATGCCATAGCGGAAAGCGTACATAACGCCATTGAGCAGAGCTTTCCTGATGTAAAACACTGCATGGTACATGTGAATCCATTGAAAGTAGAGTGACGTATGTCTTTATTGGTAAGAATATGATGGAAGAGCATTAACGGAAGCCTAAAACGCCCACATCTTCAGGAACTTGAGGATGTGGGCGTTTTCTTAACTATTATTTTTTAATGCTTTATTGGCGGTGGAGAGCATCAGCTTGATACGGTTTAACTGATTTACTTCACTTGCACCGGGATCGAAGTCGATGGCTACGACGTTGGATTCGGGATGTCTGCGGCGCAGTTCTTTGATCACTCCTTTTCCTACTACATGATTGGGGAGACAGCCGAAGGGCTGTGTACACACGATATTGTTTACACCACCGTGGATCAATTCCAGCATTTCACCAGTGAGGAACCAGCCTTCACCAGTTTGGTTTCCGATGGATACGATTGGCTTTGCATATTCCACCAGGTCTGCGATACGACAGCAGGGTGAGAAATGCTTGCTGCTGCGGTAGGCTTTATTGGCAGCACTGCGAAGAAATTCCAAAGCTTTGATTCCAAGTTTGGAGACCCGTGCCGCCTTTTTGCTGGTACCCAGTTCTTCTGCCTTATAGATCTGGTTGTAGAAGCAGTAGAGCATGAAGTCCAGGAGTTCCGGGACGACAGCTTCGGCACCTTCCGATTCCAGTAATTTTACCAGTTCGTTGTTGGCGACGGGAGAGAACTTCACTAAGATCTCGCCTACGATACCAACACGAGGCTTTTTCACATCTAACAATTCGATTTGATCAAATTCTTCAATAATCTCACGACACATCTTTTTGAATACACTGGGGCGTAGATGTTTTCCAGAGATATATTCCCTGCAGCGCTCATTCCATTTTGCATGGAGGGCATCTGTGGTTCCTGGAACCGCTTCGTAAGGCCGCATACGGTAAACGCATTTCATGAAGATATCTCCAAAGATGGCACCCAGTGCGAGACGCTTGAACAGATCAAAGTTCAGCTTAAATCCAGGGTTCATCTCCAGCTTTGACAGAGAGACGGAGATCACTGGAATATGAGAATATCCGGCCTTTTCCAATGCCCTGCGGATAAATCCGATATAGTTCGTGGCACGGCACCCACCACCGGTCTGGGACATGACGATAGCGAGCTTGTCGGTATCATATTTCCCGGACAGAACCGCCTCCATGATCTGTCCCACCACGATGAGGGATGGATAGCAGGCATCATTGTTCACATATTTTAATCCCACATCCACGGCACCCTTGTTATCGTTATTTAACACTTCCAGGTTATATCCACTTGCCTGGAATGCAGTCTGGAGAAGCTCAAAATGGATGGGTGACATCTGTGGGCAGAGAATCGTATAGTTTTCCCTGCGCATTTCCTCGGTAAAGATCACACGGTGCATGGCGGAAGAGCGAATCTGACGTTTCTGCTGTTTCAGTTCTCTTACCTTGAGGGCAGAGATCAGAGAGCGGATACGGATACGTGCAGCCCCCAGATTGTTCACTTCATCAATTTTCAGACAGGTATAGATCTTGTCTGAGTCGGATAAGATGTCATTGACCTGATCGGTGGTAACCGCATCCAGTCCGCAGCCAAAGGAGTTCAACTGAATGAGATCGATATTTTCCGTTGTCTTCACATAGCTTGCAGCGGCGTAGAGTCTGGAGTGATACATCCATTGGTCCGATACGATCAGTGGACGTTCCGGTTTTGCCAGATGGGAGATGGAGTCTTCCGTCAGTACAGCAATGTCATAGGAATTGATCAACTCCGGAATACCGTGATTGATCTCAGGATCAATATGATAGGGACGTCCCGCCAGGACAATACCGCGCTTTCCTGTTTCTGCTAAGTACTGAATAACCTCCTCTCCCTTTTTCTCAATATCTATATGTACTGCATCCAGCTCTGCCCAGGCTTTCTGAACAGCAGCGGTGAGTTCTGGAACCGGAATCTCCGGAAATGCTTTTAACAGGGCATGAAGTATGGTATCCACGCTGGTGAAAGCCATAAAAGGATTCTGGAATTTGATCTTACCCTGACCGATGTCATCGATATTATTTTTGATATTTTCGGAATAGGATGTGACAATAGGGCAATTATAGTGATTGCTGGCATCTTCAAATTCGTTTCGCTCATAGAAGAGAGCAGGATAGAAGATGTAGTCAAGCCCCTGCTTGATCAGCCAGGTCACATGACCATGGGCAAGCTTTGCCGGGTAACATTCCGATTCACTTGGGATGGATTCGATTCCCAGTTCATAGATCTTATGGGTAGAGCTGGGTGACAGCACTACCTGATATTTCAGTTCCGTAAAGAACGTGTACCAGAAAGGATAATTCTCATACATATTCAGTACCCGGGGGATGCCCACACGACCACGGACAGCTTCGTCCAGTGGAAGGGGTTCGTAGGAAAACAGTCTTTTCAATTTGTATTCGTAAAGGTTCGGAACATTGTTGGCATTTTTCTGCTTTCCAATACCACGCTCACAGCGGTTACCAGAGATATACTGGCGTCCGCCTGTGAATTTATTGATGGTGAGACGACAGTTATTGGTACATCCCTTACATTTTGCCATACTGGTAGTAAATTCCAGTTTACTGATCTTATCAATGGACAGCATGGTAGTATTATAATGTGCATCCAGTTGGTAGCGTTCCCGGGAGATGAGTGCCGCACCAAAAGCACCCATGATACCTGCGATATCGGGGCGAATGGCTTCACAGCCTGCGATTTTTTCAAAGCTACGCAGCACGGCATCATTGTAGAAAGTACCGCCCTGTACCACGATCTGTCTGCCAAGCTCAGAGGCATCAGATACCTTGATTACCTTATATAATGCATTTTTGATGACGGAGTAGGCCAGGCCGGCAGAGATGTCGGATACCTCAGCCCCCTCCTTCTGCGCCTGCTTTACTTTAGAGTTCATGAATACGGTACAGCGTGTGCCCAGATCGATAGGATTTTTCGCAAACAGAGCTTCCGCTGCAAAGTCCTGTACACTGAAATTCAGAGATTTCGCAAAGGTCTCGATGAAGGAACCACAGCCGGAGGAGCAGGCTTCATTTAACTGCACACTGTCCACGGTCTGATTCTTGATCTTGATGCATTTCATATCCTGTCCACCGATATCCAGGATGCAGTCCACGGACGGATCGAAGAAAGCGGCAGCATAGTAATGTGCCACTGTCTCTACCTCCCCATCATCCAGGAGAAAAGCTGCCTTCATAAGTGCTTCCCCGTATCCTGTGGAGCAGGAGCGCACGATGGTGGCATCCTCCGGCAACAGGGAATAGATCTCTTTGATGGATTTGATGGCTGTCTGAAGAGGACTGCCATTATTGCTGCTGTAGAAAGAGTAGAGGAGTGTGCCGTCTTCCCCTACCAAAGCAATTTTCGTGGTGGTACTTCCAGCGTCAATGCCCAGATAACAATTTCCCTTATAGGTAGATAAGTCGCCCTTTTTCACCTGGTGAGCCGCATGTCTTTTCTGAAATGCGTCATAATCTTCCTGTGATGGGAAAAGGGGTTCCATCCGGGCTACCTCAAATTCCATTTTGATGTCGGAGGAAAGCTTCTGCACCATTTCCTCCAGAGAGAAATGTACCTCTTCCTTGTAGCTCAGCGCAGAGCCAATGGCGGCGAAGAGATGGGAATGATCCAGATTGATGGTGTGTTCCTCATCCAATTTCAAGGTACGGATAAATGCCTGCTTCAATTCTGATAAAAAGTGAAGCGGACCACCTAAAAATGCCACATGTCCGCGGATGGGCTTACCACAGGCAAGACCACTGATGGTCTGATTGACCACTGCCTGGAAAATAGAGGCGGACAAGTCTTCTTTGGTAGCACCATCATTGATCAGCGGTTGAATATCAGATTTTGCAAATACACCACAGCGGGCTGCGATGGTGTAGAGAGAATTATAATCCTTGGCGTATTCATTTAATCCGGTGGCGTCTGTCTGTAACAGGGATGCCATCTGGTCGATAAAGGAACCTGTACCGCCGGCACAGATACCATTCATGCGCTGTTCCACATTACCGCCCTCAAAGTAGATGATCTTTGCATCTTCGCCACCCAGCTCGATAGCCACATCGGTCTTGGGTGCTGTATCCTGTAAGGCAGTGGATACGGCGATGACCTCCTGCACGAAGGGAACTCCCAGGTGATTGGATAAAGTAAGTCCGCCGGAACCTGTGATCATGGGGTGTAATGTGATGTTTCCTAATTGCTCATAAGCCTCCTTTAAAAGTTCGGCCAATGTATCTTTTATATTTGCGAAATGTCTCTTGTAATCTGAAAAGAGTAGTCGATGGGCATCGTCTAAAATGGCAATCTTTACTGTAGTAGAACCAATATCAATTCCAAGAGTATATGTTAGTTCACTCATTTTTCGCCCTTTCTTCTTATTTATATTGTTTTTGTGTAATTCGCTCCTATTATACGACACGATTTCTAAATGTGCAATGAACAAGTTTCTTTAAAATTATTAAAAATATATGAAGCGTCGAGGAAGTTTTCGTGAATAATAACGAACCTTTATTTACATTTGAAAGGGGGAATGTTATGATAACGGAAGAAATATAAGAGATTTTTTCGGAGGCTGATATGAATTTTATTAATAAATTGGAAAGAAAAATAGGAAAATATTCCATACAGAACCTTTCACTGTGCTTAATTATCTGCTATGGATTTGGATATGCCATCAGTTTCGTGAATGGGGACTTTATCAATTTTCTCACACTGAATCCCTATGCCATCATTCATCAGTTACAGATCTGGAGGATCTTTACCTGGGTGCTGGTACCGCCGGACAGCTTTGATCTGTTCACGCTGATCATGCTGTATTTCTATTACTCTATCGGAACCAGCCTGGAACGGACCTGGGGGACTTTTTATTACAACCTCTATATTTTTTCCGGTATGCTGTTCACCGTATTAGGCAGTTTCCTGCTCTATTTCTGTATGACAACGGGAATGGTGGGAGGAGAATATCTCGTGTACTTTGGTGTTGATGCAGGGTTCGCAGCGGTGAGCAGATTGTTCAGCACTTACTATATCAACATGTCCATTTTCCTTGCATTTGCAGCTACATTTCCAGAAGTACAGGTACTGCTCATGTTCATCATTCCCATCAAGGTAAAATGGCTTGGTATCATGGACGGTATCCTGTTAGCTTACAGTTTCTTATTTGGTGGTGTGGTTACCAGATTTGTCATCGGTGCCTGCCTGTTAAGCTTTGGTGTATTTTTCCTCATAACCCGGAATCTGTCTCATTTATCGCCAAAACAGATGAAGAGAAGGGCAGTTTACAAGAGACAGGTACGGCAGGCGACTGGTATCACGAAGCATAAGTGTGCCATCTGCGGCAGGACAGAGCTGGATGATCCCAATCTGGAGTTCCGTTTCTGTTCAAAGTGTGAGGGTAATTATGAATATTGTCAGGAGCATCTGTTCACCCATACTCATGTACATCGATGAAGTCATGGTAATGAGGATATATGGTGGTTTATGTGAAGAAAATGACAGAAGTTTCACAAGTTTGATAAGGAAAGCATCGTAAAGTGTAAAATAATAAACAGGATGGATTAAAACAGTGGATAAAGAACGGGCATTTGCCATAGAATTACAGAATTTAATCACCGTTGCCAGATCCCAGGGAAATGTGGTGACGGAGGATCAGGTGAAGGAATATTTCCGGGATATGGATCTCACGGAACAGCAACTCGCCATGGTGCATGAATATCTGCGGGAAAATAAGATCGGGATCGATCAGGCAGTGAATCTGGATGACTATCTCACGGATGATGATGTGCATTATCTGGATATGTACTTGGAGGAACTGAAAGAGCTGGCGACCTGGACTGAGGAGCATAAAAAAGAAGTGATGCTCGCAGCCATGAAGGGCAGTGAGGAAGCCAGAATGCAGCTGGTGGAAGCGTATCTGCCCCAGGTGGTGGAGGTTGCCAGGCTCTATGCAGGACAGGGTGTCCTGCTGGAGGATCTCATCGGGGAAGGAAATGTGGCCATCACCCTTGGGATGAAGATGCTGGAACTGGCCGAGGATGTGGCAGAGGCAGAAGGGATGATCGGGAAGATGATCATGGATGCCATGGAGAAGCATATCAGCGATAATATGGATGCCACTGACGCGGAGAAAAAGGTGCTGGAGAAGATCAATCAGATCGCTGAACTGTCAAGGACACTGGCGGAGGATCTGGGGCGGAAAGTCACAGTGGAAGAACTGGTGCGGGAATCACAGTACACAGAGGATGAGATTCTGGAAGCAATCGAAGTCACCGCCAAACACATGGATGATATAGAGGTAGCCAATGAATAACGAAAATGATTTTAAATATGTATTAGAGGACTTCTCCACTGTATTTATGGGAGCGAACCACAAGTATGAAGAATTGATGGTGCATGAGACGGCACCCCTGAAATTCAAAGAGGTGGTGGCGAGAGTGTTCACCCATGAGGTGTCACCGGAGATGACCGTCGCAGAGCATTTGATGCAGTTGACAGAGAATGACAAGTCCTACATGATCTATCGTCAGTTGAAAGTGAAGATCAAGCTCATTCAACAGAAACAGAGTGGGAAAGGCTACGAGAGTAAGACCTGTACGTTCGAGGAATTTATGGAAACATATCAGCAGAAAGCCGTTGCAGGAGACTGCTTTATAGAAGAGATTATCTTAAAGAAGCTACACTTAGTGAGTTTTCCCGTTTGATAAGATTGACGAGACTGCAAAGCACAGGGGAGTTTATTTAAAATTTAATAAAAATATTCTGATTTGTTTATTGCATCCCTGGAATTTTACGGTAAGATAGAGAGAAAAGAGGAGAGGTGTGATGTAATGATGAATCGATGGAAAGAAAAAATGATGCAGTTTATGGCAGGACGATATGGCGCGGATCAGTTTAACAGGTTCTTAATGTTCGTTACCATGGGGTGTATCATTTTCGCCATATTTACCAGAAAAAATATTTTCTATTACTTGGCAGTGCTCCTGCTGGTCTACAGTTATTACCGTATCTTATCTAAAAATCATGGAAAGCGTTATGAGGAAAATCAGAAGTACCTGCGATATGAAACGATTGTCAGGAATACCTGGCAGGCACGTAAAAATAACATGGCACAGAGAAAGACCCATCACATCTATCGCTGCCCCAAGTGCAGACAGAAGATTCGTGTCCCGAAGGGCAAGGGAAAGATAGCGATCACCTGTCCTAACTGCCATACAGAATTTATCAGGAAAAGTTGAGCCGAAGTAAGATATAAGATCCGCTCTGTTAAGGAAAATTGACAGGACGGATTTTTTTACGCTTGCTATATTCTATGGAAAAAATTATAATGAACCCGTAGAAGCACAATTAAATCAACAATAAACAAACATGAATCGGCATACCGATGTTATGGAATTTTAAAAGATGGGAATGCTGAAATTGATGTCTTAAACGTATATTACAATGGTTGAGTCAGGCTGCGAAGGGGCACCTGCCACAAAAGGACGAAGTCCTTGAGGTAAATGATTGAGTTGATCGAGTTACGAAGTATCTATAGAGAGAATTATATAGAATAATATAAAAGTTATATATAGAAATATAAAATAATAGACATAAGGAGTATGCATTATGAAATTACAGGATTTACAGCAATTATCTGCCTATGAGGTAATAGAGAACAGGGACGTGAAGGATCTAAATTCCGCGGGATTCCTGTGCAGGCATAAGAAAACGGGAGCCAGGATCGTGATTCTGTCCAATGAGGATAACAATAAAGTATTTTGTATCGGATTTCGCACCCCGCCGGAGAACAGTACGGGGGTAGCCCATATCATAGAGCACAGTGTACTGTGCGGATCAAAGCGATTCCCGGCAAAGGATCCTTTTGTGGAATTAGTGAAGGGATCTCTGAATACCTTTTTAAATGCCATGACATATCCGGATAAGACGGTATACCCTGTGGCCAGCTGCAATGACAAGGATTTCCAGAATCTCATGCATGTGTATCTGGATGCTGTATTCTATCCTAATATCTATCAGGAAAAGAAAATATTTATGCAGGAGGGCTGGCATTACGAACTGGAGAGGCCGGAGGATGAGTTGCATATCAATGGTGTGGTCTACAATGAGATGAAGGGTGCTTTTTCCTCCCCGGACGATGTGCTGGATCGGGAGGTCTTTAACTCCCTGTTTCCGGATACACCTTACGGGGTGGAATCCGGCGGTGATCCCCAGGTGATCCCGGAGTTATCCTACGAGGAGTTTCTGGATTTTCACAGAAAATATTATCATCCCTCCAACAGCTATATCTATCTCTACGGGGATATGGATATGGTGGAGAAGCTGGAGTTCCTGGACAGAGAATATCTTGACAAATTTGAAAATTTACAGATTGATTCCGGCATAGCCATGCAGGCGGCATTTAGAGAGCCGGTGGAGGTACACAAAAAGTACTCTATCACCGAGGCGGAGAGTGAGAAGGACAATACCTATCTGTCCTACAATACTGTGGTGGGAACCAGCCTGGAGCAGGAATTATATATGGCTTTCCAGATACTGGATTACGCACTGTGCTCTGCACCGGGTGCACCACTGAAGGAAGCCCTGATCGATGCGGGAATCGGTAAAGAAGTGTACAGTGTCTATGAGAATGGAATCTATCAGCCGTACTTCTCCATCGTGGCCAAAAGTGCCAACGTGGAAGATCAGGAAAAGTTCGTATCCATCATTGAATCCGTGTTACGGGAACAGATGGAAAAGGGACTGGATAAAAAGGCATTGCAGGCCGGGGAGAACTATTACGAATTCAAATACCGTGAGGCAGATTATGGTTCCTATCCAAAGGGACTGATGTATGGCTTACAGGCATTTGACAGCTGGCTCTATGATGACCGGACGCCTTTCATGCATATTGAGTCCAGTGAGACATTCCGCAGTATTAAGGAGAAAATCAACACAGATTACTTTGAGACATTGATTGGGAAGTATCTGCTGGAGAACACGCACAAGGCGATTATCGTGGTAGAACCGGAAAAAGGACTGACCACCGCGGAGGATGAGTCTCTGCAGCAGAAATTAAATGCCTACAAAGCAAGCCTGTCGGAGGAACAGATCCAACAGATCGTGTCGGACACCAAGGCACTGTTACAGTACCAGGAGGAACCTTCCACGGAGGAAGCACTGGCCACGATTCCTGTGTTGAAGAGAACAGATATCGAGCCTGCGGCGGAGCCTTTTATCAATCGGGTGGAGCATGTGAAGGATATGACTTATCTGTACCATGATGTATTCACCAACGGAATCGGCTATGTGAGACTGGTATTCGATATGAGCCATCTGCCAAAAGAACTGGTGCCTTACCTGGGACTTCTGAAAAGTATTCTCTGCTTTGTGGACACCGCACATTATAAATACGGGGCACTTTTTAATGAGATCAATATCTGGACCGGTGGTATCTCATCTCAGGTAGCCACTTATGTCAATGCCAATGATATGGACACTTATAAGGTAACCTACGAACTGAAGTGCAGTCTGCTCTTTGAAAATATGGAAAAAGCGTTTGCACTCATAGAAGAGATCCTGTGCACATCCAACCTGGAGGATGAGAAACGTCTCTTGGAGATCATCTCAGAGCAGAAGTCCAGAATGCAGGCAAGTATGACTTCAGCAGGACATTCTCTGGCAGCGATCCGTGCCATGTCCTATTTCTCAGAGACGGCGGCGTTTACGGAACTCATCAATGGAATCCCATTCTATCGTCTGCTGGAAGATCTGGAGAGTCATTTCCAGGAGCGCAAGACAGATGTAATGGCAAAATTGAAAGAGCTTATGTGCATCATCTTCCGCCCGGAGAATCTCATGGTGGATTACACAGCCACAGCAGGGGAAGAGAGAGCATTGCCGGAGCTTGTGCAGGCATTGCGTGGAAAGCTTCACACAGAACCGGTGGACAATGCCATGTTACAGATTCCTATGGAACGTAAGAATGAAGGATTTACCACTTCATCCCAGGTACAGTATGTATGCCGCGCTGGAAACTTTATCAAGCATGGTCTGCCCTATACAGGGGCATTGCGCGTGCTGAAAGTCATCATGGGCTATGATTATCTGTGGACCAATGTGAGAGTGAAGGGCGGTGCCTATGGATGCATGTGCAGCTTTGGCAGAACCGGAGACAGTTATTTCGTCTCCTACAGAGATCCGAATCTGAAAAAGACTGTGGATATCTATGAGGGGGCAGCAGCGCATTTAAGACATTTTCAGGCGGACGAGAAAGCCATGACAAAATTCATCATCGGTACCATCAGTGATATGGATACGCCTATGAATCCTGCGGCGAAGGGAAGCAGATCACTAAGTGCATATCTCACCAATCTGGACCTTCCACAGGTACAGAAGGAGAGGGATGAAATATTGTCAGCCACGGAGGCAGATATTCAGAAATTAGCCGATTACATGCAGGCATTTATGTCGGATGACTGTATCTGCGTCGTGGGCAATGAGGATAAGATCAAAGAGGATGCCGCTTTATTTGACCACGTGGAGAACCTGTTTCATTGACAAGTGTGTGAAACAGATAACGAGGTGCATAACAGGCAGCAACCATGAAATCGAAAATCATGTATGGACCTGGAGGGGAGAAGTATGGGGAAGAGCAAAGAGAACAACAAAGAAAACAATAGAAATAACAATAGAAATAACAATAGAGACAATCCAATAAGGAAGAGAGCAGAAAAAATCGTGGTGGGCCTATTGCTCGCCACGATGATACTGGCAACGGGCTGTGGCAGCAGTAGCTCTGATTACGTGGCGGATATGGAAGCACCGGCGGAGAATATGATGTCAAAATCTTATTCAGCCACGGATGATCTCTATAATACCGGCACCACGGAGTCCGCTGTGGGTAATGAAGCTGCAAATGCAGAGCCGGGAGCAGCGGCGCAGGAGGCACCTGTGAAAGCCCATACGGACAGTCGGAAATTGATCAAGACAGTGAGCATGGATGTGGAAACAGAAGAATATGATACCCTCATGCAGAATGTGCAGAGGAAGATCGACACCCTGGGAGGATACATAGCCAGCTCCAGCACGGGAGAGAACGGGCGTGGAGATGATACCAGATATGCTACCATCACCGCCAAAGTTCCCGCTGAAAAAGTGGATCAATTTATATCGGAAGTATCTGATATTTCCAATGTAATCAGTAAAAATGAGACGGTGGATGATGTGACCCTCCAGTATGTGGATCTGGAAAGTCACAAAAAGGCACTTCTCACGGAACAGGAAAGTCTGTTAAAACTCATGGAAAGTGCCACCAACATGGAAGATATCATCGCCATTGAGAGTCGCCTGTCGGATGTGCGCTATCAGTTGGAGAGCATGGAATCACAGCTTCGCACCTTTGACGATCAGGTGGCATACAGTGAGGTGACCATCTACATAGCAGAAGTGACCAGACTCACCCCCATGGAGGAAGTAAGTACCTGGGATAAGATCACAGAAGGCTTCATGGACAATGTGGAAAGAGTTGGAAAAGGCATCAGGAATTTCTTCGTGCAGCTGTTGATCAATCTGCCGTTCATATTTGTGCTTGCAGTGCTGTCTCTTATGGTATTTTTCATTGTACGTTTTATTGATAAGAAGAGTAAGAAACATTATGAAAAAATCATGAAGCAGAAAAAAGCAGCACCTGTTACTGCAGCACCTGTACCAGTGCAAAGTTATGGAAACTATGCGGATTATGCCGATCAGAGACAGCAGGGAAATGAGGAAACGCAGGAAAGTCAGAATAACCAGGTAATACCCGATCATCAAGCAGCCCAGAACAGTCAAACAAATCAGGATACCCAGGGTAAGTAAGAAAAATTTCTAAGAAATTGATATGGATGCCTATGTGCAGAAAAATATCTGTGGGCAAAGCAGATGAGTAAAGTAGATGAATCAGGAAAGGTGTATGAATGAAAGAAAATTTTAAGTCAGGATTTGTAACATTAATAGGAAGACCCAACGTAGGAAAGTCTACGTTGATGAACTGCATTATCGGGCAGAAGATCGCTATCACCAGCAATAAACCGCAGACCACCAGGAACCGGATACAGACCGTGTATACCTGTGAGGACGGGCAGATCGTATTCCTGGATACACCTGGCATCCATAAGTCCAAGAACAGGCTGGGAGAGTACATGGTAAACACTGCGGAGCGCACCATGGGCGAGGTGGATGTGATCCTGTGGCTGGTGGAGCCAAGTACATTCATCGGTGCAGGGGAAAAGCATATCATTGAGCAATTGAAAAAAGTGAATACACCGGTCATCCTGGTCATTAATAAGATCGATATGGTAAAGCGGGAGGAACTGCTCACCTATATCGACCGATACCGCACGGAATACGACTTCGCTGAGATCGTGCCCGTGTCAGCCCTGAAGGCGGATAATACCCAGGAACTGGTAAACTGTATTTTCAAATATTTGCCCTATGGTCCAGCATTTTATGACGAGGATACCATCACGGATCAGCCGGAGAGACAGATCGTGTCAGAACTCATCAGAGAGAAAGCACTTCGCTGCCTGGATGAGGAGATTCCCCACGGGATTGCAGTGTCCATTGAGAGCATGAAGTATCGGAAACAGATCGTGGACATCGAAGCCACCATTATCTGTGAGCGGGATTCCCATAAGGGCATCATCATCGGCAAAGGCGGTGCCATGCTGAAAAAGATTGGATCTCAGGCAAGACGGGAAATCGAAGAGATGCTGGAGATGAAAGTGAATCTGCAACTGTGGGTCAAGGTCAAAAAAGACTGGCGTGACAGCGATTTCTTATTAAAGAATTTTGGATATCAGGAAGAGAAAAAAATATAGCGGTATGCACTTGTAATCTTTACCAGTTTCCGGGAGAGAGAATAGATTTTCCTGAATCGCGCAACCTAACTTTATATCAAAAGATTAGGGGGCAGATGAATTGAGACAGGATTGGGATCATTTTTTGACCACGGGCAGTGTGGCAGATTATTTGTCATATAAAGGGAACAGTACAACTGTCGCAGGACAGGAGACACAGGAACATATCTGGACGGGAGATAATCTGTATGCAGGATTTCCTAAGCATAACGGGAATGGTGATGAAGGTGGAACCTATCGGGGAATACGATAGGAGGATCGTAATACTTACAAAAGAGAGGGGAAAGATCTCGGCGTTTGCCAAGGGAGCCAGAAAGCCAAACAGCAGTCTGGTGGCGGCGACAAATCCCTTCTCTTTTGGTGAATTTAAGCTCTATGTGGGCAAGACCAGCTACAATATCATAGAGGCAAATATATCCAACTATTTTGAGGAACTTCGCAGGGATTTTGAGGGAGCATACTACGGGATGTATTTTCTGGAAATTGCAGATTACTACACCCGTGAGAATAATGACGAGCGGGAGATGCTGAGATTACTCTATCAGTCCTTTCGAGCACTGTTACTCCCCAGTCTTTCCAATGATCTGATCCGCTACATATATGAGATAAAAGCAATCGTGGTAAACGGAGAGTTCCCAGGGATGTCCACGGACAAAGGATATCTGGATTCCACTGCCTATGCAGTCGATTTTATTATGAATGCCAGGATCGAACATCTGTATACGTTTACAGTGACGGAGGAAGTATTGTCAGAATTGAAAGAGATCGCCACAGGATATCGCACAAAATTATGGGATAAGAAATTCAAAAGCCTTGAAATAATAGAACAAGTCCGCTATAATAATAGGCACGTGTGATTTTATGAGTGAGAAAGGCATGAACAGATTATGAAAAGAAAAGGATTCCTACTGACTTGCGTAGCTTTGACAGTACTGCTGGCAGGATGTGGAAATAAAGTCAGTAAAGAGGATACTACCTCTGTATCGGTGGATAAGAACGGTAAGGTATACAGCACTGTGGTGGATACGCTGGATAAAGAATATTATGATACAGATGAACTGCATGCCATGATCATAGCGGAGATAGAATCCTATAATGAAAAAGAAAGCAGTGAGAAGGTAACACTGGACGCTGCTGATCTTACAAAAGAAAAGTCAGTCGTAACGATGAGTTATGCGGATGCAGACAGTTATGCCGCGTTCAATGATATGATATTTTTCCAGGGAACTGTGGCGGAAGCCGGGGAGGCAGGCTACGATCTGGATCCAGGGCAGCTCCAAAGTGCGGACATCGACGGCAAGGAAGTGGATATGGAAGCATTGTTGGGGGCGGAAGACACGCGGGTACTCATCCTGGAAGAACCCATTCAGGTGCATACCTATGGTATCATCAAGGCGATGAGCGGCAACGTTACCATATTGAATAAAAAAGAGGCGGCTGTTACAGAAGCGGAGGACGGACAACCGGGAATCCTGTTGTTTAAGCCTTGAGTATGATGGCAGTCGTGATGAAAAGGATGTTATAGCCGGCGTTAGTGATAATGCAGGATAGAATAAAAAGATTCACAAAAGTGGATGAGCAGGAGGAAAAAATGGAAAAGACAATGGAAAAGGTAGTGGCACTGGCAAAGGCAAGAGGTTTTGTGTATCCGGGATCTGATATTTATGGAGGACTTGCCAATACATGGGATTACGGAAATCTCGGTGTGGAATTAAAAAATAACGTAAAACGTGCATGGTGGCAAAAATTCATCATGGAAAATAAGTATAATGTAGGTGTTGACTGTGCCATTCTCATGAATCCACAGACATGGGTAGCTTCCGGACATCTGGGCGGTTTCTCCGATCCGCTTATGGACTGTAAAGAATGCCATGAGCGTTTCCGCGCAGATAAGATCATCGAAGATTTCTGTGGAGAAAATGGAATTGCAATAGAGGAATCTGTGGACGCATGGTCCCAGGAAAAGATGAAGAATTTCATCGAGGAACACAACATTCCATGTCCTTCCTGTGGAAAACATAACTTCACAGATATTCGTCAGTTCAACCTGATGTTCAAAACATTCCAGGGCGTTACCGAAGATGCGAAAAATACTGTGTATCTGAGACCTGAGACAGCACAGGGTATTTTTGTGAACTTTAAAAATGTACAGAGAACCTCCAGAAAGAAGATTCCATTTGGTATTGGTCAGGTGGGTAAATCTTTCAGAAATGAGATCACACCCGGTAACTTTACCTTCCGTACCAGAGAGTTCGAGCAGATGGAACTGGAATTTTTCTGTGAACCGGACACAGATCTGGAGTGGTTCGCATATTGGAAAGATTTCTGCATTAACTGGTTACAAACCCTTGGCATCAAGGAGGATGAGATGCGTGTGAGAGATCATGAGAAGGAAGAGCTTTCTTTCTATTCCAAGGCTACCTCCGATATCGAATTTTTATTCCCCTTTGGCTGGGGCGAGCTGTGGGGCATCGCAGACAGAACAGACTATGACCTGACACAGCATCAGAATGTATCCGGACAGGATCTTACTTACTTTGATGATGAGAAGAAAGAGAAATACATACCGTATGTAGTGGAGCCATCTCTGGGAGCTGACCGTGTGGTA
>JAQVCT010000064.1 GCA_028689655.1 Lachnospiraceae bacterium
AATGTTATTTCTTGATGATGGGGAAATATCCTTTCTTGATTGCGTAAAAATTCTCTGAGAAATACCGATATCTGATTATATCGTTCCTTTCACCGATTCAAGAGCATATATCCGTAATTCGATTGCGTGAAATGGTAATTCTGCGCAATATAGAGTATACATAACCCCGCATATGCTGCATATGACTATTGATTGTGATTATCGGATTCTCCCTGCTGCTCATAGGATATGATCTATGGAAGAGGGTAGCATTCACGATACCCCCCTATCAACGGGCCCCGGAATGCCTCACCCTATATCTCCGGTTTATACATATGACGTACATCCCCCACACACACCCCCACATCGTTGATTTAACGGGAAAACTCACCATCACCCTTATGGAGATATACCCCCGTTTAATACCAACATCACGGGGTATAAAAACCATAGCCACAGGTTGAAAGTTTTAATAGGTGATTGATACTAGGGGCAGATCCCCCCCATAAAAAAATTTAAAAATATCAGGGTTTTTGATACATCGATTCCCGGTGCTTCCTGATTCTCTGACACTCCCTGGTAATCTGATTGAAACAATCTTCGCAGATGTAGATATCCGGGTTATCCGATGATGCGTTCGTCTTCTGTGTGCGATATGCGATGGGCCGCTTACCACATACCCCCCTCTGTGATCCATACTGCTTAGGTACTCCGCAGCAATTACGACTGATATCCACTTTCTCGATATCCTCGATGCTCTGGATACCATACAACCCAATCCCCGCAAAATAATCTATGATATCCTGCTGTATCATATTCTCGATGAAGGATGGATCAAACTCTGGGATAACCACATAACAGGGATGATACATCATGATAGATACCTCCCGTTTGGTACAGAGGATATGCGGGATTTTTGAATATCCTTGTACATTATATTGTACTTCTTTAAAACCTTCTTAAGATATTTTAAAAAAGGTGCATATACTGCATATATCATACAGAAAGCACACCTTGATCTACTGTCTTGGGTTTTCGATACTGTGATATCTCCTCATTCCATCGTATCCCCTTGTATGCGTGAACCTGTTTCTTCCTTCCTCCTCCTGATGATGGATAGAATCCGAGAATACCAATTCTGGATAATGAGGTTGTAACTCTTTTTTGAGATTCCGGAACCTTCCCCTTCTTTTCACACCATCGTTTATACTCATCATAGAGCTCCCCCTTTGCTATCCATTGATCTGGATCATCCCGTCTACATGAATCACGAACGAATCCCGCAATCTCATCTGCTGCAACTACCCACAGGGAACGAACCTCCTCTGCATCCATCCTTTTGATGAGGGTTGAATCCCTGCCGATATCGATAACCTCCTGGATGATGAGATTTAGGAACGCTGAAAGGTTCTCATCGGTGAATAATCCCTTTTTGAAGGATTCATCCCGGTTAAAGGTGTTTGGAAAAATGATATAATTCCATCTGGACCAAAATGCATCATCGTTGATATCTTTAATCTCCGGCGGTTTATTGCACGTGAAGATATGGGGTGCTGTAACAATCGATTCGTATCCATCCTCCCCCTTCCTCTCAATTCTGTGATAGATGCTCCCCGTAAGGTTCTTGAAGATACCGAGATATCGGGCCGGGAACGCATCGAGATCATCAACGATATTGATGAGCCGTCCTTCTAACCCTGCGAACGCAAAACGATCCTCTGTGAGTCTGCGGAGATCCACTTCTGCATATGCTCCCCTCCCGAATAGATGATACAACAGTTCGCAGTATGTGGTTTTCCCCCCGTCCTTCTTCCCTTCAAACAGATACGCTATCTTCTGGGCCCCTTCCCATGCCTGGATAAACGCAATCGCGGGTAATTGAATAAGGTATTCGTAATCATCCCCTACCCAATCCCGGAACGCATCGAGAATATTCTCAATACCTGCATCGGGGTTGTATGTAACGGGTAACTTCCGGGTAAATCGATATTCTGGATCATGGGGTAATAATTCGATATTTCCATCACCTGGATTAATCCGAATCACCCCATTATCAACCGGGATATGATATTTCAGAGAATCGAAAGGATAATCGGGTTGATTGGTCGCTCCCTTAACGTAATACATTATTTCCCGGTGTTCGTTCGTTATGGTTCCGTTAAACTCATAGGGTTGAAACTTCCTCACCCAATCCCCGATAAAAGAACGTATCTCCCCGTTATCCCTGCGATATATACCATCCTGATAGATCCACACTACCCCCCCGGAGGTTACGGGATGGAAGGTATCGATAATCAGGTCTGCGAAATGTTGCCGTCTAACGAATACCTTATCGCTCCTGATCTCCATGATGAGGTTTAACCACATCTCTTCTCGTTTCACTGCTTCCGGTCTGCTCTCTCTCTCTTCCTTCTGCCTGGTGTATTCCCGATATCGTTTCTCAATTTCAGGAAGGTTTCGCATATTATATACGAATCTCTTTAAATCTTCGATAGTATCCAGATTCCCGGTCGCATTATGCCTGATGAATGGTTGTGAGATCTCCGCATAGTAAAGGCCCAATCCCCGGATTCTCTCCTTTGCATCATTGAGATCCATCACATCGAGTTCTTCGTCTGTGGGTATATGCCATCTTTCGGTATCGGGGCTTTCTACCTCGACATACCCCTCCTCTGCATCCATCATCTCACCAACCGGATGATGATCTTTCCGTCCTCGTCCTCATCCCTCGATACATACCCCTTAGCATCAAGAATCTGCATCCTGTGATAGGTGTATCTCCCATGAGATCGGAATGTTGCTGCAATACTCTGGAGGGGAACCTTTCCCCCCCGCTCCTCGATGAAACTGAGAATCTGCTCATCTAATCTGCTTTGCTGCATTGGTTGTTACTCCCGGAACAACTGAAAAAGAGGATATCGGGGTTACAACAAAACCATTATCTGGATAAGCACCTATCAGTATAATTAGTTCTGTTACACCCGGAACCTCACAGGATACCCACATTGATTTCCCGATCTCAATGGGTATCCTCCCTTTTCGAACGTTCCTATAAAGTATAGATGGTGTTGTTGTATGACTTATTGCTTATCTCTGGATCTCGACTGAATCGGAAGACTGATCCTACTCCTCACGGGCCGGAGAGATCGCCCTCTTCAACCGTGTAAAGATCCCCGCTTTTGGTGGTGGGAGTAATCTTCCCGTTAAGAGATCGTTTGCCTGCTGCAACCTGGCTATCTCTCCCCGCAGGTATCCCCGCTCCTCCCGGAGATCCTTAATGGTCTGCTCCTGGTATTCGCATCTTATCCGTAAGTCTACCATCTCCTCCGATGGTTCATCACCCTTGATGCTCTCTTGGTGCGGCGTGGTGCGTTCCTGGTGCGTCTGTGGTGCACTTCTGGTGAGTTTATCGATACATGCCTGATAAATCCATTGGGAACGGGAAACCCCCTCTTTATCCGCTTCTGTGTCTATTTGATATGTGGTATCATCCGGGATGGTGATAGAGAATCTCATGTCTGGTGCATTGGGTGGTGATCCTCTTCACCGTTTTGATCTGTATCTGGTGCATCTGTGGTGCGGTTGCCATCCCCCCTATCCTTCTCCCCTGGGGGTGTCAAGGGGGGCGGGGGGCTGCCGGGTTTATCCCGGCTGCCCTGGAGCACACCCTAACCCCATGTAATCCCATGACCGGGATGGCGGTTCTATCCTTGGCTAATGTAGACTAATCGATACAGCACAGAATGTGCTGAAAAATATCCTTCACTGTATCAACCGGAGGCCCCCGATAAGATACCCTTGATATGCTGGTAAATTTGTAAAAGAACCGTTTTCCTTTGGAAATGTTATTTCTTGATGATGGGGAAATATCCTTTCTTGATTGCGTAAAAATTCTCTGAGAAATACCGATATCTGATTATATCGTTCCTTTCACCGATTCAAGAGCATATATCCGTAATTCGATTGCG
>JAQVCT010000065.1 GCA_028689655.1 Lachnospiraceae bacterium
AAGGAGTGATACAGCAGTATGCTGAACCAAATGAGCTTTTACGAGAGCCTGCCACGGATTTTGTAAAGCAGCTGGTTGACAAAGAACGACACACTTGTCATTTGCCAGATGACAGGCTGAAAGACTGCGAATACAGCGGAACTTCCTGTGTATCTGTTTGAAATGTTTATGCCACGGGGACAGGTAATAGCTTCATTTGGTACATTCATTCCACTACAATCGCAACGACCGGGGTTCAATATGAATCAGAGTGAAAGAAGAAATGATTTATTAAGAGAATTGATTGGCGTGTCCAGATCTACAGCTTCTATTTGGAAAATTGAACTTCATAGGCCATCACGCAAATATTATAATAAGCTGATAAAGTGTAAGCATAGTCAAGAAGGGAGAAAATTAAAATGACGCATGACGAACAAAGAAAATATCTGATTCAGGAACTTCTTGATGAGAATGTTCCGTACAAAGATGTTGCTATACCAGATGATGTCCAACAGCAAAAATTACTTCTGAGAAGTCTGATGAATGTCAGACTTCCCAAACCTATCAGTCAGGAGTTTAGAAAAGTGCAGGATGAATACCTGTGCTATGAACGCGATGTAGCAGGCGTTGTTGATGCAGAATCTCTCCCAGTTGTTCCCAGCAGTCCGAAGCTGGTTCTGTGGCAGGGGGATATTACGGTGTTGAAATGCGATGCCATTGTAAATGCTGCTAACAGTCAGATGTGTGGGTGCTTTAGAAGTCTGCATTCCTGCATTGATAACATCGTTCATACGAAGGCTGGAATAGAATTGCGCCTGAAATGCAATGACATTATGCAGAAGCAGGGTCACGAAGAACCTACCGGCAGAGCCAAAATCACACCAGCATATAATCTGCCGAGCCAATATGTGCTGCACACAGTCGGCCCGATTATTGAAACCGGGCATCCAAGTGTAAAACAGAAAGAACAGCTTGCATCCTGCTATCGTTCTTGTCTGGAGCTTGCTGCTGCGTCTGGTTGCAAGAGTATCGCTTTCTGCTGTATTTCTACGGGCGTATTTATGTTTCCAAACCAGCTGGCAGCGGAAATTGCAGTTCAGACAGTCAAAGATTTTCTTGCAGAGGATACACGAATTGAGCGGGTTATCTTCAATGTGTTCAAAGATTTGGACAAAGGAATCTATGAAGAATTGCTAGGGGTGAACTGATATGCAGATATTAAAATCAAAGGTATCACAAATATCAAAATTAAAAGCAGTACTTCTTGATTCTGATGCGGTATTTCTTGGCGCCGGAGCTGGTTTATCGACTTCCGCTGGCTTTACCTATACCGGGGATCGCTTTCAGAAGCATTTTCAGGACTTTGCAGACAGATACCACTTTACAGATATGTATTCCGGCGGCTTTTATCCCTATAAAACACTGGAGGAACACTGGGCATATTGGAGCCGCTATATTTTCATCAATCGTTTTACATCGGCTCCAAAACCAGTGTATGATCAGTTGTTCCAATTGTTAAAGGATAAAGACTATTTTGTGCTGACAACCAATGTGGACCATCAGTTTCAGCGGTCAGGATTTGATAAACATCGTCTGTTCTATACGCAGGGTGACTATGGACTGCTTCAATGCTCTGAACCGTGCTGTCAGAAGACCTACGACAATGAGACACTTGTTCGTCAGATGGTGGAACAGCAGTCGAAAATGCGTGTTCCCAGTGAATTAGTACCACATTGTCCGGTCTGTGGTAAGCCTATGAGCATGAATCTCCGCGCAGATAACACCTTTGTTCAGGATGAAGGCTGGTATCGGGCATCGGAACGCTATGAAGATTTTGTGAGACGGCATCATAATATGAAAATTCTGTATATGGAGCTTGGGGTTGGAATGAATACCCCTGGAATAGTAAAGTACAATTTCTGGAAGCAAGTGTATCAAAATCCCAATGCTACTTATGCTTGCATCAATCAGGGGCAGACATATGCACCAAATGAGATTAAAAATAGAAGTATTTGCATTGATGGTGATATTGGAACAGTTGTGCAGGAAACTTTAAACTGAATACGAAGAATACATAGAGCGTCTACCCGGTTTAATACGGACAAGAACATTAGAAGAGTACAAGTGAATCAGATCATATTTCTACTAACAAAAGATACCTGAAAAAAGGATGAAAGAAGAAAATGATCCTGTGATCCGAAAGCTCTTAGAACTGGACACTAATCACCTTGACAAGATGCAGGTGCAGATGGCAACTGCAAGGGAATTTCTCATCATGATACGCCTTGTGAATAGGAGGAGGGAGAAATCTTCTCCTACTTAAACCATATTGAGAAGATGTTAAGGGAGCAGGATTTTTATTCAAGAGAGCGGGGGAAGAAGATATTCGAAGAATCCTTGCAGTTTATTTTGAACAGAATGTTACTACGGAAAAGTTTGAAGAGTTTGATGGAGAGAGGTGGATCATCCTGAATGAATAAAATTCATCTCAAATGAACAAAATTCCAGTTGCCATACTGTCGGGACACCGATATAATAAGCATGAGGTGATGACAGTGGATATACAGGAATTATTAAAGGAAAAAGGAATATCGAGATACGGACTTTCCAAAAGCAGTGGAATCCCATGGGCAACGCTTACAGATATTTGTTCCGGGAAGACACATCTGGAAAGATGTACAGGGGCTACACTGGTAAAGCTTGCAGCAGCACTGGAGATGACGATTGATGAACTTCTAAAGCTGGAAACACCGAAAGAACATAAAAAAAATGGGAAACCAGAGGATCGAAGATATCTGGAAAGTTCGCTTCCGGAGAGTCTTGATAAATCGTTAAAAGAATATTTACAGGGAGAAGCAGAAGGGGTATCCTATCTGGACTGTCTGTGGGATGAACTGTATGGCTCCATTAATAGCAATTTCTGGGGTGGCAGAATCACGCAGGAACAGGCAGATTATCTGCGGGAAGTCTATTTATTTGGAGAAAAGGGGGAGTCAGATGATTGATTTTACAGACTGTAAGATTAATAAATTTAAGGCATATGGCGGCGCCAATGGAAACAAGATTAACATCAAATATGATGGAACAAGCTATATGCTGAAATTTCCACCCATACCTGGACGAAACAAAGTGATGAGTTATACCAACAGCTGTATCAGTGAATACATTGCCTGTCATATTTATGAATCACTGGGAATTAAAACGCAGGAAACCATACTTGGAACTTATACGGATAAAAAAGGAAAGGAAAAAGTAGTGGTAGCCTGTGGGGATTTTACAGAGGATGGAAAAAAGCTGATGGAATTTGCCCAGCTGAAAAACACCTGTATTGACAGTGAGCAGAATGGATATGGAACAGAACTTAACACCATTATGCAGGCAATAGAAGAACAGGCTTTGATTCCACCGGAGAAGCTGATCAGTTTTTTCTGGGATATGTTTATCGTGGATGCACTTCTTGGAAACTTCGACAGGCATAATGGAAACTGGGGCATTCTGGTAGATGAGCAGAAACAAACGGCTGAGATTGCTCCGGTATATGACTGTGGTTCCTGCCTGTATCCCCAGCTTGCCATAGAGGATATGAAAAATGTCCTTGCAAAGGAAGCTGAGATCGACAGAAGAATCTTTGTATTTCCCACATCCGCAGTGGAAGATAATGGGAAGAAGATTTCCTATTTTGACTTTATATCGAGCCATAAAAATGCAGACTGTACGGAAGCACTGAAACGTATTTACAGCCGAATTGATATGGACAGACTGAATCAGATTGTGGAGGAAACACCATTTGTTGAAGAAATCCAGAAAGAATTTTATAAAATCATGATCAGAGAACGTAAGGAAAAAATACTGGATTATGCAATGGAACAGCTGTTAAAGGCGGAACAAAAAGAAACACCAGAGATTACCATGCAGTGAATGAAATAAA
>JAQVCT010000066.1 GCA_028689655.1 Lachnospiraceae bacterium
AACTTGATTTTAACATGGATTTAGCAAAATAGGAACTTCTTAACAAAGATTCATGCATTGTTTGTGCCGTAAGGCAGAACGACGCAAGGAGGGCATGCCGCGACGGCATGTTTGAAAATATGAAAAATACAAACGAAGAGAAAATAGGATTCATAAAGGAAGTTTATCAGGCAGCTACGTTAAAACGGCTGCCTGAATTTATAGACACGTATCAGATGGATACCAGAAGTGGTGTCATCACACTGGTGGAGAAGGCGAGAAAGCAACTGCTGGCGTTGGAGAGGGAGAGACAACGGACAGAAGTGATGAAGACTTATGAAAAAGAGTACGAATCTTTTGGCTATATCTGCGGAATCGACGAAGTGGGAAGAGGGCCGCTTGCAGGTCCGGTGGTGGCAGGTGCAGTCATTCTGCCAAAGGATTGCGATATCCTGTACCTGAATGATTCCAAACAGCTGACGGCGAAAAAACGGGATGAATTATATGATGTAATCATGGAGAAAGCTGTGGCAACGGGACTTGGTCTTGTAGGACCGGAAAGAATCGATGAGATCAATATTCTTCAGGCGACTTATGAGGCAATGCAGGAAGCTATTCACAATTTGAAGGTAACACCCGATATATTATTAAATGATGCAGTTACGATTCCGAAGGTCACCATACGCCAGGTGCCCATTATCAAGGGAGATGCCAAAAGTGTCAGTATCGCTGCGGCAAGTATTATAGCAAAGGTCACCAGGGATCGCATGATGGAGCAGTATGACGAGATCATGCCGGAGTATGGATTTGCGTCCAACAAGGGATATGGGGCAGCGACACATATCGAAGCACTGAAAAAATATGGTCCATCCGTGATTCATCGAAGAACATTTATCAAGAATTTTTAACTATTCAGAGCCAGGCAAATTCATAAAAATATGCGAAGCATGCTTGCATGAGTGAGCTGATTTTTCTGAATTTATTTGTCGAAGTAACCACATAAGCAAAAGGAAAGCTTCGAAGAAGCGTTTTGCGCATGGGGTTCTGAATAGACAGTTACAAGAATTTTATATAGCTGAGATAAAATGGATTTATGGTATAGAATCTATGAATAAGAGGGTGTATTGCATATGAGTTTATCTTCTTTTTTTCATTTGACAGGTCAAACAACGAATCAAACAAACACGAACAGCACAAACCAGACCAGTCAGACGTCTTCTGCAGAAGGGACGTCTCATTATCATGGGTCCAATGCTGTCCGCAATCTTGCCGCAGGTCAGACAATATCCGGGGAAGTGGTGGCGGTTCGGGACGGTGAGATAGACATTGCCATAGATAAGGATGCCTATCTGACGGCAAAGCTGGATCGGGACATGAATCTCATGGTGGGACAGACGTTGACTTTTGAAGTTAAATCTACAGGCGGGAACAGAATCGCACTGAGTCCATTGTATGAAAATATGGCACAGAATCCTACCATCTCAAATGCCATTCAGGCAGCGCATATTCCATTGAACAATACGTCTGCATCCATGGTGAATGATATGATGAAAAATGGCATGCCCATTGATAAGGATTCCCTGCAGAATATGTATCGCCAGGTGGTGAACAATCCGGAAGCCAGCGGGGAGACGATCGTGCAGATGAATCGTTTACAGATTCCGGTCACACCGGAGAATATCGCGGAATTTGGTATTTATAAGAATTATGAACACAGTATTATGGAGGCGGCAGGTACCATAGCGGAAGATCTGGCCAACGCATTTCAGGAGATCCTTCAAAATGGAACACCATCGGAAACGGCTGATTTTCTGCAAAAGGTGTTGCAGATATTCGGACAGACCGGTGAGGAAAACAGCGGTACTGGAATCCTGAATGAGAATGGCCTGGGGAACAGTGAGGAAACGGCGAATATTTTAGAAAATATAAGTGTTCCATCAGGGGAGACAACGGAGGCTAAGGGTGACCAGAAAGCACAGATAGCGGTGGAAACCCAGGTACAGGGGGCGGAAGAACAGCAGGAGCCAGGGAAAATGCGTCCGGAACTCAATGAGAACAGGGCAGAGAAGGCGCCAATAGAATCTAATACAGCACAATCCGGAACTGTGGTCGTGGAAAACAATGAACAGAATCAAGGTGTGCATCCATTTTCCTCACAGCTGGGACTGAGCCGGGGAGCAGCTGCGAACCTTGGAGTAATGCTGCAGCAGCTGGGTGTGAGTCCGGAACTTGTCCAAGCGATCAAGAATGGATCTGCCATATCGGAGACCGTGCTCCAAAATATTCTGGAACTTGTAAAACAGAGTGGTAAGGATAAACGTGGGCTGAATGGTCTTCTGAACAGCAGAGAATTCACCAGTCTGTTAAAGGGGCAGGTGGAGAAACAGTGGATGATCCAGCCAGAGGATGTTGCCAGAGAAGGAAAAGTGGAGGAACTGTATAAGAGAATCCAACAGCAGACAGCAAAGCTGGCAGACAGTATATCGGGACTGGTGAAGGAAAATTCCGCTCTGGGGAAAAGTGTCAGCAGCTTATCCGCCAACGTGGAGTTCATGAATCAATTGAATCAGGTGTTTACCTATGTGCAGCTGCCCCTGAAAATGAGCGGTGGAAAGGCGCACGGGGACTTGTACGTCTATACAAATAAGAAAAATCTTGCAAAAAAAGATGGAAATGTGAGTGCATTACTTCATCTGGATATGGAACATCTGGGGGCTATGGATATCTATGTCCAGATGCAAAATCAGAAAGTGAGCACGAAGTTCTATCTGGAGAAGGAAGCATATATTGATTTTATAGCGGAGCATATTCATATATTGGACGAGAGGCTGCAAAAGAGAGGGTATACCATGCAGGCAGAGTTCATACAGAAGGAAGGCACGACGAATGTGCTGGATGAGATGATACAGCAGGAAAATAAAAGCAACGGCATGGTCATATCCAAATATGCATTTGACGCCAGAGCCTAGTGTATCAGCACACTAGTGCAGACAACAGGAATGGATATCAGCGGCATATCACAGCAGCGAAATGGGAAGGGGCGGGAAGCACATGGAAAAAGATAAGAAGAAAATAAAGCAGGCGATTGCCCTGGAATATAATACGGAAAATGATGCCCCCACCGTCATTGCTTCTGGAAAAGGCAAAGTCGCTGAACGCATCATAGAGAGGGCGAAAGAGGCGGAGGTGCCCATTCACCAGGATGATAAGCTGGCAGACACCCTGTCCAGATTGGAGATTGGGGATATGATTCCTCCGGAGCTCTATGAGGTGGTGGCAGAGATACTGATCTTCGTGGATTCCATGGATAAGATCAAGAGTAAATTGAAAAAATAAAAAATAAATTTGAAATGTAATGAATCAATCTGTAAACAATGGAAGGCTGATAGAAAAAGAGCAACTAAAAGACTGATAGAAAAAAGAACAACTGAAAAATGAATGGCAAAAAAGAATGATGAAAAGCAGGATAGAACAGTAGAGCATATGATAAACAGACGAACCATAGGGGCAGAAAAGGAAAATACAGCCATCGCCTATCTGGAAAAAAATGGGATGAAGATCGTGGCACATAATTATCGGAATAAACAAGGTGAAATTGACATCATAGGGTACCATGAGGGGTACCTTGTTTTTGTTGAAGTGAAATATCGAAGGGATGACAAAAAGGGGGCACCGGAGGAGGCTGTGGATTCTCGAAAACAGCGTATAATCTGTAAAGTGGCAGATTATTATAGATACTGCCATAACATCGGCGACTTCAATCCCATTCGATATGATGTGGTAGCCATCTGTGGCAATGAGATCAACTGGTATCAAAATGCCTTTTGGCATATGGGACGGTAAAATCA
>JAQVCT010000067.1 GCA_028689655.1 Lachnospiraceae bacterium
AAATCCCGGTGAATGTTACAGCCGAACATGATACAGCACAGTTCTTTCGTGTGTTCAGTTACGGATTTGTACTGGCAATTCTCACAGGTAAGACACAGTGGATTGACGGTATCCAATAATGTAAAAGCGGTATGTAATACAAGAGCGGATGTTGAAACGACATCCGTTTTTTCTGTTTTCTGCTGCGTTTCCGATTTAAGTTCTATTTCCAGTTCTGCATCATCTTCATAGATCAGTTTTTCCCGCTCTGATTCGTCCATAAAACAAAACATATCAATTTGCTCATCCTCATCGAAATCAAATTCGTCCTTCATTTTATCTATCATTCCCTTCATAGATATGAATTTTAAAAATAAATCATGGTAAGATATTCATTCCTATTTTAATAGATATTGTGCTTTTTTTCAATCAGTTTAAATCATAGGAAATTCATCATAAAAAATACATTACTTATGATATAATATACGCGAAAGCAATGAGCCATGCCAAAGGAGACATAGGTAAAAGTTCGTTGTGCTTGCACATAAGAAATTTTGCCTATGTTTACTTTGATAGGGCGAAGCCCGTGATCGAGATGAAGCGTAGCGAAATCGAGATGCATGGCAGGGTTAAAAAGGCGATTGCTCCAGGAGCATGACGTTCATATGATTTAATTATGAATTTTGTATTATACAGGAAGAGGAAATAATACCAATGAATGATATATATGGGAACGATGAGAAGCTGAACCTGAATCAGGACAATGCTCAGGATGTGGGTGAAGATATAAGGCAGAATGAAAATAGGGATATGGATCAAGATATGGATCAGAATGATATCCTGGAAAATGAGCGTACAAACCCGGGCAAAAGTAAGGGGGTTTTTGTATGGCTTGGCATATTTGCAGGTTCATTCACATCTATGCTCCTGATGATTGGGCTGGAAAAGATACTGAAACTGTATGATATATCATATCGTTCCTGGCTGGAACAGCTTATTTGTGGGATGCTCATATTTCTCGTGCCTATTTTCTTCTTTATACTGTTGGAAACGGCACTGGAGCAGTGGAAAAGAACAGTGACAAAAAAGATAGTATATTTTTTGTCAAGTGTATTACAGATACTGGTGATTGGAATTGGTGGATTCTATATTCCTGTGGCGGGCTTTTTCTATCTGCTGACCTATGAGTCGACTTTTGAAACAGAACATTTGATAAAGGATTCCAAAGGAAATGCTTATATCGAAGGGGTGACATCGCAGTTCCTGGGAGGCAGCGAGGATGACAAGTATGCTTACTATACACCAGTTATGTGCCTTATGAAGAAGCGATACACGGACGAGACTAATATCATAGGGATGAAATTAGAAAAGATGTATGATGAATCTTTTACAGTACAAAATGTAGATGGGAATTACACTGCAATTCCCGTGAATTTTCCAGAGATCACGATCCACGTGAAGGATTCCAGCCATTATTATGCCTTTATGAATGATTACGAAGTGCAGCGGGGCAATTACTGGGCAGTACAATATCTGGAGCAGAATTGTCCGCAGAGACGCTATGAGATGCGAAACGGCGGAGACAGTGCGGTATCGGATGAGAATGGAGAACTGTATATTATCTGTGAAGGTATGGAGGACATTGATGCATGTGCGGAGGATGTGAGCAATCTGTGGGAATTTGTTATGAAAGATTCATTTTTTAAGGAACGTTCTCATTATGTGGGAGTGGTGGTGGAACTGTATGTAGATGGGAAAGAGACAGATATGATCTGTGGAATCGATAATACAAATATAGAAAATAGTGAGATCAATATTCGTGAAAGAATGCGGAGCATCTATGCATCTTATGAGGGAAAACAGACAGGTGACAGCAAGACGGACAGGAAGGACGAAACAGAAATAGAAATAGAAAATTCTGAGAGAACAGAAACGGAGACCCCTGAGAAATCCCCAGATTCACAGACAAATGGAACCCTCGATTCAGCAGGAACGACAGATACAGCCAATGGAATGGACGGTGCTGTCATAGATGCGGCATCCGATCCAGGCACTCCGGAGGGTGCCTATTTTCGATTGTATAATGCTGTGTTCAAGGACGATGGAGATGCTTATCAACCAACCTATAATGCCAAGGGGAATTTCTATGCAGTTCTGGACGTGGGTTCGGAGGAAGTGGATGGTGAGACACAGAATTACCGCAGAACCGTAGTATATGACAGGGAGTCAAAAAATGGCGCATGTCTTTTATTTGTTGCTTATAAGGAGTATACTTGTTTTGACGGTTCTACGGGAAATACTGCTATATTGAATTTCTATGGGGTGGATAAAAAGACAGGGAAAGTCATAGCGGCAGACAAGACCGCCTGGGCAGATGTAGGATGTAAGGCTTATCGGGATATGACAGGGGAATAAAAATAAAACTAAACAAAAGCAAAATATAGTTAATAAAGGAGTTAACATATGAACAGTACAATTATCATAGGAATATTAATTCCATTTATAGGAACCACTTTGGGATCCGCCTGTGTGTTCTTCATGAAAAATGAGATCAATCCCCTGGTGCAGAAAGCATTGCTGGGATTTGCATCGGGAGTCATGGTGGCGGCATCTGTCTGGTCACTACTCATACCGGGAATCGATATGTCCGCACATATGGGTAGATTCGCATTTGTTCCAGGGGCAGTGGGAATCGCAGTGGGTATGGCGTTCCTCTATGCCATGGATAAGCTGACCCCCCATCTGCATCTGAATACAGATGTGCCGGAGGGACCTCATACGGCACTTAAGAAAACCACCATGCTGGTGCTGGCTGTTACCCTGCATAACATTCCGGAGGGGATGGCAGTAGGTGTTGTCTTTGCAGGATTATATACAGGTTCCACACAGATTACCATGGCAGGAGCAATTGCATTATCAGTGGGAATTGCCATTCAGAATTTCCCGGAGGGAGCGATCATAGCACTTCCCTTAAAGAGCGCCGGAAACACCAAAGGAAAAGCCTTTCTCTATGGTACCTTGTCCGGTATCGTAGAGCCTGTTGCGGCAGTGCTTACCATCCTGTTATCCAGCTTTGTGATACCCATCCTGCCGTATTTATTATCCTTTGCAGCGGGAGCAATGCTCTATGTGGTGGTGGAGGAATTACTTCCAGAGGCATCCCAGGGAGAACATTCTGATATTGCCACCATGGGATTTGCAGTAGGATTTATCATCATGATGATACTGGACGTGGCACTGGGATAGAAGTAGCCACATAATCAAAAGGAAAGCTTCGAAGAAGCGATTTGGTGCATGGGGCCATGAATAGTTACAATTTGAAAAAGAACAGAATTTGTGATATAATCTACATTAATTAGTAAAAGGAATTTATTAAACAAATAGAAGAAAATACAACATGAAGGGATGAAGAATTATGGGTAAAAAATTTGATGTAGTTGCGTTGGGAGAATTGTTGATTGATTTTACAGATAATGGGGTGAGTGCCCAGGGAAACACACTTTTCGAGGCAAATCCGGGAGGAGCACCCTGTAACGTGCTTGCCATGCTGAACCGCCTGGGACACAAGACGGCATTTATTGGAAAAGTGGGAAAAGACATTTTTGGGACAAAGCTGAAAAAGACCCTGGAGGATGTAGGGATTGATACCACCAATCTCATGATGGACGAGGATGCCAGAACCACATTGGCATTTGTGCAGACATTTGCAGATGGAGATCGGGATTTTTCATTTTATCGTAACCCAGGTGCAGACATGATGCTGCGGGCAG
>JAQVCT010000042.1 GCA_028689655.1 Lachnospiraceae bacterium
TCGGAAGTCCCATTATTGCCGAGAATGTTATTGTTTGTGATGGGGCGAAAATTTTAGGACCGGTTGTAATAGGCACTAATTCTATTGTGGCGGCTGGTGCGATTATCACAAAAGACATCCCACAAAAGAGTATTGCATACGGTGTGAATCAATGTAAGCCTAAAAATCAAAACTACGATTTTGTCTATGGTAATAATCTGCCAAATGGAAAAGATATCATGGAAATTGACCGAGAGAGAATACAAGAATTTACCAAAAGTAAAAATTAAGAAACCTGCGAGAGCAGTATGCAAGGAGATGCTTCAGCGTTTCATTCCACTGGAGCGTATGAATGGTGGCAGAAGACTTGGTTTTAAACTCCATACAGAGAGACAAACCATACATGGATATACAGATTCTATCAAACAATGGTTACAAGAGGCTATAGAGGAAATGATATCTGAAATGTGCATCCACCACTTGGGGTGTCAATTAAAGTAATTGTTCCATGATGTATTAACGGTAACTGTATCAAGTGCCTTTTTAAAGAAGTGTATGAATGATCCGAAAAAGGCTTCCTTGTTGCTTACTGTGGGGGCAACTGAGAAAGATTATAGAGGAGATTCGTGGTCTGGACCAAATAATGATTCAGAATTTTATGCACGTTCTCAAAACAGTTTCTATAAAACAAGTAGTGAGAGGAGGAGTGAAAGTAAGAAAGGCATACAAAAAGAACTTATGGAGGAAAAGCATATTCAGAAAGAACTGTTAGAAAAAAAGGCTGAAAAGGAAGAGAGGACATAAGAATATTTCAAACGGAAAGATGCAGAAAGGGCTTATAATAATCAAGTTAGCTTTCAATCTGTACGGTAATGGTATTGGATGTATATTTGATCAATTGAAACATTCATCAGGCGATTCCAGAGTTGGACAGTAATATAAATAAAAGAGGTCAAAGAAGAAAAGCAGATTTAGAGGACCGTTTATACAAAACTTATGATAAGATAGAAGAAATGGAAATCTTTTAATAACAGCTAAGACAAAGAAAAGATCCATTTTGAAAGAAAAAGTAAGTGGCGATAATATCTATAAAGCGCTTGTGTTTTTTGATAAAATGTATGAAGCAATGTCTGATACGGAAAAGAGAGATTTCATAACACAATTATTGAGTGCGGTGAAAGTATATGAAGAAAGACAGCCAAATGGGCAATGGCTAAAGTCTATGGAATTCAAGCTTCCAATCATTGAACTTGATTTGGAAATAAGTTTGGACAATGATGAACAAGTCGACACGTAAACATTAGTACAAGTCAGGTGATTTTATGTCAGTAACGGAACAGAAGTATGAACTTCATATGGTAATACAAAGGGCAGCCGTCCAGGACATAGATGCCATAGACCATCTCATGCAGGAAGTTTATGCACAGATGGAGCAGAAAGATCTGTTCGTTCCGGATGACCGGTCTTTTATTGCTCGTCATATAGAGCAGGAAGGTTTTACCCTCATCGCCAAATCCCAGGGAGTGATAAAAGCATTTTTAATCATTCGACTTCCGGAGGATGGGACTGATAATCTGGGCAGACATCTGCATCTGTCCCGGGAGGAACTGCAAAAGGTGGCTCACATGGAGTCTGCGGTGGTACACCCCTCCTGCAGAGGACAGCATCTACAGCAGCAGTTATTGGACCTGGCGGAACAGGAATTGAGAAAGAGGGGATATCAGTACCTCATGTGTACCATTTCCCCGGATAATACTTACAGTCTGAATAATGCCGGGAGACAAGGCTATGAGATCATGGATACCCTCCCCAAATATGGCGGCAAGCTGAGATCCGTTCTATGTAAGAGCCTTTCCAATAAAAAATATAGAAAAAAGGAAAAATAGAATGCATCATAAAAAGAAGATTATAAGAAATACTCTGATAGGAATAATCACTGTCATTTTCATCGCACTGGCCATCATCGGCAATTATATGGTAAACTTTGCCATCAGACCGGGGAGTGGAGCCAGTGAGTCCATAGGAGAATCCCTTGTAGAATACGCTTCACCGGAACAGCGGCAGATCGAGGAAGCCGCCGAAGCCACGGAGAAACGGGTGCGTGAACGGGCGGATCAGTGGGTGGCATCCACAGACCACGGGACAGTGTCCATCACTTCTGGGGATGGACTACAGTTAAAGGCGGTAGAATTCAGGCAGGAGAATGATTCTCACCTTTGGTCAATCGTTGTCCATGGATATAATAACAGTTGGGATACCATGAAAGATTACGCGCAGAAATACTACGAGCGGGGATATCATGTCCTGGCACCGGATCTGCGTGCCATGGGCAGCAGTGAGGGAGAATACATCGGCATGGGCTGGCTGGATCGTCTGGACTTGATGCTTTGGATCGATAGGATCGTGGCGGAAGACCCAGAGGCACAGATCGTATTACACGGTATTTCCATGGGAGCCGCCACCATCATGATGACCGTTGGTGAGGACATCCCCTCCAATGTAAAGGTATGTGTGGAAGACTGCGGATACACCTCCGACTGGGACGAGCAGGCAGATAAGCTGGATAAATTATTTCACCTCCCGGAGTTCCCCCTCATGTATACTGTGAATATCATGACGAAGCTCAAGGCGGGATATTATATCACCGATGCGGACTGTATCCCCCAATTGCAGAAAAATAAGACCCCCATGCTGTTCATTCACGGGGACATGGATGACTATAATCCCTATTGGATGCTAGATGTGGTGTACGAGGCAAACGCCTGTACAGAAAAGGAAAAATTAGTGGTGCATGGTGCCAGACATGCCATGTCAGTCTACACAGAACCGGAGGTTTACTGGAATACTGTCTGGAAGTTCATAGACAAGTATACAGACTAATAGAAAATAGACGTTATAGAGGAAAGTATATCCAATATAACGTCTGTTTTCATAAAAAAACGAAAATTTACCACTTTACCACTTGACAATGACGTATCAGAATAGTAATCTAACCAATAATAATGAGATAGGTTGATGCTCAAAAAACAGGAGGATAATATTATGAAAAAAGCAATGAGTTTAATTCTTGCTCTTTCTATGGCAGTAGCGTCTCTTACAGGATGCGGCAGTGCAGCTTCAGGAACAGCAGAGACAGAAAGTGCAGCAGCGGGAACAACCTTTAAAATCGGCGGAATCGGACCTGTGACCGGCGGTGCAGCAGTATACGGTCTGGCAGTTAAAAATGGCGCACAGATCGCAATTGACGAGATCAACGCAGCAGGCGGTGTAAACGGCGCACAGTTAGAGTTCAATTTCCAGGATGATGAGCATGACGCAGAGAAATCTGTAAATGCATACAATACGTTAAAGGACTGGAACATGCAGGCACTTATGGGAACGGTAACATCCACACCATGTATCGCAGTTGCAGAGGAGACCAATAAAGATCAGGTATTCCAGTTAACACCTTCAGGATCATCTGTTCCATGTGTACAGTATGACAATGCATTCCGTATTTGTTTCTCAGATCCCAACCAGGGATTAAAATCCGCACAGTATATCGGAGAGAACGGATTAGCAACAAAAGTAGCGATCATTTTTGACAGCTCTGATGTATATTCCTCAGGAATCAAAGATAAATTCGTGGAGGAAGCACCAAATCAGGGAATCGAAGTAGTAGCACAGGAAGCTTTCACAGCAGATTCTAAGACAGACTTCACAGTACAGCTCCAGAAAGCAAAAGATGCCGGTGCAGAATTAGTATTCTTACCAATCTATTATTCAGAGGCAGCCCTGATCCTTGCACAGGCTAACACGACAGGATTCACTCCACAGTTCTTCGGATGTGATGGATTGGACGGTATCTTAACAGTTGAGAACTTCGACACAGCACTTGCTGAAAACGTTATGTTATTGACACCATTCGCAGCAGACGCCCAGGATGATCTTACTAAGAAATTCGTAGAGACTTACAATAAGAACTTTGGTGAGACTCCTAACCAGTTCGCAGCAGATGCATATGACGCAATCTATGCCATCAAAGCAGCATTAGAGGAAGCAAAAGCAACACCGGATATGAGCGCACAGGATCTTTGCCCGGTACTGGAGACGGCTATGACTAAGATTAATATGGACGGACTGACAGGTGAAGGCATGACCTGGACAGCAGACGGAGAAGTAAATAAAGCACCTAAGGCAGTTAAGATCGTAAAGGGTGCTTACACCGCAATGGATTAATCAAAGAGAACCACATAATGGCACAAGATAGGTACCCATGGGAGGGCTGCTGCAGGGCAGTCCTCTATCTTTGTTCTCAGACTCTGTTCTTCTGAGAAATCCACCCCTGATTTTCAGAAAATAGTAGAGAGAGGTGGATTTCTCAGGAGAATTAGTAAAAAGATGTGAATAAGTTTCTGTTTTTCTGTGGGAAACACTTGTAATTCCTACTCGGTTTGGGTTATGATAAAAAATATATAATTTTTTACAGAATAGAATTTAGAAGGAAAGTTAGAGGTGTTACTATGAGTTTTATATCGTATTTGATTAACGGTATTAGTTTAGGTAGTATCTATGCATTGATCGCATTGGGGTACACCATGGTGTACGGAATTGCCAAGATGCTGAACTTTGCACATGGTGATATTATCATGATAGGTGGGTATACGATTTTCGTAGTTATGAATACCCTGGGCATGCCGCCGATTCTGGGCGTGCTGGTAGCTGTTGTAGTCTGCACCATTCTCGGTGTGACCATTGAGAAAATTGCATACAAACCATTGCGTCAGGCATCTCCCCTGGCGGTATTGATCACAGCCATCGGTGTCAGCTACCTGTTACAGAATGTGGCACTGCTGATCTTTGGTGCAAACACGAAATTATTTACATCCGTAGTAAGTATACCGGCAATTTCTCTGGCAGATGGTCAGATTAATCTGTCTGGGGAGACTACAGTGACCATCGTGGTTTCCGTTGTCATTATGGTGGGCTTGATGTTATTTATCAGGAAGTCAAAGACCGGACAGGCAATGCTCGCTGTATCGGAAGATAAAGGTGCAGCGGAGCTTATGGGTATCAACGTAAATGCCACCATCGCAGTTACATTTGCCATCGGTTCTGCCCTGGCAGCCATTGCAGGTGCACTTTTGTGCTCTGCCTATCCAACACTTACTCCATACACAGGTGCCATGCCTGGTATCAAAGCTTTCGTGGCAGCAGTATTCGGTGGAATCGGTTCTATTCCCGGAGCATTTATCGGAGGGATTCTCCTGGGTGTCATTGAAAACCTTAGTAAAGCCTATATTTCATCCCAGATGGCAGATGCAATCGTATTTGCCGTGCTCATCGTGGTACTCCTTGTAAAACCTACAGGTATCCTGGGCAAGAAAATAAGTGAAAAGGTCTGAGCGGTCAATAAAGGAAGGAAGCATCCAGATGGACAAATTAAAAAAGATGAATAAAACGACAAAAAGTAATTTTATTACATATGCCATGGTAATCGTGGCTTATATCATTATGCAGGTGTTAGTGAGCGCAGGGGTGGTATCCAGTCTGATGACAGGATTGCTGGTTCCCCTTTGTATCTATGTGATGATGGCGGTTTCGCTGAATCTCACCGTAGGTATCCTTGGTGAATTGAGTCTGGGACATGCGGGATTCATGTGTGTGGGCGCTTTTTCCAGTGCGGTTTTCTCTGTGGCGACAGTGGATACCATCACCAGCGTACCATTGAGATTTTTTATTGCCATTGTCATCGGTGCGGTGGCAGCAGCAGTCTTCGGGGTAATCCTCGGCATTCCTGTTCTGAGACTGCGGGGCGACTATCTGGCCATCGTTACACTGGCATTTGGCGAGATCGTGAAAAATTTTATCAATGTAGTATATCTTGGAATGGATGGAAAAGGATTTCACTTCTCCATGAAAGATACCGGTTCTCTGAATCTCGGCGAAGGGGGAAAGGTCATTATCAACGGTGCCCAGGGCATCACAGGGACTCCTAAAAACGCCACCTTTACCATCGGTATCGTGATTATACTGATCACACTGTTCATCGTATTGAATCTGATTCATTCCAGGGCAGGCAGAGCCATCATGGCCATTCGTGACAATCGTATCGCAGCGGAGTCTGTTGGCATCAATATTACAAAATATAAATTGATGGCATTTACCATCTCCGCATCCATCGCAGGTGTGGGTGGTGTACTCTATGCCCACAATTTATCTACCCTGACGGCACTGCCAAAGAACTTTGGTTATAATATGTCCATCATGATCCTGGTATTCGTGGTGCTGGGTGGTATCGGAAATATTAGAGGCTCCATCATCTCTGCGGTGATCCTCACATTGCTGCCGGAGCTGCTCCGTGGACTCAACGATTACAGAATGCTCATCTATGCCATTGTGTTGATCGTCATGATGCTATTCAACTGGAGCCCGAGGGCGAGAGAATTTAGAGAGAAATATTCCATTAAGAGATTTTTAAACAGAAAATCCATAGAAAAGGAGGAGGCATAATGATGGCATTACTTGAGGTAACGAATTTAGGCATCTCCTTTGGTGGATTAAGAGCGGTAGACAGTTTTCAGATTCAGATCAAAAAAGGTCAGTTATACGGTCTGATCGGACCAAACGGTGCAGGGAAGACCACGATTTTCAATATGCTCACCGGCGTATACAAACCTACAGACGGCAAGATCGTGCTGGAGGGTAAAGATATTACAGGACATAAGACCATCGAGATCAATCATGAGGGAATTGCCAGAACATTCCAGAATATCAGACTTTTCAAAGAATTAACCGTTTTGGACAATGTAAAAGTAGGCTTGTCTGAACAGTTCAAATATTCAGCATTAACGGGAATCCTAAGACTTCCCAAATATTATAAAGTAGAAAAAGCCATGACGGAGAGAGCCATCGAATTATTGAAGGTCTTCGATCTGGATGGAGAGAAAGATTATCTGGCTTCCAATCTTCCTTATGGTAAACAGAGAAAATTAGAGATTGCCAGAGCATTGGCCACCAATCCCAAACTTCTCTTACTGGATGAGCCGGCAGCAGGTATGAATCCCAATGAGACAAAAGAACTGATGGATACCATTCGTTTTGTCAGAGACGAATTTGATATGACGATCCTCTTGATCGAACATGATATGAAGCTCGTATCCGGTATTTGTGAAGAACTTACCGTTCTGAACTTTGGACAGGTACTGGCACAGGGTGAGACCAGCAAAGTATTAAATGATCCACAGGTCATCACAGCATATCTTGGAGAATAGGAGGAGACCATATTATGGCAATGTTAGAAGTAAAAGACCTTGAGGTACATTATGGTGTCATCAAGGCTATCAAAGGAATCTCATTTGAAGTAAACCAGGGAGAAGTCATTGCACTGATCGGTGCCAATGGAGCCGGTAAGACCACCATCCTTCATACCGTCACAGGATTGATCCCTTCCAGCAAAGGAACCATCACATTTGAAGGCAATGATATCACCAGGATGCCCGGTCATAAGATCGTATATCTGGGTATGGCACACGTGCCGGAAGGACGTCGTGTTTTCTCCCAGTTAACGGTATTACAGAATCTGAAAATGGGAGCTTATACCAGAAAAGATAAAAAAGAAATCGAAGATACCTTGAAAATGGTCTATCAGAAGTTTCCACGTCTGGAAGAACGTAAAAATCAGACCGCAGGAACCCTCAGTGGTGGAGAACAGCAGATGCTGGCAATGGGACGTGCCCTGATGTCACATCCGAAGATTATCCTCATGGATGAGCCATCCATGGGACTCTCCCCTATTTTCGTGGAGGAGATATTTAATATTATCCGTGAAATTTCCAAGAGTGGCACCACCGTGCTGCTGGTGGAACAGAATGCGAAAAAAGCGTTATCTATCGCTAACCGCGCCTACGTTCTGGAGACAGGCAAGATCGCCCTCCAGGGAGATGCCGATGTGCTCATGAATGACGAATCCGTCAAGAAAGCATATCTTGGGGAGTAAAGTTTCAGAGTAAAATATCATAGAAGGAGTACACCATGGACGCAAGAAAACTTTTGGATATTATGAATCTGGCAGAGCGGTTGAAGGATACACCCAGACATTGCTACACTTCCGGCGGCAGGAGAGAAAGCGTGGCGGAGCATAGCTGGCGCATCACTTTGATGGCTTATTTTGTGAAGGATGAATTTCCGGAGGCAGATATGCATAAGATTATGACCATGTGTGTCATTCATGACCTGGGAGAGCTATTCACGGGGGACATCCCCACCTTTGATAAGACAGAGGAGGATGAGGAGAGAGAAGAAAGACTATTGTCTGACTGGGTGGATTCCCTGCCGGAACCCTACAGCACAGAGCTGACAGCGCTGTACCGGGAGATGGAAGAGAGACAGACACTGGAAGCGAAGATTTACAAAGCCATGGACAGCCTGGAAGCCATAATCCAGCACAACGAGTCTGACATTAAGACCTGGGCGGAGAATGAATACAGCTTGAATATGACTTATGGAGTGGACAAGGTAGCATTTTCTGATTATCTCAAGGAAGTGCGCCACCTTATGCAGGAAGACACACTGGCAAAAATCGAGAAGGAGAAAGCCCTATGAATGAAAACTCTTTTGATGAAAAACGAATCGCAGAGGGATATGCCAAGGACAGGCCATATCTCCACGGACAGGTGATAGAGCTGTTAGGAAAAGAACAAGTGACACAGCATTTTCAGAGAGGTCTTGATGTGGGATGCGGAGCGGGACTGTCCACGAAAGCCTTGAAGAGCATCTGTGATAAAGTGACAGGAACTGACATTTCCATGGAGATGGTGAAGGCGGCACAGTCAATTTATGACGATTCCGCATATGAATTTCTACAGAGCAGGGCAGAGCAGATTATCGCTCCGGCAGATACCTTTGATATTGTCACCGCCTCGGGGATGATTAACTGGGTGGACAGGGCAGCTTTTTTAGATGCCTTAAAAGTAATGATGAGAGCACAGGGGGTTCTCCTGATCTATGATTTCTGGATCAGCGATCAGATGAGAGGCTGTGATGCCTATACAGACTGGTACAACCGGGAATATCTGATACAGTTTCCGAAACCGCCCAGACGGGAAGAGATCTGGGGAGATGAGGATATAGCCCCTTATGGATTCGGGATGGAGAAACAGATAACTTTCCAGATTACCTGTGACTTTTCATTGGAGGCGTTCATTCGCTTCATGATGATACAGTCCAATGTAAACGTGCAGATCACAGAAGGGAAAAAGACCCAGGAGGATATTTACCGATGGTTTGAAGAGACATTGGCTCCTGTTTTCGGCGACCGTGAGCAAACACTGGTGTTTCAGGGATATGCCTGGTTCCTGCGGAAATTACTGTAGATTTTAAGGGATACTACGGAAATTTTGGCAATGATTATGAGAGTGAGAAAATTCCATTTCTGTAAGAAATTTTTCAAGTAGTAACTATGAGGGATATAATAGCGGGGAAATTTATGAAAAAAAGAAGACATTTTAGTATGAGGATACTGGGAATTGTAATTCTTGCTATTCTGGTATGGTCAGGTATCATTGCCATCATTCTGTATGGTCTGTTCAAGCCGGAACAGGAAAAGATTACAAAAGTACGCAAATACCAGTATGTACTGGGTGCAGATGGCAAATATAAAGATAATCTCCTGGGCTATAACAATATTTTCCCCGACAAGATTCCAGACAAAGCCCAGGTGGAGGAGTTTTATTACCAATATTATAATCCATGGGACCCAAACTACCTGGGATATCTGGTCTATACCTGTGATGCAGAGACTTATGAAAAGGAATATCAACGTCTGCAAGGTTTGGAAAGCACCTCTGATAATCAGGTATATGGAGTCAAAAGCTTCCCCTACCAGCTTTGCGCGGTGACCGCCAATGATTACGGACTCCGCTATGCCCTGGCAGATGGAGAGAATCATAGGCTGATATATGTGGAAATTGCATTCTGCAATTATTTTACCGATATTGATTATCAAAAAGTTATTCAACAGAAATATCTGCCCATCGGATTTGATGCAAGTTCTGATAACCCCGTGAGCGAGGCATTTCGAAAAAGAATAGAGGAAAAAGAAAGAATCAGATAATTAGGATTGCACATTCCAAATAGAATGATATAATATGACCAGATTACAAAGTAATCTGCGTCAGGAATGCTCAAAGAGCATGACGTTAATATGACCAGATTACAAAGTAATCTGCGTCAGGAATGCTCAAAGAGCATGACGTTAATATGACCAGATTACAAAGTAATCTGCGTCAGGAATGCTCAAAGAGCATGACGTTAATATGACCAGATTACAAAGTAATCTGTGTCAGGAATGCTCAAGGAGCATGACGTTAATATGACTGGATTACAAAGTATAGGAGGAGGCATATATGGATAAAGTTATTATTACAATCGCAAGAAGCTATGGTAGTGGTGGACGTACCATGGGTAAACTGCTGGCGCAGGATTTGGGAATTAAATATTATGATCGTGAGATTTTGAGATTGGCGTCCGATGAGAGTGGCATCGATGAGGCACTTTTTGGCAAAGCTGATGAGAAATTAAAAAACACTTCTTTATTCAAGATTGCCCGAAAAGCATATCAAGGTGAGTTGATCCCGCCGGAAAGTGATGATTTTACCTGCAATGATAACCTATTCAATTATCAGGCGAAAGTCATTAAGGAACTGGCAGAGGAAGAATCCTGCGTGATCATCGGCAGATGTGCGGACTACATACTAAAAGACCACCCCAATGTGATCCGTCTCTATTGCTATGCACCATTGCTGGATTGCATCAAGAGAGAGCAGGCACAGTCCAGTCTCAGCGAAGTGGATATTATCAGGAAGATCAACCGTATCGATAAATACCGTTCCGACTATTACAAATATTATACGGGTGCCGACTGGCGGGATGTGCGGAACTATGATTTCTGTCTCAATACTGCATCCATGAGCTATGAGCAGTTGATCGAGGCAGTGAAAGCCTACATCCATATATACAAGAAATAACTTTACTATAATTTAAAACAAAGCGGAAGATCAAATAAAACACACGCCATGAAATGGAAAGATAATCTTTATCTATCTTCATTTCATAGCGTGTGTTTGTTTTTAAGATTATGAAAGTACGAAGAAACACCTTCTGCCCCTTACCTCATGAATATAAAAAAATAGTAACTATTCAGAACCCCATGCGCAAAATCGCTTCTTCGAAGCTCTCCTTTTGCTTATGTGGTTACTTCGCCAAATAAATTCACAAAAATCAGCTAAATCATGCAAGCATGATTCGCATATTTTTATGAATTTGCTTGGCTCTGAATAGTTACAAAAAATAAAGATTAACACTCCATAATGGTGATCTCATAGAAGGAGAGAGCATCGTCAGCAGATGTCGCCACCCATTCCCCCGTTTCTTTTGAAACGGTAATAAGGCTTGCATTATCCAGAGAAATGTCCTTTGTATAGCCATCATCATTATAGTATTCATAGGTCATGGTACTGCCGTCTGAGCAGCCGATGACTTCCAGGGCATTCATATTCAGAGATTCTGTGTTGTTAGATGGTTGACATAACACCAAAAAGCTGTTTTTACGAAGGAAAATAGGGAATTCCTCCAAGGACAGTTCCAGATAATGATGTCCCTTTTTCAATACCTCCATTTTTCTCTTTTCACCGGCACTGAAAGTGATGCATAACATATCCTCCGGTAAATACACAGTTCTGCCAATGGCATTTTGTGTGTATACAGGAGCAATCATGAGATTTTCTCCCAGCAGCAACTGATCTTCCGTGTGAACAGCCACCGGATCCTCAGGATAATCAAATCCCAGCGGAGAGAATAACATGGTGCTGTTTTTGCTGGCTTTCACATATTCGCTGTACAGATAGGGGAGGAAAGAATAACGAAAACGTAACAGCTCCCGGAAGTAGGAGGTATTTTTAAATTGATATAATTCCTGCTCTCTCGTATCCTTTGCAGCATGATTCCTCATAAGAGGTGTGAAGATACCGAACTGCAGCCAGCGAACCATAAGATCATAACTGGTATCTGCGCCGAAGCCGCCCAGATCGGCACCTGTATACAGGAATCCGCACATATTCAGGGAAGGCATCATCTTGATATTCAGCAGTAAATGAGACCACCATGCACAATTGTCACCAGTCCAGATACCGCCGTATCGATGCATACCGATGTAGGAGGAGCGGGAGAACAGCAGAAACCGCTTTGTCTCATCCACCTTGTCAAATCCATCGGCAGCAGCCCTGGTCATGTTATACCCGAATAAATTATGCAGTTTTGTGTGAACGACAGGCTTTCCATCTATATCATGATAAAAGCGGTCATAATCCTTTGGATTATTGGCAAGTCCCATGACTGCATTCATCAAACCTTCATTTTCTTCAATTCCGATATTCTTATCACGGATGGAATCCAGATATGCGAAGCACTCCTTCAGCCCTTCCTCCGAGTAGAAAATAGCCGGTTCATTCATATCATTCCAGAAACCTTCGATTCCTTTGTCTATCAAACACTGGTATTTACTTCCAAACCAGGCACGTACCTCAGGATTAAGCACATCCGGAAAATGAGAATGTCCAGGCCATACAGCGGCTACAAAAGGTTTTCCATCCTTATCCTTACAGAAATAACCTTTTTGAATCCCCTCTTCGTAGACATCATATCCATCCTCCACTTTTACCCCGGCATCAATAATAGGAACCAGCTTGATGCCCTTCGCCTTTAGATCCTTTACCAGAGTTTCGAAATGTGGAAAACGTTTTTCATCAATGGTGAAATCTTTGTAACGCTCCATGTAATCGATATCCATGTAGATAGATTCCAAAGGTATATCAAGGGATTCATACTGATTCGCAACCTCATTAAAATCCTCTTCACACAGATAACCCCAGCGGCTCTGCTGATAGCCCAGTCCCCACTTGGGAGGAATATAGCTTTCCCCGATCATTTCCCGGAAGGAATGCACGATTTCTTTCAGGGAAGATTCCTCTATGAGATAGAGATCCATATCAACGCTGTCCGTAGATATGACAATAGTGTCATAATCTGTATAACCAATATCAAAGGTCAGTTTTTCCGGGCAGTCAATGAAGAGACCAAAGCAATTGTCGCCGGAAATCATGATAAAGTTGTGTGCTGCATACAGAGAACTCTTGTCTTCCGTATGATGAGCATCGTCGCTGCAGCAACTGATGTAACGATAGCCCCGCTTATTGATTCCCCGCATATTTTCGCCCAGACCATAGACCACGTCATCTCCGGACATGGAATAGGTAAGAGAGAATCCATTCTCCTGATGGATCTGAAAATAGGGAAATGCCTCAGAAGTGGATGGTATCTGTGTTACCACCGCATCCGTCTGGAAGGGTGTGCCAAAAGTAAATTTTTTAATCATGGATAATAATTCCTTTCTGCTCATAGAATGTGCATCATAAAACCATATCTACCGGATAAAATAAGACAAATAAGTTTTATGTACTTGATAATGACATTATATATTGATAATATAAATATAACTCATACAATATTTGCTGAAAATAACATGATTTTAACTTTTGCGGAGAACGGTGCATGGAGACAGAGAAAAAAGAAGAACTATATCGGGAAAAAAGCAGTCATGGTTCTGTACTATTTCCATTTGAATGCTATATCCAGGATTCTGAGGAACCAATGATGGTTAAAAATTATCACTGGCACGAGGAAGTGGAGTGGATCTATATGATAGAAGGCTCCGTTCGGATAGAGATTGACATGGAAACCTATTACGTACATGAAAATATGCTGGTATGCATTCCAAAAGGAGCCCTGCATAAGATCCAGACAGAGGGAAAATGCTTCTATTACGCATTCGTTTACAAATTTCAGTTCCTGCAGTTTTCTCTGTACGATTATTGTGAAAGTGTGTATATGGGACCTGCGGAGCAGGGGGAGATTATTTTTGCTAAAATCATAGACCTGTCTCTGCCGGAGCATCAGTCCATTCAGACAGAACTCCGACAGATCGCACAACACTATATCCAGAGAACGGAGACATGGCGACTCCAGGTAAAAGCCTCCCTGCTGAAAATAGTGGCATTGCTCATTCAGAATAAAGCATTGGAAGATACCGATTATAAGAGCCAGAACAACATGATCGATAAAATAACCAATATGAAACGCCTCCTCCAATATATCAAGGAACACTACCAGGAAAAGATCTACATCAAAGAACTGGCAGACATCGTGAATATGAATGAGAATTATTTCTGCAAATACTTTAAGAATATCGTGGGCAAGACCCCCATCGAATACATCAATAACCTCCGCATCGAACAGGCCGCCAAGCTAATCCGCGAGACCGACCACCAGATCATAGAGATCTGCTTCATGGTAGGCTTTGACAACGTCAGCTATTTTATACGGAAATTTAAAGAAAATAAACACATTACCCCCAAGAAATATAGTCAGTCCATGGATAATAGAGTATAATATGACCAGATTACAAAGTAATCTGTGTCAGGAATGCTCAAAGAGCATGACGTTAATATGACCAGATTACAAAGTAATCTGCGTCAGGAATATGATCAGAATTAAACAAAAGGATGGAATGCCATGAGAACAATAAACGTTTCCGAGATTACTTCAAACATTAGACAGATGTGCATCGAAGCGAACCATTATCTTACCAAAGACATGGACGCAGCCATGAAAAATGCATTAGATACAGAAAAAGCCCCTCTGGGAAAACAAATTTTAAATCAATTACAGGACAATCTGAAAATAGCCGCGGAAGATATGATTCCCATATGCCAGGACACAGGAATGGCTGTTATTTTCATGGAGATAGGACAGGACGTTCATTTGGAAGGCGGAGTGCTGCAGGATGCCATCAACGAAGGCGTCCGTCAGGGATACGTGGAGGGCTATCTGAGAAAATCCGTGGTGAAAGATCCATTGATCAGAGAGAATACCAAAGACAACACCCCTGCAGTGATCCATTATGACATAGTTCCCGGAGACAAAGTGAAGATTACCGTTGCGCCCAAGGGCTTCGGCAGTGAAAACATGAGCCGCGTATTTATGCTGAAACCTGCGGATGGAATCGAAGGTGTTAAAAATGCCATATTGACGGCGGTGAAAGATGCAGGCCCCAATGCGTGTCCACCCATGGTCGTGGGTGTGGGCGTAGGCGGCACCTTTGAGAAGTGTGCCCTCATGGCAAAGAAGGCACTTACCAGAAATGTTGATGAGAGATCACAGATTCCCTATGTAAAGGAATTGGAGGAAGAGATGCTTGCCACCATCAATCAATTGGGAATCGGACCTGGTGGACTGGGTGGAACCATCACAGCACTGGCAGTGAATATCAATACATACCCCACTCATATCGCAGGACTGCCGGTTGCCATCAACATATGCTGTCATGTGAACAGACATGCAGTGAGAGAATTGTAACCTGATCCAGCCGGTACAGGAACATTGAACATACATAATAAAGATAGAGATAAAAATAAACATAAGGAGACTCCTGTCATGGATAGACATATTACAGCACCGATCAGTGATGAAGATGCCAAAAGCCTGCAAGCGGGCGATTACGTATATATTACAGGAACTATTTACACAGCCAGAGACGCAGCACATAAGAGAATGTATGAAGCTCTGGAGAACCACCAGCCGCTGCCCATGGATGTGAAGAATAATATCATCTATTATATGGGACCCTCCCCGGCAAGGGAAGGACACCCCATCGGATCTGCTGGCCCCACAACAGCCAGCAGAATGGATAAATATGCCCCTGCTCTGTTGGATCTGGGATTAAAAGGCATGATTGGAAAAGGAAAGCGTTCCCAGGAAGTGCAGCAGGCAACGGTGAGAAACGGAGCCGTATATTTTGCGGCAATAGGCGGTGCGGGAGCACTTTTGTCAAAATCAATCACAGCGGCGGAAGTGATTGCCTACGATGATCTGGGAACAGAAGCCATTCGCAAATTGAAAGTAAAAGATTTTCCTGTCATAGTTGTCATCGATTCTAAGGGTAACAATCTTTATGAGACTGCCATCCAGGAATACAGCGAGATTTAAAAGCATATATAATTTCATTATTTTGCACAGCGCATAAAGAATCAAATGCTGGGAAGGATAGATCATGAGAAGAATAATGATGATGGTATTCCGGTTATTTTTCAAAGCACCCTATTATATAGGAAGAATATGGTGGTGCGGCAGATCGGATAAAGCCAGTCTTGAGGATGGATATCGATGGTGCCAGTACAGCACCAGGAAGGCAAATCAGGCGGGGAAGGTAACCATTGACTGCCGGGGAACAGAGAATCTTCCTAAGGAAAATGGATTCATTATGTTTCCCAATCACCAGGGAATGTTTGATATGCTGGCATTTCTGGAGACATGCCCGAGACCCTTTTCCTTCGTTATCAAAAAGGAAGCCAGCAAGATCATACTGTTGAAACAGGTAATAGAAGCCACCAGATCCTTATCTATAGATCGAAAAGATCTTCGTCAGTCTATGAAAATAATCCAGACTATGACGGAAGAAGTAAGGCATGGGCGCAATTTCCTGATCTTTGCGGAAGGCACCCGCAGCCGTGAGGGCAATAAGATTCTGGACTTTAAAGCGGGCAGTTTTAAGAGTGCTGTCAAGGCGAAATGCCCCATCGTCCCCTGTGCACTCATTGATTCCTTCAAACCCTTTGACGAGAAGTCAGTAAAACCTGTGACAGTCAAGATTAGATATTTATGTCCACTTTACTATGAGGAATATAAAGACATGACCACTGTGGAGATTGCGTCAGAAGTCCGGAGAAGAATAGGAACTGCGATAGAAAAGGAAAGCAATCCTCAGATATCTGCGTCTACTATAAATAAAGCGTAACTGTTCAGAACCAATGTCACTTAGTTAAGCTTATTAGAAATTGAACTTTGAAATAAATCTAAGCTAGAAAGGTAGCGATATATGAAAATAAGTTAAATTGCAGTCAAAAAGAGAATTTTATACAATTATC
>JAQVCT010000015.1 GCA_028689655.1 Lachnospiraceae bacterium
ATAAAGAAACGGATATTGTGTTTAAATATTATCAATTTATAGATCCCATATCAGAGGAAGAATTCCACTCTAATATGAATGAGATGCAGAAGCTTTCATTATATGATACAGGGGTAACAGCAAACTATGGAGATCAGCTGTTAACTTTATCCACCTGTGATTACAATGAGAAGAATGGAAGATTTGTAGTGGTGGCAAAGCGGGTGGAAGAGTAAAGAAGTAAGGATAAGAAGTAAAGATAAGAAAAAAAGATAAGAAAAAAAGTCAATACATGTAAGTCTTTTAACGCCAGCAGGGATACAACTTTTCAAAAGATAAAAAATGAATACGGATTATCTGATGAAGAAGTGGAACAAATAATGACGGAATGCTGGAAATAGCAGTGGACTGTAATGGGATAACGACATGGGAATAAAACTCATGTCGTTATTTATTTGCACAATATGTAGGGAAAAATAAAATTCTTTACGAAACATAAGATAAATGCTATTCTATATGTAAGCATTTATTCACTTACATCTGATTATGGGATTAGCCCATATCTATATCTGATTGCCATTCTGGCATGAGTAAAAGGAATTATTCAATGCTTAATACCCAACAAAAACAGCAGCGAGAGTTCCGGATATGTCAAAGGTTAGTTAGATAGGAACCTCCTGCACAATTACAAAGGAGGTAGTCGAATGAATGAATCGACACAAAAAGCAATGTCTTCTGAGCAGAAGCATAAGACAGAAGTGATAAAACCGCAAAGAGAGTACAAGGACAGATTATTTCGTATGATCTTCCGGGATAAGAAGGAATTATTGAGTTTATACAATGCAATGCATACTACTTCTTATAATAATCCGGATGACCTTATTATCACAACATTGGAAAATGCCATTTACATGAATGTGAAAAATGATCTGTCATTTATGATCAGTGACTGGCTTTCACTTTATGAGCACCAGTCAACCTATAATCCCAATATTCCACTTAGAAATCTTGGCTATGTGGCAGATGTGTATTCGAGATTGACAGCAGATGAAAATCTTTATGGAAAAGCAACTGTGAAGATACCTCCACCACAGTTTGTGGTATTCTACAATGGGGTAGAGGAACAGCCCGAACGGAAGATTATGAAACTGTCAGATGCATACAAAATATCATCGGATGATCCAAACCTGGAATTAAAAGTGTTGGTACTAAATATTAATCCGGGATATAACACGGAATTGATGGAAAAATGTAAAACGTTAAAGGACTATATGAGATATGTGGACTGTGTGCGAACCTATGCAAAGAACATGACACTGTCAAATGCGGTGGAACGTGCTGTAAATGAATGTATTAAGAATGATATTCTGGCAGAATTTTTAAAAAAATATAAGACGGAGGCGATGAAAGTGAGTATATATGAATATGATGAAGAAAAACATATGCAGCAGATATTTGCCGAAGGACGAGATGAAGGAAGAACTGAGGGTAAAACTGAGGGTAAAGCTGAGGAACAAAAAAATGGAATACACATATTAGTCAATACGTGTAAGTCTTTTAACGCCAGCAGGGATACAACTTTTCAAAAGATAAAAAAAGAATACGGATTATCTGATGAAGAAGTGGAGCAAATAATGACGGAATACTGGAAATAGCAGTCTTCTGCAAATAAAATTCTTTACGAAACATAAGATAAATGCCATTTATATGAAAGTGAAAAATGATCTGTCATTTATGATCATTTTTCACTTTATGAGCACCAGTCAACCTATAATCCCAATATTCCACTTAGAAATCTTGGCTATGTGGCAGATGTGTATTCGAGACTGACAGCAGATGAAAATCTTTATGGAAAAGCAACTGTGAAGATACCTCCACCACAGTTTGTGGTATTCTACAATGGGGTAGAGGAACAGCCCGAACGGAAGATTATGAAACTGTCAGATGCATACAAAATATCATCGGATGATCCAAACCTGGAATTAAAAGTATTGGTACTAAATATTAATCCAGGATATAACACGGAATTGATGGAAAAATGTAAAACGTTAAAGGACTATATGAGATATGTGGACTGTGTGCGAACCTATGCAAAGGACATGACACTGTCAAATGCTGTGGAACGCGCTGTAAATGAATGTATTAAGAATGATATTCTGGCAGAATTTTTAAAAAATTATAAGACGGAGGCGATAAAAGTGAGTATATATGAATATGATGAAGAAAAACATATGCAGCAGATATTTGCCGAAGGAAGAACTGAGGGTAAAACTGAGGAACAAAAAAATGGAATACACATATTAGTCAATACATGTAAATCTTTTAACGCCAGCAGGGAAACAACTTTTCAAAAAATAAAAGAAGAATACGGATTATCTGATGAAGAAGTGGAACAAATAATGGCGGAATGCTGGAAATAGCAGTGGACTGTAATGGGATAACGACATGGGAATAAAACTCATGTCGTTATTTATTTGCACAATATGTAGGGAAAGACTTGAAATTATTCCGATATATTGTAAAATGTAAGATATGTGAAAGTGGGTATAAATTTAGATATAGCACATTCTAGCGAATTGATAAAAAAACTAATTGAATAGATAAAAATAGCCGATATAATGATAGAAGTATGGATTTATATCAGAGGAAACATTTCGTTCTTAAAAGGAAATCAGATTATTTGCGAAGATACAAGGAGAGCATTATGACAAAAGCAAAAAAGAAGATAATAAATAGAAGACTAAAGAAAACTGCAAGAAGATCCATAGCTGTAGTCTTAATGCTGACAGCTGCTATTGTTGCAGCACTTCCAGTGCCCAAGATCAGTGCGGGTGGTACGACGTATGTTACGGGAACAGATTTACCCATGCCTGCAGGTGATGATAAAAAAGAGTTGCGTGAATATAAAGATGGTGATGAGAAAACGTATAAGATGAGGCCATTGTCGGATGGTTCCTATCAGCTTAACTGGCAGTATATGTATTATACAATTGAGGATAATGAGAATTTTTGGGGTGTAATTACCAGATATAATGATACATTGAGTGAAGATGAGATGACTCTGGATGTCAATGTACCAACAGGATATGTAGAGGTAGATTATGCGAAGTTTGAAGAGTATATGACAGAACGTGCAGAAGATGTTTATACACTTTCCAGTCCTTATGATGACAACTGGTTCTTTGAAAAATATTTCAACAGCATTTACACTGTATTTATAGCAGATTATGAGAAATATGAGGTTGACCATAAGAAGTGGGAAGATGACGGAAAAGTGGGAGAGGAGCCTCAGCCACCAGCACCCATCGACAAATACGTCAGGGACCTTCCAGATGAAGATGCCCAGAGAACCTATTATATAAAAGTAAATAAGACTTATTCAGGATATGGAACAGACTTTACGTTCCAGAAAGTCACAGACAAATCCGTAAATCCACCGGTAGAAAAGTACTATTTATTTGGAGGGACACCAAGCAAGGACTATCCTGTTGACAAATATGGTTTTCTGATCAGGAGTAAAACGAGTATCATCGGCATTGGGAAAAAGGTATTTTATGGAATCAATAATGTTACTTCATTGATCTTGCCTAAGGAAATTAAATATATTGGCGATGAAGCTTTTATGAACTCCTTTATCAAAGCGATTTCTTTTGAAAATGTTTCACAGATAGGGAACAGAGCCTTTAAGAACTGTACCGATTTAACATCTGTAGCGTTGGGAAAATCAGCATCAGTGATCGGTACGGAGGCTTTCTATGGTTCCTATATTACGAATATCCAATTCAAAGGAGAGGGAGATACTGCCAGTGCCATCAGCGAGATAGGTCCCGGTGCGTTTGCGGAGTGCAGATTGCTGCAAAGTCTGGACTTTTCCAAGATCACGAAAAATGGAGCAATGATTGGTGCTTATGCGTTCTATAATTGTGTGGGTCTGAACAGTGTAGTGTTCGGTGACAATACAGGGATAAGAGTTATCGGGGATGGTGCTTTTGCATCCAATTCGATAATGACAGGAAATCTCACAGAATTTAGGTTTCCCAATAGAATAACAGGTGTAACTTATACAGACGGAAACGGTACTCAGCACAATACACTGGGGGATGGTGTACTTGCCGGTAGAACAAAATTGACATATGTACTAATGCCGCAGGACTTTGGCTCCGGTGAGCCAGCTAAGGTTCCGGATGATTTATTTAAGAACTGTAAAGCTCTGAAATGTGTGGAATTTCCAGATGACTGCTGCGAGCAGGCTTATTATACTACCACGGATACAGGTACTCTGTTTGCCGGTGTAACAGATCCGGATTTCTATGTGAGAGGACCGGAAGCTTCTCAGACGGGAGATAACCCCAGAACGAGCACATGGAAAGCAACAACAAAGGTTTCCGATGTGGTGCCATATGTCTATACGAAAAATGGCATTGATTATTATGAAGTAAGTAATGCAGATGAAAATGGTGTGGGTTATTTGCTCACAATTGATGAGAATGGTAATCTGATCGGCTGCGAATTGACAGATAAGACCAGCACGAAACCTATTGATCTGAAGATACCCAGTACGGTGGGAACAATTAAGGTACAGTCAATCGCAACGGATTGTTTTAAAGATCCGAATAAAGTAAAAGATAATTTGAGAACACTTGAAATAGAAGATGATTCTGTAAAAGAGATTGCGGATTCTACCTTTGCAAATTGCAAAAAGCTTACAAAGGTCATCATTGGAAACTCGGTGAATAAAATTGGAGCAAATGCATTTTCGGGATGTAATTTATTGACGAACGTGACATTCCATACACCTGCGGATGGATACACAGGATTTCAGATCGGTGACAACGCCTTTACTACAGGTTCTACGGAACTGACATTCCGCGGGGATATTGTCCCAGGTTATGCACCTTTTGACTGGGCTACCAGTGAAAGCAATTATATTCACAGCCTTACAAAGAAACGTGTGCTTTATAAGAGCCAGGCACCAAGCAATCTGACGGTGATTCGTGATAATGGAACTAATCTTGTGACATTGGTGGATTATCCTCATTATGAGAACCTGGATGAAGATAATGCAGAGTATTGCGCGGAAAGAGAAAAATATTATCATGATCTATATGAGGAGGATGGAAAAGAAAACTTCTACGATAAGAATAAAAAGGGAGCATATAATCTGAAAGCCCGCTATGAATACGTATACGGTGACGGCTCTGATGGAGCCATTAAAAATGCACCGAATCCGGACTATCCTTGGGAGACGGTTCCTGACAATGAATTGAAAATGGTACAGGCGACAGAAAATATTGTCATACCAAAAGGTGTGGAATCTATTGACGCAGCGAAGTTCTTTGCCAATTCGGATAACAATGCCAACTGGTCATACATTACAGGTAATGTAGGTTATACAGATCATACAATAGATAAGAAAGAAACCTATGCCGGAAAAGCAGGAAAATATGGGGAACCATATACTTATGAAGATAAAGGTAAGACTTATACAGTTTATCCAGGTCTGTTCAGCGGTCGTATGCAGGACTTTAATGTGGCGGACAGCCGTGAGAATCTGATTAAAGGTAATGACAGGATTACATCTGTTACCATGAATGATGTGAAATATCTGCCAGATTATGCCTTTGACAATTGTGAGCGTCTGGTGACGGTAGGCATTGGTACTTGCCCTGACATTGGTAAAGCACCATTTACAGGCTGCTCCAGTATGGAGAGTATTTCCGATAATGCCACCTATACCACTAAGAATAAGATTATCTATTCTGTAAACGAGGATGGCACTTATAACATCGTAGAATGTTTACCTGGCAGAGGAATCCTGGACACCAATAAAATGATTTATCCGGATGTGGATGAACTGCTTCCTAAGGTATCCTCCATCACAGAGGGCGCTTTTGAAGAATGTAATGGTATCACCAGAGTTTATCTTGATACAGCCACAGGGTTAAAGACAGTTCCTGAAAACTGTTTTAATAATTGTGCAAAATTAGTGGAAGTAACCCTTCCAAAGAGTGTAAATCAGATCAATGATAAGGCATTTACCGGAACCGACGATGCTATTACGGTTAAGATTCCAGGTAAGGAAGTAAATATTACAGAAAATGCATTTACCCCTGATCAAGGCGCAATATGGACATATGAGGATTGTAATGCGGCCCGCTATGCGAAAAAGCATGGAATTGAATTGATCAATCCACCACTGGGAGAAAATTTTGTAGTAAAATTCCTGGATTATGACGGTGCTGAGATCAAGGTTTACAAAGACGTAGAACAGGGTACAAGCCTGAAAGCGCCGGAAGACCCAGTACGAAATGGATATATCTTTACAGGATGGAACAGCGATGCTTATACAGATGTACAGGAAGATCTGGTGATTATCGCAACCTATCGTGGGGACGAGGATAGCTACTCCGTAGATTTTATTGATTATGATGGTAAGAAATTATGCGATACGCAGTATGTGTCCTACGGACAAGACGCAAAGGCTCCAGCTAATCCGTCCAGAGCAGGTTATACCTTTACTGGATGGAGTGATAGTTTTAAATCTATAGAAGAAGATAAAGTCATCGTTGCCCAGTATGTAGTGGACGAGGGCGTGACCTATAAGGTCAATTTCCTGGATTATGACGGTAAAAAGCTTGCGGAGGAACAAACGGTCAAGGCGGGTGGCATGGCTATTCCACCGGAAGATCCTAAGAGAACAGGTTACACCTTCACAGGATGGAGCATGAGTTATAAGAATATATCTGCCGATTCCACGATTATCGCGCAGTATACAGCAGGAACAGGCACCAGCTATACCGTAGATTTCCTGGATTATAATGGAACTGAGCTGGCAGCGACACAAAAAGTCCTTAGTGGCGGCTCTGCAACACCACCAGCAAATCCAACGAGAAGTGGCTATACCTTCTCTGGGTGGAGTAAGCCATACACGAACATTACTGCGAATACAGTATGTATCGCACAGTATACAGGCGGTAGTGGGTCAGGTGGAAATTCAGGAAGTGGAAGTAGTGGAAGTGACAGCGACAGTGACAGCAATAGTGGGGGAAGCAGTTCCAATGCCACCTATCATAAGCTGACTGTTACAGGCGGTAGCGGAGGCGGATTCTATCAGGCAGGAACAACTGTGACAATCGGTGCTTATGCACCGGCAGCTGGAAAGTATTTCCTGAAATGGACATCAGCATCCAACGGCGTTGGTTTCTCCAATATCTGGAATTCTGTGACTACATTGACTATGCCGGCAAATTCTGCTGAAGTAGTAGCAAACTATGGAGATGGTACGGGAAGCTCCAATAACACGGTAACAGATCCAAGTGCGACCACAGTCAGCGGCAATGGAACAGGCGGTGGAAGCGGTTCCGGTGGTGGAAGTGGCTCCGGTGGCGGATCTGGCACCAGCACTAACAGTACAGGTACCAAAGAAGGTGGAACAGTGGTGTCCATCACGAAGCCCGGATTTTCTGACACAGATAAAGCAACGGCGGTAGTCCATGGCTCCACGGATAATTACATTATTAAGATTACAGAGGATGCGGATGCACAGGCACAGATCGAGGCAGCATTACTGGCAGATTCCGAGACGTTAGAGAATATTAAATATTTCCCTATGGATATCAGCCTTTATGATTCCACAGGAAATACCAAGATTACGGATGTATCGGGCATTTCTGTTGATATTACACTGCCATTGCCTGATGAACTTCGTGAATATGAGGGAAATAATAAGGTGGCTGGTGTGGTAAACGGTGCATTAGACAAATTGACACCTACCTTTAAGTCCATTGATGGTGTTCCTTGCGTGACTTTTACGGCAACACATTTTTCACCCTATACGATCTATGTAGATACGGCAAATCTCTCAGATGGATCTATTGATTCATCACCAAAGACGGGGGACCCGGTCCATCCGAAGTGGTTCCTGGCCATCGGTCTTGCCAGTTTATCAATCTTCCTCTTTATGAAGAAGGACCGCAGAATCAAGATTAAGATTAGTTAGTTGTAACTATTCAGAGCCAAGCAAATTCATAAAAATATGCGAATTATGCTTGCATAAATGAGCTGATTTTTGTGAATTTATTTGGCGAAGTAACCACATAAGCAAAAGGAAAGCTTCAAAGAAGCGATTTTGTGCATGGGGTTCTGAATAGTTACAGTTAGTTTTACTATAACAGATACAATCAACCAGTAGAGGAGTACTCTATGAGAAATATAAAAAATAGGTTGTCTGCAAAACGCAGACAACCATTTTTAAAAATTATCGGTGCAGCATTTTTAATGTTGGCAATCATAATAACACAGATTCCTGTCCCTGCTGTGGAAGCAGCGTCAAGCGATTTTCGTCTTGATGGAACAAAGCTTGTAAAATATACAGGAAAGGATTCCGGTGTTACGATTCCAAATACGGTCACATCGATTTCTTCGGAGGCATTTGCCGATAATACGACGCTGTCCTCCGTGACGATTCCGGATTCGGTTACGAAGATCGAGATGGGAGCATTTGGTGGATGCACTTCATTGAAAGCCATCACCATCCCGGACAATGTGACGGAGATTGGAAAATCAGCCTTTAGCGGATGTACCAGCGTCACAGGTCTATCCATTGGAAGTGGACTGGGCACATTGGGTGCCAGCGCATTTGGTGGATGTACTTCCCTGCAAACGGCGACTATCAGTGAGAATAACCGTAATTTTTACTGTAAGGATGGTGTGATCTATGACAGGGGTCAGACTACGGTATATCAGATGCTGGCAGGAAGAAAGGGCGATTCCTATACCATGCCATCCACCGTTACGAAGATCAATGAATATGCATTTTGGGGCTGTGGAAATCTAAAGAAAGTATCTCTTTCCAATAATCTGACGGAGATACCGGCATATGCATTTTCTAATTGCACCGGATTGGAAAGCGTGGATGTTCCCTACTCTGTGAAGAGTATTCAGATGAAGGCATTTGAAAATTGTGAAAAATTATCCAATATTGAGATTCCCCAATCTGTTTCATTTATCCACGAGACTGCCTTTGACGGCTGTCCAATGGTGCAAGACAAGATCAAGACAACACCACTGGTGACGGATACCAGTACTGGAACGAATAGTGAAAGTACAGATACCGTGTCCAATGATCCTGCATCGGATACTGTGCCGTCATCTGATAGGACACAGACAAATAAAACAGTCAGTGAAGACAACGTGGAAGTGAACAGTGAAGTGACAGATGCCGGCACGGAAGAGGCATCTACGGAAGAAAGTACCACAGAAGAAAGTACCACAGAAGAGAACGCTGCAGAGACACAGGAGAAGGACAGGAACACCACGGAAGCGGTTCCACAGCAACAGATCGACGGTATGGAGACCAAAGAGAATGCGGACGTGATTGGAAAGACGAAAATTATCGGCGGACAGGCGCTGGTATTGATTGATTCAAAAAGTGCTAATGTGATCGTGGATGGTGTGCCCAGTAAGAAAATCAAAAATGAAAATGATACATCTGCGGATGGAACCTCCCTGGTAAAGGGTTCCTACTACCGAAATGCAGATCTGCATTCTTATAATATTGAGAATAGAATCACAAAGATTGAAGATTTTGCCTTTGCCAGATCGGGGCTGAGGAACATAACGATTCCAGACAATGTTGCTGAGATAGGCTATGCAGCATTTTATCATTGTGATCAGTTAGAACATGTGACGATACCGGACAGTGTGACCAGTATCAAGGGGGAAGCTTTCAATAAGACACCCTGGATGGAACACTGGCTTTCCGGGGAAAAGACTGAGGACAGCACAGCGGACATACAGGACACAGCCAATGAGAAGGACAGTGATTTCCTGGTGGTGGGAGATGGTATCCTGATTAACTATAAGGGAACGGATTCCAAGGTAACAATACCGGAGGGAGTGAAGCAGATCGCTTCCGGCACTTTTAAAAACCATACGGAGGTACAAGATATTACATTTCCGGATTCTCTGGTAAAGATATGTGACAATGCATTTGACGGATGCAGTAATTTGAAATCTTTTGATGGGGGAGCGAACTTAAGTACCATGGAGGAGAATGCATTTGCCAACTGTCCCATAGAGCTAACCACGGAGGTGTCTACCACTACGGTACAGTCAGCAAAACAGAATTATATAGGAAATGTAGGAACCTATGCCCTGTTGAAAAAGACAGAAACGAAAGATCCTGTGTACCAGGGTTTAAAATATGGAACAATAGCAGTATGTACCTTAGCGGGCATATTACTAATAAGTATGACTCTTATCAGAAAAAAAGAACAATAGATAATCTCCGGCATAAAATAAATAAAAAGGCCGGAGATTTTTTTGTATCGTGTTAAGAATCAGTTAAATTGGCAGGAAGCGCTGGAACAGGGATTAACAGGCAGAAATATTACCATTGCAGTGTTGGATACAGGAATCGCAGCTCATCCGGATTTTAATGGCAGAATCATAGCGTTTAAAGATTTTATTCATAATAAAGGGAAATATTATGACGATTCCTCCCATGGAACCCATGTATGCGGTATCATAGCAGGCAATGGCAGCCTTTCAGAAGGGAAGTTCTGTGGCATCGCGCCCATGGCAAATCTGGTGGTGGGGAAGATTCTGGACGAAAACGGAAATGGAACCATAGAAAGTATGGACAGAGCGATTCGGTGGCTGATCGAGAACAGGCAAGTATATCATATTCGTATTTTAAATATATCAATAGGAACACAGATGGAAGATGAAGCAACTACAAAAGCCATCATGGAATGTGTGGAAAAAGCATGGAATGCGGGGATTATTGTGGTGACTGCGGCTGGAAACGGCGGACCGAAGCTGATGTCCATATCCTCCATCGGCGTGAGCAATAAAGTATTGACTGTAGGCTGTCACGACGGGGGTTTTTTCGGAACGAGAGAGGATCTGTGTGAAAATTATTCGGGAAGAGGCCCCACACGGTTCTCCCTGAAGAAACCGGATGTGGTCGCACCGGGAACGGACATCATATCCTGCAACGGCAAGATCAGAAAAGTGCGGAACACGTATCAGAATCCCTATGTGGCAAAAAGTGGAACTTCTATGGCAACGCCCATTGTATCAGGAGCCTGTGCCCTGTATTTGGAGAAATATCCAAGTGCAGGCAACGATGAAGTAAAACAACGTATTATTTATTCAGCAAGGGATATGAATGAGAACTGGACGAAACAGGGATGGGGCATGCTGGATATCCAGAAATTATTACAATAAACAGAATCTATCATGACAAAAATAGACAATGAACGACAAAAATATCATAAAAAAGCAAAGGGAATGAAAATATTACTGATTGACTATAAAGGGAATAAAAAGTAATATAAATATTAAATAGAAAAGAATTATGAGGAAAAAATATGGTAAAAACACTAAAGAGTAAAATCATTTTGTTTTGTGTATTGGTGAGTGTGGTGGGATTTGCAATGTTCAGTATTACGAACACGGAAATCGTAAAAAACAAAGTGGAGGGAATGCTTGTTGAGAAAGCCATACAGGAAACGAAGCAGATCGGTAAACAGGCAGAGATACTTTTAGAGCATGGGGCGACAGTGGAAGAATTACAGAATTTTGTAAATGATCAGGTTACTGAAAATCCAGATACCATTGCTTATGCAATTGTCATTGATAAGACGATCGCAGCCATAGCCCACAGCGATGAGCAGAAGATTGGTAAGAATTATGGAACGGGCGGACCGGAAGAAAATGCCGCTGTAAAGGGGCAGATCGAGGCTTCCAAGTTCTGGGCGGATGTACAGGAGGCATGGACCTATGATATTATGGTTCCGATTGTGGTAAATGGACAGCAGTATGGTGCCATGGATGTTGGTATTTATGAAAACCAAATTTTAAATTTTATCAGTGAACTTACCTGGGTCGCAGTAATATCGGTAATCGTAATCATGGTGCTGATCAGTATCATGATGTTGATCGTATGTAATTGCTTATTCAGGAGTTTTCAGGTACTAGTAGGAAAATGCAATAAAATGGGTGAGGGGGACTTCACAGAAGAAATCGAAGAAAAGATGCTGAAACGAAAGGACGAGATCGGCTCCATGGCAACCGCTCTTAACAATATGCGCGTCAACCTGCAGAATCTCATCAAAGAGACAAAGATCCAGACCACTAACATTGTGGAGCTTTCAGAGGTAATCACGATTAATTCCAGTTCTACAGATGAGATAGCTAAATCCATCACAGCGGATATGAAGAAGAACGCAGAAGACAGTGAAAAACAGGATACCCTGATTGACGAAACTTCCCTTATGGTGGGGCAGATCAATGAGGGAATGGAAAGTGTTGCCACCAATATGCAGAATGTATCGGAGACTTCCACAAGCACAGTCACGGACGCAGAAAAAGGCTATTTGGTCGTTGAGAATATGATGCAGCAGATGACAAAGATCAGTAAGGAAGTGAACAGTACTTCTGAGATCATACAGGCACTCAGCAAGAAGTCCAGTGAGATCGAAAGTGTTGTAAGCTTTATCACAGGGATTGCTACCCAGACGAACCTGCTGGCATTGAATGCTTCCATCGAAGCAGCAAGGGCCGGAGCGCAGGGGAAGGGGTTCGCAGTTGTTGCCGGCGAAGTTGGCAATCTGGCAGAACAGTCCTCCAAAGCCGCCAATGAAATCGTAGGACTGATCAAAGAGATTCAGAATAACACGGAGGATTCCATCCGGTCTATGGAAGGAAGCAGGCAATCTATTGAACAGGGATTGGGTCTGGCAGAAGAGGCGGGAACGAATTTCCAGGGTATCTTAAAACAGATCACAGGAATGGCGGAAGAGTTTACCAGTATCTCTGCTATCGCAGAGGAAGTCACTGCATCTACGAATAATCTGTTGTCCTCCGTGGAGGAGATATCCAAAATATCAAAGGATGTCAATGCAGGCAGCCATAGTGCGTCAGAGTCCATGGAGGAACAGTGCAGAAACATGGCGGATGTAATGGATGCATCCGAGGTTCTGAATTTGATGGCTACACAGTTACAGGAACTGGTAAAGGATTTTAAGCTGTAATTATAAATAGTAGGAAAAGGAATCGGTCAATGAAATATGCGACGGATTCCTTTTCTTTTTCCTATAATCATTCTAATCAAAATTTATTCACGTTAATGTAATAAAGGATTGACATGATGCGTATAATTGTATACAATTATACGAAAAGTGACAAATACAATATATCACACAGATCATGCACACGTAGGAGGAGTAATCATGTCCAGAGAGAGTAGTGAATTATTTGAAAATAGACCAGTGACTATGAATAAGAACAATAACCTGCTGGAAATAGAAGAGCATATGTATATTCTTGACGATGTGGAAAAGCCCAATGCTTTTCGTAACATGTTTCCTTATTCGGAGATTCCAAAGATCCCATTCAATGATAGGATTGTGCCGCATAATATGCCCAAAAATATCTGGATCACAGATACCACATTCCGGGATGGACAGCAGTCAAGAGCGCCCTACACTACAGAGCAGATTGTTACGATTTATGATTATTTACATAGACTCGGCGGACCAAACGGAATGATTCGTGCATCGGAGTTCTTCCTTTACAGCAAAAAAGATCGGGATGCGGTCTACAAATGTATGGAAAGAGGATATGAGTTTCCGGAGGTCACCAGTTGGATCAGAGCCAGCAAGGAAGATTTTAAGCTGGTGAAAGAGATCGGAATGAAAGAGACAGGTATTCTGGTAAGCTGCTCCGATTATCATATTTTCATGAAATTAAAGATGAACCGCCGTCAGGCAATGGATCACTATCTCAGCGTGGTAAGGGATTGCCTGGATGAAGGAATCAGTGTAAGATGTCATTTGGAGGATATTACAAGGGCAGATATCTACGGATATGTGGTGCCCTTCTGTCTGGAATTGATGAAATTAATGGAGGAATATAAGATTCCTATTAAAGTACGTGCCTGCGATACCATGGGATATGGGGTCAATTATCCAGGTGCCGTTATTCCCCGCAGTGTACAGGGTATCATCTATGCAATCCACACCCACGCAGGTGTTCCCCATGAACTGATTGAGTGGCATGGTCATAATGATTTTTACAAGGCAGTGTCCAACTCTACCACAGCATGGCTGTACGGATGTTCCGGTGTCAACACTTCTTTATTCGGTATTGGAGAGAGAACAGGAAATACACCTCTGGAGGCAATGGTATTTGAATATGCCCAGTTGAAGGGTGGCTTGAACGGAATGGATACCAGGGTGATCACAGAGCTGGCTGAATACTATGAAAATGAGATTGGTTACGAGATTCCGCCGAGAACACCTTTTGTGGGCAAGAATTTCAATGTCACAAGAGCAGGTATTCATGCAGATGGATTGCTGAAAAATGAAGAGATCTACAATATTTTTGATACGGACAAATTCCTGGACAGACCGGTATTATGTGCGGTGAGCAATACTTCCGGACTGGCTGGCATCGCGCACTGGATCAACACCTACTTTAAACTGCCGGAGAAGGAAAAGGTGGATAAGAAATCCGAGCTGGTGGCATACATTAAAGTGTGGGTGGATGAGGAATATGCATCTGGCCGTGTAACGGTAGTAACAGATAATGAATTGATCAGGATCATAGAGAGGGCTGGTGAGGAAAATGATATTTACGTAGCTGGTATTGATCGTTTCCTGGAGAATAAAAGAAAAAAGAAAAGTTAAATCATAGAATTGGAAAAAGGGATCAATAAAATGGGTACGGAATACGATGTAAAAAAAGAAGTAAGTGATAAATACTCTTTGCGAGGAAGAGTGTTCAGCAAGCTGCGGGAAGATATCCTGAGTGGCAAATATAAGGAACAGGAAGAACTGCGGGAAGTTGCCATCGGTGAGGAACTGGGTGTTAGTAGAACTCCTGTTCGTGAAGCGTTCAGACAACTGGAGCTTGAGGGACTGATACAGATCATCCCCAATAAAGGCGCCTATGTGACAGGAATCACCCCAAAGGACGTAAGGGATATTTATATGATGCGTTCCTTATTGGAAGGCCTATGTGCGAGATGGGCTACGGAAAATATATCCGAAGAAAAGATGGAAGAGATGGAGGAGAACATTTATCTTTCAGAATTTCATGCGCAAAAAGGTCACTATGAGCAATTGGCAGAACTGGACAATCGGTTCCATGAGATTATGTATGAATCATGCAACAGCAAGATGCTGGAGCATACCCTGCGTGATTTTCACCAATATGTACTCCAGGTGCGCAAGAAAAACCTTGCCAGCATACAGCGCGGAAAAGCTTCCAATCATGAGCACAAACTGATCATGGAGGCCATCAAAGAAAAGGATGCCTCAAAGGCGGAGCAACTGGCAAACACACATATGATCAACGCATATCAGAACATGATCAATCATGGCTTCGAAAACACCATAGAAGATCATGAAAAGAAATTGTAATAAAGATTATAATAAAAAATTATAAATTGTACTTACTATTGAAAATAGTAGACTTTACAAATAGAAAATAATGATTTTATAAGAGAAAAGCAGGAGGACTGAAATGAGCAAAATTAGTATGACAACTCCACTGGTAGAGATGGACGGAGACGAAATGACCAGAATATTATGGCAGATGATAAAGGACGAACTGTTAATGCCATACATTGATCTGAAAACAGAGTACTATGATCTGGGACTGGAACACCGCAATGAGACAGATGACAAAGTGACTGTGGATTCTGCGGAAGCTACCAGAAAATATGGCGTGGCTGTCAAATGTGCCACGATTACACCAAATGCAGCCAGAATGACAGAATATAACCTGAAAGAAATGTGGAAGAGTCCAAACGGTACGATCAGGGCAGCATTGGATGGCACTGTATTTCGTGCTCCCATCGTTGTAAAAGGTATCGAGCCTTGCGTGAAGAACTGGAAAAAACCCATTACTCTTGCAAGACATGCTTATGGGGATGTGTATAAAAATGTAGAAATAAAGGTGCCAGGGGCTGGAAAAGCAGAACTGGTGTTTACCGGAGAAGATGGAACAGAGGTCAGAGAGACCATCCATAACTTTACAGGAAGTGGTGTCATCCAGGGGATGCACAATACTGATAAATCCATCACAAGCTTTGCAAGAGCATGTTTTAATTATGCATTATCCACAAAACAGGATTTATGGTTTGCTACCAAGGATACCATTTCCAAGAAATATGATCATGATTTCAAAGATATTTTCCAGGAATTATTTGAACAGGAATATGAGGCGAAATTCAAAGAGGCAGGCATTACTTATTTCTATACTCTGATCGATGACGCTGTTGCCAGAGTCATGAAAGCGGAGGGCGGATTTATATGGGCATGTAAGAATTATGACGGTGATGTCATGAGCGATATGGTGTCCTCAGCCTTCGGATCATTGGCTATGATGACTTCCGTATTGGTATCACCCAGCGGCGTGTATGAATATGAAGCTGCACACGGCACAGTACAGAGACATTATTACAAGCATCTGAAAGGGGAGGAGACTTCCACCAATTCCGTAGCTACCATCTTTGCATGGACTGGTGCATTACGTAAGAGAGGCGAGCTGGATAACAACCAGGAGTTATGTACCTTCGCAGACAAGCTTGAGAAATCTACCATCCAGACCATAGAATCCGGTAAGATGACAAAAGACCTGGCACTGATCACCACCCTGCCAAGTGTCACCACCCTTAACAGTCAGGACTTCATCAAAGCAATCAGGGCAACATTAGAAACCTTATAGGAGACGCCACAATAATACGGCTGCAATTTTAGAATATGATAAGTCTGGAATTGCAGCCTGATTTTTGTAAATCACAAAGGAACTACTTTGGGCCAAGAAGTATTCTACTCCGAGAGCACTTCCCACTGGGAGAGCAGGTCTTCCAGCTCGATATCAATGGCTTGCTTTTCCCTGGTGAGTGCCTGGAGCTTTGCCACATCCGTGGCGATTTCAGGCTTTGTCATTTCCAGGTCGATTTGGTCATTTCGGGTCTCTAATTCAGCGATGCGATCCTCGACTTTTTTCAGTTCATTTTCTTTCTTTCGCAGCTGTGCCTGGAGTTCTTTCTGCTGTTTCCAGTTCAGCTTTCCAGTGCTGGTATCTGTGATATCTGCGTTGCCTTCAAAAGGAGTATCACTGTTATTCGTGGACTGCACGGCCATGGCAGAAGTTCTGATCTCATTTTTCTTTTCCAGGTAATAATCATAATTGCCCAGATAGTTGGTGAGATTCTGTCCATCCAGATCCAGGATCCTGGTGGCGGTACGATTGATGAAATAACGATCATGGGATACATAGAGTACTGTGCCGGTGTAATTATTCAGGGCATCCTCCAGAATCTCTTTTGACATGATATCCAGATGGTTGGTAGGCTCATCCAGAATGAGGAAGTTCGCCTCTGAGAGCATTAATTTTGCCAGAGAGACACGACCGCGCTCCCCGCCGCTGAGTGAGGAGATCGGTTTGAATACATCGTCCCCGGTGAAAAGAAAGGCAGCGAGGGTGTTGCGAATCTCTGTGTTGGTAAGGGTGGGGTAATCATCTGATATCTCTTCGAAAAGGGTCTTCTCCATATGTAGTACATGGTGCTCCTGATCGTAATAGCCGATGGAGACATTGGAACCGATCTGGATGGTACCGCCGTCGGGAGGTATCAGGTCGTTGATAATCTTCAGGATGGTGGTCTTGCCGGTGCCGTTGCTGCCGATGATTGCCACATGTTCACTGCGCTTGATCTGGAAGTTCAGATCTTCGAATAGAGTCTGGGTAGGAAATGCTTTGCGCAGATGTTCCACCGTAAGGACATCAGTTCCGCTGACTTTCTTTGGCTCGATATGCATATTCATATTGGCATTGATTTCCACAGGCTTATCGATCACTTCTATTTTATCTAACATTTTCTCACGGCTTTCTGCACGCTTGATAGACTTTTCACGATTGAAGGATTTCAGTTTCTTGATCACATCTTCCTGATGCTTGATTTCGGCCTGCTGATTCATGTAGGCGTTCCATTTTGCCACCCGCAGGATTTCCTTTTTGGCAGCGTAAGCAGAGTAGTTGCCGGAAAAAGTAGTGACGTCACTGTTATCGATCTCGATGATCTTATTGGTGATGCGGTCCAGAAAATACCGATCATGGCTCACAATGACCACGGCACCCTTATAATTCAGAAGATAGGTCTCCAGCCAGGAGATGGATGTCATATCCAGGTGGTTGGTGGGCTCATCTAAGAGGATAATATCAGGATGCTGTAACAGGATCTTACCCAGGGCAACGCGGGTCTTCTGACCGCCGGAGAGGGTGGCGATGATTTTCCTGAATTCATCCTCCTCAAAGCCAAGTCCCTTCAGGACACCGATGACTTCGCTCTTATAGGCATATCCATTGCCGGATTCAAAATAGTGGGTGAGACGGGTATATTCCTCCATCAATCGCTCCAATTGCGCTTCCTGAACAGACTTCATCTGATGTTCCAGCACTCTGAGACGGTGCTCTGCATCGATCATGTCCTGTTTTACGGATAGTAATTCCTCGTAGATGGTATTGTCGGTATCCATATTCTGATACTGTGGAAGATAGCCTGCGGTACGGTCTTTTGCGAAGGTCACCATACCCTCGTCCGCAGACAGTTCCCCCATAATAATCTTTAACAAAGTGGATTTTCCGGCACCATTGATCCCGACGATAGCCGCTTTGTCATAATCCTCTATATGAAAGGAACAGTTTTTCAGAACGGGCTGTTCATTAAATGCTTTTGCGATTCCCTGACAAGATAAGATCATTATAATTCTCCTCTATATTTCTAAAATATGTAATCAATTGTAGTACAGACTACCAGATATTAATGGCATAAGTCGACATTTAGTATAATAGATTTCAGGAAAAAAAGCTAGGTCATTGACATTATTTTAACGCTATTATAAAATAGTAGTCATGTATGAATATAAATATAATGAAATTCGGGGGAAAATAAAAGTGGAAGAAAAAGAAATTTCACAAGCAGTCATTAGTCGTTTGCCACGATATTTTCGTTATTTGGGTGAGTTAAAAGATGATGGAGTGGAACGCATATCTTCACAGGATTTAAGTGAACTCATGAAGGTAACTGCATCACAGATTCGACAGGACTTTAATAATTTTGGTGGATTTGGCCAACAGGGTTATGGTTATAATGTGGTATATCTATATGAAGAGATTGGTAAGATCCTGGGTTTGGATAAAGAGCATCGTCTGATCATCATCGGTGCAGGCAATCTGGGTCAGGCACTTGCAAATTATATGAATTTTGAGCGTCGCGGCTTTATCATGAAGGGTTTATTTGATACAAATGCAGCCCTCTATGACAAGAAAGTCCGTGGCTTGCAGGTACAACCCATGGAAAATATCAAACAATTTGTAAAAGAAAATGATATCGATATCGCCGTTCTCACCATACCCAAGAGCAGTGCAGTGGATATCGCAGAGCAGCTGGTAAGCTATGGCATCAAGGCAATCTGGAATTTTGCTCATGTGGATCTCAATGTACCACAGGGTGTTCTGGTGGAAAATGTTCATCTGTCTGACAGCCTTATGAAGCTTTCCTATAACCTGAATTGCTACGAGCAAAAAGAGAATGGTACAGAATAAGAGGTGTACGATATGCCATCACGGAAAGAGGAAGTATACAGACCGGCATTGAGCGGTAAGAAGATACCGCTATTGACGCTGGATAATAAATGGCATAGATTGTTTACCCAGACCAAGAGTACGCCGGAGATCAAGGCCTATGAGGAGCAGTTGAACGATCTGCTAAAGCGTCAGGGAAAGCTCACAAATGAAGTAAAAGAGATCAAGAAGTTAAAGACAAGGCTCATGAATCAGATCGTGGAAAAGATGGACACTCTGGATAACGAGGAACCTTCCAGGAATGAAAATCAATATTTGGAAGAACATAAGCGTCTGATCAATGACTGCAACGATAAAGTAAATGCTTACCAGGATGAATTGCTGGATATACCCAAAAAGATCGATGAAGTCAATTTTCAATTGATGCTGGAGACTATGGAATCCTGCTATCATACCCTGCAGAATAATACGGAAGAGATTGATGAGATCGCAGCCTGGGTGGCTGAGATTCGTGTTGAGTTAAAGAAAAAATTGATCTATAAACAGGAAAAGGAAATTATGAATCAGGAATTATATGCCTATATGCATGATATTTTTGGAGCAAATGTAATAGAACTCTTTGATATGAAGTACAATCCTTCGGATAGACAAATCAAGAAAAGTGAACCTGAAAATAAAAAATAATGGCAACTTTGGAATGCGTCAAAAACGACTGTTTTTTGACGTATTTTCGCTTATATGAGCAAGCAACGGTTATGATCAGTAAATATGGAGAACAGCGGGAATCTTTAGGGGAAGGGCGTGAAATATATGGAGTATATTTTGACGAAAAGTGAGATGCAGCAATGTGACCAGAGGACAAGTGCGTATTTTCGGATGCCCTCTGTGGTGCTGATGGAAAGAGCTGCTGTGGCCACGGTGGAGGAAATAGAAAAAAGAACGGCAGTGACTGGACGGAAGATCCTCATCGTGGCAGGGAGTGGAAATAACGGTGGGGACGGAATCGCCATGGGGCGCATACTGGCACAGCACCAGGGGCATGTCACGGTATGTTTCGTGGGCGATCGGGAAAAGGCCACGGAGAGTACCAGACTGCAATTGGAAATATATGAAAAATATGGGTATGAATTGACGGACAATATTCCAAAAGACGAATATGATATAATAATAGACGCATTATTTGGTATTGGGCTGAACAGAGATCTCCAGGATGCAGTAAGGAAGATCGTCGATCAGATGAATGAGCAAAAAGGACTTCGTGTAGCGGTAGATATTCCATCAGGCGTCTGCGCTGATACAGGAAGTATATTGGGAGCTGCGTTTCGTGCAGACCTGACAGTGACTTTTGCATATAAGAAACGCGGGCAGATCTTTTATCCGGGAACGGAATATTGCGGAACACTGATCTGCAAAGATATGGGGATTACAGGGGAAAGTTTTCTGAGTGAGTATCCACAGATGTACTCTTATCAGCCAGATGATATAGAAAGATTGTTACCGAAAAGGAAAAAAGCTGGTAATAAGGGAAGCTTTGGAAAAGTACTGATGATCGCTGGAAGCGTAAATATGAGTGGAGCTTGCACACTTGCCGGGCTTAGTGCCTATCGAACCGGAACTGGACTGATAAGAATCGTTACACCTGCCAAGAACAGAACAATCTTACAAAAGAAGCTTCCAGAAGCAGTTTTACAGACCTATCATATCCCTCTGCGAGATGCAGAGTCAGAGATGATCGCGGACAGTATCCAATGGGCAGACACCCTATTGATCGGCCCAGGGATCGGACAGGACGAGACTGCCATGACCCTGGTGCATAAAGTCCTTCATACCGTTATGAACCGCACAGATAAGAAGATGATCATGGACGCGGATGCACTGAATATTCTGGCGCAGGAAGAGGCATTAAAGGAACTGTTCTCATATAGGGATCAGCATAGCATTCCCATCATTATGACCCCGCATTTGGGAGAATTTGCAAGGCTTGTGGGGAAGGATATCAGCACCATAAAGCGTGATATGGTTCATGTGGCGATGGAATATGCCAGAGAATATAAGGTGACGCTGGTGTGCAAGGATGCCAGGACTCTGTGTACAGATGGCGAAAAGGTATATATCAATCAAAGTGGAAATGATGGCATGGCGACGGCAGGTTCCGGGGATGTACTTAGCGGGATCATAACGGCACTGGCAGCCCAGGGCATGAAAGTGCAGGAGGCGGCATGCCTTGGAGTCTATCTCCATGGTTGTGCGGGAGAACGGGCATCTATAGATGGAAACACTTATTCTGTGATGGCACGGGATATCATAAAGAAGCTAGGTAAAATACGATGATGCAGAAGAGGAGCAAAAAGATGGGAATGGAAATGGAAGAGAAAAATTATGACAGAGTGTATGCAACAGTAGATTTGGATGCAATTCGTGAAAATTGTAACAATATGAAACAGAACCTTCACAGAGATACCAGAATGATCGGTGTCATCAAGACGGATGGATATGGACACGGTGCGATTCCCATCGCCCATGAACTGGAACATCTGGACTATTTTTATGGCTTTGCTACCGCCACTGTGGAGGAAGCATTATTATTGCGTAAGGCAGGGATCAAAAAGCCACTTCTCATACTGGGATATACATTTCCATATTGCTATGATGGTCTGATCAATGAGGAGATCAGACCTGCCGTATTCCGTATGGATCAGGCAAAAGAACTATCGGAAAGTGCGGAAAGTCTGGAAAAGAAATGTAAGATTCACATCAAGGTAGATACCGGAATGAGCCGTATCGGTATTCGACCGGATGACAGTGGTATCGCTTTTGTAAAAGAAGTGCTGGAACTGCCTAATATAGAAGTGGAAGGAATCTTTACCCATTTTGCAAGGGCAGATGAACTGGATAAGGGAGCAGCGCTGAAACAGATGGGGATCTTCCAGACATTTACCCAGCGTATCAAGGAAGAGTCAGGGTATGAGATACCCATCAAACATTGCTCTAACAGTGCCGGAATTATAGAATTGCAGGATGCCAATATGGACGTGGTCCGTGCAGGAATTACCCTCTATGGCATGTGGCCGTCACCGGAGGTTAAGAGAGACATCGTTCCCTTAAAGGCAGCCTTGAGTCTCTATACGCACATGGTATATATCAAAGATCTGGAACCAGGACGGGAGATCAGCTATGGGGGAACCTTTGTGGTAAATGCGCCCATGAAAGTCGCTACCATTCCCATCGGATACGGGGATGGTTATCCAAGAGGATTATCCAATAAAGGCTATGTGCTGATTCATGGGAAAAAAGCACCCATCCTGGGAAGAGTCTGTATGGATCAGTTCATGGTGGATGTGACGGCGATTCCGGAAGCGAGGGAAGGGGAACTGGTAACGCTGATTGGCAGTGACGGAGATGAGATCATCACCATAGAAGAACTGGGAGCACTCTCAGGTAGATTTAACTACGAACTGGCATGTGACCTGGGGAAGAGAATCCCAAGGGTCTATCTGAAAGGTGGTAAGATCATAGGAACGAAAGATTATTTCGAAGATTTGTAACTATTCAGAGCCAGGCAAATTCATAAAATATGCGAATCATGCTTGCATGAGTGAGCTGATTTTTGTGAATTTATTTGGCGAAGTAACCACATAAACAAAAGGAAAGCTTCGAAGAAGCGATTTTGTGCATGGGGTTCTGAATAGTTACAAAGATTTATAGAAATTAGAATACAACCCGGAAAACAGGTAATACTGTAGATATCTATTAGAAAGGGTTGTAGATTTATGAGACGTGGAGATATCTATTATGCAGATTTAAGACCTGTCATCGGTTCCGAACAGGGTGGAGTAAGACCAGTGCTGGTGGTACAGAATGATATAGGAAATAAACATAGTCCTACCATTATCTGTGCTGCCATCACATCCAAAATGAATAAAGCAAAATTACCTACGCACATTGCGCTGGATGCAGAAAAGTATGAGATGGAGAAAGATTCTGTGATTCTGCTGGAGCAGCTGCGTACCATTGACAAGCAGAGACTGAAAGATAAAGTGTGCCATTTGGACGCACAGATCATGAAAAAGGTGGATGAAGCATTACTGATTAGTCTGGAGTTACATAAGTGTTAGTGTACATTTCTTGACGTTTATATAGCAAAATGTTATATTTTAAGTTATGACAACGAAAAAAGCACGAGAGGAAGATGAAGTATGGACGATGGTGGACCGACTGCCAGTATTATTTTGTTTATGATATTACTATTTATTGATATGCTGCTCTATGGATTTGGAATGGCACTGCAGGTGATGAATCACAGCGATGTGGAGAAGAAAGCCCTGGAGGAAAATGATCTGAAATCCATCCGCCTGAATAAGATGATCGATCAGCCGGAAAAATATATAAATACATTACAGTTGATGGTGACGGTGGTACAGGTGGTGATCGGAGGTATCTACCTCCCCGCGGGCAGCCTGTTCCTGCAGAAACAGTTCACGATGCAGGAAGGAGCGCCAATGGGGATGGTCGGTATTCTGTCCCTGTTGATAACAGCGACGATCCTGATCTATATGATCTTGACCTTTGGAATACTGATACCGAAGAAAATAGCAGCGAAATATCCTGAAAAATGGGCGTATTTTTTTATAAACCCCATCTACTACATAATGAAGTTCCTGACCCCGCTCACGGGAATGGTAACCATCACCAGCAAAGGAATCCTTCGTCTGTTCGGCATTCGCATAGAGGAAGATAATGTGGATGTGACGGAGGAAGAGATTATTTCCATGGTCAATGAAGGGCATGAGCAGGGCGTATTGCTGGCAAGTGAAGCGGAGATGATCACCAATATTTTTGAATTTGGAGATAAGGAAGCACAGGACATCATGACGCACCGCATTAATATCGAAGCCATTGATGGCACTATGCCTTTTAAGGATGCCATTCATTTCATGCTCCAGGAACGAAACAGCAGATATCCTGTTTATATGGATAATATTGACCATATTATTGGCATCATCAACTTAAAGGATGCCCTGCGCATCCATGCCGGTGATGAGGGAATGAACTGTGCAGTCAGCGAGGTGAAGGGTCTTTTGCGTGAGGCACAATTTATTCCGGAGACCAGAAATATCGATGCGCTGTTCAAGACTATGCAGTCCATGAAGATTCAGATGGTCATCGTGGTAGATGAATACGGTCAGACCGCAGGTCTGGTAGCCATGGAGGACATTCTGGAAGAGATCGTGGGAAATATTCTGGATGAGTATGATGAGGATGAAGCCTATATCGAGGACAAGGGCAATAATGAATATGTCATTGAGGGAATGACACCTCTGGAAGAGCTGGAGGAGAAGTTTGACATTCATTTTGATGAGGATGAATTCGATACACTGAATGGATTCCTGATCTCCAAGATGGACAAGATCCCGGATGAAAATGAACAGTTTGAAATTACCGTGGATGGCTATCGATTTAAAGTATTATCAGTAGAAAATAAAATGATTCACACAGTGCTGGTCACGAAAATGCAAGAGCAGACTATTGAAGATGAAGATTTAACATGATACACTATAAAAATGTAATTTAGGAAAAAGGAGATATTTTAATTATGTCAGGACATTCAAAATTTGCAAATATCAAGCATAAGAAAGAGAGAAATGATGCTGCAAAAGGAAAAATTTTCACGATTATTGGTAGAGAAATCGCAGTGGCAGTAAAAGATGGCGGACCGGATCCGGATAACAATTTTAAGCTTGCAACCGTTATCGCAAAAGCAAAAGCCAACAATATGCCAAACGATACCATCGACAGAGGTATCAAAAAAGCAGCCGGAGCAGCCGGTGATGTGAACTATGAATATGTTACATATGAAGGTTACGGCCCTAATGGAATCGCCATTATCGTTGATGCCTTGACAGATAATAAGAACAGAACCGCTGCAAACGTAAGAAGCGCATTTACCAAAGGAAATGGAAGTATCGGAACCCAGGGCTGCGTGTCTTTCATGTTTGACAAAAAAGGACAGATCATCGTGGACAAAGAAGAATGTGATATGGAACCTGACGATCTGATGATGCTGGCTCTTGACGCTGGTGCAGAAGACTTCTCCGAGGAGGAGGACAGCTACGAGATCCTCACAGATCCAGATACATTTGAGACAGTGAATAAAGCTCTGACAGAAGCAAAAGTCCCCATGATGTCCGCAGAGGTCACCATGATTCCACAGACCTACGTAGAACTCACAGACGAAAAAGCAATCAATTCCCTGCAGAGAACCCTGGACCTCCTGGACGAAGACGACGATGTACAGTATGTGTATCATAACTGGGATGAGTAAAAATTCACAGCTCGCTGGTGAGTTTTTACGAAGACCGCCTTCCGAATTTTAATTCGGAAGAGGGACGACATATTCGCAAGAGGGATGATGCCCCTGCAAGAGGGACGACATATTCGCAAGAGGGATGATATACTCGGAAGAGGGCCGGACATACCCCCAAGAGGGATGACCAGATAAGTATACCAACATGGAGGAGACACATGTATTCTATAAAAGAACAGCTTCCCAAACTGGTGCTGGAGAACATGCACCTGATCAAATCATTTAGTTCCACCACCTACAAGGAATCCTTTGAAAGTCTATTTAAGACTTATCGCCCTGTCCTTGCTCATTTGGAAGAATTATATCTGAATGCAGCGGACAAAGAGGCTTTCATCAATGAGATCGCAGGGGATTTCGTGGCCCAGGTAAAACAGCAATATGATGAAAGGGCAAAGAAATCCAATAAGGAATCTCTGACGTTAGATTACAACATGATCATGGCAAGCTTTGCGATTCCATGTATCCTGGAATATCGTGGAGAGAGTACAGACGCACTGGCAGATGCATTAGTTGCGGAATGGAACGCCTCCTTTACGAAATATAAGATCCACAAGGGTAAATTCGCAGACATTGATGGCTCCTTCAAGAGAAAACTTTGTTTTATAACCACAGCAGTGTGTGACAGCCTTGGAAAAGCGGATGATTGTTATGAACTTACGCTGCTTAGATCCTTTCGCGATACATATATGATGCATACGGAAACAGGAGATCAGCTCGTGAAGGATTATTACAGGCGGGCACCTGTTCTTGTGATGAGAATGAATCTCATCAGGGATTCCAGACACGTATATGATGAAATCAATGAGACATATATTAAACCTTGTATTTCCCTGATAGAGGAGAAGAGATATGAGGAATGTCAGGATAAATATGTAGAGATGGTAGAATCTTTAACAGACAGATTCATAGGAGGACAGCATGAGTAAATCCACAGATCAATATGCAATAGAGACAAAGTGTATCCAGTCAGGATATCGGCCCACCAATGGACAGCCACGTGTATTGCCCATTTACCAGTCAACGACTTTCAAATATGATTCTTCTGATCAAATGGGAAGATTGTTTGATCTGGAGGAAGAAGGATATTTCTATTCCAGACTGCAGAATCCTACCAACGATGCTGTAGCTGCCAAAATATGTGATCTGGAGGGCGGTGTAGGGGCGATGCTCACATCCTCCGGACAAGCAGCCAATTATTTTGCAGTATTCAATATCTGTGAAGCGGGTGATCATGTGATTATGTCCTCCAGTGTCTACGGTGGAACCTTTAATCTCCTCACTGTAACCATGAAAAAGATGGGTGTGAACTGTTCTGTAGTAGATCCGGATGCATCCCTGGAAGAAATCAATGCGTTATTCAGAGAAAACACAAAATGTGTCATGGCAGAGACGATTGCCAATCCGGCACTTGTGGTATTGGATATAGAGAAATTTGCCACAGCAGCCCACAGTCATGGGGTACCTCTGATCGTAGATAATACATTTGCAACGCCGATCAATTGCAGACCTTTTGAATTTGGCGCAGATATCGTCACCCACTCCACCACGAAATATATGGATGGACATGCATCTACCATCGGTGGAGCAATCGTGGATTCCGGCAATTTTGACTGGCTTGCACATGCTGAGAAATATCCGGGCCTGTGCAGACCGGACGACTCTTATCACGGTATCGTATACGCAGAGCGTTTTGGCAAGATGGCATACATCCAGAAAGCTACGGCACAATTGATGAGAGATCTGGGATCTATCCAGTCACCACAGAATGCATTTATCATCAACCTTGGATTGGAAACCTTACATCTGAGAGTGGCAAGACATTGTGAGAATGCGTTGAAAGTGGCAGAATATCTGGAACAAAATGAAAAAGTTGCCTGGGTCAATTATCCGGGATTAAAGAGCAGCAAGTATCATGAACTTGCACAGAAATATATGCCAAATGGTACCTGCGGTGTTATTTCTTTTGGATTAAAGGGTGGCAGAGCTATCACAAGCGACTTCATGGATCATCTGAAACTGGCAGCCATCGTCACACATGTGGCAGATGCCAGGACCTGTGTCCTTCATCCGGCCAGCCACACACACAGACAGATGTCAGACGAGCAGCTGATCGAGGCAGGTGTTGCACCGGATCTGATTCGTTTTTCCGTGGGCATCGAAAATGCAAATGATATTATTGCCGATTTGGAACAGGCATTGACTTATATCAAATAGACGTCATACAAAAGAGAATAAGCAGGAAACTTATGGGGATGAGAAAAAGTATATTTGGGAATTTTTTCTGGATATTATGGATAGGAACGTTACTTGGTGCCATTTGGCAGACAATAGATGTGATTTTTAACGTGATTCCGCAGGAACAGTGGGTAACAGAGGGAATCATTCTGTTATGCGTTTTTGCTGGGGTAATTTTTGTGCTCTTTATTATTCGGAACATGTCATTTCGATTTCGATTACAGGAGCAAAACAGCAGTTTTGGGAAAAAGACAATGGTACTGGAGATAATGGGTCTGCTTGTCTTATTTTTCACAATGGCGGGTATGCGGATCTTTTATTTATCCGGAATAGGTGTTTCCTCTCTGGAGACGATCTATTATCAGTTGGCGACTGTTGGAAATGAGTTGGAAGACTTATCCTTACAGCCATTTCGTTCCCGTATATACATATCCCTTTTATCTGTAGTCTTTTCGCTGTTAGGCAATAAAATTATAGTTGCCGTGTATGTACAATGCTTATTGCAATGCATTTCCATCGTATTTCTGTATGGAATGGTACGCAATCTCAATGGCAAAATAGATGCCTTTTTAGTGGGTTTGTTATTGGCTGTTTCCCAGCCTGTATTTTCCACCCTCACAGAGATCAGCCCTATGCATCTGGTATTTTTACTGTTTGCCTTTGCCATGTGGTTCCTGAGTATTAGCTGGAAGTATGTAAATCGCAGTGACAGCAATCTTTTGGGCCGTATCCTGCTACTTATCCTGTCCGCTTTGGTGGTCACAGCTGTGATCTGCGTGGAGTGTATGGGTTTCTGGCTGATCCTTATGGAATTGCTGGGACTTTGTCTCTATGAATATAGAGACGGGAAAGCCTCTGCTACCAGGATCCTTGGCAATGTGTTCCTTTTTCTGTTTGCTACTATCGTCACAGGGGTTCTCATCATTTTTGTCTGCGCCACCATGGAACATCAGGATGTCATATCCTATGGCTTATCAATCTATATGGACTGGATTGGCACATTCCAACTTCACATACCCTACATTTTTCCAGTGAACATGCTGGAAGTTTCCATAGGGATGCTCTGCATAGCGGGAAGCTGGGTCTTTGGATACTGGATCGCAAAGCGGGATGAGAATATCATCTATGTATCCTTATTGTTGGCAGTCATCCTGGGAATGCTGTATCTGCCAAATGCTGACAGCTATGCCTTACTTTTCCAGTCAGCCTGGATATTGATCATGTGTGTGTCTGTGGTGAGCCTGTGTCGGAAATATGAGCCAAAAGAGGTCGCAGTTATACAAGAGAATGCCGCAGATGAATCGACTATAAAAGAAAAAACTTCTCAGAGAGAGGATACACCTGCTGTGAATATGAAGAATGTGGAGACTCCTTGCGAGGAACCGCCCAGGTTCGTGCCCATTCCCAATCCACTGCCTTTGCCCAAACAGCATGTACATAAGGAAATGGATTATGGTGTCGATGTTACGGATGCGCAGTTACATTATGATCTGGATGATGTTGCGGCAGGTGATGATTATGATTTGAAATAAAATACATATTTTTCAACACTTTACATATGATAATGACGATATAAAAAGAACTCCTTGCAGGGAGTTCTTTTTACTTCTATTGTTATGATGTAAAGGTCAAAAGGTGTTTTGCCCCTTGATACTTACGGATTATTTCGCACTTCGTGCTTTCATAATCCTAAAAACATTCGAAATCCGCCCTGATCGGGCTACTTTCTCATGTTTTACGGGTCCCAAATTCATGCTTTTTTCGTGCGAGCACGAAACGCATGGCCTTTTGACCCTAGTATCATTGTTATTGTATTTTATCTTTTTAGAAAAGGAAGCGGTGTGATGAAAAATAAAATGAATGATACAGGGAATGATATAGAAAAAAATATAGAAAATGACTCAAATGATTCAAATGAAAGTATGAATAGGAATGCTGCGGATAAGAGCGAGACCCCTGCGGAGGAGAAACGGGAGCGGGAGGAACACCGGGACGAGCGCATCGAGAAGAGCGGACAGGCCACCCTGGATCAGAACAGAGAAAATCATAAAATACATCTGATTACCATCATTGGAGAGATCGAAGGGCATGAGAATCTCAGTGGAAATGCAAAAGTGACAAAATATGAATTGATATTGCCAGAACTTGCCAGTATTGAAGACAGCACAGAAATCGACGGCGTGTTGATCCTGTTAAATACCATGGGTGGGGACGTGGAGGCAGGACTTGCCATCGCAGAGATGATCGCTTCTCTGAGTAAGCCAACGGTATCACTGGTGCTGGGGGGGAGTCATTCCATCGGAGGTCCCATCGCGGTGAGCACCACGGAATCTTTCATCGTACCCTCAGGCACCATGGTCATTCATCCTGTCCGTATGAGCGGGACTGTCATTGGCGCACCCCAGACCTTTGCCTACTTCAAACAGATGCAGAACAGGATCCAGAATTTTGTGTGCAGCCATTCCCATATTTCTCCTGAGAGATTCGAGCAATTAATGATGGAAACCGAAATACTCAGCAAGGATGTGGGCACGATTCTGGTGGGAAAGGAAGCTGTGAAAGAGGGAATCATCACTCATGTGGGGGGGATCAGGGAAGCGATGAATCGATTACATGAGTTAATAGAATTGTCTGTAAGCCATCAGATGCTTTCCTGATTCCCCTTCCTTAATTAAGGAGAAAAAAAGTGACAAGGTGATTTATCGATGGTATACTTAGCTAGTATGACCATAGAAAAGGGAAACAAAAAAAGTTATGAAGAAGGTTAGTGTATATGACAACGAGAAGAGGTAATAAACCAGGCCCGAAACCAGGTTCAAAGAGGAAAACAACTTCAAATAGAGGCAATTCAAATAGAAGCTATGGTGGAAAACAGGAAGTAAACAGTGAAATAAAAAATGAACTGATCCTGATTGGAATCTTAGCGGTGGCAGTTTTTTTGTTCTTATGTAACTTTGGAATTGTGGGAACGTTTGGAAATGTGGTAAAGGGATTTATGTTCGGCATTTTTGGATTGCCTGCATATATTGTTCCCGTACTGCTGTTCGTATCGGTGGCATTCAGCATCTCCAATCGTGGCAACTATATCGCGTCCATGAAACTCATCGCAGGCATCACGTTATTCCTATTGATCGGCGTGGTCTGCGAACTCTTCAGCGGCAATCTGAATACAGGGGAAAGTACCTATAGTATTGCTGCTATCTACACAGCAAGTTCCAACGGCAAGAACGGCGGTGGTATCTTATGTGGTTCTATTGCATATGCCATGGTGCATCTGCTGGATATGGTGGGAACCGTGCTGGTAATCATCGTGCTGGGCATCGTATGTGTAGTCGCCATCACAGAAAAATCTTTTCTGGGCGGTGTGAAGAAGGGAAGTAAGCGCGTCTACGAAACAGCCAGAGAGGATGTGGCGCGGAAGCGGGAAATCGCCGCCAGAAGACAGGCGGAGCGGGAAGAGATAGAAGCCCGTGAGGAACAGGAACGACTGCTTCGTATGGATAATAAGGTGAGCGGTGTAATGTTGGACACCGCACTTTCCAAACAGTCGGATCATAATGTGGTCAAAAAAGAGGATATGCATGAGATCGTACTTCCGGAGGACTGGGAGGAAGAACAAGCGTCTCAAACAGCGGAGGATGCAAAGAATATGCAGATTCCTGTGGTTTCAGAGGTGGAGCCGGTCAGGGAACCGGAATTTGATTTTGATAAAATACATATCTCCGGCATACAGACGGAGCAGACCCACAGCATTATGCCGTCAGAACCACCCATCACCATACATAGAGAGATTAAACCTATTGAGGAAGTACAGACGGAGATGTTCTCTGATAATGAATTAGTGGAGGTATCAGAATCTTCAGAAGTTTGTCAGGAGGAGATGGAGAGCAAACCTGTTATGAACGAGAGACCGGTTGCCAGAACTGCCAAAAAGCCTGAAAAGATAACGGAGGAAGATCTGGACATTTCCAGGGATATTCACAAAGCAGAGCAGAAAGTCCCGAAAAAATACATCTTTCCCCCCATCAATCTGTTGGAAAAGGGAAAGGCTGCCAATGGGAATTCCACAAAACTGTTGAAAGAGACCGCCATGCATTTACAGCAGACCTTAAATACCTTTGGGGTGAAGGTCACCATCACGGATATCAGCCAGGGACCTGCAGTGACCAGATATGAATTACAGCCGGAACAGGGCGTAAAAGTCAGTAAGATCGTGGGATTGTCTGATGATATCAAATTAAATCTTGCAGCGACAGACATTCGTATTGAGGCACCGATTCCGGGAAAAGCTGCCGTGGGAATTGAGGTTCCCAATAAAGAGAACAGTATGGTGTCTCTCCGGGATCTGTTAGACACACCGAATTTCAAGAATTTCAAATCCAATCTGGCATTTGCTGTGGGCAAGGATATCAGCGGACAGACCGTGGTATCCGACATCGCCAAGATGCCCCATATGCTCATCGCAGGTTCTACCGGATCAGGTAAGTCCGTATGTATCAACACCATTATCATGGGTATTCTGTACAAAGCACATCCGGATGATGTAAAATTGATCATGATCGATCCCAAGGTGGTAGAACTTAGTGTCTATAACGGAATCCCGCATTTGCTGATCCCGGTGGTAACAGATCCGAAGAAAGCCGCAGCTGCATTGCACTGGGGTGTGGCAGAGATGACGGATCGATATAAGAAATTCGCCGATTACAATGTCCGTGATTTAAAGGGATATAATAAGATGGTAGAAAATATGCAGCAAAACGGGGAAGCGGATGTTCCGGCCAAGATGTCACAGATATTGATCATTGTGGACGAGCTTGCGGATCTGATGATGGTGGCACCTGGGGAAGTGGAGGAATCCATATGCCGTCTGGCGCAGTTGGCAAGGGCTGCAGGGATTCATCTGATCATTGCCACCCAGAGACCTTCCGTGGATGTTATTACCGGTCTGATCAAAGCCAATATGCCCAGTCGTGTTGCTTTCGCGGTATCCTCCGGTGTGGATTCCCGTACCATTCTGGACATGAACGGTGCTGAAAAGCTCCTGGGAAAAGGAGATATGCTCTTCTATCCACAGGGTTATCCAAAGCCTGCCCGTGTTCAGGGTGCATTCGTCTCCGATAAGGAAGTATCAGACGTGGTAGATTTCCTGAAAAACCAGGCGATCGGCAATGTTTACAGCGAAGACATCGCGGAAAAGATTGCGACGATGGGTACCACATCTTCGGCTGCAGGCGGCAGTGCGGAGGAGCGGGATGCTTATTTTGTGGAGGCAGGGAAGTTTATCATTGAAAAAGAAAAAGCTTCCATTGGAATGTTACAGAGAGTCTTTAAGATAGGATTTAACAGAGCTGCCAGAATCATGGATCAACTGGCGGAGGCCGGCGTGGTCGGCGAGGAAGAGGGAACCAAACCGAGAAAGGTTCTCATGAGCGAGGAACAGTTCGAAAGTTTCATAGAGGAAAGTGTTTAAAATAATGTGCATTTTACCATAGACAATTACTACATATTATATGAGGAGGATCATTTATGAAAACAGATATTGAAATCGCACAGGAAGCAGTTATGGAACCAATCACGAAAGTTGCTGCAAATGTAGGAATCCAGGAGGATGAACTGGAATTATACGGAAAGTATAAAGCCAAGATCTCTGACGAATGTATGGAGAGAGTCAGCAAGAACAAAAGTGGTAAACTCATTCTGGTCACAGCCATCAACCCTACACCGGCAGGAGAGGGAAAGACTACCATCAGCGTGGGATTGGGAGAGGCGTTTGGCAAGCTTGGGAAAAAGGCGGTCATCGCTCTTCGCGAGCCTTCTCTCGGGCCCTGCTTCGGCATCAAAGGTGGTGCAGCAGGTGGCGGATATGCCCAGGTCGTTCCCATGGAAGAGCTGAATCTTCATTTCACAGGAGATTTTCATGCCATCACATCTGCCAATAATTTACTGGCAGCTTTGCTGGATAATCATATTCAGCAGGGAAATGCCCTTCAGATCGATACAAGGCAGGTGGTATGGAAGAGATGTCTCGATATGAATGACAGAGTCCTGAGAAATGTTGTGGTAGGATTAGGGAATAAGATGGACGGTGTGGTAAGAGAGGATCATTTTGTCATCACCGTGGCATCGGAGATCATGGCAGTGTTATGTCTGGCAAAAGATATGCAGGATTTGAAAGAACGTCTGGGAAGAATGGTGGTTGCTTACAATTATGCTGGGGAACCCGTTACCGCTGCTGAATTAAATGCAGTAGGTTCCATGGCAGCGCTGCTTAAAGACGCTTTAAAGCCAAATCTGATTCAAACACTGGAACATACACCGGCACTTGTACACGGCGGTCCTTTTGCCAATATCGCCCATGGATGTAACAGTGTGAGAGCTACCAGCACGGCGTTACATATGGCTGATTATGTCATCACGGAGGCTGGTTTCGGTGCAGATCTTGGAGCTGAGAAGTTCTTCGATATCAAATGCCGCATGACAGGGCTGAAACCGGATGCTGTAGTTCTGGTGGCTACCATTCGTGCCTTAAAGTATAATGGCGGTGTGGCAAAGGCAGATCTGAATCAGGAGAATCTGGATGCTCTGGAAAAAGGTATCGTGAACCTGGAAAAACATATCGAGAATCTCCAATTATATAAAGTGCCGGTAATTGTCACACTGAATTCCTTTATCACAGATACACAACAGGAAATTGCATTTGTAAGAGACTTCTGCAAAGAAAAGAATTGTGACTTTGCTATCGCAGAAGTCTGGGAAAAAGGCGGTGAAGGTGGAGAAGAACTGGCAAAAGCAGTGCTTCATACTCTGGAGACCAAGGAAAGCAAGTTCCAGGTGCTCTATGAGGATTCCCTGTCTCTAAAGGAAAAGATTCAGACGGTTGCCACAAAAATCTATGGGGCAAAGGGAGTCCAGTTCGCACCGGCAGCCAACAAACAGTTAAAACGTCTGGAAGAGCTTGGCTTTGGCAGCTTACCTGTCTGTATGGCGAAGACACAGTATTCCCTGTCTGATGATCCAACGTTACTGGGCAGACCGGAATATTTTGAGATCAATGTGCGGGAAGCCTATGTGTCCGCGGGCGCAGGTTTCGTAGTGGTATTGACTGGAGCAGTCATGACGATGCCGGGGTTACCAAAGGCACCTGCAGCCAATAATATCGATGTGAATGAAGCCGGCGTTATCACCGGATTATTCTAGGATTCAGATTTGATTTATACTGTATTTTTATTGTATTTATTTTTATAGGAAAGGTGTGTATATCATGGCAAAGATCATTGATGGAAAAGCAATCTCGAAGGAAATAAAAGAGGAAGTAAAAGAACAGGTCGTAGCATTAAGGGAAAAGGGAACCGAGATCTCACTGGCAGTGGTACAGGTGGGATGCGATCCGGCATCCAGCGTCTATGTAAATAATAAAAAGAAAGCCTGCGAATACGTGGGAATCCGTTCCCTTTCCTACGAACTGGAGGAGACCGTATCAGAGATGGAACTGCTGAATCTGATCAGGGAATTGAATCAGAAAACAGATGTGAATGGAATCCTGGTACAGTTACCTCTGCCAAAGCATATTGACGAGGACAAGGTCATCAAAGCCATTGACCCGAAAAAGGACGTGGATGGGTTCCACCCACAGAGCGTTGGTGCGCTTTGCATTGGACAGCCTGGCTTTTTATCCTGTACCCCGGCAGGCATCATTCAGCTATTGAAGAGATCGGACATTGAGATCGCAGGAAAAGAATGCGTCATCATTGGCAGAAGTAACATCGTGGGCAAACCAATGGCAATCTTACTGTTGCGGGAGAATGGAACGGTGACAGTGACCCATTCCAGGACGAAGAATCTGCAGGAAGTATGTAAGAGAGCAGATATTCTGGTGGTAGCCATCGGCAGACCGAAGATGATCACCAGAGCGTATGTGAAAGAGGGCGCAGTTGTGATCGATGTTGGAATTCACAGAAATGAAAATGGAAAACTGTGCGGAGATGTGGATTTCGATGATGTATTGCCTGTATGCAGCGCAATCACACCAGTTCCAGGGGGCGTTGGTCCTATGACCATTGCAATGCTGATGCATAATTGTGTGGATTCTGTTAATTTATAATCAAAGGATATCTTTTACTGGAGCAAATTATGAAATGTTCGAACTGCGAAAATGAAATAAAAGAGGGACAGTTATACTGTGACAAATGTGGATATGAGGTTCAGATCGTGCCGAATTTTGAACCGGAAGTGGAGCATGAGATTCATGCGACATTGACCGGAGTCGCTGAAAATGTAAGAGACATTGAGGAACCTGTACCGAAATCTACTACATATTCTTTTGGAAAACGAATCTTACTTCAGATGCATAGCAAGCGTGGGAGACTGAATATAGGAATCGCCTGTCTGCTTGTCCTGTGTTTCTTTATCGCAGGCATTACCACATTTCAATCCAATAATGACCAGATTCAATATGAAAAGGCAACGAAAGCGGCGGAGATAAAGGAATACAAAAAAGCGATCCAGTATATGAAGCGTGCCATCGAATTAAATGCCAACGATGTGAACAGGAATCTTTTATTGGCTGACTATTACTATAAAAACGGTGAAAAAGAGAATGCAACCATCACGTTATTAAATTGTATAGAATCGTTTGACGAGAATGCAGAAGCCTATCGAAGAGTTATTGAGATCTATAAGGGCGACAAGCAGTATGAGAAAATAAATGAACTGTTACTAAAATGTAAAAATGATGAGACTTTATCACAGTTTAAAGAATTTACGGCATTTCCACCGGAATTCAGCCTGACGGAGGAATATTACAATGAAAAAGTCTCCCTGGTGTTGAAATCCGATGTGCCAGGTACGATCTACTATACTTTGGACGGCACGGAGCCCTCCAAGATCAGTATGGAGTACAGCATACCCGTGGAACTGGAATATGGCAGTTATATCATAAAGGCAGTCTTTGTGAATCAATATGGGATCATGAGTGACTGTGCGGAAAAATCCATTCTCATAGAGTCTACAACTCCGTTACAGCCTGTGGTAGAGCCTTATAGCGGGGCGTACAATTCCCCACAGATGATCACGGTAGATAATGCGGATATGGGTTCTGTACATTTTACCATTGATGGAAGTGACCCCACACAGAACAGTGAGAAATACACGGGCAGCATTACCATGCCTCTGGGAACCAGCCGGTTTAAATTTATCACCTTTGGTGAGGATGGTACTGCAAGTGAAGTGACGGAGCGCATCTACGACCTGAAACTGAACCATGTAAAAGTCAGCGCCCAGGATTCCATTAATATTACCACCATGTTCCTGCTGCAGAATAATTATCTGACAGATACGGAAGGACATAATACCACCGGCACTGGCAGGTATATTTATTCCTGTACCACCGCCATTAGTAAAAATACATCCACCTATTATCTGGTGACAGAAAATAATCTGGATGAAAATGAAAATTATACACAAACTGGAAATATTTTCACAGTGGATGCCATGACAGGTGCTATGGGAAGGGCTGAGATTGCTCGTGATGGAACCATAAATGTGATACTGTATTAATGTAATACTTGCATTTTTATGCAAATTCCCGTATTATTGACAAAGATAAACCCCAAGGAGGAAGAAAAATGTATCCAATTATAAGAGCCGAAGAACTAACAAATAACATTTTTCTGATGGAAGTAGAAGCCAGAAGAATAGCAAAAGCATGTCAACCAGGACAATTTGTAATCGTTCGAACAGATGAAAACAGTGAGAGAATTCCCCTTACCATTTGCGATTATAATAGAGAAAAGGGAACGATTACCATTGTGTTCCAGATCGTTGGTGCCAGTACCGATGATATGTCAAAGTTAAAAGCCGGGGACGCATTTGCAGATTTTGTAGGACCTTTAGGATGTCCATCAGAATTGGTAACAGACGATATAGAAGATGTGAAAAAGAAAAATATTTTATTCGTGGCCGGTGGTGTTGGAACAGCACCTGTCTATCCACAGGTAAAATGGCTTCATGAACACGGCATCAATGCAGATGTGATCGTGGGTGCAAAATCAAAAGATATCCTGATCTTAGAGAAAGAAATGGAAGCCGTAGCAGGCAATTTATATATTACAACAGATGACGGTTCCTATGGTCGTCATGGTCTGGTGACCAAAGTCATCGAAGATTTGGTGGCAGAGGGAAAACAGTACGATGTCTGTATCGCCATCGGTCCCATGATCATGATGAAATTTGCATGTCTCACCACGAAAAAATTGAATATTCCAACCGTTATCAGCTTGAACCCAATCATGGTGGACGGCACAGGTATGTGCGGTGCATGTCGTGTTACTGTGGGCGATGAAGTAAAGTTCGCATGTGTTGACGGGCCGGAATTTGATGGTCACAAAGTTGATTTTGATCAGGCTATGAAACGCCAGCAGATGTATAAGACACAGGAAGGCAGAGCTTATCTTGCTGCAAAAGAGGGAGATACACATCATGGCGGATGTGGAAATTGCGGAGGTGACAAATAATGGACGTATTAAAGAAAGTACCTGTATCTGAACAGGATCCAAAAGTTCGTGCTACAAACTTCAAGGAAGTATGCCTTGGATATACAAAAGAAGAAGCTATGGAAGAAGCAAACAGATGCATCAACTGTAAAAATGCACAGTGCATCAAGGGATGTCCTGTTGCAATTAATATTCCCGGTTTTATCGAGCAGGTAAAGCTTGGTGATATTGAAAAAGCATACCAGATCATCAGCGAATCTTCGGCACTGCCATCTGTCTGCGGACGTGTATGCCCACAGGAGAGCCAGTGTGAAGGAAAATGTATTCGTGGTATCAAGGGAGAGCCTGTTTCTATCGGTAAAATGGAACGATTCGTGGCTGACTGGGCGAGAGAAAATGGAATCAAGCCAAACGGAGCACAGGAGAAGATCAATAAAAAGGTTGCTGTGATTGGTTCCGGTCCGGCGGGACTTACCTGTGCAGGAGATCTGGCAAAATTAGGATATGATGTGACTATTTTCGAAGCATTGCATAAAGCTGGCGGCGTACTGGTGTATGGTATTCCGGAATTCCGTCTGCCCAAAGATGCGGTCGTGCAGAAAGAGATCGATAATGTAATTTCCTTAGGTGTGAAGTTAGAGACTGATGTTGTTATCGGAAAATCTACGACCATCGATGAGTTGATGGAGGAGGAAGGCTTTGACGCTGTATTTATTGGTTCAGGTGCCGGACTTCCAAAATTTATGGGTATCCCTGGAGAACAGACAAACGGTGTATTTTCTGCCAATGAATACCTGACTAGAAGTAATCTTATGAAAGCATTTGAGGAGAACAGCACCACACCCATCATGCTCGGTAAAAAAGTTGCTGTGGTAGGCGGTGGAAATGTTGCCATGGATGCAGCCAGAACAGCATTGAGACTCGGCGCAGAGACTCATATCGTATATAGAAGAAGTGAAGAAGAATTGCCAGCCAGAGTAGAAGAAGTACATCATGCAAAAGAGGAAGGTATTATCTTTGACCTCCTGACCAACCCAACAGAAGTAATTGCTAATGAAGATGGCTGGGTTAGTGGTCTTAGATGTATCAAAATGGAACTGGGAGAGCCGGATGAATCAGGCAGAAGACGTCCACAGGAGATACCTGGATCAGAATTTGTCATGGAAGTTGACACTGTGATCATGTCTCTTGGAACTTCACCAAACCCATTGATCTCATCCACCACAAAAGGATTAGAGACCAACAGGAGAAAATGTATCGTAGCGGAAGAAGAGTTTGGAAAGACTTCCAAAGACGGTGTGTATGCAGGTGGAGATGCAGTGACCGGAGCAGCTACCGTTATTCTGGCAATGGGTGCCGGAAAAGCCGCTGCAAAAGGAATTCATCAATATCTTTCAGAGTAGTTAAGAGCAAAGAAAGGGAGAGAAAAGTATGCCGTGGTGTCCTGTTTGTAAAAATGAGTACGTGGAAGGAATGAAAGTCTGTGCGGATTGTGGTGTAGAGCTGGTGGATACATTGGAAGATATGCAGCCAAAGGCGATCACTTTCGGCACGGAGGATGAGATCACCAGATTAAATGAGTTCCTGAAATATAATCAATTAAAGTCCGGAAGTATCCGGTATGATGAGGCGGAAGATGTCTATGAGCTCTTTGTGGCAAGTGAAGATGTGCAGAAGGCAAAGAGAATTGCCTCCATCTTTAAGCAGGAAGAAGCATTGAGCCGCGAGGAGGAAGCAGCACAGTCTGAGACAGGAGAATCCGCGGAGGAATTGCTGGAGGATATTACCACTGATACCAACGCAGGCATGGGGACTGTTCAGGGAACGGGTGTTGTCTATGAGAATAAGCGTGACAAGGCAGAAAACTTCAAATCATCTGCCTACACGCTGATTATTGTGGGAATCGCAGGAGCCATGGCATTACTTTTATGCAAAACAGGAATCATTCCCTTTCATTTAAATCTATTGACTTATGGAGTCATGGGAGTCATGTTCGCAGTCTTTCTGATCATGGGAATCAGTTCTTATCGCTCATACAAGCAGTATGCTGGAGATGCGAAAGAGGAAGAAGAACTGAAAGAGGAAGTGGAGCGCTGGTGCAGAGAGAATCTCACCAGACAAGCGATTGATGACGGATTATTCCAGGAGGAATTTTCAGAGGAAATGAAATACTTCAGGAGAATGGAAAAGATGAAGCAGGAAGTGGAAAAGACTTTCCTGAACATGGAGGAAGGTTTCCTGGACACGATCTTAGAAGACTTATATCCCACCATATTTGATAAATAGGAGCAGTATGGCAATTTCAATTATTACCGTTGGAAAGATCAAAGAAAAGTTTTACAGGGATGCCATTTCAGAATATACCAAACGGTTATCCAAATATTGTAAACTGAACATCATCGAAGTGACCGATGAGAAGACAGTGGAAAATGCCAGCGGCCTTGTGGAAGAGAAAATCAAGGAAAAAGAGGCAGACCGTATCCTGAAATACATCAGGGAGGATACCTATGTACTGGCACTTGCCATAGAGGGAAAGAAGTTTGACTCCGTAGAATTCTCCAGGAAAATCGAGAACCTCGGCATCCAGGGAAAGAGTAATCTTGCGTTTGTCATCGGTGGATCTCTTGGAATTCATGCGTCTGTATTACAAAGGGCAAATGAGCTGATCAGCTTTTCAAATATGACATTTCCCCACCAATTGATGCGGGTGATCATGTTGGAACAGATCTACAGGGCTTATCGTATCATGAATCATGAACCCTATCATAAATAAAAGAATGATTTCATATAGTATTATATGAAAAAACGTAAATCCAGATCGACCATCAAAAATTGTGAACAAAGATTGAGCAAAGAGCACATTGTGGAACAGCTTCGCCTTCCCAGAGATCTGATGTTGGGGGATTCCATCCTGACACTGACGGGAAAGCATACCCTTTGCATTGAAAATTATAAAGGAATCATTGAATACACTTCCACGATTATCGTCATACAGGGTAAAAATGGACAGATTCACGTAGAGGGCAAGAACCTCCTAATTGAGTATTATACAAATGAAGATATGAAAATCGTAGGGCTTATTTGTAAAATACAATATCTGTAGGAGGTTACAATTGCTAAGATTATTTCGCTATATTCGTGGCTATGTCACCATAAAAGTGATGGGATATTCCCCGGAACGCTTTATGAATTTGTGCAGTAATCGCAACATATTACTGTGGAATGTGGTTCATTTCACTGATTATTATACGATGAATATCAGCATCAGGGGCTTTTTTCAATTACGCCCCATTGCCCGCAAGACAAAAACGAAGGTAGTACTCATACAAAGGTATGGACTACCTTTTTTAGTGGGAAAAATGCGGAAGAGAAGTATCTTCATCGGGGGAATCTTTGGGTGTATCCTGTTCCTCACACTGATGTCAAATTATATATGGTCTATTGAAGTGGTAGGAAATGTATCCATCACGGATGAAGAACTTCTGGATTATCTGTCAGCCCAGAATATTCAATATGGCACCAGAAAAAGTACCGTTGATCCTGAAATGCTGAAAAAGGAGATTCGTATTCATTTTAATCATGTGATATGGGACTCGGTAAAGATGGAGGGCACGAAACTTACCATCGAAGTGAAGGAAGGCATCGGATTGGAGGAGACAAGGGAGGAAAATACTGCGGAGGATGGGACAGCCAGAGATATCATTTCTAATAAAAATGGAGAAATTGTACAGATGGTGACCAGAAAAGGAATCCCACTATGTAAAGTGGGAGATACTGTAAGTGAGAATCAGATCATTGTGTCGGGACAGATACCCATCACGGGGGAGGATGAAACGGTGGAAAAGTATCAGTACTGTGTGTCGGACGCTGATATCTACCTGAGAACAGAGTATGCCTACCAGGATCGCATTGACATGAACTATACAGAGAAAGAATTTTACCATGAGAATATCAGGATCTACAGTCTTGGAGTCTTCACCAGGGAATTGACACTTCCACACAGAAAAATACCCTATGAGAATTATGAAAGCTTTACAGATAAGCGGCAGTTACATATCCTGGATAATTTCTATCTGCCGGTTTTTATGAATCGCAGAACGATCTGCGGATATGAATTAAAGGAGAAAACCTATTCCTTTGCGGAAGCAAAAAAAATCGCAGAAATGCATTTTAATGAATTTCTTAAAAGTTTAAGGGAAAAAGGGGTTCAAATAATAGGAAAAGATGTTAAAATAAATAAAACGAATAGCAAGCAGAAGAATCTTCTGCTTGTAAAAGGGCGGATCACGGTGATTGAGAAGATTGGAGAGAGCGTTCCGTCCAAAAATAATATGTTAGAGGAAAACAGTCCATGAGCCAATATGAAGAGCAGTTAGAAATGTCAGTGAATGATATGCAGAATGTTTTCGGTGAGAACGACATGTTCATACGAAAAATAGAAAAAGATTTTGATGTGACGGTGGTGAACCGCGATGGTGGGATTAAGATTGCGGGAACTGAGGATGGTTCCGTTAAAAAGGCAGTGAAAATCCTACGGGAATTGACAAAGCTTTCGGAGAGAGGCAGTGCGATACAGGAGCAAAGTGTTGATTATGCCATCACGATGCATAAAGAAAATGTCGAAAATTCCCTGTTGGAAATCGATGGGGACTGTATCTGTCATACCATCAGCGGAAAACCCATCAAGCCAAAGACACTGGGGCAGAAAAAATATGTGGATGCCATCAGGGAGAAGATGATCGTGTTCGGACTGGGACCGGCAGGTACCGGAAAGACATATCTGGCAATGGCAATGGCAATCACAGCTTTCAAAAATAATGAGGTTGGCAGGATCATACTGACCAGACCTGCCATAGAAGCCGGCGAAAAGTTAGGCTTTCTTCCGGGGGACTTACAGAGTAAGGTGGATCCCTATCTCAGACCCTTGTATGATGCGCTATATGAGATCATGGGGGCGGAGAGCTTTTCCAAAAATATGGAAAAGGGCTTGATCGAAGTGGCACCTCTCGCCTATATGCGTGGCAGAACGCTGGACAATGCCTATATTATATTAGATGAAGCACAGAATACCACACCGGCACAGATGAAAATGTTCCTCACCAGAATCGGATTTGGCTCCAAAGTGATCGTGACTGGGGATTCCTCCCAGAAGGATCTGGCACCGGGGGCGGTATCGGGACTGGATATTGCAGTCCGTATCCTGAGTAAGATCGACGACATCGCGCTCTGTCAATTGACCAGCAAGGATGTGGTGCGCCATCCACTGGTGCAGAAGATCGTACAGGCATATGAGAACTATGAGAGCAAGGCCATGAGAAACAGGTCGGACAGGACAAATACAAGAGAAAATTCACGGGATCATAAAGGAAAAAGATGGCAGAAGACAAAGTAGTTGTGAAGAAAAACAATCTAAAAGAGCAGATTTTTATTTTCATAGTGACCGTTGCGGCGGTAGCGGTGGCAGGCTGGGCGAAAAAGCTATCCCAGGCAGAGCAGTTACGTAATCTGGTAATGACGATCCTGGGACTGTTCGCTATTCTGTTCCGTCTCAGGCAGATTGCCATCGAGAATACATGTACAGATAATGATATGGTCCACAATTACATCTCGGATATTACAGAAGAACGTTCCATGTCAGGGAAATACTATCGATGGTTCTTTTTCGGAATCATTTTGAGCATCTTATTTTCGTTTATGCCCAACAGCGGATGGCCTTATCCGGTCCTTTCCGTCATTCTGGCATTATATTCGGATTCGATCATTGGAATCTGTTCCACTGCACTTTTTATTTTTATCAGTGTCACCTTAAATGGGGCAGATTTTTCTATTTTCTATCTCTATTTCAGTTGCAGTGTCATTGCTATTTTACTATTTCAGAAACTGGATGATACATTCAAGATCTATATTCCGCTATTTTTGTCGGAACTATCGATTCTGGTGGCTACTACAGCGGAAGTACTACTCATGGATAACGGACGGATCTCTGTGGAATCCTTTATTATCCCAGTGATCAATGTGTTTATCTCGGCATTGTTCTATCTGATCTTTTTAAAATATTACAGTGCGACCATCGTACATCAATATAGAGATCGCTATACCGTAATCGCAGATCAGGAGTACAGTCTGATGGTCACGTTAAAGAAAAAATCAAAGGAAGCCTATTTCCTTGCCATTCATACGGCATATTTCAGTGATAAGATAGCGCGAAAGACCCATAGCGACCCAATGCTGGCAAAAGCAGGAAGCTATTATCATAACCTGTCGGAACTCTGTGAGCCGGACACCATGGAGGTCTATGAGAACTTACTGAAAGAAAATGAGTTTCCGCCGGCGTTGTATCAATTGTTGATAGCCTATCGCCAGAAGAACTACACTTCAAAAGAAGCGGCGATTATTTATTTCTCAGATACAGTGATCAGTTCGATCATGTATCTCTTCAAGAAAAATAAAGATGCAGTGGTGGATTATGATCAGGTCATTGATATGATTTTTCATAAAAAAATAACCAGCGGACTGTTGCAAAAATGCGAATTATCCATGGCTGATCTGTCCATCATGCGCAAGATCTTTAAGGAGGAAAAATTGTATTATGACTTTTTACGTTGAAAATGAAGTGGATGCCCAGTTTCCATTTGATGTGGAAGAAGTGATTCAAAAAGTGGCAATGACAGCCCTGGAGCAGGAGAACTGTCCCTATGAGGTGGAAGTGAATGTGCTTATCACAGATAATGACGGAATCCGCGAATTGAATCGGGAGTACAGGGAGATCGACAGGGAGACTGATGTACTGTCTTTTCCAAATGTAGATTACGAAGCACCTGGGTATTATACACGTTTGGAAGAGGACGAGGCAGACTACTTTAATCCGGATTCGGGAGAACTCATGTTGGGGGACATCATCTTATCGGAGGATCGGATACGGGAGCAGGCGGAGGAGTACGGACACAGCGTCCTGCGCGAATTCGCTTTTCTTGTTGCCCACAGTATGCTACACTTATTAGGATATGACCATATGGTTCCAGAGGAAGCGAAGGTCATGGAAGAGAAACAGGAAAAAATATTAAATACTTTAAAGATAACAAGAGATTAAGAGGGTTATGGAGAAAAAAAGAGGCGTTTTAATACAGCTAATTGCATTATTTGCACGAATACCATTGACACGAATCATCGGGGATGAAGGAAATGGTATCTATGCTGCAGCTTTTGAAATGTACACAATATTATTGATTATATCTGTCTGGTGTATGCCGGATGCCTTGTCGCATATGATGAGGGTTCGTATCGCCAGAGGACAGTATAAGAATGCACATGGTGCATTCAAAGTGGCGTTCCTGTGGAATATGATCCTGTCTATTATTGCGTGCCTGGTACTGGTGTTTGGTGGAGATTATCTGGCAAGTTATCTGCTGATGGTTCCCATGAGTGCATTGACCATGAAGATGCTGGGTCCCTCCATTATTATCGCAGGAATCGTGGCATCTTTTCGCGGATACTTTCAGGGAATGGGCACGAGTATGCCTACCGTGGTGTCCAATGGGATTCAGCAGGTGGTGAGTGCGGCCGCCAGCATTCTTGCGTCGATGTTCATCTGCACATATGGGATCAAAGTAGCACATTTACTGCACAATAATTCTTTTGCGGCTGCCTATGCAGTGCTTGGAATCGGTCTGGGGAACCTGATCGGTCTGTTTGTTGCGCTACTATTCCTGTTGTTTGTATTCTTCGTGTACAAGAAAAAACGTGCCAGATTGCTGGGCAAAGAAATTGGCAAAGGAAATGAGTCCAATGGGGATGTGATTCGTTCTATGCTGTATATTCTGGTTCCACTCATTGTTACTTCCTGCATATTTAACGTCAATCGCATACTGGATCAGATTCTATATAATGGTGTGATGATTACGGACGGAAACACCACAAGTCATGTGGTGAACTTTGGCATCTACGCTGGAAAATACAGAGTGCTGATGGAGATCCCCATCGTTCTTGCCAGCACCATATGGCTTCCCCTGATTCCTGCCCTGGAAAAGTCCTATCAGCGGGTAGAGCAAAAATTGATACGAAACAGAATCGCCACGGTATATCGTCTGTCCATGATCGTTGTCATGCCTTTTGTGGTGAATGCAGTTCTGTTGGCGAGACCAATACTGAATATGCTCTTCAAAGGAAACGTGACTTTATCAGCGCAGTTACTGCAATATGGCTCGTCCTTTATTCTTTTCTTTTCCTTTGCCATGATCGGAAATGCCATCCTGCAGGGGATTGGAAAATATAAAGTAATTACAAGCGGCACCTTGCTGGCGTTAATGATTCATATCATATCCATGATGTTCCTGTTGAAATATTTGAAACTGGACATTTATGCCGTGGTCTATGCCAACATCATTATGAGTATTGTCATGTGTATTTTTAATTATATTTTTATTAAGAAATATTTGAAATACACACCGGAATGGCTAAAGACCGTAGTGTTTCCTTTTGTGGCGGCGGTAATCTCAGGCTTGATTGCTTTATTGATCTATTCTGTATGTAATGGAAGTCTCGGAAATACAGCAGCACTGATTATTGCAGCACTGATTTCAGTGATCGCCTATCTGTTCTTTATTGTGGCATTTCGTATGATCAACGAGAAGGAGATAAAAGCGCTGCCAGGAGGCAGTGTCATCAGCAGAGTGGCAAAGACCTTGCAGTTACTGCCTTCTCAAAAATAAAAGAGATATAAAGCAAGGAAAAGTAAACGATATGAATCACAAAAGATAACGATGAAATAGAAAAGAGAAGTATTAATCGGAAAAGATAACTACTAAATAGAAAAAATAAATAGAAGCAGGGAATAGAAATACTGGAAAAGGCTGATACTATATAAAAAACAGGAGCGGGGACTCTTATGAAAATTTTATATAGAATCAGCTTACTTTTTCTGGTTGCGGCAGCATTTTTCTATCTTGGGATTGTGGTGAAGTCCACCAATGGATTTCAGAAAGGAAAAGAAAACCCCATGATGGAAAGCGAGTCGCTTGTCAGAGCAAATGAAGCAAATGACAAAATAAATAATAATGCGGATAATACAAAAACGAAAGCAAATGCGAATATCAATACGAAAACAGAAGAGCAGCAGACCAATTCCTATGAAGCGGTATCTGTAAAAGAGGAAAGCCGCATATCCGCATCCACGATCTATGTGGTACATTCCATACAGAAGGATACAGGGCAGACAGAGACAGCGCAGGAGAGCGTCCCGGTGAGATATATCGGACTTTCCAGGGAAGAACTGATAACGGAACTGCAACAGTATTCCATGTCCCCCACCCTGGAGGATCAGGAGCGTGGGTTTCTCAGTGCATCCCTGGAATCTTTCTCATCGGAGAAAGTGATTGTGAGTAAGATCTACGAGACAAAAGAGGCGGAAAAAGATACTTATTTTTTCCTGGTAGCGGAGAATCATAAAGTGACAGTGTATTGCAGCGATCAGAAGACTGTCTATATGAACACAGAGATTCCCATGGACATGCTGCCGGAGGAGATTCAAAATGAGATACTGGATACGAAGTGCATCGAAGGAGAAGCAGAATTATATAATTTTCTTGAGTCTTATTCCAGTTAGAGGTATACTAAAGGATAAATGAGGTTTTTTATGAAAAAAGTAATTGTTGTGGGAGGCGGCGCATCTGGAATCATGGCCGCAATTACTGCTGCAGAGCATGGAGCAAGTGTTACTATCCTGGAACATAAGGATAGAATTGGGAAAAAGATTCTAATGACAGGAAATGGCAAATGTAATTTGTCCAACCTGTCTTTTTCCGATTCTGATTACTATACAGATACCCCTGGGTTTCTTTCACCTGTTTTTCAACAATTTTCCGTAGATGATACCATCCTTTTATTCAGAGAAATCGGACTGCTGACCAAGGAGAAAAAAGGGTATCTCTATCCCATGTCAGAGCAGGCATCTACGGTACTAGATGTGCTGCGAATCCAGTTGGAGCGATTACAGGTTAAGGTCATAACAGATTGTGAGATTCAGAAGATTATACCAAATAACACCCAAATAAAAACAAGCAAAACCATGATGGTGAATGAACTGGCAAAGGTTGATCATGGATTGCAGACGAAGCAGGCAATGAAAACAAGCCATGGAAATTTCCAGGTACTTACCAGCCAGGGCAGCCTTTCCTGTGATGCCCTCATACTGGCATGTGGGAGCAAGGCAGCACCCCAGACGGGATCGGACGGAAGTGGATATGTACTTGCCCGGAAAATGGGGCATTCCATCATCCAGCCATTGCCGGCACTGGTGCAGCTACGATGTCAGGAGAACTACCTGAAGGCGGTGGCCGGCGTTCGCTGTGAGGCGAAGATCCGGCTGTATGTAGACGGCAAATTACAGAAGGAAGAACAGGGAGAATTACAGTTGACGGATTACGGAATCTCAGGCATACCGGTATTTCAATTGAGCCGTATCGCTGCAAAGGCACTGGATCAGAAGCGGAAGGTAGATGCGAAGATTGACCTGCTGCCATCCATGGATTCTGATGAGATCGTAGATTTCTTAACAGGCAGAGGGAAAGACAGGCAGACGAAACTCACGGTGGAAGAGGCGATGCTGGGTCTTATGAATAAGAAATTATTACTCATGGTATTGAAATTAAATCATTGTAAGACGAATACCTCATGGAGGGAACTCACTGGAGATCGCCGCAGTGTGGATGGGATAATTCACACAATAAAGAACTGGCAGCTCTCCATACAGGCGACCAATCCCTTTCAAAATGCACAGGTCTGTTGTGGCGGGATTTCCTGCAAAGAGCTGCAATCTACCATGGAGTCCAGGATCGTTCCCAATCTCTATTTTGCAGGAGAAATCGTGGATGTGGATGGTATCTGTGGCGGCTATAACCTGCAATGGGCATGGAGCTCCGGCTATGTGGCAGGGGTAAATGCGGCAGAGCCAAAAATAAAGTAAAGTCATAATGGAACGAAAATAAGGGACAATCCATGAAAACAATTGTTAGATGAAAGGAATCATTCATGCTGCGAGTCAACCAGGTAAAGATCACCCCCAGAGAATTTTATGAAGATAAAGAGAATAGAAATTCCATATTGCGTAAGAAGATCACAAAACTTTTACATATACAGGATGCGCAGATCGAGAAACTGACCATTGTAAAGCAGTCCATTGATGCCAGGAAAAAGCCGGACCTTTATTTCAGTCTTGTGCTGGATGTGAAGGTAGCAAAGGAACAGGCAGTTCTAAAGCACTGTAAGGATCACAATGTCTCACTGGCACCTGATGAAAGATATCATTTTCCAAAACCCGGAAGTGAAAAATTGAGTCATCCACCCATTATCGTGGGTGCAGGTCCGGCGGGATTGTTTTGCGCTTATATGCTGTCCCTACATGGATATTGTCCGATAGTGCTGGAACGTGGGGAAGATGCCGAGACCCGATTACAGTCCGTCACGGAATTTTGGGAGACTGGAAAGCTGGACTTGAACTCCAATGTACAATTTGGCGAGGGTGGTGCCGGTACTTTTTCCGATGGAAAATTAAATACTTTAGTAAAAGATAAGAACGGGCGAAACAAAGAAGTGCTCCGTATTTTCGTGGCGGCTGGGGCACCAGAACACATTCTCTATGAGAATAAACCGCATCTTGGTACGGATACATTGATTCAGATCGTGAAAAACATGCGGGATACCATTTTACAGAATGGCGGCAGTGTGCTGTTTCGTCACCAGGTGACAGATTTTATCATGGATGCGGGGCGTATGAAGGGGGTCGTGGTGAATCATGACCAGACAATTCTATCAGATCAGGTCGTACTGGCAATCGGTCACAGCTCCAGAGATACCATTGAAAAACTTTATGAGAGGAATATTCCCATGGAGGCGAAATCTTTTGCGGTGGGTCTGCGGGTGGAACATCCGCAAAAACTAATTAACCAATCCCAGTACGGAATGGAATTCCCTGGATATCTCAGTGCAGCTCCCTACAAAGTGACTGCAAAGACCAGTAACGGTCGGGGCGTTTACTCTTTCTGTATGTGCCCGGGTGGCTATGTGGTAAATGCCTCCTCCGAGGAAAATCGTCTGGCAATCAATGGTATGAGCTACAGTAAGCGGGACAGTGCCAATGCCAACAGTGCCATTATCGTGTCGGTAACCCCGGAGGATTACGGTGGTGAGGATGCACTGGCGGGCATACGGTTCCAGAGAAAGCTGGAAGAAAAGGCATATTTCCTGGGACAGGGGCATATTCCTCTGCAATATTATGATGATTTTAAAAAGAATGTTCCCTCCACGGAACAGCCAGACAGAAATAAGCCCTGTATGAAGGGCATCTACACCTACACCAATGTAAGGGAACTCTTACCTGAGTCACTGAACGAGTCGTTTATAGAAGGAATGGAGCAGTTTGGGAGAGTTATCCGTGGATTCAATAGGGAAGACACCCTGGTGTCCGGAGTGGAGAGCAGGACGTCCTCCCCTGTGCGTATCCACAGGGATGAGAGACTCCAAAGTGAGGTGCACGGTCTGTATCCCTGCGGGGAAGGTGCCGGATATGCAGGCGGCATCACAAGTGCTGCCATGGATGGACTGAAAGTGGCGGAGGCAATTCGCATAAAGTACGCACCATTTTAAAGGATACTGCATATAATAGCGGAATGAAGTTACCAAATCTTGCGGGAAAGCAGTAAGACAAACATATATCAATAAATGCTATCATCATTAAGGCAATAAATAGTATGAGCAATAAGACAATTATAAAATAATACATACAGGCAGAACGAAAGGGATAAGATCATGTTACGAAATGAAATCAAGGATAAAAAGAGGATCGTAGTGAAAATTGGATCATCCTCCTTACGTCACCCAGAGACGGGAGATCTGGATTACATCAAGTTGGAGGTCCTGGTGAGGGAACTCTGTAATCTGAAAAATCAGGGAAAAGATGTGGTGTTGGTCACATCAGGCGCCATTGCTGTGGGAAAAAAGGCGATCAATTTCAGAAATACGGCGGATGATAAACCGCTGGCAGTGAAGCAGGCATGTGCCGCCATCGGACAGGCAAAACTCATGATGACCTATCAGAAAATATTTGCGGAATATAATCAGTTGACAGCACAGATCCTCATGACCAAAAATACGGTTGTGGATAATTTGAACAGATATAATGCCCACAATACGTTTTCGGAATTATTGAAATTGGGAGTCATTCCCATTGTAAATGAAAATGATACGGTAGCCACCTATGAGATCAATGTGGGTGAGGATAACGATACGTTAATAGGAGATAATGATACCCTGTCTGCAATCGTAGCCTCCCTCATCGATGCAGATCTGCTCATTCTCTTATCAGATATTGATGGACTGTATACGGATGATCCTCATAAAAACAAAGATGCAAAATTCGTCAGTACCGTGGAAAAGATCGATGACCAACTCATGAGCATGGGCAAAGCTTCCACGGGAAGCAATGTGGGAACCGGTGGGATGAATACCAAATTAAATGCGGCTAAGATCGCCACCTATTCCGGCGCAGATATGGTCATCGCCAATGGAAAAGATGCCCGGATCATTCATCGCATCATGGACGGCAGGGAATATGGTACCATATTTAAGGCTAATAAAGATGAAAATTTCTATTTGACAGATTTTGTAGAAAATATGTATCTCTAAAAGAAATACTATAAATACGAAATTTACAGATCAGTGTTTAGACCAAAATCAGAGATATATTCAAAGTACAAATAGAAAATTAGAAATAAAAATGATACATAAAAAAGAAATAGAAATAGAAATAGAAACAGGGATAGAAGTAGAGATCGAATAGGTACAGATATATAAATATAGAAATAGACATAACAATAAAAATAATGATAGAGATAGAGATAGAAATAGAAATTAGAAAGTAGAGTTGAAAAAGAATATGGGAATCACACCGGAAAAGATCAATCGAATCAATGAACTGTATCACAAATCAAAAGCAGAAGGCCTCACAGATGCAGAGAAGAAGGAGCAGGCAGCCCTTAGAAGTGAGTATGTTGCCAGTGTCCGTGGCAATCTCAGAAGTCAGTTAAATAATATCAGTATCCAGAATGAGGACGGATCTGTCACGAACCTTGGAGAAAAATATGGGAAAAAAGGAACAAATTAGGAAGCAGATCTTATCTGTGAGAGAAGCCATGTCACAGGAGGACTTCATGAAAAAAAGTGCGATCATTACAGCAAAGCTGTTGCAGGATTCCTATTACAGGGAGGCAGAGGAACTCCTGATCTATGTGGATTACCATCATGAAGTCCAGACACGGCCACTGATAGAGCAGGCATGGAGAGATGGAAAAAGGGTGTTCTGTCCTAAAGTCATCCCGCCGAAGGAAGACAGAAGGATGGAATTCTATGAAATCTTCGCCCTGTCCGATCTGGAGACTGGATATCAGGGTATTCTGGAGCCAAAAGAGCAGTCCATACATAAATGGATGGCAGAGGATCACATATCAGGGAGTGATCCTAAAAGTCTGATGATTATGCCGGGTGTTGCCTTTGACCCAGAGAGAAATCGTATCGGCTATGGAGGCGGTTATTATGACCGTTTTTTGGAACGGTATTCGATGTATTTTTATACCATTGCCATCTGCTTTGCCTGTCAGATAACAGGGCAGATCCATGGGGATGCATATGACAGGAAGCCACAAAAAGTGTATACAGATGCTGCTGTTTATCAATGATGAAATTCGTTTCACAGGTGTTTGAGACAGCATATATGTTTGAGTAGAAAGGGGTATGTTGACATGGATTTAGAGAAAATGGGGAAACTGGCTGTCACGGCCAAATATGAATTACAAAAGTATAGTACGGAAGTAAAAAATAATGGGTTGCTTGGAATCGCGGATGCGCTTGTGGCACATACCCACGAGATCCTGATGTCCAATCAGATTGATATTCGAGAGGCAGAAAGGTCCGGAATGTCGGAGGGCTTGATTGACCGTCTGACTTTGAGTGCAGACCGGATTGCCTCCATGGCGGAAGGACTACAGCAGGTAGCATCACTCCCTGATCCTATTGGGGAGATTCTGGACAGGATTGATCGTCCCAATGGATTGCGGATCATTAAGAAGAGAGTACCTATCGGGGTGATTGGTATTTTCTATGAATCCAGACCAAATGTCACAGCGGATGCCTTTGCGCTGTGCTTCAAATCTGGAAATGCAGTCATCCTAAAAGGGGGAAGTGATGCCATACACTCTAATCTTGCCATCACCAACACCATTCGTGATGCCTTATCTGCATACCATTTGAACCCGGACGTAGTACAACTGATCGAATCCACAGACCGTGAGACAGCGACGGCATTTATGAAGATGGATCAATACGTGGATCTACTGATACCCCGTGGAGGTGCAGGGCTGATCCAGGCAGTACTTCGCAACAGCACCATTCCGGTCATCGAGACAGGAACTGGAAACTGTCATATCTATGTGGATGAATATGCCGATATGGAAAAGGCCATCCCCATTATCATCAATTCCAAGACACAGCGGATCGGTGTGTGTAACGCGTGTGAATCCCTGGTGGTACATAGGAAGATCATGGAGCGGTTCTTACCACGGCTGGACACTGCTCTAAAGGAAAAACATGTGGAAGTGCATGGAGATGTGGCATCCGCTGCCATTTTGCAGGATTGCATTCCTGCCACGGAGGAGGACTTCGGAAGGGAATATCTGGATCTGAAACTGTCCATCAAAACAGTGGATACCATTGAAGAGGCGATTGCGCATATCAATCAATATAATACGAAACATTCTGAAGCCATTATTACGGAAAATAAAGAAAATGCAGAGAAATTTCTGAATGAGATCGATGCTGCCTGCGTGTATGTCAATGCTGCTACCAGGTTCACAGATGGATTTATGTTCGGTTTCGGTGCGGAGATTGGTATCAGTACCCAGAAAATACATGCCAGAGGACCCATGGGGCTGAAGGAGCTTACCTCCTACAAATATACCATCTATGGCAACGGACAGACCAGAGATTGAATATAGAAAAATTGAAATGTAAGAAATAGAAATATAAGAAATAGATTATAAGAAATAGAAATATAAGGAATAGAAATATAAGAATATAGAAATACGGAAACAGGAGAATTTACATGGAACAGCTTCAGATAAACAACATACCTGAGAACGAGACGGATAGACAATTTTATTTTATAGAGCAGGCAAAAAAGTATGTAGAAAATTTAACAGAAGAGCTGGGCAGAACCCCTACCTTCTGTGTGACTACTTTTGGCTGTCAGATGAACGCCAGAGACTCCGAAAAACTGGTGGGTATTCTGGAGCAGATCGGATATGAGGAGCAGGATACGGAGGACGCAGATTTCGTCATCTACAATACCTGTACCGTGCGGGACAATGCCAATCAGAAGGTCTATGGAAGACTGGGCGCACTCGGCACAAAGAAAAAGAAAAATCCACATATGCGCATCGCTCTGTGTGGCTGTATGATGCAGGAGCCAAGCGTCATTGAGAAGCTGAAAAAAAGCTACCGCTTTGTGGATCTGATTTTTGGTACCCACAATATTTTCAAATTTGCAGAGCTTGTGGTCACCATGTTTCAGTCAAAACGTATGGTCATTGACATCTGGAAAGATACGGATCAGATCGTGGAGGATCTGCCTATTGAACGAAAATATAAGTTCAAATCCGGTATCAATATTATGTTTGGCTGTAATAATTTCTGTAGTTACTGCATCGTTCCCTATGTGAGAGGGCGTGAGCGGAGCAGAAAGCCAAAGGACATCATTCAGGAGATCGAGAAGCTGGTGGCAGATGGCGTTATCGAGATCATGTTACTGGGCCAGAATGTAAATTCCTACGGTAAGAATCTGGAGGAAGTGGACAGGATGACCTTTGCCCAATTATTATTAGAGGTAGAAAAAATAGAGGGTCTGCAGCGCATTCGATTTATGACCAGCCATCCCAAGGACTTATCCGACGAACTTATTGAAGTGATGAAAAATTCCAGCAAAATATGTCGTCACATTCATTTGCCATTGCAGTCGGGAAGTTCCAGAATCTTGAAAGAAATGAATCGCAGGTATACCAAAGAGCAGTATCTGGAGTTGGTGGAGAAGATCAGGACAGCCATGCCGGACGTATCCATCACCACGGATCTCATTATTGGATTCCCAGGGGAGACTGCGGCAGATATCGATGAGACTATGGATGTAATCAGGAAAGCACAGTTCGACAATGCCTTTACCTTTATTTATTCCAAGAGAACCGGAACCCCGGCGGCAGCCATGGAAAATCAGGTATCCCAGGAACAGGTAAAGGAATCCTTTGACAGAGTGCTGGAGACAGTTCATGAGATGACGGCCAGTCGGGCAGCAGCTATGGTTGGAAAGACCGTGGAAGTACTTGTGGAAGAGCAGAATGAACATGACCACAATCTGGTCACAGGAAAATTATCCAACAATACCATCGTACATTTCCCGGGAGATCCTTCACTGATCGGGAAACTGGTGTCTGTGAAGATTGAGGAATGTAAAGGATTCTATTATTTTGGAACCATGGAATCAGAGGGCGAATCAAGATATGAATATGCAGTTGAAAGGTAAGAGATGGGGAAAAGTGTCTTTATAGCAGAGAAACCAAGTGTCGCCAGAGAATTTGGAAAGGCGTTAAAATATAAATTTGTGAATCGTGATGGATATATGGAATCTCAGGAAGCTATTATTACCTGGTGCGTGGGTCATCTGGTGACCATGAGCTATCCGGAGGTCTATGATGAAAAGTACAAGAGATGGTCTTTGGATACCATTCCATTTATTCCACAGGAATATAAATATGAAGTGATTGATAACGTAAAGAAACAGTTTCACATCGTCCGTGGTATTTTCAATAGGGAGGATGTGGATGTAATCTATAATTGCGGAGACTCCGGGCGCGAGGGTGAATACATCCAGCGCCTCGTACTGCAAATGGCAGGGCATAATCCCAACGCAAAGCTGAAACGTGTATGGATCGACTCCCAGACGGAGGATGAGATCCTCAGAGGAATCCGGGAGGCAAAGGACGCCACTGCCTATGATAATCTCTGTGCCGCAGCTTATCTTCGTGCAAAAGAGGACTATCTCATGGGAATCAACTTTTCCAGAGTCCTGACCTTAAAATATTCCAATTCCGTGAAAAATTATCTGAAAGTAGACAGGGCGGTGATTTCCGTGGGGCGCGTTATGACCTGTGTTCTGGGAATGATCGTCAATCGGGAGCGGGAAGTGCGCGACTTCGTGAAGACTCCTTTCTATCGGATTATGGGAACCTTTGGCATGGGCGAGCACACTTACGAGGGAGAATGGAAAGCGGTGGAAGGCTCCCGATATTTTCAGTCACCAGCTCTCTATAAGGAAAATGGATTTAAGGAAAAAGAAACTGCACTTGGACTTATGGAATACCTGCAGGCTCCACTGGAAGATGGAACCTGTGAAGTTCCTGTGCTGACAGGGGTAGAACGGAAAAAAGAAACGAAAAATCCGCCTCTGCTCTATAACCTTGCCGAACTGCAAAATGACTGCTCCAAGCTATTTAAGATCAGTCCGGATGAGACCTTACGCATCGTGCAGGAACTCTATGAGAAGAAATTGACCACCTATCCCCGTACGGATGCCAGAGTGCTGTCCACTGCGGTGGCAAAGGAAATCAACAAAAATATCAATGGACTGCTCCATTATCAATACGGAGCGCCCTATGCCCAGGAAATCCTACAGTCCCAAAGCTATAAAAAGATCGTGAAGTCCAGATATGTCAATGATAAACAGATCACCGATCACTATGCCATCATTCCCACAGGACAGGGATTTGGTGCACTTTCCAGCCTGTCTGCCGCAGCGGAAAAGGTATATGAGATCGTGGTGCGGCGTTTTCTGGCTATTTTCTATCCCCCTGCGATCTATCAGAAAGTGGGACTTACCACTTCCCTCAAGGATGAAAAGTTCTTTTCCTCCTTCAAGGTATTGGTGGACGAGGGATATCTGAAGGTATCCCAGTACTCCTTTACCAAAAAGAAAGAGGATAAAAAATCAAAAAATGATACGGAAGATACAACAAAGCCTCAGGCAGGAGCCGGAGAAGGTGTGCTTACAACAGTAACAGAAGACAGGAAAACAAAACAGGATAAGGATACTGGAAATAAAAACATCAATGAGGAGGATGGAGATGGAAACCCACCCGAGGAGGAAGCCTGCGACAGTGGTTTTCTGGATCTCCTGCCCAGGATAAAAAAAGGAATGGAAATTTCCTTTCAGGGTTTGAATCTGAAAGAGGGGGAGACCTCCCCGCCCAAGCGATACAATTCCGGTTCCATTATTCTCACCATGGAAAATGCAGGACAGTTCATCGAGGATGAAGATCTGCGGGCACAGATGAAGGGAAGCGGTATCGGAACGTCTGCCACACGGGCGGAAATCTTAAAAAAGCTTGTGAATATCAAGTACATATCCTTGAATAAGAAGACCCAGATATTGACCCCCACCTTCATGGGAGAGCTGATTTATGAGGTGGTAAATCTCTCTATACGCCCCCTCCTGAACCCAACACTTACCGCCAGTTGGGAAAAAGGCTTGACAGGAGTGGCAGATGGCAGTATTACAGAAGAGGAATATATTGAAAAGCTGGACAGCTTCGTCAATCGGAGAACCAACCAGGTGAAGCAGCTGAATAATCAATCCATCCTGTTCGGCCAGTTTCAGAATGTATCCAGGTATTACAAAAAGTGATATAAGTAAAAATGAATAAGCAAAAATATTAAGGAATAAACATTAAGGAATAAGTATTAAAGATAAACATAAAAGATAAATATAAGATGAGGTATGAAAACGTCATATGGGTCACGTTTGTGGCAATCCATAAAAATTATACCATGTCAGCATACATGAGGAGGCAGAAATGGAACATTTTAAGATTCAAAACTTATATGATTTAACAGAGACCATTGCAGCAGATTTATTTGAGGGGCTTACCTATCCCTGGGAAGCACTTCCGAAGATCAGTGCATTTATCGTGGCATTGGGGGAGGCATTACCTGCTGATAAATTTGAAAAAAGAGGAGACAATGTCTGGATTGCAAAGTCTGCCAAAGTGTTTGACAGTGCCTATATCAATGGTCCCTGTATCATTGATGAGGACGCAGAAGTGAGACAGTGTGCATTTATCAGAGGCAATGCCATCGTGGGAAAAGGTGCCGTGGTAGGTAACTCTACAGAGCTTAAAAATGTAGTCCTATTCAATAAAGTACAGGTACCTCATTACAATTATGTGGGGGACAGTATTCTGGGATTCAGATCACACATGGGAGCCGGCTCTATCACCTCCAATGTGAAAAGTGACAAGACCCTGGTAGTCATGAAATCCCCGGAGGGCTGCATTGAGACGGGGCTTAAAAAAGTGGGTGCCATGCTGGGAGATAACGTGGAAGTAGGCTGCAACTCCGTGTTGAATCCGGGAACGGTCATCGGCAGGGAGTCCAATGTGTATCCACTATCCTGTGTTAGGGGATATGTGAATGCACACAGTATTTATAAAAAACAGGACGATATTGTAAGCAAAAACTAGAAGAATATAAATAGAAAAATGAAATAAAAATGTATGCGAAAAGAATTGACAAATCTTGTCTTTTCGCGTATATTTTTAATATCATACTTTAATGCATAAAAGCGTTAAATAAATACAGTGATAAAAGAGGAGATTATGATTATGAAGAAATTATTAGCAATGGCACTGGTTGGTGCTATGACAGCTACTATGTTAATGGGCTGTGGAAGTAAAGCAACGACTGAGGAAACTGCACCAGCAGCAACAGAAGCAACTGGTACAACAGAAACATCTGCCACAGAAGATACGGCAGCAACAGAGACAGCAGGTGACGACACCGTATATAAGATTGGTATTATCCAATTGGTAGAGCATGCCGCACTTGATGCAGCAAACAAAGGTTTTGTTGATGGATTAGATGAAGCAGGGATTAAATATGAAGTAGATCAGCAGAACGCACAGGGCGATCAGACAGCATGTGATACCATCGCTTCCAAGCTGGTAAATGACGGGAATGACCTGATCCTTGCAATCGCTACACCGGCAGCACAGGCAGTGGCAGGCAAGACGACAGATATTCCCATTCTCGTAACAGCAGTTACAGATCCAGCTACCTCAGGACTGGTAGATACCAATGAAGTCCCAGGGGGCAATGTATCAGGTACCTCCGATCTGACACCTGTAAAAGAGCAGATTGCTCTTTTGACAGAATTAGTTCCGGAAGCAAAAAAAGTTGGTATTTTATTCTGCTCCGCAGAGGACAATTCCAGATTCCAGGCTGATATCGCAAAAACAGAGATTACAGCAGCCGGATTGGAACCAGTAGAATTCACAGTATCAAGCTCCAATGAGATTCAGTCAGTGGTTGAATCCATGGTAGGAAAAGTGGATGCCCTCTATTGCCCAACAGATAACATGATCGCAGCTGGTATGACAACAGTAGCAATGGTTGCTAACGAGAATGGTCTTCCGGTAATCTGTGGTGAGTCAGGTATGGTGGAAGCAGGCGGACTTGCAACATTCGGTATTGACTATTATAACCTTGGGAAATTAACGGCAGAGCAGGCTGTTAAGATCTTAAAGGGAGAAGCTACTCCGGCAGAGACACCAATCGGTTATCTGACAGCAGATCAGTGTGAATTTGCAGGAAACGAAGAGACAGCTAAGGCACTTGGCATTGATTTATCCGCTCATATGAAATAAAACGCGCTGTGTCTCCCGTGAATGAAATGACATATTTCACGATTGGGAAAAAAACAAACAATAAAATGCCCTGTTTGGAAACCTATCATAAATGTTTCCCGGCAGGGTGTTTTTATTTATTGCGTTTATTGTAAATCCTATAAATTTACGCTGTCATTTCAGAATTTAGCACTTTAACAAAGTGATGTTTTGTGGTACTATAGTAAAAGTATTGGAATCGACATGCAGTGTCAGTCTAATTCCATAGTAAATTTAAAATGGGATGATGTTCCATTAAATTAGGAGGTTTTACATATGAACATCGCAGGTTTTGTGTTAGCAATGCAGGGTGCTGTCACGCAGGGTATCCTATGGGGTGTAATGGTCTTAGGGCTATATATTACATATAAGATTTTGGATATTGCGGATCTGACAGTGGATGGCAGTTTTGCACTGGGTGGCTGTGTATGTGCCATGTTAGTGGTGACTCATGGAGTCAATCCAGTTGTGGCATTAATCATCGCTACCATCGCAGGTGTTCTTGCAGGAGCTGTGACAGGATTTTTACATACGGTGTTTGAAATTCCGGCTATTTTAGCTGGTATTCTGACACAGATAGCCCTATGGTCTATCAATCTGAGAATTATGGGCAGAAGTAACCTGCCTTTATTAAAAGTGGATACCATCGTGACACAGTTCATGGCTGTCACAGGACTTTCCCAGTCCATGGCGACTATGATCATCGGTATCGTATTTGCAGTACTCTGCATCATCGGTATGTACTGGTTCTTCGGAACAGAGATGGGATGTGCACTCCGTGCCACCGGTAACAATGAAGATATGATCCGTGCTCTTGGAACGAACACAAAGTGGTCCAAGATGCTGGCACTGATGCTCAGCAACGGACTTGTGGGTCTGTCAGGTGCGTTAGTCTGTCAGAATCAGAAATATGCGGATGTTGGTATGGGTACCGGTGCCATTGTCATCGGTCTTGCCGCCATCGTCATCGGAGATATGCTCATGGGCAAATTACATTCTTTTGGCAGCAAATTAGTGGCTGCTGTGGTAGGTTCCGTGGTATACTTCATCATTCGCGCCATCGTACTTCAGTTAGGTATGGATGCAAATGATATGAAGCTGATCTCTGCTATCATCGTAGCACTGGCATTATGTATTCCGGTTGCCATGGATAAATGGAAAATCAAGTCTTCCTATACAAAAGGAGGTACCAACTAATGCTGATTATTGAAAATGTGAAAAAGACTTTTAACAGAGGTACCATCAATGAGAAAGCAGCGTTGAATGGTGTGAATTTACATATGAATCCCGGTGACTTTATCACCATTATCGGAGGTAATGGCGCAGGAAAATCTACCATGTTAAATATGGTTGCGGGGGTATACCCCATTGACGAAGGGGTGATTACCCTGGATGGAGAAGATATCTCCCAGAAGCCGGAGTATGCAAGAGCAAAATATCTGGGACGTGTGTTCCAGGACCCCATGCGTGGAACTGCTGCCGGAATGCAGATCGATGAGAACCTTGCACTGGCATATCGCAGGGGACAGAAGAGAACTCTTCGCTGGGGCATTACCAGGGAAGAAAAAGAGCTTTACATGGAGAAGTTGAAAGGATTGGGTCTGGGTCTGGAGACACGTATGACCTCAAAAGTGGGATTACTGTCCGGCGGTCAGAGACAGGCATTGACACTTCTCATGGCAGCACTGCAGAAACCAAAGCTGTTATTGCTGGATGAGCACACAGCAGCCCTGGACCCAAAGACGGCAAAGACTGTTCTGGAACTCACGGAGAAGATCGTAGATGAAAATAATCTTACAGCGTTGATGGTAACACATAACATGAAGGACGCCATTCGTCTGGGCAATCGCCTGATCATGATGCACGAGGGAAAGATTATCTATGACGTGGCAGGGGAAGAGAAGAAGAAACTCCAGGTGGCAGATCTGTTAAAGAAATTTGAAGAAGTAAGCGGTGGAGAATTTGCCAATGACAGAATGATGTTATCCTGAGTGTAAAGTGGTATCATTATGGAACAGTATATCCCAGCAGACGAACATGAAAGCTGGTATGTTAGTCGGCGGTAAAGCTGGAGAAGCCTTCGGTTATTTAACAGAAATATAATGCCTGCCTGTATTTGACAGGTTGATGCAAATCACAAAATTATGCAAATTATAACAGTCCTGGCACTTTGCACAGGGCTGTTTTTCTTTTATAATGAGACTAGTACAGCATTTCTTAATTACCTACCACATATACTCGTCTAAATTTCCAGCTGTAATGTAATAAAATCCTCAGCGTAGCCCGCTACGCCTACGTTTCATTATATCACATCTGAAAATTAATTCTTCGTATATGTAGCAGCTATTTAATTTACGATGTACTAGAAATTGCAAGAAATATTGTATAGGGATAGGGAGTAATTCTTAGAAAGAGAAGGGAACAATAGGATATGAAATATGGACATTTCGATAATGAAAAAAGAGAATATGTAATTGATCGTGTTGATCTGCCGACATCCTGGACCAATTATCTGGGACTTGAGGATATGTGTGCAGTGGTGAATCATACGGCTGGAGGCTATCTGTTCTATCAATCACCGGAATATCATCGTATTACCAGATTCAGAGGGAACAGTGTGCCCATGGACCGCCCGGGTCATTACGTATATATTCGTGATAATGACAAGGAAGATTACTGGAGCATCTCCTGGCAGCCCGTTGGAAAACCCCTGGATCAGGCAAATTACAGATGCCGCCATGGTCTGTCTTACACCAGCTATGAATGTGACTATGATCAGATCCAGGCATCACAGACCTTGTCTATTCCACTGGGTGATTCTGTGGAGCTATGGGATGTGAAGATCAAAAATACAGATACCAGACCAAGAAATCTCAGTGTATTTTCCTACTGCGAGTTTTCGTTCCATCATATTTCCGTTGACAATCAGAATTTCCAGATGAGTATGTACTGCGCTGGAAGCAGCTATGAAGATGGTATTATCCAGGAAGATTTATTCTATGAAGAATTTGGATTCCAGTATTTTACCGGAAACTTTACACCGGACGGCTATGACTGCCTCAGAGATCAATTCATCGGACTATATCATACGGAAGATAACCCGGCAGCGGTAGTGAATGGAACATGTTCCGGCTCCGCAGAACTTGGCAATAATCACTGTGGTGCGTTACAGAAAAATGTGACATTGCAGCCAGGGGAGGAAGTACGACTGGTATTCATGTTAGGGGAAGGCAACCGTGCCGAAGGCAGAAGAGTGCGGGAAAAATACAGTGATCTGCAGCAGGTAGATCAGGTATATGAGAACCTGTATAAGTACTGGAACGATAAATTGAACAAACTTCAGATCCATACACCCAATGAGGGCATGAACACCATGATCAATACATGGACGCTTTATCAGGCAGAGATTAATGTCATGTTCTCCAGATTTGCATCCTTCATTGAAGTGGGCGGCAGAGTGGGTCTTGGCTATCGTGATACAGCCCAGGATTCCATGACAGTTCCACATTCCAATCCGGATAAGTGTAAACAGAGAATCGTGGAATTACTTCATGGTCTGGTAAAAGAAGGATATGGACTTCATCTGTTCCAGCCTGAATGGTTTGAGAAAGATAAGAAAATAAAACCCTTCAAGTCACCCACTGTTATACCGGAACCGGATAAGAACAGCATGATACATGGATTGAAAGATGCATGTTCTGATGATGCCTTATGGCTGATTCCTTCCATCGTGGAATATATCAAGGAGACGGGGGATCTGTCCTTCGCGGATGAAGTACTCACCTACGCAGATGGCGGGGAAGGTACTGTCTATGAACATATGCAGCGCATTCTTGACTTTTCAGACAGACAAGTAGGAGAAAGCGGCATCTGTAAAGGCCTCCGTGCGGACTGGAATGACTGCCTGAATCTGGGGGGCGGTGAAAGCGCATTGGTATCCTTCCTTCACTATTGGGCATTGCAGAATTTCCTGGAACTGGCAGAACGGCTGGGACGACAGGAGGATGTACAGACCTACCGCGGGATGTCTGTCAAGGTAAAGAACGTATGTGATACCAAGCTTTGGGATCAGGAATGGTTCATCCGCGGCGTTACCAAAAATGGTAAGAAAATCGGTACCATGGAAGATAAAGAAGGAAAGATCCATCTGGAGAGCAATGCATGGGCAGTTCTTTCCGGGGCAGCCTCCCCTGAAAAAGGAAGAAAAGCCATGGAAAGTGTTGAAAAACATCTGTTCACACCTTATGGTATTATGCTGAATGCACCTTCCTACACGGTTCCTGATGATGATATCGGATTTGTCACCCGTGTATATCCGGGATTAAAAGAAAATGGTTCCATCTTTTCACATCCAAATCCATGGGCATGGGCAGCGGAATGCGTCCTGGGACAAGGGGATAAGGCAATGAAATTCTATGATGCACTTTGCCCTTATTATCAGAATGACAAAATAGAAACCCGCGAAGCGGAACCATATTCCTACTGTCAGTTCATTATGGGAAAAGACCACAGTGCATATGGCAGGGCAAGACATCCATTTATGACAGGTACAGGGGGATGGGCATATTTCTCAGCTACCAGATATATGTTAGGCATCAGACCACAATTCGATACATTACAGATCGATCCCTGTATTCCGGCAGAGTGGGATCACTTTGAAGTGACACGTGAGTGGCGAGGCAGCACCTATGAGATTCATGTGGAGAATCCGGATCACGTCATGAAGGGTGTAAAAGAAATTTATGTAGATGAGAAAAAGGTAACAGAGATTCCAGCAGATAAAGAACCAGTAAATCATATTGTAAAGATTATATTAGGGTAAGGAAAGGCAGGCATTTCAATGATTCAATTTGGAACAGGTGGCTGGAGAGCCATCATTGGGGATGAATTTACAAAAGCTAACATTCAGATCTTGTCTAAGGCAATTGCCAACAAGATGAAGGAAGAAAAGGTAACAGAAAAAGGAATCGTTCTGGGATATGATCGAAGATTCCTGTCCAAGGAAGCAATGCAGTGGGCAGGCGAGGTCTTTGCAGCAGAGGGCATCAGAGCCTATCTCATCAATAAATCTTCACCAACACCATTGATCATGTTTTATGTGATGAAGCATGAGTTAAATTATGGTATGATGATAACAGCCAGCCACAACCCTGCGATTTATAACGGTATCAAGGTATTTACCGCCGGTGGCAGAGATGCGGATGCAGAACAGACAAAAGAAATAGAACAGTATATTCACAAAGTGACAGCAGAAGAGATACATGCCATGGAATATAAAGCTGCCATCGAGCAGGGCATGATCCAGGAAATCTATCCATTGAATGAATACCTGGACAATATCATTGCAGCAGTTGATATGAATGTCATCAGGGAAAAGGGATTGAAAATAGCCATTGACCCTATGTACGGTGTAAGTGAGACTTCCCTTACTACCATATTCCACACAGCAAGATGTGATGTCTCGACGATTCACGAGAGACATGATACACTGTTTGGCGGAAAGCTCCCAGCACCTACCTCCAACACATTGCGTACTTTGCAGAATTATGTGCTGGATAAGTCCTGCAATATTGGTATTGCCACAGATGGAGATGCAGATCGTATCGGTGTGATCGATGACACGGGACGATTCCTGCACCCGAATGATATTCTTGTATTGTTATATTACTATCTGGTAAAATATAAAGGCTGGAAAGGCCCCGTTGTAAGAAATATTTGTACCACCCATATGCTTGATAAAGTGGCAGAAAAATTCGGTGAAAAGTGTTATGAAGTTCCTGTTGGCTTTAAGTATATCTCAGCCAAAATGAATGAGACAGACGCAGTCATAGGTGGAGAATCCTCAGGCGGACTTACCGTACGTGGACATATCAAGGGAAAAGACGGCATCTACGCAGCTGCATTGCTGGTGGAGATGATCGCCATTACAAATAAGAAATTATCTGAGATCTACGGTGATATCGTGGCAGAATGTGGCTCTATTCACATGGATGAGCGAGATTACAGCTTTACCCAGGAGAAAAAAGATGAGATACAGAGAATTCTCATCAAGGAAAAGAGATTACCTGAGCTTCCGCTGGAAATTGAAAAAGTATCCTATCTGGATGGCAGTAAAGTATACTTTAAAAATGGTGGCTGGGTCGTGGCAAGATTTTCAGGAACAGAACCTTTGCTTCGTATTTTCTGTGAGATGCCTACATTGGAAGAAGCAAGAAAGATTACTGCTCTCTATGAAGACTTCCTGAATCTGTCAGATTCCTGTAACAGATAGCCGGAGGTACATTTTTATCTAATGTAGTAAGCTGGTTCACGGTGGAAGGATTAGAAAGGTATGAAATGCACATGAAATGGACACTACATTTTGGCAGAATAAAAACTGAGAAACCAAGGACTTTAAAAGAGTCCTTGGTTCTTTTTGTATTGGTATGCTGGCTGATACCCATTGTGATCTTCCTGATATTCAGTATTTTTGCTTATCGAAAAGCCTATATTGTGAAAAACGAGAGATTGATTCAGAATACGGTGGAAAATACGGCAAACCTGATTTCTGACCGGATTGATGAAGATATCCGCCTGATTCAGAAACCCTCCTATGACAAAGAATGGGAAAAATCATGGAAATCCACGAGAAAGAGCGTTATGCCGGAGAAGGAATTCATCACATTGGTGAAAGAGTCTCTGCGTGGAAAATATTACGGAGATAAAAAGTTCGATATGTATGCTTTCTATATGGAGGGAGAGGATATCCCACAGTGTTATTCCTCCCGAAAGGGATCGCTCTATAATGACTATATGAACCAGGTGGATCCTGAAATATCGGACATGCGAAAAGCGGATAACAATTATATCCAGATGAAAGTCATTCATAATCGGCTTTATATGCTCCGCAATCTTTATACCGTTTCGGATTATACGAAATTTGGCACCCTGGTGGTGGAGATCAATACAGACGAATTATTTGATAAACTGCTTATGGAACATCCTGAAAATGTTGCAATTCTCATTGGCAGTCCCGACAATATCCTCTTCAAGGATGATTATAATATGTTGGAAAATTCCTATGAGTACCAACTTTATGGCGGTATGGTGGAGACCCTGAAGAATACTGAAAGTCCATATTCCAGAACTCAGAATGGGATGTATATTGGATATAGCTATCAGATGAAGTGCGATCTCTATCCCTTGTCCATCCTATACCTGGCGAAGAAAAGTGATGTATTTGCAAGCCTGTATCAGATGTACGGGATTCTGTGCGTCTTTGTATTCCTTCTGATTCCCTTTATACTGTTGTCCATCCGCTTCCTGCGTATCCAGGTGGAGACTCCTGTAGATAAGCTGGTAGAATTATCCAAGTCCATCTCCGGAGGAAATATTGGAACAACCAGAAAGGACATTATGCCCAATCAGGAAATGCAGTATTTAATGAGTTCCATGAATGAAATGTCCACGCAATTGGATACTTTATTTAACTCCGCATACAATGAAAAATTACTTCGAAAAGATGCACAGATCATGGCACTGCAGGCACAGATCAATCCACATTTCCTCAACAATACCCTGGAGGCTATGAACTGGCAGGCACGTATGGAGAATGATGTGACAGTGAGCCGAATGATAGAAGCGTTAAGTACCGTGCTGGATCACAGTATGAATCGCGACAATCAGAGAACCGTGTATCTGTCGGAGGAGCTTAGATGTGTGGATGCCTATCTGTACATTATGTCCATGCGCTTTGGTCAGAGACTTCAGATCGAGCGTGAGATCGATGACTCTCTCTTATGGATCTACGTTCCACAGCTGATACTACAGCCTATTATAGAAAATGCCATTCTACATGGAATAGAGCGTGTGAAATCCGGAGTGATCACCATTAAGGTGCATCACGATGAGAGTAGAACGTTTCTGGATGTGATCAATACAGGAAAAGAGCTGACGACGGAAAAGATCCGGCAGATCCAGGCGATTCTGAAGGATGAGAACAAGATTCCCGATGGAAGTGGAAAGCATACTTCCATCGGTATCCGAAATGTGAACAGCAGAATCAAACTCATGTATGGGGAAGCGTACGGATTAGAACTTTCCCTGTTGGAAGATAAGCGTTTTTTATCCCGAATTACCATCCCCTATCAAAGTGAATGATAGGGGATTTGTATAATAAATATAGAAATAACACAGGTGTGTCATTCAATATGGCAAGATTGTACAAATAATGTCAATTCAGTCTAATGCTTTTCGGCAGTTATTTCTCTATAATAAACACATAGCAAATAATTGCTGAACAAAATTAGGAGGGTTTTATCATGAAAAGAAAGTTATTATCAGTTGTACTTGTCACTGCGATGACAGCATCTATGTTAGTGGGATGTGGCAATTCTAACACTGCTTCCACACAGACAACAGCAGAAACAGAAAGTGCTGCCGGAGAGACTTCCGAAGCAGAAGCAACGGCAGAAGCACCATCAGGAAATCCCGTTACATTGAAAACAGTATCTATGTTCGGAGGAACAGATCCTAACGCACCTATTTACGCAGAGATCAATGAAACATTCCAGAAGGAAAATCCAAACATTACAATTGAAGACAATTCCCAGACTACAGACGAAGAATGGAAAGCATCCATCGCTGCTGATTTCTCAGTTGGAAATGAACCAGATGTACTCCAGTTCTTTACAGATGCAACAGCGAACACTGTAATTGCAACAGACAAATTTGTAACATTAAAAGATATTCAGGCTGCATACCCTGATTACGCAAAAGATACTTTACCGGCAGCATTGGAATCCGTTACCAATACAGACGGCATCCAGCGTGCAGTTCCTACCACTGGTTACTGGGAGGGATTATACTGTAACAAAGATTTATTTGATCAGTACAATCTTGAATTACCAACAGATTGGGATTCTCTTGTAACTGCCATCAAAACATTTAAAGAAAATGGTATCATTCCAATTGCATGTTCTTTAAATAACGTACCTCATTACTGGATCGAGTTCTTAATGCTCTACACCGCTGGACAGGACGGATATACACAGACTCCAGACAAAGCTCCGGAAGAATGGGTAAAAGGACTTGAAACTTTCAAAACATTGAGAGATATGGGTGCATTCCCAGAAGATACAGATACTGTAGATGATCCTTACACAGGACAGCTTTTCAAAGACAAAAAAGCAGCAATGCAGTTAGACGGAAGCTGGTATCTTGGAGGTGTAACAGATACAGAGAATACAGTTGTAGTGGCATTCCCTGGCGTTGAGAATCAAAAAGCAGAGGCAGGTACCGTAGTAGGTGGTATGTCTTCAGGATTCTACATTACAAAGAAAGCATGGGATGACCCAGACAAGAGAGACGCAGCAGTTAAATTCGTTATGGCTCATACCTGCAAAGACGCAGTACAAAAATACTGGAATGGTAACGGACAGGCAGCATGTGCCGTTGATCCAATCGAAGGAATGTCACCACTGGCACTTTCAGGATTAGAATATGCAAACAATGCAACAAGTTTCGTAGCACCTACAGACTCCAGAATCGATCCGGAAGCTTACAAAGTCATCGTTGCAGGTATTGTGAAAGTATCTACAGGTGAGATGTCAGCAGAAGACCTGATCAATGAAGCTCTTGCATTAAATGCAGAAAGAACAAAGTAAGAAGTAACAAAAGAAGAAATGACGAAATAAGTCTCCAGGATACCCTGGCTGGAAAGGTGAACAAATCATGTTATATAAGAAAAAATGGCCTTTATTGATATTTGTTTTACCCGGAATTTTATTTATGATTGCTTTTCTATATGTTCCTTTTGTGGAAAATATTAAGAACAGCTTTTATGATATGACAAGTATCGTAAAAATGCCGGGGATGGAATGGAAGTTTTTAGGACTTGATAATTATACGAAGATATTTTCTGACGACAACATTAAGATTGCAATTATGAACTCATTTAAGATGATGTTCCTGACAGTGCTGTTCGAGGTGGGAATCGCATTTATCCTGGCAGTTATGGTAAGCAATATTACCAGAGGACAGCAACTGTTCAGAACCGTGTTTTTCTTCCCTATTGTAATCTCAGCAACAGCAATCGGATTATTATTCAAATTATTTTACAACTTTG
>JAQVCT010000004.1 GCA_028689655.1 Lachnospiraceae bacterium
TCATCTCATCATAGTCGATAAAGCCTTCATCGTTGACACCGTAAGGCACTACTTTGAACCATTTTCCAGACATATTTACCGGGCTTCCGTGTGTCAGATGTCCGCCGTGATCCAGGTTCATGCCCATCAGCGTATCTCCAGGATTCAGAATAGCGAACTGCACTGCCATATTTGCCTGTGCTCCTGAATGTGGCTGTACATTTGCATAATCACATCCAAATAATTTCCTGGCTCTCTCTATTGCAAGGTTCTCCACAACATCAACACATTCACATCCGCCATAGTATCTTTTTCCCGGATATCCCTCTGCATATTTATTGGTCAACGGACTTCCCATAGCTGCCATGACTGCTTTACTTACCCAGTTCTCAGATGCGATCAGCTCGATATGATTATTCTGTCTTTTCTGCTCATTGTCGATTGCTTCCGCAATCTCTGGGTCAACTTTTTTCACTTCATCTAATGAATACATGATATTGCCTCCTCTTCCTATTTAAAGGTTCTATAAATATCTGCTTTGTGGTTTAGTATAAACAAGGTCATGAGGAAATGCAAGCACTTTCTTACTTTAGTGCGTCATAATATTCGTATTTACAGCATATAGTATTCTTTATATACAAATTATAATATGTTCCAGTGCTTTTTCTTCATAAAGAATTAATAAAAAAATCATTGGAAAGACGTTGCTTTTAAGCTCAAGTGGGTTATAATATGACTTGATTACGAAGAAATCGAGGAAATGGCTATGAAACAGTTCTACGCAAAATATAAACATGCAATCCCCTTGATCATGTATGCATTCCTGTACATGATCTGGTTCATGGCATTAGAGCAGCGCAATGTGCGCAATTATACTGTGATTCATATGAAAATAGACGACTACATTCCATTTTGTGAATTGTTCGCAATTCCTTACTTTTTATGGTTCTTATATGTAGCAACTACGGTACTGTATCTTTTCTTTACCAACAAAAAAGAATATTATCAATTATGTATCTTCCTATTTACAGGAATGACGATCTTCCTCATCGTGTCCACCGTATTTCCCAATGGACAGCATCTGAGACCTGCCAGCTTTGCCAGAGATAATATTCTCACACATCTGGTGGCTTTCCTGTATCGCACGGATACCGCTACCAATATCTGCCCCAGCATCCATGTGTATAATGCACTGGCGGCACATATTGCCATATCAAAGTCCAACAGACTTGGCAGTCATAAAAATATTCAAAAAGGATCTGCCGTGTTAAGTTTCAGTATTATCCTTTCCACTGTATTTCTGAAACAGCACTCTATGTTCGACGTGATCACGGCCTGTGGCATGGCAATGATCGTATACGCATTCGTATACCTGGCAGACTACAGCACCCTCAGAGAACTTTCCTATCGGTACAAAGAGAAACACAGCCGTGACACTGCAAATTTGTAGCCTTTCAGGGCTTTCCCATAAAAAACCTCCCAGATAGATAGGATTATTCACCTTGTCTGTCCGAGAGGTATTTTTATACTATTTTATAGAATCTTGTTGCTATTACTCATGCTGTCATGCAGTCTGTATCACTATGCTCTGGGCTATTATCAGGATACCAGCAGTGCTTTCAGCAATGTCACCGCATCCTCTTTCTTCTCAGTCAGCACGCGAAGACCATTTGTCTTCTCTCCCACGCTTTCCAGATAGAATTTTCCTTCCCCCTCTCCTTTGAGATTGAGATAACTCTGATCCTTTAATTCTATCATCACCATTCCGTTGCACCGATTGACTGTACTCAAGAAATACTCCATATTTGGAACATAATGTAAGATAAGATTCATAACTGATACCCCCTTATATCATTAATTGTTGTTTACTTGTTTCTGTGCTCATTTCTTTCCTTATTTTTCTTCTGGATTCTTTACTTCTTTTCTTGTCTGTACTATAATTATATAATCAAAATAAGTGAAATGTTATAATAAATCAGCCAACAAACTATGACAAATCAATCAAAGTGGGGTAAATCATGGCAGTAGATCGATGTAATGTACAAATTAACCGAATTCAAAAGGAATTAAAGGCGCACGGCACGTCCTCTTTCCCCGTGGGATTCTACTATGACTATCTGCCAGTGGATGCCGTTCCATGGCATTGGCACGAGCAACTGGAACTTGCCTATGTGAAAAAGGGCAGGCTCTGTATCGGTGTCAATTCAGACAAATTCACCGTCAAAGAAGGGGAATCTTATTTTATCAATAAAGAACAGCTCCACTCCTGCTGGTGTGAGGAGGGAGACAGCTGTACTATTTATTCCGCGGTGTTCAAAGCAGATCTTCTGGGAGCGGTGGATAGTGTCTTTTACCAGCGATATCTCCTGCCCCTTATGGAAAACAGCGAACTTCCCTGTTTTGTATTCAACGATCAGGAAAAATGGCAGCGTGAAGTGATTGAATTGAATAAGAAGTTCTGGACTTCCGCAGAAAATGAAGATTTTGGATTTGAATTTCAGATCAGGGAAAATCTGTCTAAGATCGTATTGATCATGATCCGGCACATGTCAAAACAACCGAAAGAATTGTCTGAGAAAGCAATGCGGACAGAACGCCGCATGAAATCTATGCTGACCTACATAGGCGAGCATTATGGAAATGAGATAAAGATCGAGGATATTGCGGAAAGTGCTGCCATCAGTGAAAGTGAATGTGTGCGCTGTTTCCGAGACAGTGTAGGCATCTCACCTATCAAATATGTGAAGCAATTTCGTATTCAAAATGCAGCCGATCTGCTGGTTCACACAGACCGACCCATCAATGATATCGCCGAACAGTGCGGATTTCAGGATATGAGTTACTTTACCAGAAGTTTCCGGGAGGCGAAAGGCATTACTCCCACTGAGTTCCGTAAAAGTGAAACGTAAATTCATCTGGAATCCTTGATCCTGCATATCCCCTGTGTCATGGTTCCCATGGGGCAAAAGCTGCACCATGTCCGGGGTCTGTATAATACCATGACCACAAGTCCGATGAGGGTGGACGTGAGCATCAGACTGTATAATCCAAAGCTGAACTGGGCGATCCAGTCCGGAGTCATTCCTGATGTGTAAGTCCATCCCCATGGGACGCGGATCGTCCAGAATAATTTGATTGCTTCCCGCAGCCCTGTGGCTCCAGCCGCCACCAGATAGGTCTGGTAGATCATATTGCCGAACATCGTCATGAAAAATGCCAGAAATCCATACCGGAACCCTTTGGAAGAGATCCATCCGGGTGCTTTCTTTCCCCGGGAACATTTACAGTCATTTCCCAGCTTGCGGAACAACTGACCACGGCCACAATAGCGGTTGCAGAAGTTCTTATTTCCAGAAAATATGGCAAAGACCAGGGGTATCAGGAAATCGATCATACCAAGCCAGGCAAATAAAATATTAAAAAATCCCAGGGCAAAGTACACGATGGACCAGATCCATAAATATGTATACCACTTCCTTTTTTCCCGTTTGTTTATTTTCTGTTTGTTTATTTTTGTTTTTTCTATTTCTGATTTTAATTCTATTTCTGATTTTAATTCTAATTTGACTTCTGATTCGATTTTTGATTCTATTTTTGATTCCATTTTTTCTTTCATCCGATTCCCTTCTGGCAAAGTTCAGAGGAATGTCCTCTCCCCGTATCCTGTCCGCCTTTGGTACTGCATCCATCCCTGTCAATCAGTGTGATACAGCCTGCCGGGCAACATCTCTCGCATAATCCGCATCCCACACATAACGTATCATCCACCTTCGCATAACACCCTTTTTGTATGCTGACCGCCTTTCGGGGACAGACGTAAGCACATTCCCCACAGGCAACACATTGATTGGGATTCACACTGGCATATCGTTTCATATTATTCCTCCTTGATTACTGAATAATGTCACTAACCTTCTCTGTCTATCATTTCCACTTTATTTTTCCTACCCATTAATTCATAATAATTTCTCCAGTCCTCCATTGACTGAAGGGGTATCATTTCGCCATTGACTTTACTATATTCTGCGATTTGCTCCGGCAGCAGTGAACAATCGTATTCATTTCCATCCTTTACGATTACGAACCCAGCCATTACGTCTACCTCTACATCATCTATGGTGAACTCCAGAAAATGTCTTGTCCGATATTGTTTATCAGGATTGGGCGGTGCTAATATTCCCATTGGGGAAAGTAATTCTTTCAATCGATAAACATCATACTCATATACCATAATATCAATATCGTGAAAAGAGTCCGTTTTCCCTTTCAAATATAGCAACAGAGAACCGCCTATCGCCCATATAATATTCTTTTCATTTAATACATGTGCAATATCTGACAGTACTGTCAGCTTCTTATCCAATTCCTGCATCTATTTTCCTTTCTGTTTTGGTAACTAACAAAATTTGGTAACAACAGTAACTCTCTATAAGATGTTCCCTTTATATTTGGAATCAGCTTCCTGTGGTTACACCTCACAGCCCAGGGCGAAGGAGTAGATGATCTTCTCCTTGACAGGCATATCCAGGAGCCGTGACAGGGCTTTGGCATAGTAGTCCAGTTGCTTTCTGTAGCGGTTCCAGAGTTCCTCCCCATGCTCCACTTTATCGGTCTTATAGTCCGCCACTACCAGTTTGCCATCTTCCACAAAATACACGTCGATGATTCCCTGGACCAGGATCATCTCCTCCGCTGGAAATTCTGTCTCAATCTCATTGGCCGGCACACCCAGGACGAAAGGCTGCTCCCGATACAGGAGATTTTTCTCACACGCTTCCTTCATGCGTGCCGCCATGTCGGACTGCAGGAACTGCTGTATTTTTTCCAGGCGTACTGCATCGGCATATTCCTGACTCAATCGTCCCTCCTGTACCAGTCCCTCCATCTGGGAACGAATCTCCGCCTCATTGGAGACGTGAACGATATCCAGCAGTTCCAGTACTCTATGGTATGCACTGCCACGGGTGGTTCCTGATATTTCCTCTTTCTCCTGCATGAACTTTGGAATATACGGTACCACCTCCGGTTCCTCGTACAAAAGTTTTCCATATTCCTGCTGTACTGATGGCTCTGACTGTCCCATCTTTTTCAGCTCTGATACGGTGGTCTTGGTGTAGAGATGCGCCAGGATCTTATGGGGATATTCATAGGAAAACTTCTCATTGATTTTCTGCAGCAATTTCTGAACAGACGCTTCCTTTTGCCCAGCATGTAACAACTTCTGCTTCAGCAGCTCCTTCCCGATGGACTCTGCCACTTTTCCCTGTACCATGGTCTCCTGATTCCACACCGTTATCTGCATGTCAGGTCCCTTCTCATACAGATTATTTCTCGTATTGGGCTGTAATTCACAGCTTTCCAGTAAGGGCGCACAGGAACGGTGACGAATCAATGCCGACAGCAGGAGATCCATATAACTGTTCATACCCAAAATACTGCTATAGGGCAATGTGCATTCCCCCCGTTTCAGTAATTGAGAAACAGATGTTATTTTTTTCTGTAAGTCATCGACTGTTCCGGTCAATATTAACTTTTCCTTTGCACGAGTGAGTGCCACATAGAGGACTCTGAGTTCCTCTCCGATATTATCCTGCTGCAATTTCCTGGCTATGGCATTTTTACGAAGCGTTGGTGTCTTATAGCGCTGCTCCGGATTGATATAATCTGTTCCAATTCCATAGTCCAAGTCCATCACCAGAGATTTTCTGGCATCCTGCATATTGAACCGTTTGCTGAGCCCGGATACAAAACAGATGGGAAATTCCAGTCCCTTGCTCTTATGAATGCTCATGATGCGAACCACATCCGCATTCTCATCCTGGATATTTGCCTCGCCCATATCCACATCATATTTCTGCATTTGCTCTATATAGCGGATAAAATGAAAAAGTCCATGATAGCTGGTAGCCTCGAACTGAATGGCTTTTTCCAGGAGCTGATCCAGATTCGCCTTGCGCTGTTCTCCCCCGGGCAGGGCACTCATGTAGTAATAGAATCCCACTTCCTCCATAAATTGATGTAGCAGTTCATGGATGGGCGTGTAGGGAATCCGCTCTCGATATTTCTCCAGAACCTCCAGAAAATCCTGTATCTTCTCCACCAGTGGAGATTCCGTCCCCTCTTCCCTATACTGCAATAAGCCATCATAGAAAAGTCCCTTCCTGTACAGGACACGAATCTTCGCAAATTCTTCCTCCGTGAACTGAAATACCTCTGAGCGCAGGACAGCGCACAGTGGAATATCCTGCAGCGGATTATCCAGAATCCGGATAAAATTCAACACAGTCTGAATCTCAATGGAAGTGAAATATCCTGTCTTGGATGCCGTGTAGCTGGGAATTCCCTGCTCCATCAAGGTTCGTTTGAACACATCATCCCATCCCGCATTGCTGCGTAACAGGATTACGATATCTTTGTAAGTTGCCGGGCGCAGTGCACCTGACTCCTTGTCCGTCACAGGGAAATGTCCCACAAACGACTTAATCTTCCGGGCAATTGCCATGGCTTCCAGTTCCTTGGGATCGATTGTTTCTTCCTTTTGGTCCTTCTCTATCAATATGACTTCTGTGTCATTATTCCAGAATTTGCTGTCATATACAGTTGACTCCTGTGTCTTTTCACGAAGATCCTCATATTCTGCACCCAGATACAAAGCGGCATCCTTGTCATAGATGACGCCACCGATAGTTTCCATCATGATCTGGTAGAAGATGTAGTTGACACTTTCTATGACCTCTTTTCGGCTTCGGAAGTTCTGCTTCAGGTCGATTCGCACAGCCTTCTCTGCTTCCTGATTCAACCCCTGGTGCTTATCTTCCTCTACACCTTGTATGTTTACTCCGTGAATGGAGGGATAGCGATAATACTTCTCCATGAAGATTTCCGGGCGGGCAAGGCGGAATTTGTAGATACTCTGCTTTACATCCCCCACCATGAAACGGTTGTAGACACCCTGGGACTCCCTGGAAATACTCTGCAACAGATATTCCTGCACCAGGTTGCTGTCCTGATATTCATCGATGAGAATTTCCTCAAAATATGCCTGATATTCCCGTGCTGTCTTTGTAGGACGGATGCCTTTCCTTGAAAATACATCTGCATTCTGATTCTCGCTACTATCTGTACGGATAGCCCCGTTCTGTTCTGTCTCTTCCACATCCTCCAGCAATATCTTCAATGCGAAATGTTCCATATCCCCAAAATCGATCATATTCTTATCCCGTTTGGCTGCTGCCAGTTTCTCCATGAACTGAATGGTAAGATCGATCATCATCTCCACTGCCGGGGCGGATGCCTGGATATCTGCCAGACATTGCTCCGGTGATATCCAGAAATAGCTGTCTCTGATTTTTTGAAGGTTTGCCTTACTCTCATTGCGGATTAACTTTACCAGTTCTCTTTTTTCCACAGAGACTGAATCATCTTTCTTGCCCGGCAGACGGTCAAAGGTCAGGCTTTGGAAAAATGCATAGTTGGGCGTGGCATTCCTTAGCATCTCCTGCTCCCGCTCCAGCAATGGGCTGTACATATAGGGACCATCCGGCTCCTGGCAGATCTGCAATGCCATCTGTAGCTGCTCCACACTGTCCTGGAGCAGCTGTTTGACCTGTCTGAGTATGTCCTGCATCCAGGGTGAATGCTGCAAATCCTCTAACGTCTCCGGGGCATACTCTTTCTTACATTGCAGCAGCCATTTTTCCGGGAAGGGATAACTCATGGCGAACTGATAGAGCTGCAGGATGTGTTCCTCCAGATTTTTCTCCCTGCCATTGGTGCTATAACACTCCACGCATTGATAGAATTGCGCATCCTTCTCCGCGAATCGTTCCTCCAGCAATTCTGCCAACACATCTTTTCGAAGTAACTGTAACTCTGCTTCATCCGCCACGCGAAATCCTGGGTCCAGACCGATATTATTAAAATTATTGCGGATCACAAAGAGACAGAAGCTGTCGATGGTAGTGATCTGAGCGTTGTGAATCAAGGTCATCTGCCGCTGCAAATGCTCATCCTCCGGAGATTCCTCCATTTTTCTGGACAGGGCATCACTGATACGCTCTCTCATCTCCGATGCCGCTGCACTGGTGAAGGTAACGATCAACAGACGGTCTATGTCCACTTTTTTATCAGGGTCTGTGACCAGCTGTACGATTCGTTCCACCAGCACTGCTGTCTTACCGGAACCGGCCGCTGCCGCCACCAGTATATTCTTATCTCTCGTGGTAATTACTTTCTCCTGGTCTTCCGTAAAATGAATTGCCATTACTGATCACCTCCCATATTCTCCTCTGTCCACGCCTCTTTCTGTCCCTTTTGCTCCAGTTCCTGCTTGATCCTGGTGAGTACCTCGTCCTTTTTTACATCCTCCAGCTTGCGATGGCGGAAGCCTTTGATCTTCTCATCGTACCCGCAGATTCCTGCATAGGCACAGTACGTACAGGAGTTTTCCACACCCCGCTCATAGGGATCAACAGCGATATCTCCCGACAGGATCTGGCTTCCCAGATGTTTGATCTTATAGTTTACATAATTCGATACCGTTTTCAGATCTTCACTGCCAAGTACCGAGGATGCCGCCGTAAAACTGCCATCTTTTCTGTACTCCACGGGAATGACATCGGATTTCGTCACCCGGCTGGTATCCAGTTTTCCCGGCACATCATATTCCCCATTGATCACACCTCTGGTGCGCAGTTCCTGTATCAACTGTTGATTCAGCTCCTCCGGTGTTATCTTTTCCCCTGTGCGCTCTATCATCGGATCGGACACATGATAGTACAGCACCGCCGCGGGCACGACCTCTTTGTCCTTATGATTCCTGGCTGTGAGTTCCATGGCTGCATTGAGATATACCACCAACTGTAGCTGCAGCCCATAATACAGCGCCACCAGGTCAAAAGATTTATTGCCGGACTTGTAGTCAATGACCTTCACATAGACATGCTCCTCATCCTCGTAGGTATCCACCCTGTCTATACGTCCGTGAAGACGCATCTTCTCATCAGCAGATAACGCGATGTTGACGCTCTCCAGATCCTCCATCATGGAAAAAGACAACTCAAACTGCTTGGGCTGAAATAGTCCCTTTTTCAACTGATATTGCAGGGTCTTCACCGTCCGTAACAGGATGCGCCGCATTCTCGTAATCATATATTCATTCCGTGCGGAACTGAACAGGATGGTATCCCCGTATTCCTGCACATACTGATCCAGGGCTTCCATCACGTACTGAACCCCGATCTCTTCCGGGAAATCGAACCAACTGTAGGCGGAAGCTTCCAGCTTTGTGGCAAAGTGCTCCAGCACTCCATGGAATATATTTCCCATATCCACATTCTCAAAGGTAAATTCTTTACGCTCTGCCAGCTGTAAGCCATACTGCAGGAAATGTGCATAGGCACATGCCGCATATTTTTCCAGACGGCTGACACTGTTTTCCAGGGTCTTCCCATATAATGCGTTGGCAACTGCCTTGCTGATGGGATTGCTCTCGTATTGGTAAAAAGCGGCGGCACATAGACTCTTCATCAGTCCCTGATAATCCGGCTGCTTCTGGTACCAGTGAAACAATGTAAACAATTCCTGTCTATCCTTCTGGATATTGAAGGCATAATTACGCAGGTGCTCCACCAGATAATCCAGGCCCTCCCGCGGGGTAACGATCTCCTCCAGGCTGGTGGTTCCAGGCACTTTTTGTATGGAAAGCTCCGGAAACAAACGCTGTATTGTAGGAATCAGATATGCCTTGCGAATGGATTTTCCCTGACCGTTCACGTCCACGTAGGACAGGATCAGTTGATCTGTGGGCTTCGTCATATTCATATAGAGGTATAGTCTCTGGGTGAACATCTGCTGACGTGGCGTCGCCGCCAGTTCGAACTGTGCATCGTTCAAAAATTCTCTGTCGATGTCCGAGATGATCCCCCCCGTGCCACCGCTTTTCGGAATATTTCCGTCATTGATCCCTATGAAAAATAAGGTCTTGATCTGCCGAAGTCTGGTTCGCTCAATATCACCTGCCACCACCTGATCTACCGTCTGTGGAATGGTTCCCACCTGAATCTCTCCAAAGCCTGCGTCCAGAATCTGGAAAAATTCTTTCAGGTTCATCTCCTCCTGCCCCAGCAGCTCCAGAATCTGATTCAGCAGTTCACATACTAAGCGATAGATCTGTGCATACTCTCTGGCACGCTCCAGATCCCCCTCCTGCTGGAATCTGCTCTGAAGCCTGGCAAGTTTTTGCTGGAGATTCCCTGACACCATGAACGCATATAGTTGCCGTACGATATGATCCGCGGTAGACTTTCTCCCTCCGATTTCCAGCAGTGGGGCGAAAAGATCCATGATCTGCTCCCGCTCCCCATTGAGCACTTCCAACTGCTCCGAAAAGGCATCCCCCATCTCAGCCGTTTTTCTGGTCCAGAGTCCCGTCCACTTTTTCTTTCCCCTGATACCCATAGTGATACAGTAATTTTCCATACGGTCTATCTGTAACTCCGGCAGATCTGCAAATCCACTCCGCAGGAAATGGAACATGGATTCATAGGAAAAGTTCTGCAGCACCGCATTGATCCCACTTCGGATATATTCGATAAAGGGATTCAATATGATACCATTGGTCTGATCCACGAAAACAGGGATCTCGAACTTCTCGAATTCATTTTCTATATAATGGGTATATCCCGGTAAATCCCCTGTGACCACCGCCATGTCCTGGTACTTGTAGCCCTTTGTGCGTATCAGTTCATGAATCTGTCTGCACACGAACTGCACTTCCGCCTGCGGGTCAGACAATTCATAGATTTGTATTGCAGGTTTTGTTGCAGTTTGTGTTGCTGGTTCTTTGCAGGTCCTTCCTTTGCAACTTTCTTCTATGCAATTCCTGTCTTCGCTATTCTTGTTTTCGCTGTTCTTCTCTTCGCAATTTTTCTCTTTGCTATTCTTCTCTTTGCTATTCTTCTCTTCGCGATTCTTTTCTTCGCTATTCTTCTCTTTGTAATTCTTCTCTTTGTAATTCTCCGGTATGGCTCTGCTGTTGTTATTTGTTTCAGATTCTGTTATTTTCTCTGTACTCAAACGATATTGTGCTGACTCATAGCGGAACAGATGATGCTCCAGAAATGCCAGCATCCCATTTCCTTCATATCGCTTTACGGGATATTCACTCAAGATCACATCTTCCCCTCTGGGGACTCCCGCCTGCTCTGCCAACTGGGTGAGATCATGTACCGTTTTCTTCGTCAGATGGAAGAGCTTCTGCTCTCCGTCCGGTTGATAAGGATCTTCTCTTCCGTCAATAACGCATGTTATTATAATATCTTCTGCAAGGCTCATCAGCTCCTGAATCAGTTGATTTTGAATGGGGGTGAATCCTGTGAACCCATCAAATACCATGACGCTGCCCTTAATGATCTGCGATTTATGAAGTACTTTTTTCAAGCGGGTCAATGACTCCTCCGTGGTGATAAACTGGTCTTTTATGTAAGATTTGAACCCATCGAACAGCACTTTCAAGTCCTTTAATTTATATTGTAATGCGCTTCTCTGACTGGCACAGTCAATCATTTTTTCCAGTTCTTCCCCGTCGATTCCATACTGCATGAATTCTGAGAGGGAGGACTTTACCTCATGAATGAACCCCAGCTTTTTCAGATTACTGCCGATGACCTGCAGCTCCGGTTCAAGGTCTGCCGCCACCTTTCGGAGAATCAGACTTTTCCCTGTATCGTCCAGAACCGGCGTATCATTTCCCCCTACTTCCTCAAAGATACGATGGGACAATCTGCCAAAGCTTAACACATCGATATTCATGATTCCCTGCTTCGGATGCATGGACACGATATCCTTCTGGGTCTGCATGGTAAATTGATCCGGCACGATCACCAGATAATTCCTTTCCCTGTTCTCCTGTGACCATTGGATCACATCCTCATATAATCTCCGACTCTTTCCCGAACCTGATCCACCTATGTAAAATCGTAAACTCATAACCTGATTTCCTTTTCCCTCTTATCATTTTCTGTTTCCAATATTGCAATGTTTAAAATATTATATTTAGATTTAATTTTATGTAGTTAACCGGTTTAAATATCTATTGTTATTTATAGCAGCTGCCTTTACCTATCAGATAAAAGCCCTCTGGTACGTAGTCTTTATGATACAGAACCTTTGTGATATAGAGCCTTTGTGATACAGAGCCTTTGACATGTAGTATACCACCCTCACTGTCTTCTTGTCATTAACAGCACTGTAATCTGTTTTGTATTTTCTATTTATTATGAAAAAGTTCGTATATATTCTATTAATCATCCATTCCTTTACAAAGGTATCAAAGATTTTCTTAGAAAGAGAACTCCTTTTTCCAGACATTTATCCTGCCCAGCAAAAGGAGTTCTCTTTCATCTGTTTTATCCAAACTATGCCTGCTCCACAGCCTCTTTCATCTCTTTCACGAACGCACCTACATGCTTTGGCGCATCCGTGCCATATTCTCCGATCATCTTCACGATGGCAGAGCCAACGATCACACCATCGGCACTGGCCGCCATCTTTTTCGCCTGCTCCGGATTGGAAATACCGAATCCAATGGCACATGGGATCTGGGGATTCACGGATTTTACCAAGTCAACCATCTCGCCCACGTTGGTGGTGATACTCTGTCTCATCCCCGTCACCCCCAGCGATGATACGCAGTACACAAACCCCTCCGCTTCCCTGGCGATCATCCTGATCCTGCTGTGGGAAGTGGGTGCGATGAGGCTGATAAGATCCAGCCCATGACTGCGAAATACACTGGCAAATTCTTGTTTTTCCTCATAGGGAACGTCCGGTAAGATCAGACCATCCATACCGATCTCCTCAGCCCTTTTGGCAAATTTTTCGATGCCATAGGAGAAAATCACATTGGCATAGGTCATAAACACAAATGGCGTGGCAATCTCTTTTCGTAACTCCCTTACCATGTCAAATATCTTGTCCGTGGTGGTGCCTGCCTGCAGGGCACGAAGACTTGCATCCTGTATCACCGGTCCCTCCGCTGTTGGATCTGAAAAGGGAATGCCAAGTTCAATGAGATCTGCTCCGTTTTCAGCCATTTCCCTGATCACCTCCCGGGTGGTGTCCAGATTGGGATCACCGCAGGTAATGAAAGGAATAAATGCTTTTCCATGTTCAAATGCTTTTCTTATTTTATTCATCGACATCTCACTCATTGATATTTTCCCCCCGGTATCTTGCGATTGCTGCGCAGTCTTTGTCTCCTCGTCCTGATATATTGATGACGATGATCTGGTCTTTTTCCATAACAGGTGCTATTTTCTTCGCATAGGCTATGGCATGTGCTGACTCAATAGCTGGGATGATGCCCTCCATCCTGCTGAGATACTCAAATGCATCCACTGCCTCGTCATCGGTAACAGGCACATATTCTGCACGGCCTGTATCGTGCAGCCATGCGTGTTCCGGTCCGATACCCGGATAGTCCAGGCCCGCAGAGATAGAGTACACTGGTGCGATCTGACCATATTTGTCCTGACAGAAATAGGATTTCATACCATGGAAGATTCCTAATTTTCCTGTGGCGATGGTAGCCGCGGTCTCAAAAGTATCAACGCCCCGCCCCGCTGCCTCGCAGCCTATGAGACGAACATCCTTATCCTCTATAAAATGATAAAATGCACCGATGGCATTACTTCCACCCCCCACACAGGCGATCACTGCATCGGGAAGCTTTCCTTCTTTTTCCAGTATCTGCGCTTTGATCTCCTCCGAGATGACCGCTTGAAAATCTCTTACAATGGTAGGAAATGGATGAGGCCCCATGACAGAACCCAGGCAGTAATGGGTGTCACTGATACGATTCGTCCACTCGCGCATTGCCTCGGATACGGCATCTTTCAAAGTGGCGGTTCCTGTGGTCACCGGCACGACCTCTGCCCCTAAGAGCTTCATGCGATACACATTCAGGGCCTGTCTCCTGGTGTCCTCTTCCCCCATATAGACCACGCACTCCATATCCAGGAGTGCCGCTGCAGTTGCAGTTGCCACGCCGTGCTGACCTGCGCCCGTCTCTGCGATCAGTCTGGTCTTGCCCATCTTTTTTGCCAGCAATGCCTGTCCTAATACGTTGTTGATCTTATGAGCTCCCGTGTGATTCAGGTCTTCACGCTTTAGATAGATCTTGGCTCCTCCCAGATCTCTGGTCATCTTCTCTGCAAAATAAAGTCTGCTGGGTCTTCCCGCATATTCATTTAATAACATCTGTAATTCTTTGTTAAATTCCTCATCTGCCTTATAGTGATTGTATGCCTGCTCCAATTCCAGCAGGGCATTCATCAGGGTCTCTGGAATATATTGTCCACCATGTATCCCAAATCTTCCATTTTCATTCGTCATTTTCTCTTTCCTTTCCACGTTTGGTCTTCTATTTCTGATTTTCTCACTGCCGTCACGAAGGCTTTCATCTTATCAAAATCCTTCACTCCATCCCGCTCCACACGGGAGCTCACATCCACGGCGTAGGGATGGAGCTGTCTAATGGCATTGCCAACATTACTGTCATCCAATCCCCCTGCCAGGAAAAAGGGACGATCCACCGCGTTGACCATAGACCAGTCAAAACTCTGTCCGGTGCCTTTTCCGTTGTCCAACAGGATCATGTCTGCCCTGGATTCACATACAAGTGTAATATCTGACTCGTCCCCTATCTGAAAAGCCTGAATGACCGGCACTGTTACTCTGGTCTTCAAAGAACTGACATACTCGTCAGTTTCATTCCCGTGGAGCTGTACTGCGTCTACAATCCCTCTCTGTACGATTGTAACAATCTCATCAGGATCTGCATCCACGAACACCCCCACCGCATTGATTCTGTTATCCAGTTCTTTTTTCAGGCTTTCTGCCACATCCCTGGAAATAAACCGTTTACTCTTTTCTGCAAATACAAACCCAATGTAATCCGGCAGAAGGACATTGACTCCTGGAATATCTTCTTTTCTTGTTAATCCACATATTTTAATTTTTGTCATCCTGATCCTTATCCTTGAACTTCATTCTCTGTATTTTCTTTATTTTCTTTCTCTTCTTTCTCTGTATTTCCTTTATTCCCTACATTTTCTTTATTCCCTGTATTTTCTTTATTCCCTGTATTTTTTTAATTCTCTATATTTTCTTTATTCCCTGTATTCTTACTTCATATTTCTTTTATTGTAATGCTCCTTCACTAATGCAAAATCTCGTTTCATACATCCGCTTTCTACTATTTTACATTTCCTCGCAATTGATCCAGCATGGCTTTCTTATCCTTCGCCCGCATCAGTGTCTCTCCCACCAATACAGCATTTACACCGTAGGAGTGAAGCTTCTCCACATCCTCTGCTGTGCGGATACCGCTCTCTGCTACGAACAATATATGGTTTGGTACCAGACTTCGCAGCCGTTCACTGTTGCGGATATCCACTGTAAAATCTTTCAGATTTCGATTGTTCACTCCTATGATGCGCGCTCCAGCCTGGATGGCAGATGCGATATCCTCCTCATCGTGAGCTTCCACCAGTGCCGATAAACCAAGGGAATCACATAGTCCTATATATCTTCCCAGCGTTTTCGTATCCAGCAGCGAACAGATCAGCAGTACCGCGGAGGCTCCCAGAGTCTTTGCCTCGTAGATCATGTATTCATGCACGGTAAAATCTTTCCTGAGACAGGGGATTCGCACCTGCGCCTGAATCTCCTGTAAATATTTATTCTGCCCCAGAAACCACTGTGGCTCTGTCAGTACAGAAATGCAGGCTGCACCAGCCGCCTCATATTCCTTTGCAATCTGTATATAGGGAAAGTCCTCAGCTATGAGACCCTTGGAGGGAGATGCCTTTTTGCACTCACAGATAAAAGAGATTTCCGGGGTTGACAGTGCTTTTTCAAAAGGAAACTCTTTCGTGCACTCCATTTTCATGACTCTCTGCTTCATCTCTTCCAGTGGAATCTGTTTCATGGATTCTGCAACCCTTTTTTTCGTATTCTCCGCTATGGTATCTAAGATGTTTCCCATCTGCTGTTCACCTTTCTCATTTCCATTTTTCATTTCTTATTTTTCATTTCTTATTTTTTATTTTTTATTTTTTATTTCTTATTTCTTATTTCTTATTTCTATTTATGTTTACTACTTTTATCTTACTGTTCTTATCTTACTTTTTTTATATTACCGTTTTTATTTTACCGTTTTAATCTTTCCGTTTTATTGAAAAAACCAGAACAAATTATGCATTGGATTCCTGAATAAATGTTTCCAATGTGTGCATCGCTGCACCGGAATCGATCTGCTCTCCTGCCAGTGTGATGCCTGCCTCTATAGAATCTGCTTTCCCCGCGATATACAGTGCTGCCCCTGCATTCATCAATACGGCATCTCTCTTAGATCCCTTCTCGCCCTGTAATATCTTTCTCGTGATTTTCGCATTTTCATCAGGTGTCCCGCCTTTCAGATCTTCTTTGGTGCAACGTTTCAAGCCGAACTGCTCCGGTGTGATCTCATAGGTTTCATAACTACCGTTATTTATCTCACAGACAATGGTGGGCGCACTCATAGAAATCTCATCCAGCTTATCCTTGCCATACACTACCATACCTCTCTTCACGCCCAGGCTGTACAATACTCTGGCAAGAGGTTCCACCAATGCTTCATCATAGACCCCCAGGAGCTGCATACTGGGAGAAGCCGGATTGGTCAGGGGCCCCAGGATATTAAATACGGTACGGATACCCAGCTCTTTTCTGATGGCACCTACATATTTCATAGATGTATGATACTTCTGGGCAAAGAAAAAGCACATGCCCACATTATTTAAGAGGGAAATACATTGGTCTGGATCTTGCTGAATGTTCACACCCAGGGCTTCCAGACAATCGGCTGTTCCACACTGGGAGGATGCCGCTCTGTTACCATGTTTCGATACCTTTACCCCAGCGGATGCTATGACCAGTGCTGCTGTGGTGGAGATATTAAAACTCTGTGCACTGTCACCGCCTGTACCTACGATTTCCAGCAGTTCCATATCATGGCTCACCTTTATTGCATGTTCTCTCATGGCTGTGGCACAGCCGGATATCTCATCAATGGTTTCCATTTTTGCACTTTTTGTAGAAAGTGCTGCAAGAAAAGCTGCATTTTGCACCTGGGAAGTTTCTCCGCTCATGATCTCATTGATCACACCGTATGCTTCCTCGTATGTAAGGTCTTTTTTGTCTACAATCTTCATAATGGCTTCTTTTATCATTTTCATTTCCTCCTGTTTTTGAACATCAGCCCATTTTAAATTTGTCCTGCTTTCATAATCCCAAAAATATTCGAAATCCGCCCTAATCGGGCTACTTTCTCATGTTTTACGGGTCCCAAATTCATACTTTTTCGTGCGAGCACGAAACGCATGACCTTTTGACCCTGGTATCATCACAGTATTTAGATAAAAAATTTTCCAGAATCTGTTTCCCATCCGGCGTCATAATGGATTCCGGATGAAACTGAACCCCATAGATGGGATATATACTGTGCTGTATCGCCATGATCTCACCATCCTCCGCTCTTGCTGTTACCTTGAGACATTCCGGAAGTGTATCTTCCACAACCGCCAGGGAATGATATCTTGCCACCTTCATCTCCTCCTCACACCCTGTAAACAGTGGGGAGTCCCTGTCCACTGTTGCAATCGATTGTTTTCCATGCATCATTTTCTTCGCATAGGATACTGTCGCCCCAAAAGCAATACAGATTGCCTGATGTCCCAGGCACACACCCAGAATCGGTATCTTTATCCCAAGCTTCTGTACTACCTGTACACAAATGCCTGCATCCTCCGGCTTTCCAGGACCCGGTGAGATCACAATAGCATCCAGATGAAGTGCTTCCAGTTCCTCCACCGTCATGGCATCATTTCGGATCACCTTCATATCCTGCACCATAGCCCCCATCATCTGATATAGGTTATAGGAAAAACTGTCATAATTATCAATCAGTATAATCATAGGGATTCCTCCTGTGCTCTCTGCAATGCATTCACCACCGCTGCTGCTTTATGAATGCATTCCTGATACTCTTTTTCCGGAACAGAATCTGCTACGATACCCGCCCCGCTTCGTATGAATACCTTTCCGTTTTTCTTATACGCGATACGGATGGCGATGCAGGTATCCATATTCCCGGTAAAGTCCAGATAACCGATGGCTCCTCCGTAAATTCCTCTTTTATTATTTTCCAGATCATTGATCAGTTGACATGCCTTGATCTTCGGTGCCCCCGACAAAGTTCCTGCTGGAAGGATGGCATCAATGGCCTGTAGGGCATCCTTATCCTCAGCAATCTCCCCCCGCACGGTGGAACCAATATGCATTACATGGGAGAATCGCTCTATGCAGTGATATTTTTCCACTTCCACGGTGCCGAACTTGCTGATCTTACCGATGTCATTTCTCCCCAGATCTACCAGCATATTGTGTTCTGCCAGTTCCTTTTCATCCTGTAGCAGTTCCTGTTCTAACCGGAGATCTTCCTCTTTTGTCTTGCCCCTGGGTCTCGTCCCTGCCAGGGGAAATGTATGCAGGATGTCATCCTCCAGCTTTACCAATGTCTCCGGTGACGCACCTGCCACCTCCATATCTGACCCTGAAAAATAGAACATATAGGGGGAAGGATTCAGCGTCCGTAGTACTCTGTAGGTTCCGAGAAGTGATCCCTGGAACTCTGCCTCCAGCCGATTGGATAACACGATCTGGAAGATATCACCCTCCTTGATATGTTCTTTGGCTTTTCGGATCATCTCACAATATTCTGCTTCCTGGAAAAGTGGCTTCATTTCCGTCAGAAGCTTTCCGGGCTCCTTTTCCTTTTGCTTTCCATTTCTGATCAATTCTGCCATGTTGGCAAGCTCTACTGCCGCTTTATTGTACTCAGCCTCCACGTCCTCCAATGGAATATTGACCATGAGGATCATCTTCTGCTTAAAATTGTCAAAGGCAATGACCTTGTCAAACAGCATCAGATCCACATCGTTGAACCCTTCTGTATCCTGGGCATCCAGTCGCAGGGAAGGCTCTGAATATTTCAGATAATCATAGGAAAAATATCCTACCAGACCTCCTGTAAATGGTGGCATTCCCTGGATTCTGACACTTTTATGTTCCTCTATGACCTGCTTGATGTAAGATCCCGGATCATTTGTCTGAAATGTGAGGGAACCTACCTTCAAGGTTCCATTGACACATGTAATCTTCAGCTTTGGGTCATATCCCAGAAACGTATATCTTCCCCACTGCTCATGGTGGGATATGGATTCCAGCATATAGCAGTGACCGGATACATTCTGCAGTGTCCGAAGCACCTCGATGGGTGTCTTGATGTCAGACAGGATTTCCGTGCAGACCGGAACGGTCTTGTAACATTTTAATTTCGCAATTTCTTTTATCCTGGTAAGTTCGGGTGTAATTTTCATGGTGTCCTCCTATTTGATGGTTTGTTCTGCTATAAATGACCGACTCTTTCTTCCACAAAAAAACGTCCTTGACAGAACAATCTCATGTTCTGTCAAGGACGAATTAAATTTCATCTCCGCGGTGCCACCTTGATTTATGACTTGCGTCATACGCTTAGCAGGATACCAACATATCCCCGGCAACTGACGTATGCCTGCACGTTACAGAATACTCGGAACAAGTAACATATATTACAATCTATTACTCTTGATTCCTTTGGCTGTACCCTCTGTGGTCCATTTGATGACTAGTATTTCACCTGACTCTCACCTGCTCAGGCTCTCTGTAGAAGCATGATCACCGTTATCTCCACTTCATCGGTTTAAACTATTAACTTGATATTGATTTTATCACTTCACTTTTGAAATGTAAAGACTATTTTTATTTTTTTCTGGTTCCTCTTCCAATGACTCTATCCATTTTTCCAACGCATCTGTCAATGCATATTGCTGATATAATACAGCTTTTCCCAGTTCAGAGATCTCAGAGAGTTCCTCCTTCGCTGCGATATTTTCCTCCAGCTCTTTTTTCATCGCTTTGATATTCTTCTCTATATTAGAGATGCATAGCTTCCGTTGTTCTGCCGGAAGGCTCATAATATTTACCACCACTGCGTTAAAATCCAGGTACATATGAATCGGCTTTGACGATATCTGGAGCATCAGCATCTCAAATTCTTGTTTTCCTGCTTCCGTCAGGGAATACACGGTCTTCTCCGCAAAGCTTCCCTCCTTTATGGGCTTTCCTTCCACCAATCCTTTTTTCTCCAACTGGAGCACCTTCTTATAGATAGATGGGGTGCTTATCTTCACCCACTTGGATATCTTTCGATACTCTACCAGCTTTTGGATGTCATATGCGCTCAAACTTTCCTTTCGTAGCATACCCAAAACAATTAAATCAATCGTTGCCATATTTTTTACCTTTCTCTTGACATGTACTATAAATTATAGCAGTATGTAAATCGTTCTTTTTACTATATTTTATAGTAACTTTATTTTATACCAATTGTCAATTAAAAAGAAGAAATCTCTACCAATCTCTACCTGGTAATGTTCGTCAGCCACTTCTTACTCCTGTACCGCATGAGGCTGAAAGGAATCTTGATGAGTTCATCAGAAAGCAGGAATAAATACACTACTTTCACGGGCAGATGGAACACAAAAGCCGCCAGGAATCCCAGGAGGATAGATCCACCCCACATACTGCAGGCATCCAGGATCAGACCGAACCTTGTGTCGCCGCCTGAGCGCAGGATTCCCACGATAATGACCGTGTTCACTGCCTGTCCCACCGCATAGTAGGACATTACGAACAGGAATGTCCTCATGTAGTCTGCGGTCTGCCCTGTAAAATGTAATCCCATAATGATATAAGGTCTCGCCAGGAGGATCAGCCCTCCGCCAATAAGTCCAAAGAGCAACGCCAGGCGAACAAAGCGTTTGCCATATTCCTCCGCCACAGCTTCCTTTTTCTCACCGATGGCTTTTCCCAGCATGATCGCCGTGGCATTACCGATGCCGAACACCACCACCATGGACAACTGTCTGGTCACCTGCACCACGGAATTGGCTGCCACGGCACTGCTGCCCAGATGTCCAATGATGGCGGCGTTAGCGGAATAGCCCAGTCCCCATATCATCTCATTCATGATGACCGGACCGCTGTATTTAAAAAAGTCTTTCCTGAGAATGGGGTCCTGTTTCCAGATGTAAGTAAAGCGCACCTGCACTTCACGATTTATTTTCAGGGCATAGAACACCATGATGGCAAGCTCCAGCAGTCTGGCACACAGCGTACCGATCGCCGCACCCTGGATACCCATGGCCGGGAAACCCAACAGACCGAAGATCAGTATGGCATTGGCCACCACATTCAATAACAGAGAGGAGGCATATATCACCGTGGAGATCACCACCCGCTCAATACTTCTGATGAGGTTCAGATATACCATAGTCACCGCAACGACTGGATAAGTCAATGCAATAATTCTCAGATATTTCGCGCCCTCATGGATTACCTCCGGTTCATTGGAGAAGATATGCATGATGGGTTCCGGGATGATCAGGGTAACGACGGTGAAGAGCAGACTCACCAGAACTGCGATCCGCATGGCGATTCCGATAATCTTCTCTATGGTTACCGTGTCCTTCTTCCCCCAATATTGGGCAATCAATACACATGCACCCGATGTGGTGCCAAAGAGGATCAGATTCAATATAAAGAATACCTGCCCTCCCAGGGAAGCTCCGGATAATACCGTCTCCCCCACACGTCCCAGCATGATGACATCCGCCGCCATAACTCCCACATTAATGAGATTCTGGAGTGCCATAGGAATCACCAGGGATATTACTTTTCTATAAAATTCTCTATCTTTCATTTATCCTCCAATACACTGTCGTCTGCCACAGGCAGTACGGCTGCCAGGAATATCCCTATCATAGCTGCAAGTGCCAGACCTGAAATGGTAACTGCACCGTAAACCGGGATACTGTCGCATCCAATACCTACCACGAAAATGATGGCCGCAATCATAAGATTCCTGCTGTTTCCAAAGTTCAGTCTGGAATTTACCAGTATACGAACACCTACTGCTGAGATCATACCATATAATACGATACTGATCGCTCCGGTGACTGGTCCCGGAATACTGGAGATAAATCCACCAAATTTCCCAAAGACACCTAAAATAATGGCAAATACAGCTGCTACACGAATGACACTGGGGTCATAAACTTTTGTGACAGCAAGTACACCTGTATTTTCACCGTATGTCGTATTTGCCGGTCCTCCTAAAAGTCCTGCGAATGCGGTAGCTACGCCATCCCCCAGAATAGTTCTGTGAATACCAGGGTCTACCATGAAGTTCTTACCCACCACTGCACCATTGGTGGTAATATCACCTACGTGCTCGATAAGGGTCACTAACGCAATGGGAGCGATGGCAATAATGGCATCCATTTTAAATACTGGGATAGTCAATAACTGTGCCAGGATATCCTGATCCATAAAGGAAAGGAAATGTGCTTCCCGCACGGATGTAAAATCACAGAAGCCCATGGGAAGACATACCAGATAGCCTACGATAATGGCAAAAAGGATGGGCATTAAATTAAATATTCCCTTTGCGAATACAGAGATCAGAATCACCGTAGCTAAAATAACAGTCGTTACACATATGGCTTTCAGACTAAATTCTCCATTGTAATAGAAAGCACTGTTAATGGCAGAACCGCTGAGGCGTAATCCAATGACAATAATAATAGGTCCTGTCACGATTGGCGGCAGGAGCTTATTTACTTTCTCATAACCAAAGATCTTAATTAATAAGGAAAATACTGCGTATACGAGACCCGCTATGATCAGTGCGCCCTTCACTTCCGCCAGTTTTTCCAGGAAATCAGGATCTCCCATGCGTGAATCTCCAATGATGGCTATAATCCCACCCATAAAAGCAAAGCTGGAGCCCAGGAATACCGGCACTTTCTTTTTGGTAATCCAGTGGAAAAGTAAGGTACCCACTCCTGCGCAAAAAAGTGTAATACTGGTATTTAATCCCGTCAATGCAGGAACTAATACAGTGGCACCGAACATTGCCAGTGTGTGCTGGATTCCCAGGATCAGTTTTTGTCTCTTTGTTCTTTGTTGTTCACTCACGTTTTTTCCTCCGTCCTATGATCTGTTCTGTTGTTTTTTCTCTCAAAAAAAGACATTGATGAGCACCAATGTCTTTCTTTAATATAGCAAATATTTCCTATCTGTGCAATCCTAATATTGCTTATATTAATTCTGCCAGTATTTTTCAACCTTCTCTGTTGCTTCACTGATAGGAATTGCATATTGTTCTACTATTTCAGCAATAATATCTTTCATTGGCACTCTGAATTTTTTGCACGTTTTAACTAACGCATGTATGCCTTCTTCTCTTACTTCTTCTTTCATTTCCTCTATTGCCTGACACATATCATATACACCTTCCTCTCCTGTTTCTTTTCTTCGTTGTATCAAATCCTCTTGCCCTATCATGACGCTGATGGTATCGAACGTCTCTCTATCCATTCTTTCAAACCGTTCCTCATTGGCTCTCATATACGATGTAAAATCATCTCTGTTTTTACTATGTTTCATCGCTCCTATCACTTCCCGCATACCTGTATGCAGCTGGTTCTCATCGATATCATCTAAGGTGATAAGATTCATCTTATAATTAGGAATTAAATGTCTATATTCCTCTCCAATTCCCTTTAAGTCTAACATATCATGCAAATCTGTACAACCATCATAGATTTTGTTTCCATGGTAAAATACAAAAGTAATAGTAGGTATTAATCTATCTGTACGATAAAGTCCTGATAAAAATTCTTCTGATGACTTTTTTTGTTTATTTTTCTTATTCCTCGCAGTCAACTCCTTAATTTGTCTGGTATATTCCAGTGCATCATACAGTGCACTCCGCACTGGCATGGCATAATGAATCCTGTCTTGATTCTCCAACCCGATAATTACAAATTGGGTTCCTTTCCTATACTTTTTCAAGATATCCCTTCTACGCTCCATATAGTGGGACCTCTGATCTCTTTCTCTGATATTCTGTGTATTCACAGATTCATAGTCTGTAAGATCCTTCGCCTTAACTTCCTCCTTTCCTCCAAAACCAGCGATATTCACAAACTCTGCGAATCGTTCCGATGCGGACAAATAACTGCACATAGCATTATTCTGTTTTCCCAAATACTGTTCCTCCTACGTAGTTTATCTTTAAAATTGGAAAATGCGAGCGAATGCTCTTTGACTATGGAAGATTATGATGATCTTCCTGTTAGATATTCCAAATCTGTGTTAGATACTTACTAAAATATCATAAATATCTATGTAGAGCAAGAGAAAATTTCTTTTACTTCATCTGTCCAGAAAATCGAAGTTTTCAGACTTATTTATGCAAATTATTTTTACCTTTCATAGCTGTCTTTTTTCTTCCGTCATATTAATTATATCTAAATATAATTAATCAGCATATTATCTGTTCCCAATTTCATTTGTGAGAACAGGAACAGACACTATGCCTTTCTTCTCTAATTCAATATATAAATTCAGTTCCTAACGAATATGCAATTTCCTGATTACTTATATGCACCATTGTTTTCCACATACGCTTTTTCTTTATTATGTACCCTCGTTTATAAGTTCTATTTCCCCCTGTCCTCTTATTTTATCCCTTTACAGACAGGAATCAGCATCAGCAGCACAGCGATTCCCACCACGCCCACGATAATTCCGGTTACCAGTTGTGCCCATACCATCGTCATACACATACCGATACCCAGGCAAAGTGTTCCTATGATAGCCACGATAGTAGCAGCCACTGCCTTTACTGTGATCCTGATGGGTTCTTTATGTTCCATTCTTCTCCAGACGAACACTGTGACCAGCGCAATCACCATACCAAAGCATCCCATGATGATACCTGGGCGAAATGCATTCCATTCAGGAAGCGTCGCCATACACATTCCCAATGCAAAAAATACACCACTGACACTTCCCATTATCAACGCTACAAAATTACTTTTTTTCATCTTAATCTCTCTCCTTTACCTCTATGCTTTTTCTGCTTTTTCTGATTTTTTTCTTTCCGCTGTCTTCTCCTGTTCCAGCCGTTTTCTGGCTTTCTCCACTGATTCCCCATCTTTTGTCAGGTAATTATCCACGAAAGCATCTGCGACTTTATTGTATCCATCTACTGCCGTCTCCTGGATTTTCTGATAACCACCTACTACTGTCTCCTCCACCTTCCTGTAACCACCTACGACTGTCTCTGCGATTTTTCTGTTTAATGCCACTACTTTTGATTTTGCCATTTGTTTCTTCCTCCTTCTGTGATTTTCTGATTCCAATTCCCTGTTCTCAAGTTTCCTGACCACGAGCTAATAACAGATGTTTCTCTGTCTCAACTAACTCTGTCCCCAGGATACCTTCCTCATATTTGCGTTTTGTTTTCGTTTTGTTTCGGCTATATTAATTAGGAATAAAGTCAGAAAAACAACGGTCTTGAATTTTTCAAGACCGCTGCAAAATACAATTCTATGGAAGAACTTTGTTTCTATTATAGAACATCATTCTCACAAATACAGCGATTGCAATCCCTGTCACTACCCCTGCCAGCACATCCGACGGATAATGAATCCCGATATACAATCTGGAAATTCCCATAAGACCCGCCAGGATCATAGCTGGTATTCCATATTTTCCGGGCAGTTCCTGGTAGAAAATAAATGCTGCAGCAAAAGAACTGCCTGTATGCCCCGAGGGAAAGGAAAAGTCCTTCGCCCTGTTCACTAACAAATGCAAGTTCGTTATGACCTCATAGGGCCTGACACGCTCCACGATATTTTTCAAGATCAGATTATTGATGAGAAATGACCCTGCTAGTGCCATCATGGACATCATTCCTATTTTTCTGGTCTTCCTATTGAGCAAAAGTACCACTGACAGTATGATCCAGACAGCACCACCATTCCCCAGCTTTGTGATAACTATAAAGATTGGATCTAAAAACGGTGTCCGCACCACATCTTGAATCCATAATAATAAATTCATATCCAGATCCAGTAAAAAATCCATCATAAAAGCGTACCTCCTTCGTATAGTATATAAGGTACGCTTCATTTCTAAACTTGTATAGACATATATTCTAAACATTCTCTAAACTCTTCGATTCATGGAGGCTTAATCACCAGGCGCTCATCCGATTCTTCTCTAACACAAGACAGAACTCCCCATGCCTTGTATTATCAATCATCCTGCTAAGCACCTGATGACTTAGCTTCCCGGATGGGTATCTCTATCTTCGTAATATAGTTCTCCATGGTATCGATCACCATCTCATTAATTCCTGTCTCATAGGAATACCCTGACAGTTCTATATGGTTCTGCTCTGCATATTGCAATAGTTCTTCATATCGGTATGGTAACCTGTCCCAGCTTCCCTTGCAGAATGCCTGTAGATATTTTCCTCCCGGCTGTATATGCACACCTTTCTTATTTTGTGCATTGGGAAGCTGTATAAATAAAAGGGAATAGTCGTGAAATTCCCGGGCATACAGACTTTTCACGGAGATCATGGAGCCATAGGTCTCCTGATACATAAGGGGAAGATGATACTCTCTGGTCTGCCTGATGACTGCCTCCACATCTTCCTCAAAGGATTTCTCCGGTGTGGTCTGTACGGTGGCCAGGTAGTGTGGCTCTTTCTCTATCACGCTGATCCTGGAGGGATCAAGACTTAGCAGTTCCCTCATATTGGTATGACGATCGCACAGCTTTTCCCGAATTGCCCTGAGGTTCTCAATATTCTCATCCAATTCTACGATTTTTTCCCGCAACAGACTTTCCATACTTTCCGTGGAGCGATGCCTCATAAAGTCCTGTATATCACTGACGGATACCTTCATCTCCCGAAGCAGCAGGATCGTCTCCAGCTCTGTACTTTGATAGTAGCTATAGAATCGATATCCATTTTCTTTGTGGATCATTGCAGGTTTGAATAACCCGATCTCATCATAGAACATAAGGGTCTTTTTATTGATTCCATACATCGCGGCAAACTGCCCGATGGTAAACAACGTATTTTTTTCTTTTGACATTTTCAAAATCCTCTTGACTGTACTGTTACTGTACGGTTTATTATACTCTATATTACAGAGGACCTCAATATAAACCACAAGGAAGCGCCGGTAACCTTGCCACATAATGAATGAAAGAAGCATAAAATAAAATGTCAAATAAAATGAACGAAACCATTATTTTCAGAGAATATCAAAAAGCTGATCACTTTGCATTAGCCGAAATTATACGAAAGACCTGGCACTATGACCAGTTATGTTCACTCAAAACAGCCAGAAAACTGGCAGCTTCCTATCTGGATCACTGTCTGACAGATCAGACTTTTACCCAGGTCGCGGTGGCTGACGGTATCCCAGTGGGCATCATCATGGGGAAAAATAATCAAACCCACAAATGTCCACTTCGGCTGCAGCTCAGACTGATGCGATCCACATTTGCGCTGTTCTGCTCCAGGGAAGGACGGGAAATTTCCAGAATGTTCTCCCGCGTTGAAAAGATCGATGCAGACCTCTTAAAGAGCAGTCCTTTGGAGTATCAGGGGGAGGTAGCATTTTTCGCCATCAACGCCCAGTACCGTGGCATGGGACTGGGCGGAAAACTGTTTCAGGCTTTACAGGACTATATGAGGCAGGAAAATATCCATACCTTTTTCCTCTTCACAGATACCACCTGCAATTATCCCTTCTATGAGCATCAGGGAATGGTACGCCGGGGAGAACACTCCCACAACTTTGAAGTGCAGGGTCCATTGGGAAAACAGACCCTGTTCATCTACGATTATCAGATGTGATATCGTACTAAATAAAGCACACTGCTACCCCTTCACAGCTCCCGCAACGAGACTCTCCTGTACCTGATTGCTAAGCAGGAAGTAGATTAGTATGGTAGGTAACGTAGCGATTACCATACCTGCACCGATCAGTCCCCAGTCTGTGGAGTATTGTCCCGCAAAGGACATGATGCCCACCGGCAGGGTTCTGAATTTATCACTGTCCACCAGGGTATTGGCAAACATCAATTCATTCCAGGTGTTCAGAAATGTGAATATGGATGCAGTCGCCAGCGCCGGTTTGATGATGGGTATGATAATGCTGGCAAAGCAGCGGAACACACCACAGCCGTCAATATAGGCTGCCTCCTCCATCTCCTTTGGAATTCCCTTATAAAAGCCTGTGAGAATCATAATGCTCATGGGAATCGCAAACACGGTATAGGGTATCATCAGTCCCAAATAACCACCCTTCAGTCCCAATTTATCCAGCACCTGGAACAGTGGCAGCAATGCCGCCTGGGTGGGAATCATGATTCCCAGGGTAAAGATACCAAATACCAGTGCGCGAAATTTCCAATGCATTCTGGTGAGGGCATATCCCGCCATGGCTGACAGCAGTCCTGTCATCACCACCGTCACCAGGGAATACAGTACCGAGTTCATAAAGTAGCGGAAAATTCCTCCTGTGGTAAATGCTTCTATATAATTATCCCATCTCCACTCCTGTGGCAATCCGATGACATTGGCTCCAAAGATCTCAATATTGCTTTTCAGTGAAAATGTTACCAGCCAGTACAGGGGAAATAATTGTGTCAATGCTATGAGTACTAATATCAGATATAATATACTTCGTTTTACTTTTTTCGTCATATGATCTCCCGTTCCGTCCTTTCTTCTATCTTATCTATTTATATGGCTTATCTATTTATATGGCAGATGCATTTTCCTCTGCTCTCTTAAATAATTTGCTGATGACAAGACTCAGTACCAGACACTCCAATACAATGAAAAATGCCTGTGCACTGCCATATCCATAGAGACCTTTTCGGAACAGATTATTATACATCAAGGTTCCCGGCACATCACTGGCGTGATTGGGTCCGCCGTTGGTCATTACATAGATCAGGTCAAAGGCACGCAGGGAACCTGTCAGGGCGAACACCATACAGGTCTTGATTACAGGTGCCAGCAGCGGAATCGTGATCTTAATAGAAGTCTGCCAGTTGGTGGCACCGTCGATCTTTGCCGCCTCATAGTAATCCGTGGAGATGGATTTGATCCCCGCATAGAAGATCAGCATATGATATCCGATATACTGCCAGATGCTGGGTACCACCGTGCTGAGAAAAGCCGTGGATGGATTGGACAGCCAGGAATATTCAAAATCCTTCATGCCCAAAAAACGAATAAAAATATTTAAAAGTCCATATTCACTGTGGAATATTTTCATCCATAACTGACCGATGACCATGCTGGAGATTACCACCGGGATAAAGTAAATGGTACGAAATGCCTTTTCCCCCTTCACTCCTCTGGAAAGAATCATTGCCAATGCCAGTGAAACAGGCAGCTGAATAAATATGGAAGCCCCCACCAGAATAAATGAATTTCTCAGTGCCCTTGGAAAATATCTGTCCGTTGTAAATAATTCTATATAATTGTCGAGACCCAGAAAGTCCATCTTTCCGATACCGTCATAATCAAATAAGCTATATACACCTGTGGTGATCAAAGGTGCGATTCCAAATAAAAGAAATAGCAACAACGCCGGTAATACAAATACCGCTATGTATTTCTTCTTTCCTAACATTCTTTCCATACGAGAACCAGCCTTTCTTATCCTATTATCTCTTATCTTATTATCTCTTATCTATTCATATTGAGCAGGAAACTCTGCCCACTGATTGCCTGTATTCATAGAAGAAGGGTACCACAGCCGTGATACCCTTCTCTTTCAGCCTATTGGTTAATTGCCGCTTCGTGCTCTTCCATGAAGCTTTCCGTATCTGCATTTGGTGCAAATAAGGTCTGTGCCTGCTCATTATGTATGGTAGCCGGTTCTGAATCAAGGGAAGTATCCCATGCGAGAACGCCTTCTTTTCCTTCTCCCAGTAAATCTTTGATCTGGATAAACAATGGATTCAAGTTGCTCTCATCTGCTTCTGTGGTCCAACCGCTGAATCCTGAACCTGTCTCATAAGCTGCTACGCCCATTTTCTCATTGATGTAGATTGCAAATTTTGCCGCTTCTTCCGGATATTTCGTGTTCTTATTTACCCAGAAGGATTCTACGAAACCGCCACAGTAATCAGATTCATTTCCTTTGCCCGTGATCATTGGAATCTTACATGCCACGACTTTGGATGGATCAATAGTGGCTGTATCATCGGTATATACCTGATTAGCGAACCAGCTTCCCATTAATCTCATGGCTGCTGTTCCACTGATAAATGCGGAGTTGGCATCATCGTTTCCGGATTCCAGAGGATTCTTGCCAAATGCTCCTGCATTATATAACTCTGCGACTTTATCTGCGGCAGCCTTGTAGCCGTCTCCGCCGAACTCTGTTTCTCCTGCCAGCATCTTGTTCACATCGGCGGCTCCCATCTCTCGAAGTGCCAGTGCCTGATAGATAAATGCTGCATTCCATCCGTCCTTTGCGCCTGCTGCCATAGGTGTCACACCGTCAAGGGTGGATAATTTCTTACATGCATCCAGTAACTCATCATAGGTCGTTGGGATCTTTGCTCCCGCCTTGTCGAACAGATCCTGATTGCAGAACAGTGTCATATACCATGAAAAAGAAGGTACGGAATATAATTTCCCATCATAGGTAAATGCGCTGGTGGAACCTTCCAGGATTCTTCCCTTCACATCATCCGTGAGATAATCATCCAGTGGCAGAAGCTTATCTGCGTTCACAAGTTTTCTCGCCATGCCTGCACCCCAATAATAAAATACATCAATTCCGCTGGCATCCCCAGCAAACTCTGCTGAGATCTTTGTCTTATAGGCCTCTGTATCCAGTGTCTCTGAGTTGATCACCACGTTTGGATTTTCTGCCATATAATCTTCTACTGCTTTTTCATAGATTGCTTTCAATTCATTGGTATCATTAGACCACTGGTGCCATACATTCAGGGTAACTTTGTCCCCGCCTGCCGCATCCGCGGTCTCCGCTGCTTCTGTACCGTCTGTGGATGCCGTGGTATCTGTGGCTGGCACATCTGCGCTCTTACTTCCGCATCCTGTCATGGACATTACCATTGCCGCACATAGAATTGCGGATATTGCTTTCTTCATCGTTCTTCTCATAAATAATCCTTCCCTTTTCCTATTTTCTATTACTATTTCCTATTGCTATTTCCTATTGCTTTCACAAAGCTGCTTTGCTGTTATTAAAAGTATATGAAATATTCTCCCTTTACTCAATTTAATATTTTGCCGGAAAAGGTAAAAATCTTTACGTGGAAATATTTTACCGTAAAGATTTTCACTTCAAGATTTTATGTAATTTCCCGATTCTTATATTCCTTGATGGTAACGCCCATCTGCTTCTTAAAACAGATACTAAAATAATGTGGATCTTTGATGCCAACATACTCCGATATCTCGTAAGCTTTCATATCTGTGGTATTTAGTAATTCGATACTCTGCTCAATACGGTTTCTAGTGATATATTCAATGAGGCTCTCCCCTGTTTCCTGCTTAAAGCTGCGGCTGAGATAGCTTTCATTCACATAGAGCTCTCCCGCCACCGTTTTCAGGCTGAGTTCGCAGTCATGGAGATGTTCGTCAATGTATTTTTTCGCACTTTCGATGAGACTGTTCCCTTTTTTCGCACGAATACTATCTGCATATTCCATGATCCTGCCCAGAACCTTTTTCAGGTATTCTTCCAACTCATCCACGCTGTCAATGTGGATGATGCGCTCGTACAGATCCTCCTCCACCACCTCTTCCATACTCCTGCCATGCTTGGACAGGATGGTGGACGCCTTGGATATCATGTCCATTCCCATCAATCTGATATAGGATCTGTCCACGATCCTCTGTCCTCTGATAAAGTTGCAATATCGGCTAATCTCTTCCTCCACCCGATTCCGCACGCCACTCTCCACATAGAAGATAAAGTCCTTCCAGCGAATATCGAATTTCTCCTGCCCCGTTGCCTTTGCCTTCTCATATTCCTCATAGGTGATGCATCTGTTCCGTCCCAGGATCACGCTGGCTGCCACCGCCTTCTCCGTCTGCCTGTATGCCCTGGAGATTCCCGGGAATCCCTCCTGTCTGGAGCTGATTCCAATCTCCGCCGTTATCCCATACTCCTCCTTTAGCATCTGCCGGATGTGTTCTCCGTATTCGCACACGGTCTCCAACGTCTCCTCCCTGAAATAGAAGATCAGATTTTCCATGTAGTGTACGAAGGAAATATCTGCCTGAAATAATTGCAGGACCCGCCTGTATATCACATGTATATCATATAGGATGGCATCATGAATTCCATTTCCCTGGACTCTGTTTTCCTGTGTTCCATTTTCCCATAGTTTGCTTCCATGAATTCTGTTCTCCTGGGATCTGCCCTTCTCGATCTTCACATTCATACAGATGCAGTGGGTAGCGATGCCATCCAGATTATAGACCTTCAGCTTGCGAAGTGCCTCTTCCTCCTCAATACGATTCTCCACCAGTCTCTGCAGAAAGCTCTCCAGAATAATATACTGCGTCTCCTGCTCCTTTTCTTTCAAACTGTCGTACTCTCTCCGGTGTCCCTTTTGTTCCTCGATCTCCTTTTTGATCTTCCTTGCCATGTCCTGTATCTCATCGATATTGATAGGCTTTAGCAGAAAATCTTCCACACCGATACGCAGTGCCTTTCTGGCATATTCAAATTCCCGATAGCCCGTCACCATGACGATCTTACTCTGAGGATCTCTCTTTTTAATTTCCTCCGCTAATTGTACACCGTCCATGTAAGGCATATTAATATCCGTAATAATCAGTTCCGGAGACTTCATCTGGTAAAATTCTAACGCTTCCTCTCCGTTTCCTGCTTCCCCCACGATCTCAAAGCCTTCCCTCTCCCAGTCCAGTGCCTTCAATATGAGCACCCGCTCCAGCTTCTCATCATCCACAATCAATACTCGAATTCCCATCTATACCATCCCCCCGTCCAGAATCTTCGTGCGAATGGTAATCTCTGTTCCGCACCCGATCTCACTGGTAATGGTGATGGGTGTGGTGATTCCATAGAAAAGAGAGATTCTCTGAATCGCACTATAGAGTCCGAATCCAGACTTAGACATCCTGTTTCTTCCTCCCAATATATCTGCCACCTGTTCCTCCGTCATGCCCACGCCATCATCGGTCACGATGAAGATCATCTCGTCCTCATCCTGATACCCCTTTATGGCGATAGTGCCCATGCCATCTCTGTTGCGGATTCCATGGTGTACCGCATTTTCCACGATTGGCTGCAGGATCAGTTTCAGAATCTTCTGTCTCTGGATCTGTTCCTCCACATCGACCTCCAGATGAATCCCATCGTTGTAGCGCACGTTCAATATGGTTACATAACTTCTGATACAGTCCATCTCATCCGCCACTGTCACCAGTTCCCTGCCACTGCTCAGACTGTTCCGGTAGAACATCCCCAGTGCCTGGGTCATTTTAAAGCAATTATCATTATCTCCCAGCAGTGCCAGTGCCGACACCGCATCCAGCGTATTATAGAGGAAATGGGGATTTATCTGCGCACGGAGCAGATCCAGCTCATTTTTCGCAATGGTCTTCTCCTCCCCCTTTATCTTTTCAATCAGTTGTTCTATGGCATGTATCATGGCATTAAAGCCTTTTTTCAGATCATTGATCTCATTGGCATTCCCCTCCGTGATGGGAATCTCCCTGAACTGCTCCTGCTCCGCAAAGCCCATGTATTCCTGTAAGTTAGACAGGGGTTTGAAGATGAGCTTCATCAAAGTAACAGAACACACGAATACCACCAGGATATTTAACAGGATGATCAATGCGATGAGAGACTTCTGATAGTTTCCCATGACTTTTCTGCTGTTGGTGGGCATCATTCCCACCAGGCTCCAGTCCTGGATTCCCATCTCCTGTTTCACCACGATAGTCTTCTCCTCCTCATAGGTCATTGTCTTATATCCCGACCCTGCAATCTCATTTTGCAGTAAGAGCTGATCCAATTCCGGATTCGTCTCTGCGGGAGGGATGATGTAGTGATTCCTGGAATCCACGATGCAGTACTGGCTGTCATACTCTTCCCCCACTGCGTCAAAATACTCTAAAAATGTAGATTCATCAATGCTGATGAGCAGGGTGGCAAGGGGCGAATAGTCATTCTGGTCACTGATCATCCGCGCCAGAATAATACAGTTCTTATTTTTCCTGGTGGGATAACGAAGCACACCATCCGTTCCGTGACTGAATACGATTCCACCGTCATGCTCCTTCGCCTCCAGGTACCAGGGAGCTGTCTGTATCTTCTCATTGTCCACCAGAATGGGGGACTGTTTGGTGGCAGAATAGGAATTATAATATTTATCGAAGATAAATACATTTTCCATGTAATCACCGGACAGGAGCATATTCACCAGACTCTTCCTGATGGTCTGCTGAATCACCGGATCGATATTCCTGTCATTCACTCTGCCCAGAGAGTCCTGCACGTTCTTATCAAAATAGATCAAATCGGAAAATTGAGAGACGTTCTCGAAAATAAAGTCCATGTTACCTTTCAGGGCACTTGCCGTCTGCATGGCAACCGTACCAACCTCCTGCTCCGTATAGCGTTGGTTGATAATGGCAAATACTCCATAGGAAAGTAATATGGACAATATTAGAATTGATATATAGATGACGATGATCTTCGTCCTGATCTTCATGTTGCAGATTATTTTCTTTACCTTGTTCATCCAGTTCCCCACCTGACTTAGCCTTCTGCTTTCACACATCCAGTATATCGCGTATTTTCTTTCCATGGAACCTATTATTTTGTGGGAAAAGGGTAATATTTTTACCATCTATGATTATCAAATGTGATTCGAGAGGCTTAATCACCAGGCGCTCATCCGATCATGCGCAACACAGGACAGGACGATCTATGCCCCACGGTTCACAGACAATTCAAAATTATTCATAAGCTTCCCGATTTTATAAATTGGGAATATTGTACCGATTTTCATACTGTTTGAGTATTTTCCCTTAGGGGATTACCATTCCTGTTTGAGGCTTTGACTGGATTTCAGCATGGGGTAGGGGGTGCCACAGGAACGCAGCCTAGGCAAATACGCAACCGCCGCGAATTACCTGTGGCACCCCCTACCCCATGCTGAAATCCAATCTAAGTTATGGCAGGAATGGAATAATCTCCTTAGGGAAAATGGGAGTTTATGAAATCGGTACAAAAGCCTGTTCCCAATTTATAAAATTGATGGAAGCTCTTTGAATGATTTTGTGTCTGTGAACCGTGGGGCATGGATCGTCCTGTCCTGGCACATAATCGGATGAGGGTCTGGTGACGAAACCTTCCGAATCACATTTGATGAATCTTGCGGTACTCTGTGGGGGAGACTCCGCTGATGGACTTGAATGTCTTCATGAAATGTTTCTCATTCTCATAGCCGATCTTCCTGCTGATCTCCTGTATCCTGTCGTCGGTGTGTTCCAGCAGGCGCTTGGCTTCCTGGATGCGGATATTTTTCAGATAATTGACGAAATTGACCCCTGTATATTCCTTGAACACGATGGAAAACAGGGAATAATTCATGGAAACATGGTTGGACACCGTGGCCATATTCAGGTCTGTGGCATAGTGGCTCTTGATGTAGGTGATGGCCTGGTAGACCTTCTCCTGGTTGCGATCCACCTCCATATGCTCTTTCAGGAGTCGTTTCATCTGGGCGAACTGCTGATCCTCATATGTGATCCATGCATCCAGATTGAGGAACTCCAGCGGTTCCCGTCTCTGTCTCACGATCTCCGGATAATTATCCTCCAGTCTGTCCCAGATATCATGGATGAGCTGTAAGATTGCCTGGGGTTCATATCTGCCGTGCTGTCCCTGAAAATAGAGATTGTGAAGCTCTTTTCCTGCCTGCTCCAGCTGTTCCGTGGGAAACTGGCGGGCAAACTTCTCAGCGAACTGTTCTGGCAGTTCCAGTTTCTCCTGGGTCGTTCCCCATTCCTTTTTCCCCCAGAGGAACATCTGGCCGCGCAGTCGCTGGAGTTCTTCCAGCCCTGTACGCATCTCCTCCAGGGAATGATGGATCTCACTTCCCGTCACAAATCCGATCTGCCTCTCTTCCATGAGCTCTGTGAGTTGCTCCAGGGATTCCATGCCTTTATCCGTGGGAAAAAGGATCACGGACTGATGCCTTTCCCCTTCCAGAATCAGTTCCCGGGGCAGGAGCTCTGCCAGACTTCCGGCATCACAGCCTGCCATCGCCATACGGTAATCCTCCGTGCCCAGATCCTCCCTCACGGCTTCGGTAAGGGCTTCTTCCTCCGCTTTTCCCAGCTCTTTGCCTTCCAGCAGCATGGTCAGATGGTGAAAGAGAATCTTTCTTCCATTTTCTTCCCGTTTCTGCTCCTGCTCTATATTTTTCTCCATTTTCTGCAGGACTTCCTGAATACGCTCCCGCTTCACAGGCTTTAACACGTAATCGATCACGCCGTTTTTCAGCATTTCCACTGCATAGTTAAAGTCATCATAACCACTGATCACCGCCGTCTGTGGGATATGTCTGCATTCCTGCATGGCATCCACCAGCGCTATTCCATCCATCTTCGGCATCTTGATATCGGTGAACATAGCATCGACTTTCCGCTGTCGAATCAGCTCCAGTGCCTCCAGACCATTGCGGCACTCCAGGATCTCACCGATGGGGATGCCCGTTCTTCTTGCCATGGCTGCGATGCCCTGGCGAATCATCTTTTCATCTTCTACGATCAACAATGTCTGCATATTATACGCTCCTGTTCCACACTTTTTCCTCTGTCACCGGAAGATGTACACTGATCTTGGTGTAACACCCTTCCCTGGAGGCTACGGTAATTCCATACTCTTCTCCAAAACATAGCTGGATCCGATCCTGAACATTTTTCAGTCCGATGCCGTTTCCACTGCCGCCGCTGACCTCGATTTCTCCCTTGATCTTATGCATCAGCACTTCCACCTGCTGGTCATCCATCCCGATACCGGAGTCTGTGATCTCTATGGTGTAATCCTTCCTGCCCATCATGGCCTTGATGTAGATGGTGGCATCCTCCGAAAGTTCCTCGATGCCATGGCAGATGGCATTCTCTATGATGGGCTGCAGAGACATCTTTGGAATCTGCTGACTGTAGATTTCCTCCGGCATGTTCACCGAGAGATGTATCTCAAAGTCATACCGCAGGTTCATAAGCTGGATATAGTTGCGGATATATTCCACTTCCTGTCCCACCGTCACATTGCTCTTCGTCCATTTCATGCCATAGCGGAGCAGTTCCCCCAGTGCTGTGATAGCATCTGAGATATCGTAGCGTTCATCGATCTCTGCCATCATCTTGATGGATTCCAGCACGTTATAGATGAAATGTGCATTGATCTGATTCTGCAGTGCCTTGATCTCCGAATTTTTTACCAGGGTCTCCCTCTGAATGCCCTCACTCATCAATTCTTTGATCTGGTCCATCATCTTATTCATCTGACCGCCCAGTTCACTCATCTCATCCTCACCGTCATCATTGAAATGAATGTCAAGATTACCCGCCTGCACCTCATGGGTCTCCTCCAGAATCAGATAGAATCTCTGCAGGATCCTGCCCACCAGATGATTGATCAGAATCGCCATGAGTACTGACAGTACCGCCAGCAGGATCACAAAGATCGTTCCGATCCCATTCAGGACTGCGAGATTGCCGGTAATGTCCTTTACCAGGATCAGTTCACTATCCAGTTCACTGATATACATATGTGCCGCTACGATATCTCTGCCCGCACATTTCCTGCTGAAGGTCACCGCCGCCTTTTCATTCTGATAGTCCTTTGAAATCTGTTTTGCTATTTTTTCCACATTCTCTTCCGGCATACTTGCAAAATGCATGGTACCGTCATGCTCGATGAGACAGCCCCATCCATCATTCATGGCGGCATACATTTCTGGAAACATATTTTCCATGGTCATGGATGCTTCCACTGTGCCAATGCGCTGTTTTTCCCTGTTGAATACAGGTGTCATCAGGCCCACCAACTGTCGTCTGTTTTCTCCTTCACTGACAGAGAAGATCTTGTCCTGATATCCGATCTTCCATCCTTCCGGATAGTCAGACCAGATCTGTTTCTCCATACGGGACTTCTGATACAGAATGGGCATCATCTCCTGCACGCGGTCATTACTTCCATAAACACGGACACCGTACAGTGACGCATTATTATTCACCAGTCGTTCCAGAGATGCCACATCTGTATTCTTAAATGAGAGGATCTCATCAATGGTGAACTTCTCCCCGTCATGAGCTTTTTCCAGAAACGCGAGCAGATTCTCATCCTTCTGGAAAAACTGTGTGACCATATTGATTGCTTTTAGATTGTTCTCCACTTCCTCCTGGCTGCGTTCCATATTATATTCCATCTGACTGATGTTATCGTTTACCACGCTTCGCTTAAATAAGAGCAGGAGAATAGCGGAGAGGCAGATGATGGGCACCATGACCAGTATGCCTATGGATATGGTAAATTTATGATTCAATTTTAATCGGGAAAACCACTTTTTTATTTTCATACGATTTCCTTTGCTCTAGAACAAAGTGTCTTCGACACTCTTATGTTACCACTACTTTAATGACACTTTGGGCGGATCTTAGCAGTATCATTTATGATGCTGCCAATAGGAAATTTCGAAGGAATTTCCTATTAAATCAAATATCCTGATTCATCCTAATTCGTCCAAATTTACCTCATATCCAGTTTTTCCTTCGCCCGTTTCATGTTCTCCGTTTTCTCAGCCTGTACTTTCGAAAAGCCCATTTTCTCCCTCTGCACGACTGCCTCAGATACGATGCGATCGAACTCCTCATCGCTGTCCGCCAGCAGCAGGGAGGGCAGAGTCTCGCCCCAAAGCTGGTTCAGTTCATCATACATGGCGCTGTCTTTGATCTTCTGTGTGGGCTGGTAATCATACTGTCCTGCATACGCAGCGTAAGGCCAGGACCACTCCTTCAACTGAGACACATAGTCCGGCGTCTCCTGGGGATATTTTAAAGGCATGGTGAGATCCTGGAACATCCAGTAGCAATAATCCGCTCCGTACTTCTCATCATATGCTTTGCGGTCTGTGTTCAACAGTTCCTGCACCTCCGGGTTCAACACCACCTTGCCGTCCACCACTTCATAAGTGACGCCCTCCGTGCCCAGATAGGTCTCCATCTGTCCTTTCTCACTGATGAGATACTCCACAAATTTAATTGCTTTTTCCGGATCTTTACATTTTCTGGAGATCAGAGTCACCGTCCATCCATTCATGCCATTCACAGACAGTCTGGGATCCTCCCCCCTGGAATTTCCCGGGCCATCTACAGCTATATAGATCCGTTCCGGATTCTCTGCTGCCAGACTCTTCTGCTGATCCAGAATATCCGTATACTGGTACATCATGCAGAAATAACGTCCCTGTCCGATCTTCTCGTCCATCTGGGTACGCGTATCCACGAAAATATCCGGTGCCAGATAGCCTTCCTCTCCCAATCTGCGGAAGAATTTCAGCCAGGACAGATATTCCGGATCTGTATATCGGTCATAGATCTCCCCATCCTTCTCCATGGGTACCGCCAGGAAATCCATGAGATATTTATCAAAAGAGACACACCCCATGTTGTCAAATACATGAGCGCCTATGGGAATCAGTGGTCTGCCATCCACCTGCGGATACAGCTCCACCGCCTTTTTCACTGCGGCTTCAAATCCCTCCTGGGTGGACATATCCGGGCTGCCAATAGCCTCGTAGATATCCTTCCGTACCAGGAATGTCTCATTGGATGAGATGTTATGGTAAGTCTCCAGATCCTGCGGGGTGTAGAAGGAGTTGGGGTAGCAGTACACATTTCCATCCTCGTTGGTATACCATTTCAACGCTTTTTCGTCCGCCACTTCCCAGAATTGAGAATCATATTTGCCTGCCAGTTCGTTATAGGCATAGACCATGTTCTTGTCGATCATTTCCTGTACCTGTGGCTCCCAGCAGCCCAATGTGATCAGATCCGGCAGGGCATTGGCATTGATGAGGGCGTCCAGTTTCTCACTCTCATTTCCGGAAGGAGATGAAAAGCGGACGGAAACATCTGTCTGATCAGTGATGGCTTTGGACACCAGATTCTCTCCCCAGTTTCCATGAAACCAGGAAAAATTTACATACCAGTCCAGCGTCGTCGACTCATTCTGCTCTGCGTCCGTCTTCTGTTCTCCCATATTCAGCCATACACACGCTGCCACCGCCAGTGTGCCTACTATAACAGCAGTTATGACAACGACTTTTTCCAGTTTCATAATGACCTCCCTGCTCTTTCCTTTGACTGCTCATTGTTTTCATAAATAGTAACATAAAAATACGTCAAGAGACAGTGCATTTTACACTGTCTCCCACTACTATTACCTATTCCTGTTTTATCTGCTGTCTATCATTTCCTTATTACGAATTTCCTTATCATCTATTACTTTTTACCTATTATTTCTTACCTGTTATTTCTTTCCTGTTATTTCTTTCCTGCTGTTGCCTTACTCTTTCACGCCGCCAGCGGTAATGCCTCCTATAATATAGCGGGACAGGAACGCAAATGCGATGAGGATCGGTATGACGGAGATGGCAACTGCCAGGTAAATAGCACCCTGGTTACTTACGATATCCTGTGATGCATTCATGGATGCCACCATGACCGGAAGGGTGAACTTGCTTGGTGTGGTGAGCAATACCATGGGCAGCAGGTAGTTATTCCAGGAACCGATAAAGGCACCGATGGACATGGTGGCGATTCCGGGACTCATGATGGGAAGTACGATCCTGTGGAAAATATAAAACTCTCCTGCACCATCAATACGTGCCGCCTCCAGCAGAGCTGGGGAAAGTGTTGCCTTGAGGAACTGACGCAGGAAAAAGATCGTAGCCGGACTTGCGATTGCCGGGATAATCAGTGGAATATAGCTGTCCACCAGTCCCAGCGCATTTACCAGATCATAGAATCCCAGCAGTCCCAACTGTGTGGGAATCATCATGAAAATAATGATTCCTGTAAAAATAATATTTTTACCTTTGAATTTATAGACAGCCAGGCCATAAGCTGCCAATGCAGAAAAGTACGCCGTCAATGCGGTACTGGTCACTGCCACCAGCAAACTGTTTCCCAATCCGCGGAACAGATTGAAATAGCCAGATACCGTCTCCCAGTTATCTGCAACTGCATCACCGGGAATCAGGGTAAAGCCGGTCATAATCTCATTTCCGGTACGGGTGGCATTGATGATCATCATCAGGAACGGAAAGAGGCAAAGCATCGACAGCAGGATCAATGCAGCATGCAATACTGTCTTTTTAATATTTCGTGTCATCTTCTAATCCTCCTTCTTCCCATACATGACTTTATATTCGATGGCAGATACGATACCGATGATGAAGAACAGCAGGTATGCAATGGCACCGGCATATCCTACATTATTGTATTTAAATGCGGAATTATACAGATACAGCACCACGGTATTCAACGCATTGGAAGGAGCACCTGCACCGTCTGTGATCAGGAACGGAATATCAAAGAGCTGTAGTCCCCCGATCAGTGATGTGATCGCCACATAGAGCAGGATCGGTTTCAACAGTGGAATGATGATGGAACCAAAGGTTCTCCATCTTCCCGCGCCGTCTATGGCCGCCGCTTCGAAATAGTCCCTGGAAATACCCTGCACCCCGGCCATCAGCATGATGAAGGAGTTGCCGAACCACATCCAGGCACCGATCACAGCCACCACGAGCTGCGCCGTTCCAGGCTGACCCAGCCAGTTAATACCACTTTTGATGATACCAGCTTTGATCAGAATCTGATTCAGACTTCCGAACTGCCAGTCTAACAGTACCTTGAAGAGAAAAGCCACACTGGTCGCTGCGATGAGATTGGGCAGGTAGAACAGTGCACGATAGACGGAAAGTCCTCTCATCTTATATTTGATATCCGAAAAGACAATGGTCAGTAAAAAGGCAAGTCCCAACTGGAGTACGATGTTGATCCCCCAGATCTTTGCCGTATTTCCCAGTGCTGTCCAGAATATGGGATCTGTGACCACACGTTTGTAATTGTCAAATCCTATAAAGGTCGGTGCGCCATACCCCTTATACTGGGTAAAACTCAGATAAAGGGTACGAATGACCGGATAGGCACTGAATATTAAAAATACAATCAGAAATGGAGCCACGAACACATAGCCCATATGATTCATATCTTTTTTCTTCTTTCCCGTCATAATATATTCCTTCCTACTCAGACAGTTCTGGATAAGCTGATTTTGCTTTGTCGTAGAACTCTTTCATTGCTTCCTCTTTTGTCTTTTCACCTTTTTGAACGCTTTCGATGGCTGCACCATAGAACACCTTCAACTGATCGTCATATCTGGTAACGGTAGTGTAATCGATCTTCTGTGCTTCCTCGTAGAAGAACTGGTAAGTCTTCTGATTGCCGTAAGCTTCGTTTTCTTTATCCTTGTACTCTTCCAACACAGATTTCATGGATACGATATCACCCTTGGAGGTCTCTGCCCACCATTTGGAAGTCTCTTCCGTTAATGTTACATATTTCACAAAGTCCCATGCCTGTGCTTTATTTTTGCTGTATGCACTGATTCCCACGAATGTACCACCACCAAAATAGGATGTGGGACCTGCACATACGCCATAGTTACCAGCGTTGTCTTTTGCATTATCACGGATGGTCAGAGATCCCCATGATGGCAATGCGTATGCAAATACCTGTGTCTGCTCTGCGTTGGCATCCACTTCATCAAGCTCCTGCCACTCTGCATTCATAGGGATAGGGCCTGCCATGGAAGAGAACCATGCAGCGGACCATTCCGGTGCAAATGCAACTAACTTATTCTGATACAGATCTATTGCGGTATCCATATATTCTTTTTTCTCATCGGAGATGTTGATCTTGCCATCTACCACCCATGGATCAGTGATGGCGAACCAGCGAAGGCTTCCTGTATCGGAGAAGATACGGTATCCTTTGTCACGCACTTCCTGTGCAGTCTGTTTAATCGTGGCATAATCTTTGAATTTCTCACCGATGACTGCCGGATCATCTGTTCCGTATACATCCTGTGCAAGATCACGGCGATAGTAGATACCACCTGGTGTTGCCTGGTAGCTGATGGCACGGACATTGCCCTCTGCATCCTGACCAGCTTTCCATACATAGTCAACCAGTTTGTCACTGTATTCATCTGCATTGTATGGATCTGCACTGAGGTTCTCAAAATAGCCTGCATCCTCAAAATCCGGAAGCATCTGTGGCTCACCCACGATAATATCAGGTGTTGCTGCTTTTCCACGCAGTGCAGCGGAAAGCTTTGTGGTGTAATCTGCAGGGGGGATGATCACGGTCTCGATCTGTACATCTTTATTTGTCTCCATGTAATGTTTTGCAAAATTTTCCAAATCCTCTGACAGTGTCCAGATCACTAATTTTCCAGAATTACTGTCTGCTGCTGCGCTGTCTGTCGCGCTCTCCGCTTTGTTGCCACATCCCACCATGGACAGCACCATGATCCCTGCCAGTGCCATGCTCATTATCTTTTTCATTTTCATTCCTGTAATCCTCCTTGAATTTTTCTTACATTTTCTAACTGTAGACACAGTATAGCTGAATCATCCTCTCGAAAAAATTACTCAAATTTTAAAGAGGTATCATTTTTTATTTTCTGAAACTCCAGTGTGCGGATCTCCAATCCACTCTGCAAAGTCTGTACGGTCAACTCATAGCTTCCCGCTTCCAGTTCCACTTTCTGTAATTTCTGTGTGATCCACTTTCCATCTGTTCCGTTGGTCTGTATCGTGGTGAGCACTTTGCCATTCAGTGACAGGCGGCTGGTGGACTGGGACAGGTTGGTAAGCTTTGATGAGATGTGAACCACGATGATGTACACACCCGGTTCCGTCACCTGGAACCCTGTGCAGATCTTTTCACCGATTTTTAATGTGATGCCTTTTCCGCTATTTTCATAATCCCTGCTGTCCTGGTTCTTTTTTCCTTGTACATCTTCCTTATTGTTTTTGTTCCCTTTGCTCTCTATGTCAGCTTTATTGTTTTCAGAATTTTCATTATCTTCCATCTCTGCTTTCATAGCGGGGAAGAATTCTGCCTGCTCATCATCTTCCAATGCTCTCCATATCACAGGTGCATGCAGGATGAAACGACAGATATTTTCAGCACTCCGCTGTAATTCTCCTATGGTCAGTCTGCCCTGTGTAAGTGCCTCCAGGGTATTGTCCTCGTTGGAATTGATCTCCGCACCGTTGTTATTCACGACCATGTAGATATCGTTCTGAGAACGAATCATGTCACGGGTATCTTTGTCCGACTCTGGGCCGCCCTCAGATACCTCATTCATCTTCGCCCACCAGTCCGTCATGACCATGCCCTGATAGCCCCACTCTCCCCTGAGAATGGTGGTGTTGAGATCATAATTGGATGCTGCCCAGTGCCCGTTGATGGGATTATAGGCGGTCATGAGAGACATGGTGGCTCCAGACTTCACCGCCATCTCAAATCCTTTCAGATAGATCTCACGCAACGCTCGCTCTGAGCAGACCGCATCGATCTTATGACGGTTGCTTTCCTGTCCATTGCAGGCATAGTGTTTGATGGTGCCCTGGGCACCGCCCGCCTGTAATCCCGTCATCACAGCGGCTGCCATACTTCCCGTAAGGTATGGATCCTCGGAATAGTACTCAAAGTTGCGTCCATTCAGCGGATGTCTGTGAATATTGGCTCCCGGTCCCAGCAGTGCATCCACCTGGTGATCGCACATGAGTGTTCCCTCACAGGTGTACAGTGCCCGTACCAGCGATTTATTCCAGGTGGCGGACAGCATGGTCCCGATAGGAAGCTGTACGGACTCCGCCTCCATGCGAAGACCGGAGGGTCCATCCGCGCAGCAGGCCAGGGGGATTCCATATCCATAGAGACTGTCACTGACCCCGCCAAACGCTGCTGCCGTGCCTTTGGTCACCTTTGGATGACTCATGCCCTCGCCACGAACGATCATGGCAAGCTCCTCCACAGAAAGCTGGGCAATAAAATCAGTAAGATCTGCCTGCTCGTCACGCACCTGCTGTAATGTGATGCCCTGATTTCCCGTAATGGGACTTTCCTTTGGCAGACGCGCTGCAATTCGTTCTCCGGTCTGTACTGTTTTCACGGGCGTGGCGGTCTTTGCCCTCTCATAGGTTCCGTCTGCTTTTCTTCCACCTGTGGTCAGTCGATCAAAAGAAATCTCCGGCGCAGCGGCTTCCTCCAACTGTTCCAGCACAAGTGTCTCCGGTATCTCCAGACTTTCCTCTGCCAGCAATACCGCATTTCTCACATTGGTACCCATATAAAACTTGCAGATGCCTGACTCCAGTACATAACAGGAACGGTGCCCGGTGCAGCCACTGTCATCATAGGATGCCAGTTCCCGAAGAGGAATGGAAAGGGTCAGTATCTCCGATTCTCCCGGCAGCAGATTCCCTGTCTTTCCGAATGCGCCCAATTGTCGCGCGGGCTGTCCCAGCTTGCCCTGAGGCAGTTCGTAATAGATCTGTACCACTTCTTTTCCCGCATATTGCTTTCCTGTATTGGTGACACGAATCGTAAACTGACAGTTGGATGCCACATATTCTGCACATGCCCCATCTCTGTTTCCCTCTGGAATTTCACACTGACCTTCCAGAAGTTCCAATTGAAAACGGGTGTAGGACAGACCATAGCCGAAGGGATACTGCACCTGCTCTCTGGCAAAGGTCTCAAAATACCGATAGCCCACATAGATATCTTCCTCATAGATATTATGAAGTTCATTTCCAAAGTTCATATCTGACGGATAGTCTTCCACATGCCATGCGATGGTGTCCGGAAGTTTTCCACAGGGCGTGCAGGTTCCCGCCAGGATATCCCCCACTGCCAGTCCGCCTTCCATACCACCCTGCCAGATGTACAGGACTGCCTGAATGTGCTCTTTTCCGGGGATCTCCACAAACCAGCTCATATCCATACTGTTGGATACGTTCAACAGTACCGCCACCCTTGTGTGCGCTTTCAGAATCCGCTCCAGATTCTCTCTTTCCCGGGTGGTGAGATAATAACAGCCCTCCTCTTTTCGGTTGTCCTGATCTTCCCCGGCGGTGCGTCCGATGACGTACAGAGCCTTCTCCGTCTGCCCTGCTGCCTTACGCACCAGTTCCTCCGACAGTGGCATATCCTGCTGATACCAGGGCTCTGCTGCCCACCCACCACCGCCATTATCAAAGGGATGTACTGCGATCCATTTCTCATAAATATCCACTAATTCCTCGCAGACAGGGATCTGATTCTCCCGTAATCCGTCCATAATGTTACTGGTATAGGGCACATTCACTGCACCGCCCGATCCCGTGCCACTGCGGTAATACTCCAACTGCGGACGTCCATATACCGCCACCCGCTCTGTTCTCTGCAAGGGCAGCATTCCGTTCTTATTTTCCAACAGTACGATTCCCTCCGTCGCCGCCTGTCGATTGATTTTCTGAAACTGTTCCTGATTCATATTTTTTATCCTCGTATGATATCGTTATAATATTGTTCCTGATTTTCTTTGTTGCGTGATAGGATCTACAGCACAGCTCTGATCACGTGTTCCGTATTTTTGTCCAATGCCAGCAGATATGCTCTGTGGATCTGGTTGCCGCCTGTGCTGTATCGCACTTCATCCACATAGATCTCCTCCACCTCATAGTCCCCCAGTTCCTTGTGATGGAGATTCTGATAGATGACACGACATTTTTGATCTGCAAAATGTACCGTGATTTCGGCAATTCCCCCCTCATCGAACTGCTCTTTCATGAGCTGTGGTGCCAGTACCAGATTGCCCTCCGCTCCACGCACACCAAACATCTGTGTCGTCACGGTGAGTACCAGCCAGCTTCCGGCACCGGTGAGGTAGTGATACATTCCTTTGCCACGCTGGTTGAAATATTCCGGGATGCCCGGATATATACCGGAGCGCTCAAAATCCATGGACTGATTTTCCAGGCTTTTCAGCACCTTGTAACCCTCTCTTGCAAATCCTCTGCTGTACAATGCGTAGGCATACATCACTGCCATATGACAGAATACCGCTCCATTCTCCTTGTGCCCATAGGCGAAGCCAAAGGCTCTTCCCATATTCAGCTTCAACTCATGGAAATTGGTATTCAGGCGATAACCGCCCACCTTCTCCTCATAGAGATAATGATCCACGCTCCTGGCGATCCACTCGATCTGATCGTCCGCTGCCGTTCCTGACATGATGGAAAATACCTGGCTGGTGAGCATCATTCTCACATGTCCACCCTGGATACCATGCTCCACCTGCTGACCATCATTGTCATAATAGCCGTTGAACCAAAGTTCTCCCGCGGCACCTTCCACCACTTCTGCGGTGCGGATATGCTCATGGATCCATGCCGACATACCCCGGAGGATCTCACAGCACTCCGTGATCTCCATCTCCACCTTCCGCTTTGCAGGCTCCAGGCAGGACTTATAATACGCTGCCAGTACATGCTGCTTTTTCTCCGTGTCCTCATAGTCTGCCACATCACTTCGCATCAATGTCACCAGTTCCTCTGACAATGTGATGGTCTTCTGTCCCTGTCTCTCCAGGGCGGACAGCATCTGGGCGATCAGTACATAATTACCACTGTAAGCTGCTGTAAAAGCCACACTTTCTCCCTTATCCTTCGCCATATCCAGAGCGTCATTCCAGTCTGCTCCCCGCAGCTTCATATTGTTATGGGCACCGGTATCGAAGAACTGGGTCATATTCTGCACCAGCATATGCTCCAGCACCGTACCCTCATATGGATTCCCCGCGCCATCATCCAGCCAGTTATCTGATCGCAGTCTCCCATCCGTACGCTGCTCCCCTCTGGCTGTGATGCCATCACAGAAATAAGGTGCTCGCTCCAGCAGCAGATCGTAATCTCCTGTCTGATTCAGATAGAATCCCGTGGTGAGCACCGGCCAGTAGCCATGATCCATCCAGATACGCACGATGGCATTTCTGTCTGCCTTGAACTCCCCAGGTCTGGAACCGATAATGGTGGCGTTGCTTCCGTCGATGCGCACACCGGAGTAGAAATTCACCAGATCCTCTCGAATTTCCTCCGGACTTGTGAGGATCAATGCCAGACAGTCCTGCCACAGATCTCTCCAGCCCCGTCCTCCGCGGCCATAGTCGTGATGAGGCAGAAAAGAACAGCCGTAGATCCTCCGTAACAGGGGCTGGATACCAACCCATTCCATCCATACATCAAAGGATTTCTCCCGGGTCATGCAATGAACCGGTGTACGGTCATCCCACCACGCTTCCAGTTTATCAAAAGCTTCCGCCACAGATTCTTTCTCCAGATACGCCATGCCCTCTCTGTCATAGGACAGTAACACCAGAAAACTTTGTGTTTCCCCCACTTGCAGTTCTGTCTTCCTGAAACAGATACCGCCCATGGCTTCATAGCCTTCCAGTTCCACGCCAGCCTTTACCACAGGTACTTCCTCACCGAACACTGCCTCCGGCCAATACAAAGTACCACCCTCCCCGTTGAAATCCTGTTGGATGGGATAGAAGCCTTCCGGTGCCTCTCCCTTTACACCACTTCCATACACCCCGTAAACGCGATGGTTCTCCTGATGACCTCTCTCGTCAAAGGACAGTGCCGGTATGACTTCCACTCCATGCTCTGTGGTGCGGATACGGTTCAGCAGAGACGTCACATGCCTGTGATCTCTGAGATTATCTGCACTTCTGGCATAGATGGGGATTGCTGCCACAGGCTGTACCGTGAGATTTTTCGTACCTTTATTCTGCATAGTCACCTGCATGATCTCCACGCGCTCCGTGGTGGGCGGACAGAAATTCAGCACACTGACCTCCAGCCCGGTCTTCTCCTGCATACGGGTCATTTTCTGCCAGACTCTGCCAATCTCCAGGGTCATTTCCTCCGCCTCCGGTGTGAAGCGTTTTCCCTGCTGTCCCGCCGAGGTTCCCCACACCGACCATGGAAGCTCTCCCTCCACCTTGCACCAGATATTGCGGTTCCGCATGCTCTCATGAAGATCCTCACAGCTGGTGGGTTCCAGCAGGAATTCATTCTGTCCAAGCTTACTATCACCGTGTCCATCCGGTGTGATGCAATCCATAATACCACTCTCGTTGGTAAGAGGCAGATAGAGGTAGTTCTGTCTGTCCGCGTCCTGTAATGTAAAGGTTCCTTTATTTCCATTCAATAAAAAATGCATACTATAATACCTCCTTTTTCCATTTATTATAGAAAACTCAAAGGAGGTATTATAAGTATGCATATTTATAAAGAAGTATCTTTTTTTATTTCACGTATTGGCTGAACTCGATTTTCTCCATATTCGGACCTTCGATGGTGAAAAATCTCACACCTTTTGTCCAGAAGGGCAGAAAATGAATGGTATCCCCTGTTGTGTTCAATCCGTTTTCCACGATGTACTGATACACTTCCTCGATATCTTTCACATCAATAGCCACGTGATCGATGGCGCCTGCACTCATCTTTGCGGCTTTATTTTCATAAGTCTCCACCACCAGTGTCTGAAGTTTCAGGAATGCGACTTTCTCTCCCGCCTCCTCATTCACTGTCTGCAGTGCTGTCTCAAATCCAAGCTTATGATAGAACTCTATTGTCTTATCCATATCATTTGTAGGAATTCCAATATGCTGGATTCCTGTTGCATAATCCTTTACATTCATCTTATCTTACCAACCTTTCTTCCACCTGTGACAATCCTGGCATCGCCGGGATTGCGCCTTTTCCTTCCACGCAGAGGCTTGCCACTGCATTGCCAAAGCGGGCGTATTCTTCCAGTTCTATTAAGCCGATATTCTCCAGTTGCCCGCCTGATTTGTTCATCATATACAGAAAACCGCCCCAGAAGGAGTCTCCTGCACCATTGGTATCCGCCACGTGACTTGTAAATCCGGCGACTCTTCGTCCACCTTCCTTACAGTACACATAAGCACCTGCATCCCCCAGGGTCACTGCCACAATCTTCACACCCTGATTATATAATGCTCTTGCTGCATCCTCGGGAGATTCATATCCTGTGAGCAGCACGGTCTCTTCATCGGAGATCTTCATCAGATCCACAAAAGGAATCATACTGCGCATATGGTGAATGGCCGTCTTTTCGCTTTCCCAGAGGGATGCTCTGTAGTTGGGATCATAGGATATGATACTGCCCTTCGTCCGTGCTCTTTTCACTGCATAAAATGTGGTATCACGGCTTGGCTGATCCGTGAGGGACAGGGAACCCACATGGAAAATATTGGTCTTATCCAGAATGTCCACATCGATCTCTTCCTTTTGCATCTTCGTATCTGCACCTGGTTTTCTGGCAAAGGAAAAGGTACGCTCACCTGTTTCCGACACATTGACAAACGCAAGGGTGGTAAAGTAACGTGAATCCAGAACCATCCCTTTGGTATCCACATTCTCTTTCTCCAATACAGCGCGTAAAAATGCGCCATGCATATCGTCTCCGGCTTTTCCAAGGAATGCCGTGTGTGCACCTAATCTGCTGGCTGCCACAGCCACATTGGCCGGAGCGCCGCCTGGATTCTGGGCAAAAAGGGTCTGCCCTTCCACGTTGGTACCCTGCCAGGTAAAGTCAATGAGAATCTCGCCAAATACAGTAATATCATAAATGGAACGGCATACAGAGTCATTGGCATCCACCAGTAATTCCAGCTCCATGAGTTTCTCCAATATCCTGTCGCATTCTTCCCCATTATCTGTGTGAATATGTAATTCTCCAGTCTGAAATTCCGGCATGCTGAGCACGCCCAGCATAGACTTGGCATTGACCACATATCTGCCACTGCACAATTCTACATCATAAGGAATCTTCTCTGCGACACTCACTATTTTTCTGGCATTCTGCATGGTTCCCAAGATTACTTTTGCTATCATATTTTTCTCCTATTTATAATGCCACCGATGTACATCGGCAGGTCATTTTCATGCAAACAGACTGATGATGATGGCACATACAAGTCCGGTGATACCTACGATGGTCTCCATCATGGTCCAGGATTTCAGGGTCGTCTTCTCATCGATCTCCAGCAATGAGTTCACCAGCCAGAAACCGGAATCATTCACATGGCTGAATGCGGTTGCTCCACCGTTGATGGCACAGACCATGGCTGCCAGATAGACGGGGGAAAGTCCTGCCACTGCGGGCATGGATGCCATGATGCCTGCTGCCATGGTCATGGCTACCACCGCTGCACCCACGGAAGCACGTATCAGTGCTGCGATGAGAAACGCTACCAGGATCAATGGAAGTCCGCTTTTCTCCAGGGCCGGTCCGATGATCTCGCCCATACCACAGTCCTGCAATACCCAGCGGATAATACCGCCTCCGGTGATGACCAGCAGAATCTGTCCCGTGGGGCGCAGGGAGCGATCCAGTATCTTTTTCAACTGTTCTCCATTGTAGCCCTGCTTTTTCCCCAGGAAATACATGGCGAAGAGAACTGCTATGATCAATGCTACAAAGGGTGTTCCCAGGAACAGCAACAGGGGACGTATGGGTGTCAATGCCGGTATATACTCGGAGATGGTGCTGCATAAGATCAATACCAATGGTACCAGGATAATACAGAGAACTGTAGAGAATTTGGGCAGACTGCCCTCCTCTTCCTGCTGTACTTCCTGACTGTTTGCCGGAAGTCCTGTATGGATTCTCTTTCCGATAAATTTGGACCACAGGATCCCTGCGAAAAAGAGGGAGAGAATACCTACCGGAACACCCACCGCGATCATGACACCCAGATCTACCCCTAACATATTGGCTACCAGAACGGAACCCGCTGAGGGAGGTATGAACGCGAATCCTGTTGCAAGTCCAGCCAATAATGGAATCACATAATATAAGGTAGATTTCTTTGTTTTCTTGGCTAACCCAAATGCCAGAGGGATCAGAATGACTACACCTGCCTCGAAAAATACAGTGGTGCCCACCACCAGACCTGTGATGCCAAGGGCGGCTCCTGCTTTTTTCTCACCGAACTTATTGACCAGGGTCTGGGCAACGCACTGGGCGCCGCCGGACACCTCCAGGATTCCGCCAAAGAGAGATCCCAGTCCGATCAAAAGTACGATTCCCTGCAATGTCTCACCAGCACCTTTTTCCACAGTGGATACCAGTGTGGGAACAGGCATTCCAGCTCCCAGTCCGATGAAAAGCGCAGAGATCAGCAGAGACAGTACTGGATGAATCTTAAATTTAATAATAAGTAACAATAATAGTAATATGCCTACTGCTGCTGCAATCAATAATCTAGCTGGATCAGCTGCAAATACCTGTCCCGTCATTTTCCTGGTTCTCCTTTTCTCTTATTTCTCAGGTGAGATGATATACTTACCGTTTGCACGAAGTTCCGGTTTGCTCAGTACGCCTTCCAGTTCCTCAAGACCTACCACATCATATACCATGCTGCTCACGTCAAGTCTGCCGGAATCAATGAGGTCTAATGCTCTCTTCTGGGTATATGGATTGATGAAGGATGCTTTTAATTCCAATTCTTTCTGGAAGATCTGGAACGGTTTTACAGAGATCATATCATCCGGCTTTGTGAGACCGAACATCATGACAACTGCTTTATTTCCTGCGATATCGATTGCCTGCTCGATAGTGGAGGTACGCCCTACACATTCGATTACAGTGTTGATCCATGTCATGCCTTCTTCTTTCAGACGCGCTTTTACATCCTCATGGATTGGATCGATACAGATATCTGCGCCCAGTTTCTTGCCAACTTCTCTCTTGCTTTCCACCGGCTCAAGAAGTGCTACCTTTGTAGCTCCTGCAAGTCTTGCAAGCTGTAACATCAAAAGTCCGATCATACCGCCGCCGATTACCACCACCTGATGTCCCGGCTGGATCTCGCACATATCCATACCGTGCAAGCAGCAGGCAACTGGTTCTGTCATAGCACCCTGCTCAAAAGTGGTGTTTGCGCCAAGTTTGTAGACCTGTCTCTCATTCACTGCACAGTACTCTGCGAATCCACCATTTACAGTGGTGCCGTATCCGATCATGTGCTCACAGTAATGTGCCACACCGTTTCTACACGGCTCGCATGCTCCACAGTAGCAGTTCGGGTCGATACATACTCTGTCGCCCACTTTATAATTGGTTACTTCTGCGCCGACCTCTGCAATAACACCTGCAAATTCATGTCCCAGAATGGTAGGTGGTGTTACTTCTGCGGCACCTTTGTCTCCTTCATAGATATGTACATCTGTTCCACATACACCGCAGGCTTTTACTTTGATCAGGATATCCTTTGATCCTACCTTTGGCATCTCGTGCTCTTCCACTCTTAAATCATGTTTTCCGTAAAATACTGTGCTTCTCATCTTTGTTTCCTCCATGTTTTCTTGAACATTGATTGGTTTCGTTTTTGGTTTTTGGTTTTTTACTTCTGTTTTCTTTTGCTTTTGACTTATGCTTATATGTAAGTTGTAAGTTAAGTATATATCCAGTTTGATAATAGTTCAATTGACTAATAATACAATAATATCATTCATTTTTTGTGTATTTTTCACAATTTATATCACTTTATTGATTTTTCTAATACTTTGTATTAATATAAAAGTATATTTAAGTTATGTTTGGAAGGAATGGAAAGGAGAACGAACCCTATGAACGAGAAAGGTGTTACTACGATTACCTTAAAGCAAATCAACAAAGAAAAAGTCTATCATTATATATATCGTCAAAAACAGACTTCGAAATTTCAGATCGTCCATGATCTGCAGATGGGTCTGTCCACGGTGAGTCAGAATCTCACTGTTTTGGAGAAAGAGGGATTGATCAAAAGAAGTGGCTATTTTGAATCCACCGGTGGCAGAAAAGCCCAGATCATTCAGATCGTGTCTGATCTGAAGATCTCCATCGGTGTTGGTATCTTAAAAAATATGTTTCATATGGTAGCTGTAGATCTATATGGTGAGACCATCGCCATGGATACGATCTCTCTTCCCTATTACAATTCGCCCGACTATTATACCCAGGTGGCTGACAGCATCCAGCAGTTCATCGCTGACAATCAGTTCTCACCGGAAAAAATATTGGGCATCTCTATCGCCACACAGGGCATCATCTCTCTGGATGGCTCTGCTGTGACTTACGGTGTCATCATGGATAATACGGGCATGAATATCTCTGATTTTTCCTCCCGCCTTCCCTATGCCTGCCGTCTGGAGCACGATTCCAAAGCGGCTGCCTGCCTGGAACTGTGGAATCACCCCACGGTCACCAGTGCCACCATCTTCCTGCTGAACCGCAATCTGGGCGGTGCTGTCATCACAGATCACAGCATTCACCAGGGCATCACCATGCACAGCGGTTCCCTGGAGCACATCTGTATCAATCCGGATGGCCCTCTGTGTTACTGTGGCAGCCGGGGATGTCTGGAAACCTACTGCGCCGCCAATGCTCTGGAAGCCGCTGCCAGAATGTCCGTAAAGGAATTTTTCCCACTTCTGCGGGAGGGAAAAGATAATGCGTTGATACAGATATGGAAAGATTACCTGAACCATCTCGCTTTCGCCATGAAAAATATGAATATGATCATCGACAGCCCCATCATTATCAGCGGGTATCTCGCCCCCTATTTTATGGATGAAGACCTGGACTATCTCCTGGACTCCATGAATGCTTCCACACCATTTTCCTTTGCCAGAGAGAACCTGTTCGTGGGAACCCATGGGCAGTACGCCCCTGCCATCGGTGCCGCACTCTACTATATAGATGCATTTGTAAATCAATCTACTATATAATCATACTTTTTATACTGTAATGGCGTACATCCAAACACGGTTTTAAATGACGTGATATAATTGCTGGTCTGGCGGAATCCGCATAGCATGGCTGCCTCTGTGACCGTGTGACCCGCCTGGAGCAGTTCCGTACTCCTCCGTATCCGATACACTTTCAGAAATTGATAGGGTGTGGTATGCAGGCACTCCTGAAAAGTACGGCAGCATTCTCCCACGCTCACATGAGCCACCGTGGCAAGTTCAGATAACTGTAGTTCCTCCCCATAGTGCTCATAGAGATAGGCAAGCATGACCTGCATCCGCTGTTGGCGCGGCACATTTACAGGCTGTACGATATTCCGTTCTTCCAAGGTATGATTTTCCAGAATCAGCAGCCAGATCCGTACCAGCAGCACGGAGATTGCATATGCTCTGTTGGGAATCATCCGCGCCTGGAATAATGTCGTCATCTCATCCAAAAGCTGCAGGGCAGATTCCTTCCATGATTCATCCCGACGCAGCAATAATACGGGACGTTTTCCCATGACCGCATAAGGCAGGACATCCTCCGTCTCCATCCGGCTTCCCGGGAAAAAACTCAGTAATCGATATGGAAAATTGATACTAACGTATTCTCCCTCCATGGAAAGTTCTGTAACTGCATGAATCATCCCTGATCCAACCAGCACTGCCTCCCCCTCACGTAACCGATACTCCCCCGCATTGACCTGGAGCACTGCGGTTCCCTTTCGAATCATGGTGAACTGCAATTCTTCATGCCAGTGATAATCACATAATCCCCGCCCCCTTGGGAACATACCACTGTGGCTGACGCGATACATCTCTACTGGAAAAGAGAGGTCTTTATATTGATTAATCTCGTGTAATTCTTTTTCCATACCATTCCACCTCCTATATTCCATATTCATAATCACATGTTTATATTCCATGTTCATAATCTCATATTCATAGTCATATATTCATATGTCATGTTCATAATTTGATATTTTCTGTTAAGGATAGTATACAATATGCCTTTTAGATTTACTATACTATTTCCAGTAAAATCTAACGGAGGTATCACTTATGAAAACAGATATGAAGGAACGGTTCACCACCATTTCAATTTCGAGATTGGTTCTACAGCTTGGCATTCCTGCCATGTTCGCGCAATTTTTTAATATTTTGTACAGTATCACAGACCGGATATTCGTAGGTCATATTACAGGCGTCAGTGAACTTGCTCTGGCAAGCGTAGGGGTATGTGCTCCTGCCCTGACGGCAGTTGGCGCTTTTGCCTCCCTGATCGGCATCGGCGGTGCGTCCGTCATGAGTTTTTCCATAGGGCGCGGAGAGCAGAAAACAGCAGAGCAGACCATCGGTACCAGTCTTGTTCTGCTGCTCTTCGTCTCGCTATTTCTCACCGTGATCCTGTATCTCACCAGAAAACCACTTTTGTATCGTCTCGGTTGCAGTGATGCCATGTATCCCTACGCCGTTGCCTATTTTGAGACCTACGTGCTGGGCACTGTTGCGGCACTATGCGGTGTGGGCATGAATCAATTTATCCTGGCACAGGGCTTCGCCAGACAGGGGATGTTTTCCGTCATGGTGGGCGCTATCATGAATACCATTCTTGATCCTCTTTTGATTTTCGGGCTGCATCTTGGCATCCGCGGTGCGGCTATTGCCACGGTAATTTCCCAGTTCTGTGTTATGGCGTATGTGCTCTTTTTCCTGTTATATGGGAAACATGGGCTGGCTCTCCGCATGGATGGTCTACACCCGGATCTCATAAAGAGAGTCCTCACCATCGGTTGTCTGCCCTTTTTCATCATGCTGTTCGACAATCTGCTAATGATCCTGCTCAATGGTGCTTTGCGAAAATACGGAGCTTCCATGGGAGACCGGTATATCTCCTGTGCTGCGGTGGTACAAAGCTTCATGATCCTGGCTTTCTATCCGGCACAGGGCATTACCACCGGCTGTGGAACGCTGTACAGCTATCATTACGGTGCAGGCAATTACCGGAAGATCCTGCAGGTCTTCCGGTCTGTTCTCCTTCTCTGTGGAGGCTATATGGCACTTCTGCTCCTGGCATCCCAGACTGTTCCCGAGATCTATGCCCGCCTTTTTGTCCAGGACGTCCATACGATTCCCCTGGCTGCCGCCTGTATCCGCAAATATGCTGCGGGACTTTTGGGTGTTGCCATACAATATGCTCTGGTGGACGGACTGACCACCATGGGACAGATGCGGTATGCCATGCCAATCTCCTTTCTCCGAAAAGGACTTTATGTCTTGTGTGTCCTGACACTGCCGCTGTTCTTCCCCGTCGAGGAACTATTCTGGTCGGCAACGATCTCCGACTGCGTGGGTGCGGTGGTCACACTGTTGTGTTTTCTGTTTTTCATTCTGCCAAAATTGAAAAAGGAAATGGTACAATGACCACTTCCTTTTTCATACTAATACGCATCACTCAATAGAAAATCAGCAATATGCATGGTTTTTATTCCCTCGTAATTGCCACCGGCAAATTCATCTGTTGTAAGTACATACTTCGGATAATTGTCTGATATTTCCAACAGGCGTCCATATTCTCTCTCTTCCGTTTCCCTCCGTTCCATCTTCTTGGTCACCTGAATATATAGCTTTTCTCCAAGCTTTACAGCAAGGAAATCTATTTCATAATTTTCCAGCTTTCCTACAGAGACCTCATATCCTCTTCTGACAAGTTCCAGATATACGATATTTTCCAGCATGGCATCCGCACTGTTGTCGGAATACCCCAACACACTATATCTAAGTGCCGGATCTGACAGGTAAAATTTCTCCTGAGTCTTGAGAAGTTCTTTTCCTTTTATATCATACCGGGAACACCTGTGCAGAATATATGCTCTTTCCAGCTTCTGCAAATATCCATACACGGTCTCATTGTCTATCTGTCGATTTTCACTTTTCAGATATTTGGAAATGGATGCTGCCGAAAAAGTGTTTCCTACATTGTCAAACACATATTTTATCACTCGTTCCAACTGATCAATTTTCTTTATTTGATTTCTCTTTACGATGTCTGTAAATATGGTGGAATTGTAAATATCTTTTACAATTAAATAGGCTTCCTCCATGGTATACTCACGCAGATGAATTGCCGGAAATCCACCAAATTGCACGTAACGCACCAATTCCGTTCTAACATCTGAAACTGTCGTATATTTTTCTCTAAAAATAAGATACTCCCCAAAAGAAAGTGGAAAAATCTGAAAGCTGATATATCGTCCTGTGAGATACGTAGATATTTCAGAAGACATCATTCTGGAGTTCGATCCCGTGACATAGATATCTGTATCAAAGTCTGTCATCAATGTATTGACAACCTTTTCCCAGCCTTCTATCTCCTGAATCTCATCCAAAAACAAATATTTCTTTTCTTTTTTGTGTAATCTTTCTTTCAGATCCTGATATAATTCTTTTGCAGTCAGATCCATATATTCCATAGAATCAAAATTATAGCTGAGTATTTGTTTTTCATGAATGCCTTTCCTTTTCAATTCTTCCTGTATCATTTTCATGATCGTTGATTTTCCACAACGTCTGACACCTGTTAAGACCTTCACAAAGGGGGTATCTGTATATTTCATGATTTTATCTATATAAATGCTTCGTTTGATCATTGTATCACCTCCACATTATATAATTTACCGCATTTCATAATTATATACAATAGTTTTGCGGTTTCAAACCGCAAAACTATTGTATATTTATCATTGAGTCGATTATACTACCAGTTCTTCAAATATTTTCCTGTTATACTCTGTGGATCATGGGCGATATGGTCAGGGATACCCGCTGCGACGATGCGTCCACCATCACTGCCTCCACCCGGACCCATATCTATGACATAATCCCCATTGCTGATCACATCCAGATCATGTTCTATGACGATTACGGTAGCCCCATTCTCCACCAGACGATCAAAAACAGCCAATAATGTGCGCACATCCAAGGGATGCAGTCCAATGGTCGGTTCATCAAATACAAAAACTGCATCCTCCTGCTGTTTGCCCATTTCAGATGCCAATTTTAAACGCTGGGCCTCTCCACCGGACAGGCTCGGTGTCTCCTCTCCCAGGGTAAGGTACCCCAATCCAAGATCCTGTAAGATCTGCAGACGCTGATGCACTGTTTTCATATCTTCACTTGCATGCAATGCATGTTTCACATCCATATCCATCATCTCCGGTAAAGAATATTCCTGTTTTTCCTTATTGATACGCTTGATTCCATATGCCTCTTTCGCATATCTCGATCCTCGGCATTCCGGACACACGATCTCCACGTCCGGCAGAAACTGCACATCCAGACTGATGGTTCCTGTCCCATCACAGACCGGGCAGCGCAGCTTACCCGTATTGTAGGAGAAATCTCCCGCCTTATAATTCAGCTCTTTTGCCTTTGGCGTTCTCCCATAAATCTTGCGCAGTTCATCATGTACATTTGCGTAAGTAGCTACCGTAGAACGAACATTAATTCCGATTGGCGTTGCATCGATCAATTTGATCTGACTGATTCCATCTGCCGTAATATTTTTCACATGTTCCGGTACTTTTCTTCCATCCACCATAGCTTCCAAGGCAGGAATGAGGCTTTCCAGAATCATGGTGGTTTTTCCCGAGCCTGAGACACCGGTAATCACCGTCAGCCTCCCCTTTGGAATATCAATTTCCAATGGTTTCACTGTATGAATCTCATCTGTAGACATGTGTATCCTGCCATTCCGGAACACTTCCTCCGCTGGGATTCTCTCTCTCACGAGATGATTTTCCCTTCCTGACAGAAATGGTCCAATCTTAGAAGCACTGTTTTCCTCCATATCGGAAACACTTCCCTCCGCGATTACCTGCCCTCCGTCCGCTCCCGCTTCCGGTCCCATTTCCACGATCCAGTCTGCCTCTGACAAAATCTGTGAATCGTGATCCACCAGCACTACAGAGTTGCCATCTGCGATCAGATCATGCATCACCCCCGTCAGACCAACAATGTTCGATGGATGAAGACCAATAGACGGTTCATCGAGAACGTATAATACCCCCGTCGTCCGGTTTCGCACTGCACGGGCAAGCTGCATACGCTGTCGCTCCCCGGTAGAAAGTGTTGATGCCCCACGGTCAAGGGTAAGATACCCCAGCCCAAGATCCATCAGTCGTTTTGCTGCCATATGAAAGGAGTCACAGATGGAATCCGCCATGGACTTCATATCCTCCGGCATGGAATCCGGTATCTTCGCGACCCACATATCCAGCTGGCTCAGCGTCATCTCACAGGCCTCATCCAAAGATATCCCACATATTTTCGGCATTCTCGCAGCTTTTGAGAGCCGCGTCCCACCACAGTCCGGGCAGATATCCTGCCGCAGAAATTTGGATACACGCTTCATCCCCTTTTCATCCTTTACCTTTGCCAGGGAATTTTCCACTGTGTAATTGGCATTGTAGTAAGTAAAATCCAGTTCTGCTGCCTGATTACTGTTCTTTGCCTTATAGAATATATGCTTTTTCTCTGCCGGACCGTGGAAAACAATCTCCCGCTCCTCCTCTGTGAGAGAATGAAAAGGCACATCTGTACGAACCCCCATCGCCCGGCAGACATCTGTCATCAATGACCACATCAATGTATTCCATGGGGCGACCGCACCTTCATCAATGGTCAGGGATTCATCCGGCACAAGGGTTGTCTGATCCACGATCTGAACCGTACCGGTTCCTCCACAAGTCCGACATGCCCCCTGACTGTTAAATGCCAGCTCCTCCGCACCAGGTCCATAGAAATGCGCTTCACACTCCGGGCAGACCAGCTCATGTCCTGCCGCAACAGCCACACTTGGATTCAGATAATGCCCGTTGGGACAGCAATGACTGGCAAGTCTGGAATACATCAAGCGCAGACTGTTGAGGAGCTCCGTACCTGTTCCAAAAGTGCTTCTCACTCCCGGAACTCCCGGTCTCTGATGCAGGGCAAGTGCCGCCGGCACATACAATACTTCATCTACCTGAGCCTTCGGTGCCTGAGTCATACGTCTTCTGGTATAGGCAGAGAGTGAATCCAGATATCGTCTGGAGCCCTCTGCATATAGAACCCCCAGTGCAAGAGAAGATTTTCCGGATCCTGACACTCCTGCTATCCCTACGATTTTATGCAGAGGAATGTCCACATTTATATTTTTCAGGTTATGTACCCTGGCATTCCTTATTTTAATTGCTTTGATTTCATTACTTTCCTTACCTGCATTTGATATCTGCGTTTCGGACGCTCTCCTGTACTTCCTCTCCATCTGCTTATTCTCCTAGCGTATTTAAATGTTTTTAATATGACTTTTATATCATTGTACATCCATAACCTGAATTTTAACATCACAATTATTACATTATTTTAAGCTTATTTTAAGATGGTAGATCCCCACAGAAAAAACTATGAAACAATGAAAAGAGCAGCCACCCAGTTAAAGGGAGCCACTCTTTCCATCTGTGCGATTACTCTGATGCCTGATTACGTCATCCTATGCAACTACTTCTGCCGTGCACATGGTCTCTGTCATTCTTCTCTCCTCCAGCTCATCGGTCATCTCATCGCGAAGGTCATCCAGTCGGTAGAAGCATGTGAGGATTATGATGGCAATACACAACACCACCGGAATCCAAATAAAACAGATTTCTATGTAGGAGAGTGCCTTGGCACTCTGTACGGCATTGGCAACATAGCCTCCCTTTTTCAGGAATATCCCGATCACAAAGCTGGTAAGTCCCATGCCTCCTTTCACGAAAAATCCCTGTAAGGCAGCGATCAGACCGGATACACTTGCCTTTTTCTGATACTCGGAGTAATCAATAACATCCGGCTGCATGGCAAATGTCAGATCAAAGATGCCATAGATGCCAAGACCCGTGATGATCAGTCCCAGCAACAGACAGAACGTGGAATTTTTACCGCCATAGATCACCAGATCTCCCATAATGTACAATGCCACCGAGAAGAACATGAGATTTTTCTTACTGAATCGCTTTGCCAGTAAGGGAAGTATCAATAACATTGGCAGACCTGAGAGAATGCCCAGCACCCCCACCAGAGACAGCCATTCCGTCTTACCCAGATTGTACTTAAAGTAGTAAATTACGGTGGTGCTTCTCACTACATAGAGGGAAAAATAAAATAGATTCAATAAAAACAGAATCCATGCCTGCCCTGTGAGACCTTTAAAATCTTCTTTGAGGGAGGAATGTTCTTTTCGCACTGTGAGAGGTACCACCTCTTTCGTGCTGGCAAAGGTCACGAAAAAGATAAGCATCGCCACGACTCCATAGATGGTCATAGTGAGAAGATATCCTCTCGCTTCGTTACCCTGTCCCAGAAACCTTACCAGCGGTGCTGTGATGGACATTACAATTGCTGTGCCTGCCATGGCGCAGATCATTCTGGTGGATACCAGTACATTTCTCTCATGTACGTCCGAGGTAAGTCTCGGCACGATGGTATTCAATGGGATATTCACCACTGTATATGCCGTGCAGAGCAGACAGTATGTGACATAAGCCCACACCATTTTCCCACCTGTGCTGATATCGGGAATAAAGAAAGTCATGAAGGTAAATAGCGCAAAGGGTACTGCGCCAAAGAGAAAATAAGGTCTTCCCTGCCCCCATTTCGTGTGGGTCCGATCCACGATCAATCCCATTCCCGTGTCAGTAATTGCATCTATAAATTTTGTGATCAGCATCATCGTGCCAGCCGCTGCTGCGGTAATTCCAAATACGTCCGTATAAAATACCATAAGGTAGGATGCCATGGTGCTGAACACAAGGTTGCACCCCAGATCCCCAATTCCATATCCAATTCTTTTGCCCCATTTACCCATATCTCTACCTACCAATTCATTTGATTAATTGCTGCCTTCTCCACAGCAAGTCCCATTTTATAGCGTTCCATGAAGGTCTGGAATCCTGCGATCTCTTCCTTCTGCGGTATGATCGTCTCTCCGGATAATCCGGCGAAGATTCGATTTTCCAGATATTCTTCCAGTTTTTCCTGTTCTCTTCTATCCATCATATAGGCCGCCAATAGTGCAATGCCCCACGCACCGCCCTCGCTGGCAGTATCCATGACTGTGACAGGTGCCTCCACCGCCGCTGCCAGATATCTCTGACCCACGCCCTTGGTCTTGAAAAATCCTCCGTGTCCTGTGATCCTGTGAACCTTGACCTGTTCCTCTTTCATCAATATATCCAGCCCCAGTTTCACTGCCCCCAGGGAGGTATAGAGATGCACTTTCATGAAATTCGCCAGGTCAAATCTGCTGTCCGGCATCCGCAGAAATGCCAGTCTGCCCTCGTTGATCATGGTAATATTCTCACCGGAATAATATCCGTAGGACAGCAGTCCGCCACAGTCCTGCTCACCCTGTAAGGAATGGGTGTACAATTTCTGAAAGAGTTCCCCCTGATCCGTCTGAATCCCCATGAGTTTGGCGAACTCCCCAAACAAGTTCACCCAGGCGTTCAGATCAGAGGTTCCATTATTGGCATGTGACATGGCGCATGGGAATCCTGTGGGTGTGGTGACCATATCGATCTCCCGATGAAGTACTTCTAATTGGTGCTCCAGCACGATCATGGCAAATGTGCTGGTTCCCGCGGATACATTTCCTGTTCCAGGTGCCACAGAATTCGTGGCAGTCATACCTGTGCCTGCATCTCCTTCCGGCGGACACAGGGGAATCCCTGGCTGAAGTGCGCCCGTCTCATCCAGAAAGGCTGCACCCTCCTCCGTCAATCGTCCTGCAATATTTCCTGCCACCAGTACCTTGGGGAAAAGTTCCTCTGTCCGCCAGGAAAAACCATATTTGCTGATCAATGCATTGAATTGATCCATCATGAACTGGTCATAGTCATGAATGGTGGAATCAATAGGGAACATCCCCGCCGCATCTCCAATGCCAATCACCTTCTCACCGGTAAGCTTCCAGTGAATATAGGCACTCAAGGTGAATACACTGTCAAGCTTCTTCACATGGGTCTCTCCATCCAGAATCCGTTGATACAGATGAGCCACAGACCAGCGCAGTGGAATATTGAAATCAAAAAGTTCTGTCAATTTATCTGCCGCCTTCTGCGTGTTGGTATTTCTCCAAGTCTGAAATGGTGCCAGTTGATTTCCTTCCTTGTCCAGCGCAATGTAACCGTGCATCATGGCACTGATTCCCATGGAACCGATCTGTGTGAGGGTGACCCCGTATTTCTTTTCCACATTTTCCCGGAGGGAGGTGTAGCATCTTCGAATTCCTATATGAATCTCCTCCTGACTGTAGGTCCAGATATTATCCACATAGGCATTCTCCCAGTCATGGATTCCCGTCGCCAGCACATTTCCCTGTAAATCCACCAGCACGCTTTTGATTCTGGTGGACCCTAATTCTATTCCAAGGGCGGTCTTTCCGCCCTTGATACATTCTATCGCTTCCATCTGTATCGCTCCTTCTATCTCATCATTACTACTAAGACTTTTTTGTCATATACGAACCCTATGTGTTATTTCTTATGGTTATTTCTTATGGGTATTTCTTATGGTATTTCTTACTTCTTACCTGATTATCTACTTATCCCTTACCTTCTTATGTCTTACCTTCTTAACTTCTTATTCCTTTATCTGCTTTTTTCTTACCTTCTTATGTTTTATCTTCTTATGTCTTATGCCTTTATCTGCTTTTTTCTTTCCTTCTTATGTTTTATCTTCTTATGTCTTATGCCTTTATCTGCTTTTTTCTTTCCTTCTTATGTCTTATACCTTTATCTGCTTATGTCTTATCTTTTTCCGCCCATACTTTGGTGAAAAGACTTCCCGTGTGAGCTGTTTAGAAGCAGGTAAATGCACCATCGATAATGAAGTCAGATCCTGTTGTAAAGGTGCTGGTATCTCCAGCCAGGTATACGCAGATGGATTCCAATTCCTCCGGTTTTCCCATTCTTCCCATAGGTGCCATGGCATTCCATTTCTCGATCAGTGGAATCAATGTTGGGGAATTCAAGGTAAGTTCTGTTCCGATGTATCCCGGGCTGATGCTGTTCACTCGTACATTCCGCTGTGCCCACTCGATTGCCAGTGATTTGGTAAGCTGTATCACCCCTGCCTTGGAGGCATTGTATGCACATTGTGGCTGTGGTACGTTGACGATATGTGCGGACATGGAAGCCGTATTGATGATGGAACCACCTCCATGAGCCAGCATGTATTTTCCTGCTGCAATGTCTGTAAGGAAGATACCGTTGAGGTTGATGTTAATGACCTTATACCACTGCTCAAAGCTCATCTCCTCCGCCGGAACATTGAGACAGATGCCTGCATTGTTATGGCAGAAATCAATACCGCCCAATTCCTCTGCCACCTGTTCCACCATGGCATCCACCTGCTCCTGATTCGTACAGTCTGTCCTGATGGCGATCACTTTCTTCCCTGTGTTGGCACTGATCTCCCCGGCCGTCTTCACAGCCTCATCATAATCCAGGTCTACGATTGCCACATCCGCACCTGCTTCTGCAAATGCCGTCGCTGTACATTTTCCGATTCCTCTTGCTGCGCCTGTTACAAATCCTTTTTTACCATCCAGTTTCATTTTCTCGATAATACCCATTTTCTTTTTCTCCTTTTTTGTTTATCTATTTTGTAAAATGATTTATCAAAATGTAATTACATATTAACACGGCTTTTTTCATTGGTCAATCTGTAACAGTTTATAAAAATATTTTGTATTTATTATGCATTATTACTAGTTTCTTTTCGGTTTTTTCTTTGTTATAATTATATTTTACAAAATAGCTTTACAAATTAGGAGGAGCATAGCCTATGAAAAAGAGCATTACGCCGAATCAGATCAAGGAAAATAATCGCAGTCTGATCTATCAATATATCTATAAAAATAGAAAGGTATCCCAGCAGGATATCTCTTACGCTCTTCGATTGAGCCGCCCCACTGTGACTGCCAATCTGAATGAACTGGAGACCTGTGGGCTGATCCGGAAAAACGGGCAGATCGATTCTGAATATGTAGGAAGGAAGGCAGCTGCCTATTCCATTATCGCTGATTTTCGTATCAGCATCGGTGTGGAGATTTTGAAAAATGAGATAAAAATGATTGCCATCAATTTATATGGAGAAAAAATTGACCGCAAGGTATGTGAAATTTCCTATGAAAATAAAGATGCTTACTATAAGAATGTCGTAGATCAGATCCTGGATTTTCTAGAAATGACTGGTGCAGAAAAGGCGCAGGTATTGGGAATTGGTTTCGCTATGCAGGCACTCATCTCCACAGATGAGAAGACTGTTATCTACGGTAAGATCCTGTCCTGTACCGGACTGTCCATTGATGTATTCTCCAGGTATCTTCCCTATCCCTGCTATTTTATCCATGATGCCAATGGTGCAGCCCTCTCTGAACTGTGGCTGTCTCCTCATCTGGAGAATGCTTTTTACCTGTCTCTGGGTGTACACCTCGGTGCCGCCACCATCGTGAATGGTACAATCTCTATCGGAAAACATGGACATAACTCCACCATCGAACATATTCAGATGGAGGCGCATGGAAAGCTGTGCTACTGTGGAAAATATGGCTGTATGGAAACGCTCTGCTCCTTATCAGCGCTGCTGTCCCAAGGGGAAGAGATCGATAATTTCTTCCGCCAGCTTCGGGATGGCAATCCTGTTTATCAGCAACGTTGGGACAAATATCTCACAGATCTCGCCACCGCCATTAATCTGCTCCACCTGGTACATGATACAGACTTTATCCTGGGTGGCTATCTGGCACCCTATATCTGCCAGGAAGACATCCAGACGCTTCACCAACTTATTCATGAGATGACCCCTTTTGAGGAGGCACAGGATTTCATCTATCTCAGTAAGATGCCAAAGCATAATATCGCCATCGGAGCCGCTCTGCCTTATGTACAGCGGTTCCTGGCAGAGTTATAATTACAGGACGGAAAGGAAAACATGTTATCTTCTTCGTTCATCTCTGTAGCTTTTGCATTAAATCCTGCATAGTTCACAATTTCTGACATTTTTCTTGCGTTTTTGACCTGTGATTTTATTTCACCAGTGTAAAACAGTCATAGCGGATTGCCTTCCCCATAATGGAATAATCCGGCTTTTCATCGGCGATATAAGGACCTTTGGCGGGTCGTTTGATGACGATCTTTTTAGGCTTTACCTGTAAGGCTGCTGCCAGCAGATCCTTCTCGTCCCGACAGGGACTTTCCAGTTTTTGCAACAGCTGGAACTTTTTCTTGATGAGTCCGGTCTTCTGTCTCTCCGGGAACATGGGGTCTAAGTAAATCAGGTCTACGAAATCCAGCATTTTACCCATGCTTTCGATACTGTCCGCCTCCACGAGCTTCATACGACCTGCCATCTCCCTGATCTCCGGTATCTTTTTGGCTCTTCTGAGTGTGTCCCGGAGCAGTGCAGCGATGACTGGGTCATATTCGTATAATGTGACTTGAAATCCTGCCGCCGCCAGGAGCAGAGAATCCTCGCCCATTCCGGCAGTGGCATCGATAGCGGTGAGTGTTCCTTCTGCATTTTTGAATTTTGCAGCTTTTACCAGCATCTCATGTTTCCACATTTCCTCCCTCACACGTGACACCATTGTCATAAAGTCGCCACGCATGGAAAGCCTTCCGCAACTCAGGGATAATCCCTCTCTGCCATAGCACAGCACCAGTTCATCCGGCTTTGCGTCAGACATTTTGGGAATCACCTGTACCTGTAAATGCTCCGCCAGTGCCTGAGCATCATTTTTATATCTGGGAATCTCTGCACATACATAGAGATGATGATATGTATGTTGAGTATCATTCTTATCATTATTTTGGTTATCAGTCAATCTATTTTCTCCTGGGGCATGGTCATCAGTAAAACATATCTTTATCATTTACCAGTGTAACATTTCAAGTTCACGGGCTTTGTCAACACAGGAACACTTCTCTGTTATGAAACCTTGACACTATCATTGGAGTATAGTGCTTTCTCGCAAAATAATCAACTCCTGTATCTCTTCATCTTATAAAAGCAAAACTCCTTCTCACTAAATCTCGGTGAGAGGGAGTTTCTAATTACAGTTTCTAATTACAGTTTTATGAACGCTCCTATTTCAGCATATTCTTTCGGATATGGGAGCAATTCATTTTAGGAATTTATTTTACTTTGAATCGACCTATCAAATCATTCAGGACTTCTGCCTGGCTGCTCATTTCTTCACTTGCGGCTGCACATTCCTGTGAGGTTGCCGAATTGGACTGTACGACTTCGTTAATATGCTCTACACCTTCGTTAATCTGTTGGATTGCCTGGGTCTGCTCTTCCAGTTCCTTTGCGACCTCGGTAACTTCTCCCGTAATTGTCCTTGAATTATTTACCACCGTTTCCAGCTCCTGTGCCGTCTCAGTAGCAACCACCATTCCTTTTCCAACTGCCCTCACAGAAGATTGAATCAGTGCTGTGGACTCTTTTGCTGCATCGGCACTTTGCGATGCAAGAACAGATACCTGATCTGCTACCACTGCAAAGCCTTTTCCCGCATCTCCCGCTCTTGCTGCCTCAATAGATGCATTTAGTGCCAGAAGATTTGTCTGTGCGGCAATGTCATTGATGGTGGCAATAATATTACTAATCTTGGTAGATGCCTGATTGATTTCCTCCATAGATTTTACCATTTCCTGCATCTTTTCATTGCTGCTTATAATTTCGCCTCCAAGTGTATCCACCTTTTGACTGATCTCTTTCGCATTATCTGCATTCTGAGCCACACGTTCTGCTACGCTGTTAATCGTAGCTGTCAGTTCCTGGGTCACTGCCGCCTGATCTGTTGCTCCCTGTGCAAGATCCCCGGAACTTAACGATACCTGTTCCGAACCGGAGGCAACTTCATTTGCCACCTCCTGAATTCCCTTTACCATATCCGACATGCTTCCTTCAAATATCATAAAGGAATCTAAAATACCGATAAAATCTCCTTTCCATTCTACGCTAGGCTCGGCATCGAAGTTTCCGGACGAGAATTTCTGCATTGCACATGAAATATCCCCCACATAGGAAGAAAGTGTCTCCACTGCACTTCTTAAGCTATGAGCCAGTGCTCCCAGTTCATCATTCGAATTGTATTCCAATGTATGCTGCAGGTTTCCCTGAGAAAGCTCTTTTGCCATTTCTTCAATTTTCTGAACCGGTGTCAACACTGCACTGAGCACCAGACTTCCAATGCGTACTGCCAGACAAACCGATATGATAAGAAATAAAATTATCATTCCAACACAGAATCCTATAATCCATTTCATCCGCAAAACATCTGTTGCCTCTTCCTGTTCTGTGACATTATTTATTTCATTTGCAATCACAATAGCTTCATCCAGTGCAGGTGCACACTTCGTTAAGATTAACTCCGTAGCGCCCTCCCGGTCTCCGGCTTCAAGTTCGGCAAGAATGGAATATCCAATTGTTCCCCAACCATTTAAAGCACTCTCATACTTCTGGTAGAGTGTGGTATCTATCACGCCTGTTCCCTTCAGTTCCTGTAAATATACATCCAGATCCTCCATCTTTTTCTCGACCTCAGCTTTATAGTCTGCATAGGTAGCGGTATCATCATTCAATGCCATCTCACGAATGATTCTCGCAGCTATATTCGTATTGATTCTACACATATTGACTGCATTATCTGCACGCTGCACCTTATCAATATAGGTGTCCATGGTATTACCCATCTCTACCACGCTTGCAATTCCAAAGATTCCTGACAGAATCATCATTACGATTACCACCAGGTAACCAAAAGAAATTTTCTTTTTTAAATGCATTTTACCCAAAAATTTTTTTATCATTTCTATCTATTGACCTTTCAACAAGTATTTTCTGATTATAATGTTTTATAGTAACTATTCAGTATGTCTGTGCATTTGATGCGTGCGCTTTACGTAAATGTATATTTTTCACTGAACGAAGTACTTTATGGCTTTAGAATAAATAGATAATTTGTTAGAAATTGAGTGGAAATAATGTATCAAAAGGTATACCTTTGCGTATCAGATAAATGGAATTATTATTGTTTTATTGTTCTGAAAATTGTGCATTTTAAAAGTAAAAATATTGTTGATATTTGTATAAAACTACCATATAATTATATTGAAAATGTGTTTTTTAGTAGATACGTAAAGGTATACCTTTACATCAAACTCGTAAAACACCTTGTTAAATAAAGGCATTCCTTCTCACTCCTATTGTCTGTGTCATAAAAGCACAGGCATACTGAATTCTTATAATTAAAGAACATAAATTTTGCTATCTTCTGTCATACTACCAATGACAGGAGGTTTTTTATGAAGACATTTTATGGATATATGCGTGTATCAACATTAGAACAGAATATTGAGCGCCAAAAAGTGGAGCTTTTACGCTGGGGAATCCTTGAAAAAAATCTTTTCTGTGACAAATTATCAGGGAAAAATTTTAACAGACCTGAATATCAAAAACTGAAGCATAAACTCAGGGAAGGTGATGTCCTTGTGGTAAAAAGTATAGATCGTCTGGGTCGCAATTATGATGATATTCAAGATGAATGGAAAGAAATTGTCAAAAATAGAAAAGCTGATATTGTTATTTTAGATATGCCCATTCTGGACACTCGAACAAATAAGGATTTAATTGGGACACTCATATCTGATATCGTCCTGCAGCTTCTTTCCTATGTAGCACAGTCAGAGCGAGAAAATATCCGTCAGCGACAGGCTGAGGGAATCGCACTTGCAAAGGCGCAGGGAAAACATCTGGGACGGTTTCCATCGCCTATTCCAGATACCTTCTACCCTGTTTATGAAAAATGGCAGAATAAAATACTGACACAGGAAGGGGCCAGCAAAGAATTAGGAATAACTATAAGTGCCTTTCGAAATATGGTACGCAAACATCAAAAAAATAAGATAAAAAATGAAGAAAAATAACTTTGTCTTTGCTCTAAATAAATGGCACTATACTTCCAGACATCGCATGCCATACAAAAATAACCGCAAAGATTGTGTAATCCAAGCGGTTAAGATCCTTATAAATTCTATTTTGTAGAAATATAGGTGCTATTTCGAGGGCATAAGAGTGACTTGATGAAACAAGGTTTTTTGACAGATTAGCCTCCGACAATCGAAAGTTTATGTAAACATATATCCGCCGCTTCTAATTCGCAACGGAGTGTCGGTTGTTGGCCAACATATAAAAATCCCTCCAAACTTGAAAACAGAGTTTGGAGGGTCGCTATTTGCTTCAATTATAAATTGTCATAATTTATTTTTCTGTCCTTGAAATAATATTCCTTGTCGTGGTCATTCACTTCACGCAAAACCTTGCACGGATTTCCGACAGCCACAACATCAGATGGCAAATTCTTTGTTACTACACTACCTGCCCCTACGACTACATTATCACCAATGGTAATGCCGGGAAGAATGATTGCACCTGCACCAATCCAGCAATTTTTCCCGATATGTACGGGGGCATTATACTGATAGCCCTTTTCCCGCAGTTCCGGCAAAATTGGATGTCCCGCAGTTGCAATCGTTACATTCGGTCCAATCATGGTATAGTCGCCCACATATATATGAGTATCATCCACACAGGTAAGATTGAAATTGGCATAGATACCTTTTCCAAAATGAATATGACCGCCGCCTAAATTTGAATGGAACGGTGGCTCAATATAGCAACCCTCGTCAATCTCTGCAAACATTTCTTTCAGCATCGCTTCTCGTCTGGCGCCTTCTGTTGGTCGTGTCATATTGAATTCATAAAGGCGTTCAAGGCATTTTGTCTGCCACACCATAATTTCCTCGTCACCGGGTAAATAAAGCTCGCCCGTGTGCATTCTTTCTTTCATACTGCTCATTTATACAATCTCCTTTTTTGTTAGGTCATTGACCCATTTATATTTTTTATAATGCTTATAAACAGCCGGCAGTTTGATAAGTTCGTCTAGATTGACGATAAAGTAAACAGTAAGTACAGGGAGTTTCAAAACAAATGCCGCAATAAATCCGAGCGGAACGATGATACACCATAAAGTAATTGTATCGCAGAGAAAACCGAATTTTGAATCCCCACCTGCGCAAAAAATGCCTGCAATCGTTGTTCCGTTGATTGATTTACCAATTATATAATACGAACACATAACAAGCATCCATTTCAAATATTCATTTGCCTGTTCGGTCAAATCTGTTATAGCAAGTATCATTGGACTTAACAAAAGCAGCACGATGCCGGAAAGTATGCCGCAAAGTATTGACAGTCTACAGAGTTTTTTTCCATATGTTTTTGCTGTTTCAAGTTTTCCTGCTCCAAGTTCGTTACCGACTATTATACCGCTGCCGCTGCCGAGTCCAAGGCAAAAACAGGCGACAAGATTTTTTACGATATTCGCAATGGAATTTGCCGCAACTGCATCCGAACCCAAGTGTCCCATAATAACGGAATACATTGTAAAACCCACGCCCCAGACAAACTCATTGCCCAGAACGGGGAACGTGTATTTCCAGAAATCACAGCAGAGCGATTTATCATCATGCAATATGTTATGGAATTTCAGTTTCACACAATCCTTTTTTGCAGTTTCAAACACACACCATATCACTTCAATCAATCTTGCGATTACTGTTGCAAGTGCGGCACCCGCAATCTCCATTTTCGGAAACCCGAAAAGTCCGAAAATTAAAACGGCATTCAATAGAATATTTATAACAACACTGACGGAACTGATAATACTTGATTTTATTGCTTTGCCACTGTTCTTAATGGTACAGAGATAAATTTGCGAAATTCCAGTCAGAAAAAACGACAGAGACACCGTTCGCAGATAAATCGTACCGCCGTCAATCAACACTTGCTCATTTGTAAAAATTTGCATCAGGATACTTGGAACGCAAAGTCCAGCAATAAAAAAGAGAAAAGAAACAACAGAAGTTATTTTCATAACATAAGCAAAAATTCCCTCCACTGATGCTTTATCCTTTTTGCCCCAATATTGAGCTGCAAACATAGATAACCCAATTGTCATAGCGGCAAAAAACAGATTTTCAACAAAGGCTATCTGACTTGCGAGCGACACAGTTGAAAGAGCGTCCTGTGATAACACGCCGAGCATCAAGGCATCCGATGCACTGACAAGCGCAAGCATGAACTGTTGAAATGCAATGGGAAATACTAATGTAAATAGTTTTTTTGTAAAATCATTCTGCTGTTGAGTTCTCATAATTAATTACCGTATTATCGGTAAGCACCTCCTGTTTAAAGTTCATACTGTTTGCGGGAATATCTCTTGTTACCGCATATGTTCTATATACATTGATGTCCCTTCCTTGACATTATTCTTGCTGTCTAATATATTTATATAATTATATACGCAGTATTTCAATCATAATTCTGCTATTATAAATAACAATCCTGCGAGGTTAATAATTATGATACTCCTGGAACTAAAGGACGACCGTTCGGAAAAAGTGCAATATGAAAATTCGGATTACCCGATTTACATTCGCAAAGGTTTACTTTCCGCGAATCCAAACTATTCTGCACCGTCCCACTGGCACGATGATATTGAGTTTATCGCTGTATTGTCGGGAGAAATGCAATACAATGTAAACGGCGAAATCATAACATTAAAAGAAAACGATGGAATCGTAGTGAATGCACGGCAATTACATTTTGGGTTTTCATCAGAAAAGAAAGAATGCAAATTCATCTGCATTCTTTTGCATCCGCTTTTATTATGTACAATCAGCGCTTATGAGCGGGATTTTGTTTTACCTGTGCTGCATAACAAAAATGCAGTCTTCATCAAATTAAATACGGCAGTCTTGTGGAAAAAGAATATTTTGGAAGAAATTAAGTATATGTACGTTGTTAAGGACGATAAGATTGCACCAATGAAGGTACAATCTTCATTCGTAAAAATATGGACTTTAATATATGAGAATATCCCACTTGAAAACAACCCAAAGGCGCAAAATACCGATTTAACAATCATAAAAAATATGATTGGCTTTATTCAGCAAAACTACACTTATAAGATATCTCTTTCAGATATTGCTGCATCTGGTGCAGTGGGACAAAGCAAGTGCTGTAAGCTGTTCGGCAAATATCTCAGTCAGACACCAAACACTTATCTGACTCAATATCGTCTTGATAAAAGTGCTGAATTATTAAAGACAACAGAAATGACTATTACTGAAATCACCGATGCAACAGGCTTTAACGGAAGTAGCTATTATGCTGAAACTTTCCGAAAATGGATTGGTGTCAGCCCTACGGATTATAGAAATGCAAATTAACAATAATACTAAACAAAAGCACTGGATGCTTACTACGGAGCTCACTGGCGATTACTTCGACCAAACTTTCACTGACAAGCTATTGACAGCTTGCAGAACACACGACTTTCACCACTTAGAAACGTGCGCCGCCAGGCTTACAGAACAAAGTGTCTTCGACACTCTTATGTTACCACTACTTTATAGACACTTTGGACGGATCCTAGCAGTATCGAAGATGCTGCCGATAGGAAATTTCGAAGGAATTTCCTATTAAATAAAAAAGGTGCATGGAATATTATGATTTTCCATACACCTATATATGTTATTTTAAAATTCTCAAAAACTGAATCAATTCATGTGATTCTCTATCTTCTGACTCCGTATATCTACTATCAAACTGTTGAATTGTTTACAGCCTCCTTTCAATGAATACTCTGTTTTCTGCATTTTTTGACCTCCTTTCGTGTTCACACTTTATAGATGGAAAGTGCGAAATAAATGTGATAGAATATATAAAAAGCTAATTGACAAAACGAACTATTCGCAAAGTCAATCAGCTATGTAAAATGTCATAAAGTTGGCATTGAGATTATTTCCGTTATTCTGTCACATTCGTTTCAGCGTATAACGGGGAACTAATTTATATTAGGTGGTGGGATAATGAATGGAATTGATGGCAACTATGCCGAGTTGCAAGCAAAACTGAAAATAGATTGTGAGAAGTGCAGTGGTTTGTGCTGTGTTGCCTTATATTGTATGAAAACTGATGGTTTTCCTGCAAACAAGGACGCGGGTATACCATGCAAACATTTAGAAAATGATTTCCGCTGTGATATTCATTCAAAGCTGGTGAGTAAAAATATGCGTGGATGTTTGGCTTATGACTGCTTTGGAGCAGGGCAAAAAGTGACGCAGCAGTATGGTTGCGGTATGGATTGGAAATCAGCTTCTAATCAAGCAGGCGAAATTTTTCAGGTGTTTCTAATTGTATTTCAGCTCCACCAAATGGCGTGGTATTTAATCGAAGCACTCTCTTTGACATTTGATGAATACCTCAAATCTGATATTAGGGAACTCATTTTCCAAAATGAACAAATGACAGCACAGCGACCACAGGAAATTTTATGTTTGGATGTTGAAAAATATAGACAGAAGGTCAATCAAACACTAAAAGAAGTAAGTGAAAATATTACGGACAGTCCTTCTGGTTATGTCAAAGTTAAAGACTTTTTCGGAAAAGATTTTAAAAGGGCAAATCTTGAGGGAAAAGACTTTAGTATGTCTTTGATGATTGCGGCAAACCTTGAGGGCTGTAATTTGTGTCATGCAAACTTTTTGGGAGCCGATATGCGTGATGCAAATATAAAAAACACCGACTTAAGTCAAAGTGTCTTTTTGACACAAATGCAAATTAATTCTGCAAAGGGAAATATTAATACAAAGCTTCCTAAAAATCTATCACACCCTATCTCATGGCAAGGATTATGAGCAAGACCTTCGCCTTATGTTGTAACCTCCCTCCTCAAAAGAAAACTAAATTTACCCACTATGTATGAGGTAGCCTATCCTTTTTGGATAAGCTACCTTTTTATTTATCCTGCAATCAATGTCAAGATTTCTTTCGCAAAGGTAATGACCACACCGCCAGCCAAAGTCAAAAAGCCATTGGCTCTCTGAGAGGGGTCGTGAGATTTGAGAGAAAGACCAATCTGCACGATACCGAAGCCGAGCAAAATCATACCGACAGCTCTAATCAAGCCAAAAATAAAATCGGACAAATTATTGACCACGGTAATCGGGTCATCGACAAGCTGCTCCATATCCTCGTCCATTAAAACCTTGAACGGGTGGTCTGGAAACTCGTCAATTTCCGATATGGAAATATCACGCACCTTGCTTAAACCTGCTTCCTCACGGCTTTGGTCTGTTTCAAACAAGTCATTGTAAGCGGTCAGCTCGATTTTGGTTTCTCTGCTTTTCGCCAATGTCTGCCACCTCCTTTCCAAACTGCTCATAAGCTGCGGCAACTTTTTTTCTCTCATAATTGCACCTCCGTTTTTTGCTTTTATTATTTGTAGAAATGATAGGATACTCAAATGTGTGAAAGAGGATAAAAAATAAGCGTACCACTATTTCTAATGATACGCTTACCGTATTTAGTTGTTAATCAAGGTCGATATATACCTTTACAGTAGTTTCTCGCCATTGATTTTTCCTTACATATTGTCCGTTAGCCTTTCGCCAAGCTGCTGCCTGCTCAAAACTAAGCGGTAAATCAAAGGAAAGAGAACTCCTACCTACTATTGATAGCTGCCTGTGCTGCCGCCAACCTGGCGATGGGTACACGGAATGGGGAGCAGGATACATAATTCAGTCCTACCTTATGACAGAATTCTATGGAGGATGGATCTCCACCATGCTCACCGCAGATACCAAGCTTGATGTCCGGTCTCACAGATCTGCCCTTCTGCGCTGCCATCTCTACCAACTGTCCTACACCGTTCTGATCCAGTCTTGCAAATGGGTCAGATTCGTAGATTTTGGATTTATAGTAAGCATCCAGGAATTTTCCAGCGTCATCTCTGGAGAATCCGAAGGTCATCTGGGTCAGATCGTTGGTGCCAAAGGAGAAAAATTCTGCTTCCTCAGCAATCTCATTGGCAAGGAGTGCTGCTCTTGGAATCTCGATCATGGTTCCCACATGATAAGTCACTTTTTTCTTTTTCTCTTCCATGACCTGCTCAGCCACTTCCACCACAGCATCCTTTACAAATTTCAATTCTTTTTTGTCCCCTACTAATGGGATCATGATCTCAGGCTGTATCTCATAGCCTTCCTCTTCCATGACTTCGATAGCTGCCTCCATCACTGCTCTGGTCTGCATCTTTGCGATTTCCGGGAAGGTAACTGCCAGTCGGCATCCACGATGTCCCATCATAGGGTTGAATTCATGAAGGTTATCGCAGGTGATCTTTACTTCCTCCACGGTGAGGTGCATCATTCTGGCAAGTTCCTCTATGTCCTCCGCACTGGTGGGCACGAATTCGTGGAGTGGTGGATCCAGGAAACGAATGGTCACTGGTCTTCCTTCCATGGCTTTATAGATGCCTTTGAAATCTTCCTTCTGGAATGGAATCAGTTCCTGCAATGCCTGGATTCTCTCCTCCTCTGTAACGGATAAGATCATCTGACGAATCTTCGGAATCCTGTCCGGCTCGAAGAACATATGCTCCGTCCTGCAAAGTCCGATTCCCTCCGCGCCCAGCTTTACTGCATTAGCTGCATCCCCGGGGGTGTCCGCATTGGTGCGTACTTTCAATTTTCTGAATTGATCTGCCCACGCCATGATACGACCAAAGTTTCCACTCACAGTAGCCTCCACGGTGTGAATCTCACCCTTATATATTTTTCCGGTGCTTCCGTCCAGAGAAATGGCATCTCCCTTGCGGAATACTTCACCACCCAGCTCAAACTCTTCTTTCCCTTCATCGATCTTGATATCACCGCATCCGGATACGCAGCAGACACCCATACCACGGGCAACCACCGCTGCATGACTGGTCATACCGCCGCGCACCGTGAGGATCCCCTGGGAAGCGTGCATTCCTTCAATATCCTCAGGAGATGTTTCCAGGCGAACCAGGATCACTTTCTCTCCATCACCACCGATGCCCAGTTCCTTTGCCTCCTCAGCTGTGAATACCACCTTACCTGCTGCCGCTCCCGGTGATGCAGGAAGTGCTGTTCCGATGACTTTGCCATCTTTCAATGCCTGCGCGTCAAATGTGGGATGTAACAACTGATCCAGGGATTTGGCATCGATACGAAGTACTGCCTCCTCCGGCGTGATCATTCCCTCATCCACCAGATCACAGGCAATCTGCAATGCTGCCGGAGCAGTTCTCTTTCCGCTTCTGGTCTGCAGGAAATATAATTTTCCTTCCTGGATGGTGAATTCCATATCCTGCATGTCACGGTAATGTGCCTCCAGCTTCATGGCAAGATTCATGAACTCCTCATAGCATTCAGGAAGATCTTCCTGTAAACGTGCGATGGGATGCGGTGTACGCACACCTGCCACCACATCCTCTCCCTGGGCATTGATGAGGTATTCTCCATAGATTCCTTTTTCTCCTGTCGAAGGGTTGCGGGTAAATGCAACACCGGTTCCGGAGGTATCACCCATGTTGCCGAATACCATGGACTGTACGTTGACAGCGGTTCCCCAGTCTCCTGGAATATCATTCATTCTCCGGTATACAATGGCACGTGGATTATCCCAGGAGCGGAATACTGCTTTCACTGCCTCCAACAGCTGCACCTTTGGCTCCTGGGGAAAGTGCTCTCCGTTCATGGCTTCCTGATAGATTGCTTTGAATCTTACCGTGAGTTCTTTCAGGTCCTCCACCGTAAGTTCTGTATCGAACTGCACACCTTTTTTATTTTTTACTTCTTCTATTATCTTTTCGAAAAATGACTTTGGTACTTCCATTACCACATCGGAAAACATCTGAATAAATCTACGGTAAGAATCATATGCAAATCTTGGATTTCCAGTCTTTCTGGCGAATCCTTCCACCGCCTCGTCATTTAATCCCAGGTTCAGGATCGTGTCCATCATTCCCGGCATGGATGCACGTGCACCGGAACGAACCGATACCAGCAGCGGATCTTCATTGTCACCAAATTTTTTCCCCTGAATCTCCTCGATCTCAGCCAGTGCTTCAAACATCTGCCTCTGAATCTCCTCTGAGATTACTTTTCCGTCCTCATAGTATGCGGTACACGCCTCTGTCGTCACCGTGAACCCCTGTGGAATCGGCATGCCAAGATTGGTCATCTCCGCCAGATTCGCACCTTTTCCCCCTAACAGATTTCGCATGTCTGCGTTTCCTTCTTTGAATAGATATACCCACTTACTCATTCCCTCGATTACCTCCTGAAATATAGTTTTTATGTGATGCATTTGAAAAACAATGCATTACAAGTTAGAGCACATGCCATTTGAGTTGCACTTCGTGCAAGGCATGTACGTAGGTAACACATCTGCAAATAGATGTGTTACAAGTTAAGGAGCACATGCCATTTGAGTTGCACTTCGTGCAAGGCATGTGCGTGGGTAATGCATTTAAAAAACAATGCATTACAAGTATTGACAATCTCATTCTACGCATTCATTATAGTAATTACATCACAGTATCTTGGGTGAAAATAATAGAATCTTGCGTGAGGTGTGTATGAGCGAAAATCTGGAGTTTTTAAAATATGTGAATGCAAAGGATTCCTTTCATTTTCTGAATATGCCATCGCCTATGGCGAAAGCGAATTATTTCTATTTGCAGGAAATTGGTCATTATGAGAGTTGCTATCCCTTTGTATCGGAGCATAATCATCTGGACACCTATCTGATCCTGTATACCGTATCCGGTCGGGGATTATTGACTTACCACGGCATGACCTATCAGTTGAAGCCCAATCAATGCTTTTTTATTCCCTGTATGGAGCATCACCGTTATCAGGCTGCCTTACACACGAAATGGGATTTTTATTTTCTGCACTTCAATGGGATGAACACAGAGAGTTACTATGAGCAATATCGCCAGGATCACTTTCAGATCCTCACCCTGGAGCATGGGTACGTATTCGCCAACATCATGCAGTCCATCGCAGATCTCTATCAGAAGAGAAATCCTCTGTCAGAGACTCTGATTAATTTCCACATTACAGATCTGCTCACAAAGCTTGTGATCGCCAGCAGTCAGCATCAGATGCCCCGCCTGGCTTTCCCTGATTATCTAAAACGTGTTGTGAATTATATCGAACTTCATTACAGGGAACCCCTCAGCCTGGATGACCTGGCTTCCATAGAAAATATCAGCAAGTTTCATCTCAGTCGTGAGTTTAAATATTATATTGGCGTCACTCCCAATGAATACATAATTAATATGCGTCTGTCCCATGCAAAAGAACTGTTAAAATATTCCACCACTCCCGTTGGCGAGATTGCCGCTCTGTGCGGGATCAGTAATGTGAGCCACTTTATAAACCTGTTCAAGGCAAGAGAAAGCCGTACGCCCCTCGCCTACCGTAAGGCTTGGAACAGTACGGCTAAATAAATATCTAACAAAAATCCCGTTATATCATACACTACTCATCACACTCATAGCATTCTCTGTATGCTGCCTCCAGAATATCCACGCATCCTTTGATCCCAAATCTTGCACGGTTCAGCATGAGATCCTTTCCCTCTTTGCGGTTCCAATCCTTCCCTGCATAGAATGTATAGTAGCTGTTGCGGACCTGATCCATCTTTTTTACCAGCTTTCTGGCGGCTTCCTCTGTGATCTTATGCTTCTGTGCTATCATATTCACACGGGTCTCGTAGGGTGCATAGATAAATGCATTGATACAGTTCTCCTCATCTTTCAACACAAAATCTGCACATCTGCCGATGATAATACAGGACTCTTTGGACGCGATATCCCTGATGATCTGGGATTCCACTGCAAATAGTTTATCATTCAGATTCTCATTTCCCATGCTGAATCCCAGATAGGGTTCCAGGAAACGGGTGGCGATGGATTCGTCCACATTGGCGAGGTGTTCCACTGCCAACCCACTTCTCTTTGCTGCTATCGCCAGTAAATCTTTATCGTACATGTTGATTCCCAGTCTCTCCGCGAGTTCTTTTCCGATCTCATGACCTTCACTGCCGAATTCACGTCCGATTGTAATAATCACTTTTCTTCCCATAATATCATTCCTCCTGATGCTTAAGCCCATCTGTTCCCTGGCGGGCTATACCATACGTCTGCTATTCAATTTATTTATAGTATACCATTTCTTATGGCAAAATGGAAATTACAAAAGGGAATTTCTGTTGCTATTTTTATCTGAATTCGCTACACTTAACAGGACAGTTCACAGACAGCAAAAAGGAGTAGTTACATGAAAGAAAAATTATATACCATTCCATTAAATGATGCTTTTCACGAAAATGATGAATGTCCATTCTGTTATATCGAGAAGAAAATAGAAGAAGATCTCTTAGACTTCGTATTGGGTTCTGGTTCCTCCTACATGGAGAGTGACATCCGCGAGACAACGGACAAGGAGGGCTTTTGCCGGTATCATTTTCAGAAGATGTTCAACTATGGCAACACCCTTGGAAATGCCTGGATCTTAAAGACCCATTATGAGAAAATGCGAAATGAGATGCAGGAACAAATAAAAAAATTCCAGCCTCGAAAGGTTGGATTCAAAGAAAAATTAAATAATGGGCTCCTGAATAAAAGCACCGCCGGAAAAGAATCTGCCCGACTGAACTCCATGGCCCATTGGACTGATGAAGTCACTCATTCCTGCTATATCTGTAAACGCTATGCCGAGACCTATGAGCGTTATCTGGACACTTTTTTCGTAATGTACAGAAAGGATCCCGACTTCGTATCCATGGTACAGCAGTCCAAAGGGTTCTGTCTGCCGCATTTTGGCGATCTGTGTGAGATGGCGGATGGAAAATTGTCCGACAGGGAGAAAGCGGACTTCTATCCTGCCATATTCCAGCTCATGACAAAGCACATGGATCGTCTCCAGGAGGATGTCTCCTGGCTGGTTGAGAAATTCGATTACCGCAATAGAGATGCAGACTGGAAGACTTCCAGGGATGCCATCCAGCGCGGTATGCAGAAATTGGCTGGCGGATACCCCGCAGCACCTGTGTATCAATCCAGTAAATGATATAGACATCTATTATTGATACATGGCAGGCTTCAGGAAATTCATATATTCATCAATGCGCTCTATCAATTCCTCCGGTGTGAACTCACCGCTCTTCAAATAGGCATCCTCGATGCCACGCACGGTGAAATGTATGATATTTCTGGCTACCTCCGTATCGACTCCCGGTTTCCATCCATCCATATCGGCGCGGTCAAAGATTTTTTGATATTCCTTTTTCCGCTCCGTTCTCTTTGCCTGTATCAATGGAACCACTTCCGGATCTGTCTCTTCCTCCGCTTTTGACAGGAATGCGATCAGGTACGGATATTGTCTCATGACTCTGAGATGGGCCTGCTGGGTCTGCCTGATCAGTTCAAAGTAATCATGCTCATTGATACTCACGATCTGATAGAGTTCGATTGCCAGATACTTGATGCTATATGCATATAGAAATTCATACAGTCCTGCTTTGTTGGTAAAATAATGAAATATCAGTCCTTTGCTGATACCCGCCTCCCGCACCACGTCATCTGTGCTGGCTCTTCTATAGTCACACAGACTGAATACTTTCAGTGCTGCATTTATCATCTTGTCCTGCTTCTCTTTTTTCAAATCAAAGAATTTATCATTCATGTGTTGTTCGTACCTCTTTTCATCATCTGGTTGACCGATGTAGTCAAGGAAAATAGTATCATATTTCATATGGTAATACAATACAGGATCTTATTTTCATTTATATTTATTAAAATTGTGTATATTCTCTTTTCAATTCCGCAAAATAGTATTAGAATAGAGATATTAAAACTATTAAGATTTACTGAAAGGAGTACATTTATGGCTAAAAAGTTCGGAAAATTTTTAATGTTTACCGCTGCCGTAGGTGCAGTTGCCGCTGGTGCTTATTACTATATGCAGAATAAGAATGACAATAACTTTGAGGATGATGATGATTTCGATGATTTTGATGATTTCAATGAAGATCTTGATGATGATACAGACAACACTTCCACCAAAGAGCGCTCTTATGTGTCCTTAAACCTTGATGATGTAAAGGAAGAAGACAATGAAACACCAGAGACTGAAACTGCTGTAAAAGAAGATGCTACGGAAAAAAAGGTAGAAAAAGTAGAGGAATTTTTTGATGACGACGATGACACCGATCCCTCTATGGATGCGATGTAATCTGGAGCATTTGTTCAACAGAGTAATTTATGTGTTTTCAAAAAATAAAATCCACTTTTTCAAGTGGATTTTATTTTTATATAAATGTGTCTATATCTTCCCGATAAAGTGATAGTCCAGCCCTGTCTATTAATGCAGGCTGTACTCCTTGCCTCGTTATACTGATTCCAGCGGCATAGGTCGCAAAACTAATTGCCTGTAAAATATTATTATTTTCGCTTAATGAAACTGCCAAAGCACTGATGAAAGCATCCGCCGCCCCTGTTGTATCCACCGGATAAAAATCTGCTGCCGGAAAATATCTTTCATATTGACTGTTTTTCAAAAAACAACCTTTATGCCCTAACGTGATAATAACATTTTTCACTCCTTTTTCCATAATAATTGCTGCTTTTTCTTCTATCGTTGTATCTCCCGGAATTAACTGTTTTACCTCTTTCTCATTTGGAATAAAATAATCTATTTTTTCAAACAAACTCTCTTTCATCTTTTCTACCGATGATGGTTTTAAAATCACTTCAACATTCTTTTTTTTACATTTTCGTATGGCATACTCCACTGTCTCTTCCGATATTTCCAAAGATAATAAACAATATTTTGCATTATCCAGTATCTGATCGTATTGGCGTATTTGATTCCTATCTAATTTATCATTAGCACCTGGGTAAATAACTATAGTACTTTCGCCATTTTGTGCCACATTAATATAAGCTCTGCCTGTGGAGATTCTTTCATCGAATACGACTCCATCCATCCGTACACCACTGTCCACGAGACTATTATAGATCTCTTTTCCTTCTCTGTCATTTCCCAGACGTCCGATCATATATACCATTCCATTCAGTTTTCCGGCACCTGCTGCCTGATTTGCACCTTTTCCTCCTGGAAATGACACGATATTTCTTGTCTTAACTGTCTCGCCATCAGTGGGAATATGACTTACATTGATGATACAATCCATATTCATGCTGCCTACTACTACTATTTTTTCTCCTTTTACTTCATTTGGGGATATTACACTGTCTCGCTCCTGTATATACAAATCTATCTTATCCGTACATTCATACAGCTGCTTATCCCCTTCAATACGTTCAATCAATTCCTCAACTGCCTTTTCACCCATTTTTTCCAAAGGTATCTTTATGGTAGTCAGGGCAGGATACATCTTCTCTGCAAATGGATTATCACGAACACTTATGACAGAAATTTTTTCCGGTATGCTGCCTCCTTGTTTTCTTATTTTCTCATACAGAGCGCATCCTATTTCTACATTTGAGCAGATGACAGCCGTGATTTCTTTCCCCAGACAGCTCTCAATTCCAACTTTACATATTTCTTCCTCAGTTCCAAAAAAGCACCATTCCTCTTCCGGTGAAATAAATTTTTCTTTATATGCCTTTATATAGCCGTAACTGACTTCCTGATCCCCAGGCTCCAAAAGAAATGCAATTCTTCGATGCCCTTTATTAAATAAATGCATTGTAGCAAGATATCCCGCATCCTTCATATCACAATAAACATTTGCAGTTTCATTTTGATATTCCACATTTTTCTTCTTGCTTACCCGCACAACAGGAATCTTAATGTCCTCAGGAATTTCATCATTCATACAAATCGTAATAATTCCATTGACCCCTTTATTTTCCAATATATGCACATAATCTGTGAAGCCTTTATCGTCTTCACCAATATTACACATAATCACACTGTATCCGTTCTCTCCCGCAATTTCTCCAATACGGTACAACATTTCCTGTACTCCATATGTACTTTTAGATAGCAGAACTCCTATCAGGTGATTTTTATTGGGTACGCTGTTTATTATTTTTGAATAGGGCACATATTGATATTCTTTGATGATTTTCAATACTTTTTTACGAGTCTCGGCACTGATATCATCGTCCTTATGATTCAAAATCTTCGATACTGTCGCTGATGAAACTCCACACAGACCAGCAATGTCCTTAATATTCATATGTAATCCTTCCCATCCTTCATAAAACATTTTATAACTGTTGCCTTGATTCCTTGTAATCAAGTCATATTAACGTCATGCTCTACGAGCATTCCTGACTTGATTACCTTGTAATCAAGTCATATTATATCATAAATATAGAAAAGAGCATGAAACAATTCACGCTCTTTCCCATCCTTTTATTTATCGCTTAAAGTTTCAACAAATAAATTGATGAATTTTCTTCCCTGTAAGCTTTTTGCAATTCTAATGTTTCTATGTTTGGCTCTCTCATTTTTTATGATTTGTTTACCAAAAAAAGCAACCGTCTGTCCCCTTGAGAGTTCTCCCTCCAATTCCACATCTACAGATACCGCCGGTGTATATTCGCACAATTCCGGATTTGCCACCAATGCAAGGGTAATTATATCATCCATGGGAAATCCACCCAGTTGGAAGTATTCCCGCCATATATCAATATAGATTGGATATTTCTCAATCACATATCTTGTCACCGGTGTATCAGCATTACTCTTTAGTTCTGCCAGATGATCCCGTGTCAGCATTCCATCCGCATAGGTATTATTTTCGCATACATCCAAGGGTACAAGTGTTATTTTCATATTAGAGTTAAACACTACTTTCGCGGCCTCCGGATCTGCCCAGATATTATATTCTGTCACCGGAGTTATATTACCTGGTATTTGGAATGTCCCGCCCAAAATATATGCTTCTTTTATCTTTTCAGCAATATAAGGTGCTTTTTTCAGTGCTAATGCAATGTTGGTAACAGGTCCTGTTGTTACCAGCACAATTTCCCCCGGTCTTTCCTCAAATGATCGGATCAGGAAATCGACTGCCGTCATTTCTTCCGCATTTCCATTCACATGCTCTGCCTTTTCATTGAACATATCAAGTCTGTCGCCAAACTTCCAACGCAGTTCTTCATCAAAATTAACAGGATCTCCATTCACATTCTCTTTTTTAGGATTTAACATCTCTTTTGCTCCGGCATATACCGGTATGTTTTTTCCTGTAAGTGCCACTGTATTAAGTGCCACATTAACTGCCTGATCTATACTGCCACATGCACCATTTACTGTGGTAATTCCTAAAATATTTATTTCTTTATGTAATGCCCCATATAATACTGCTAAAATATCATCTCCTACAGAGTCTATGTCCAGAATTACATCTACCATAAATTCTCCCTTCCAGTCTCATCCTTTAATCAATTTTCAGAAATTTATCAGTTACTTTATATACATACGGTCTTACAAATTGAACTGCCGGACCTGTCATAAATGCCGCAACTATTGTTCCAACACCCACGACTCCTCCCAATGCAAAACCAACCACCACGAACGAGATGTCGCAAGTCACCCTAACGATTCGATAGGAGAACTTCAGTTTGTCACTGATTACCTCCGATACCATATCAATGGCGCCAACACCTAACTCTGCTCTGATATAAGTTGCTATTCCTACTGCCATAATTAAGCATCCTATCAATATCATTACAATTCTAATAAAAAGATTTAATTCTCCTTTAATCAGCGTATCCATAACGAAACTGACAAAATCTGCTGTGTATCCTATTCCAAAAATTGCAAGAAGGGACGAGAGATTAATATAAGATTTATCTACGATAAATACAATTATCAGGATAATCACATTTGTCAATGCGGAGGCTGTTCCATAGCTCACATGGAGTATATTTCCAAATCCCAGTTCCAACACACTGGCTGGATCTACACCCAACTGGCTATATAGAAATATCCCTACGCCTACCCCGCTTATCATTAATCCAATGATTGCTAACACAATCTGTCTTAATAGGTTTTTCTTTCTCATTATTGCTCCCATCTACGATTTCATCGCATACAATTTTATTTCCGTTTTAATTCAATGCTTTCATTGCTTCAAAAAATGCATCTACATATTTTTCTCTCTCCACATTTAAAAGCACTGTGGTATTTTTATCCACTTTTTCTCCGAATATTTTCTCTTTATATCCAATGGTGTCCACTACCGTCATGCCTGTTGTCAATTCACCCGTTACTTCCACATCAACATTACAGGTGACGCTTGTAAATATTTCCGGATAGAGAAGTGCGGCAATTGCTGTGGGATCATGCATCGTACAACCTGGGAAACCTTCCACTTCATAATGATATCTGCTGAAATAATCTATCAATTCCGCTGCAAATACAGATAACTCATTCCCTTGTTTTCTTAGTCGTTCATTTTCTTCTCTTGTAATATAAGCCTTATGTGTCACATCCAATCCAGCCATAATAATTGGAAGTCCTGAATTAAATACCAGTTTCGCCGATTCCGGATCTGCCCAGATATTATATTCTGCTGCCGGTGTCCAGTTACCCATATAGGCGCCGCCCCCCATCATGGATATCAGTTCTATTTTCTCTTTCAGATCTGGTCTTACAATCAATAAAGTTGCTATATTTGTCATGGGTCCAATGGGAACCAGCGTTATTTTTTCTTTTGATTCTTCTATGGTTTTAATCAGGAGTTCCAATGCACTCATTTTTACAGGCTCAAATCCACACTCTGGCAATACAGGACCTTCCAGTCCTGAACTTCCATGTACTACTTCACCTCCAACAACTAATTTTCTGATTAACGGTTCTTTTGCTCCCATTGCCACTGGAATATCCAGCCTGCGTGCTTTTGTTAATACTTTGATTGCATTGTTGGTCACTTTCTCAATCGTCTGATTTCCCGCCACCGTTGTCACCGCCCGCAGTTCCAATTCTTCTGATGCCAATGCCCACAGAATTGCCATTGCATCATCATGCCCAGGATCACAGTCTATAATAATTGGTCTTTTCTTTCCCATTTCTATTCCTCCGCTAATTTTTCTTTTCTCTTTTTCTCAGATTTACTTCTCTTGGCTGCATAAGCCACAAGCCCTACGATTGTTACCAGATAAGGAAGCATCTGTACAAGTTCCGGTGGAATCATGGTAACCTGTAAAGAATAGGATAACGCTTCCGCTACCGCAAACAACAACGAGGATAAGGCTGCCCCGATGGGTGTTGAATTTCCCATTGCATCTGCTGCCAGCGCAATAAATCCTCTTCCTGCTGTCATGTTCTTAGAGAACCATGTAACATATCCCATGGACATAAATGCACCAGCCATTCCGCCCAGAACACCACTGATCCCAAGAGCGATATACCTTATCTTCAGTAAACTTACTCCTACTGATGACAATGCATTGGGTGCTTTTCCCGCTGATCGTATGCGAAGTCCCAGGGGCGTCTTGTACAGTAAGACATATACCACGATAATCATAAAGAAAGCTATATAGGATACTACATTATGGTTGGACAATATTTCCCCGATAATGGGAATATCCTTAATAATGGGAATCTCTATGGATGGAAGTTTTCCAGAGTTGAGCGCAATCGTTGTTCCTTTATCTTTAACGATGGCGTACATAAAATATACGGTTCCACCTACTGCCATCGTATTAAAAGCAATACATGCAAGTACACTGTCAGCTTTTAAACTCATGGAAGCATATCCTATGGCCAGGGAACACACTACCCCTGTAATAATAGCTATGACAAATCCAAACCAGGGTCCAAATCCATATGCGCTGGCAAATACTCCTGTGAGCGCTGATGTGAGCATAACACCTTCAATACCAATATTGGTAATTCCTGCATTGGATGTAATCACTGCTCCCATGGAAGCTAAAATCAGTGGGGTTGCTACCCTAATAACAGAAAACAAAAAAGTTGTACTAAAAACCGCTTGTATCATACTCTCCATTATTTAGCTCCTCCTGCTTCCAATAAATTTTTTGATACTTTTGTTGTCATTTTGTGTCTATATTTTGCAAGAAATGCTGTTGCTGCAACAAGTATGATTACCAATCCCTCAATAATTGCTACAATTTCTGACGCTACATCCGATTGTTTATACATGTAATCCGCGCCAATTCTCAAATATGCAACGAAGAATGCTGCCACAGGGATATACGCTGGATTTTCTTTTGCAAGAATATTCAATATGACTCCATCAAATCCATATCCCGGGAGGCTGGACCACTGGAATCTGGAATACATTCCCAGCATCTCCGTACTGCCACCTACACCTGCAATGAAACCTCCTATTAACTGAGAACTCATAATTACCCCTGCAACACTGATACCTGCACATTTTGCAAAATGAATATTGCTTCCTGTAACACGAAGTTTATACCCCCACTTTGTTTTAAACATAAAGATATAAGTTAAAACAACAAACACAGCCACAATAAAGATTCCTGCATGTAATCTTGTTTTCGGTATAATATTTCCAAGCTGTACCCCTTCTCTAAAGCTGTAAGATGCCTTATATGCAGAATCCGGATCTCTTGCCACTTTATTAAAAATATAAGTTGCAAAATAAAGCACTACGTAATTGAGCATCAGAGATACTACCATTTCGCTGCAATTCCACTTAACCTTTAATATTCCAGGAATTGCACATACCAAAGAACCTACAATACCCGCTGCAATCATACATGCTATAATGACCAATACGGGCGGCCCCGGCATATAGATTGCTAATATCGCTGCAACGAGTGCTCCCATGAACAGCGCACCCTCCGCCGCAAGATTGAATTGATTTGCTTTGAACATTACATTTACAGCAAGTCCTGCAAATGTTAAGGGAATCAATGCTTCCAATACCGTACTAAATCTTCTTATACTGGTCATCGGTCCAACAAATAAATTTCCAATGGCTTCCAATGGAGTATTCGTTGAAAAAGACATTATTATAAATGAAATAGCAAATGCAATAAATATCGCAATCGCAAATCGCATTACCTCAAACCAGGCGCTAAATTGCTCTACTGTCATTCTTTTCTTTATTTTCATAATATCCCTTTCACCTCTTCCTCTGTTTGTTTTTTTACACCAAGCATATAATATCCCAGTTCCTCCTCCGTAAGCTTGCTGGTATCCTGAAAATAAGCATTTACTTTTCCATTATGCATTACGATCGTACTATCACTTAACTCTAACACTTCGTTTAAATCCGCAGATACCAATAAAATTGCTGCTCCTCTATCGCGAAATTCTACTATCTTTTTTCTGATCAACTCTGATGCACCTGCATCGATTCCGCGGGTAGGCTGCTCTGCAATGATAATCTCTGCTTCTTCCGTCAGTTCCCTGGATGCCACTACCTTTTGAATATTTCCACCCGAAAGCATTTGAACCTGATGTTGAATACTGCCACATAAAATATTAAAATCTTCTACATTATGTTCTGCTTTTTCTCTCATCTTTTTCCTGTCCAGGAAAATATAATTGTATAGAAATTGATCTATTTTATCAGCAAACATATTATCCAAAATACTCAATTTTGCTGCACATCCATTTGTCATTCGGTCTTCCGGTATGTATGAAAGCTTATTACTTCGGAATACTGACGGCTCATATTCCTCAATTAATTTTTCATTTATGATTACCTTTCCACTCAGTGGTTTTATCATTCCCGTAAGTATTCCTGCAAGTTCGGACTGTCCATTTCCTTCCACCCCTGCTACGCTTAATATTTCTCCTTTTCTAAGCTTAATACTCACGCCGTCAAGACTTTTCTTTCCGATATTATTTACATATACAAGGTTTTCTGTTTCCAGGCATACATCCCCTCTCCTGGCAGGTTTCTTCTCTACAGTAAGTACGATTTCTCTTCCAACCATTTTGTTGGATATATCCTGTGGACTTGTATCTTTCACAAAGCTTGTTTCTACCGTTGTTCCATGACGCATGATAGTGACCCTGTCACAAATTTCCATAATCTCATTCAGTTTATGGGAGATAAAAATAATCGTATGTCCCTGCTTTTTTAAAGTATTCAACTCCACAAAAAGTTCCTTTGTCTCCTGGGGGGTAAGAACTGCGGTTGGTTCGTCCAGGATCAGTATTTTTGCACCGCGTACCAGAGCCTTTAATATTTCTGTCTTTTGTTTTACGCCAACACTTACATTTTCAATTTTTTCATTTACATTTATGTTAAAATTATATTTTTCCGAACATTCAGCTGCACGTTTTTGCATTTCTTCTTTATTCATGAACATTCCAAATTTTTTCGGTTCATTTCCCAACACAATGTTTTCCGCAATTGTAAGCGAATCCACTAACATGAAATGTTGATGTACCATACCAATTCCAAGGCTGATGGCTTTTTTGGAGTTTTCTATCTTTACTTCCTCACCATTCAGAATGATTTTTCCTTCTTCCGGATTTTCAATTCCAAACAGTATTTTCATTAAAGTTGATTTTCCAGCTCCATTTTCCCCGATCAGTGCATGAATTTCACCTTCGTGCACTTCAAAATTAATATTTTTGTTTGCCACAATTCCGTTGGGATAAACCTTCCAAATATTTTCTACTTTTAAAATCACTTTTTTATTCATTTCTACACCCCATGCTTACTTTTTAAAACAAAGGTACCTCATAATGAATATGGGTACCTTTGAACCTAACAGTATCTTAACTTATGGAGCAACACTGTTTCTCAATTTATCAAGTTCCTCTGTTGTCATTCCAATTGCCGTACCTACACTTATTTCCCCTGCAATTACTTTTCCCTGAATATCTTCTATCTCTTTCTGCTCTTCTGCAGATAAAGTACTTGTATAAATATCATTCTTGGCAAGTCCTACACCACCCTCTGCAATGCCCAGGCTTTCTGATGTTCCCAGAGCCAGTTCTCCTTTCAAATCCAATTCAACAGCACGATAAATGGCATCTCCTACATTTTTCATCATTGAAGTAACAATATGTTTTGCTGTTTCTTCATCTCCGTTTGCTGCATATCCTGCAGATTGATCTGAATCAACCCCTATGATATATTTATCTGCATCCACTGCCGCCTCAATTACACCAAGACCTGTAGGACCTGCCGCTGCAAACATGACTTCTGCGCCCTGATTGCTCAATACGATTCCATGTTCTTTTCCTTTTGCAGGATCATAATAATCTCCAGGATAGGTGGCTATTATATTTATATCAGGATTAATTGCTAAGGCTCCCTCGATGTAACCAACCAGGAAATCATTGATCGGTGGAATATCCATGCCTCCCACAAATCCTAACGTTGCTGTATCCTTTGCCAATATTGCTGCAACCGCCCCTGCCAAAAATGAACCTTCATTCTGTTTAAATGTTGCGCAATATACATTTTCATAATCTCCACTTTCAAAATCAACGGTATTATCCATCATAAAAAATTTCTTTTCCGGATAAAGTGGAGCAATATTCTGCATTGGCTCTACCATAGATGGTGACACAGCAATAATATAATCTGCATCCTCCTCTGCTGCATCCGCCAAGGCAGGTTCCCATTTTGATTCGTCATCACCCGTTTCTATTACTTGAACTTCCATTCCTTTTTCTTCTTTTAATCGCTGCATCCCTGCGTTGGCGGAATCAAAGAAACCAAGATCACCCAAATTTCCGTTTACAATAAGAATCGCTTTCTTTGCACCTGTTTCACTTGCCTGTTCCTCCGAAGTGCCTGCCTGTGTCTGATCGCTTGTACTTTCATTTGTGCTTGTAGCACCACATCCAACGATTCCTGTTATCATAACCCCTGTCAATAACAATGCTAATAACTTTTTCATTTGCATACCTCTCCTTCTCTTAAATGTGTTTTACTTTTTTACTGACATCATTTGCTCAAAAATCTCATCCGTTTCCTGTCTTGTGGGTATTGATGTCTGCGCGCCATTCCTCGTTACTGCAATTGATGAGGCAGCGTTGGCAAATATAATTGCCTCCTCTACATCTTTTCCCTCCGACAGTGCTACCACAAAAGCTCCGTTAAAGCAATCTCCAGCCGCTGTGGTATCCACAGCAAGTACCTTTCTTGCCGGGAAAATTTTCTCCATTCCAGCGTTAACCAATAATGCCCCCTGGTTCCCCAACGTTACTAATACGTTTTTAACTCCCTTTTGTAAAAGCTCTTTTGCGCAATTCCTATAATCTTCGACTGCATTCCCCCTTTTTCCACATAGTCTCATGAGCTCTGTCTCATTTGGTGTTATATAATCTATTTTTTCTAATAGTTCTCCTGAAATATGATCCGGTGCCGGTGCCGGATTTAAAATCACTATTTTGTTTAGTTCTTTAGCACGCTCAATTGCATACGTAATGGACGCAATTGGAATCTCCATTTGTAATATTATGTAATCACTCTCTTGAATCACTTTATCTAACTCACCAATATAATTCACATCACATTCTGCATTTGCACCAGGTACTACCACGATACTGTTATTTCCCTCTTCATCGACGTAAATACTTGCCATTCCCGTTGCAGCTGAATCACTTTTTTTAATGGTGCTTATGTCAACCCCACTGTGTAAAAGACTGTTCTCCTGCATTTTTCCAAAATGATCTTGTCCTATACATCCAAGAATCTTACCGTTATCTCCCAGTCTTGCCACTGTGCAAACTTGATTAGCACCTTTTCCACCTGGAATATATGTCACCTTTGATCCAAGAATTGTCTCACCTACTTGTGGCATTTTCTTCATTTCTATGACTGCATCCACATTTAAACTTCCAATGACTAATATTCTTTTTTTCACACGTTTCCTCCTTTTTTCCTTTTTGTATACATAACTAGTTTCCTAAATCTGTTTCGTATACACATATAATACACTTCGACCTTTTTATTGTCAATGAGTTTTGTTTTATTTGTATACTTAGTGTATTATCCTTTTCATATTTTGTTAGTTTTGCACAAAAAAAATATCAGAACTCATTTATAGAGTTTCTGATATTTTTTCCCTGTTATATATTCCAATCCTTATATATTCCAGCCTTCTCTCAACTTTTCGATTCCTGCAATAATCTCTTTTTCTGACAATCCTCCGTATCCCAGCAGGATCACTGCCTTTTCCGGTCTATCTGCTCTCTGAATAAAAGCTTCTGTCAGTCCATGCACCCGCACCCCTGCTCTTTCCGCCTGCTGGAGCAGTATTTTCTCATCACTGTTATCCTTCGCGTGAAGTAAGATATGGAGTCCTGCATTTTCCCCCGTGACACGAAATCTCTTTTCAAAAGGTTCCAATGCGCCAAGCAACAGGTCATGCTTCGCCTTGTAGCGCTTCCGCATCTTATTCAGGTGGCGTTCAAAATATCCCTCTCCGATAAAGTCATTCAGCATCATCTGGTCTGTGCGGGATACTGTAGACGCCATAAATCCTGCATTCTGTTCATAGGATTCCAGCAATCGCTCCGGCAATACCATGTAGCTTACACGGATAGCCGGTGCTATGGATTTGGAAAAAGTTCCGATATAGATTACTTTTCCATGCTTGTCTGACGCCTGGAGCGAGGGAATCGGTTTCCCTTTATAACGAAATTCACTGTCATAATCGTCCTCCACAATGTACCGTTCCTCCCGCTCCGTTGCCCACTTCAGCAGTTCCATCCTGCGCCCGATTGGCATCACGATTCCCATGGGATATTGATGGGATGGCATCACATAGGCAATATCCGCACCGCTTTCCTGTAATGTCTCCACCCGCATACCATTCCTGTCCATGTCCACCATGCACATATCATAATGGCAGGATGAGAAGGCACGGTACGCCCTCTTGTAGGAGGGATCTTCCATAGCGATTTTCCGATTGCGTCCCAGTATCTTCTCCAACAAGATCAGCAGGTAGTCATTTCCCGCACCTATTACGATCTGATCCGGGGTACAGTTCACTCCTCGGGAGGCATGCAGATATCTGCTGATGGTCTCCCGCAGAGTCGGTTCCCCCTGGGCAGAACCCATGAGAAAGATCTCATCGCTATGGTTGGATAATGTATTTTTATAGACACTCTTCCAGGTAGCAAAGGGAAATCCCTCCATATCAATTCCATTCAGTGCAAAGTCAATCTCATATGTCTGTTCCGGCCTTTGCACCTCATGTGTCTGCACACGCTCTTTTTCCGGAATCGTAAAAAGATCCTCTATCTGACATACAAAATATCCGCAGCAGGGTCTCGCCTGGATATAGCCTTCCGACAATAACTGCTCATATGCCAGATCCACCGTGCTTCTGGATATCTGTAAATATTCTGCAAGTGCACGCGTAGAGGGAAGCTTCTCATCCGTCAGAAGCTTCCCCCGTCTTATCTCATCTTTTATATATTCATAGATCTGCTGATACAGATGCACCTTGCTGGATACATCTAACTGCAACGTCAATTCATTCATCTTTGTCACCTGTCACAGGTACTATTTTCTGGATTCCTTGATCTTATTTACCAGAACCTCTCTCAGATCTCTGGCCCGATCCTTGATGCGTGGATTCGTACCGCTGGCACCCAATATACCGGAAATCAACCTTGAAGATACATCGAACTGGTCGAATCTCAAGGCGATCACTGCGATCAGATAATCCACCGTCGCCTCATCCATGCCACACATTGGATAACTTTCATTCTGCCTGGCAGCCAGAAAACCTTCCAGCGCATTCTTAAGAAACTCTTTTTCTTCCTCTTCACCCTTTGCCTTTTTCGCCGCGTATTCTTCATCGTTCAGATCAAGATTTTCGTTTCTGCCACGAATCAGCCATGCTGTTTTCAGACAAATGTACGCTTTTTCACTGGCCTTTCCCTGCTTCACAATGGTACTTGCCAATGCCAGCTTATATCTTTCCAGGGCTTCCTCATAGGTATATACCTGGCTCATTTCTTTTTGCTCTTTGAAGACCTTCGAAATTGTCTCACGAATCTTCGACGCCTGATGTACAGACAATGTTTTAAAATATCTGCCAAGGGCAGCATAACCACATTTCGGACACATAACGATATCATACTTCAGCATATCGATGCCTTCATACTTGGGACGCAGATCCATATCCGTGCCCACCAGCTTTGCCTTACCCACTTTCACAGTCTTCGACTTGAATTCACTGTCACATACCGGACAGCTATATGTCTTATCAAATATAAAATCCTGCTCCATCTGTAACTGCTTCTGAAGCGGTGTCAATTGTACTTCCTGTTCACTTTCCTCCGAATCCTCATACAGATTCGCATTTTCCAGATCTCCCAGCCCAAACTGACTCAATCCATCTAATATTCCTGCCACAGCACTCATCCTTTCACTACAAATGAACTTTTTAATGATACGATTCTGTTAAATACCAGGTGATTCTCTTTGGAATCCCTGCTGTCTACACAGAAATAACCCTGACGAACAAACTGGAAACTGTCATAAGCTTTCGCATCCTGCAACTCTGATTCCACATAGCAATCCTTTAATACGGTCAAAGAATTGGGGTTCAGATTCAAGCTGCCATCTTCATTGTAAACGCCCTTTTCTTCATCAATAATGTTCTCATAGAGACGCGCTTCTGCCTTTACAGAATGGTTGGCAGATACCCAGTGTATGGTTCCTTTTACTTTTCTGCCGGTAAATCCAGAACCGCATTTTGTCTCCGGGTCATAGGTACAGTGAATCTCAGTCACTTTTCCTGTCTCATCCTTTACAAAGCTCTCACATTTTACAAAATATGCATGCATCAGACGTACTTCATTTCCCGGGAATAAACGGAAATATTTCTTCGGCGGCTCTTCCATAAAGTCTTCTCTATCGATGTAAAGTTCACGTTCAAATGCGACCTTACGTGTGCCTAACGCCTCATTTTCCACATTATTTTGTACTTCCAGGTACTCCACCTGTCCCTCCGGATAATTATCGATGATCAGTTTGATGGGGTCTAACACAGCCATCACTCTGGGCTTTTTCATCTTCAGATCTTCACGGATACAATACTCCAGCATGGAATATTCCGCGGAAGAGTTGCTCTTGGAGACACCACATAATTCCACGAACATTTTAATTGATTCCGGTGTAAATCCACGTCTGCGAAGGGCGGCGATGCTCACCAGTCTGGGGTCATCCCAGCCATCTACGATGCCATCCTCCACCAGTCTCTTAATATATCTCTTACCCGTCACCACATTGGTCAGGTACAGCTTGGCAAATTCGATCTGTCGTGGTGGATGTGGATATTCCAGTTCTCTTACCACCCAGTCATACAAAGGTCTGTGATCCTCAAATTCCAAAGTACAGATCGAGTGGGTGATTCCCTCAATGGCATCCTCAATGGGATGGGCGAAATCGTACATTGGATAGATACACCATTTATCTCCTGTATTGTGGTGTGTCATATGTGCCACTCGATAAATGATGGGATCTCTCATATTAATATTCGGGCTTGTGACGTCGATCTTCGCGCGAAGCACTTTTTCTCCGTCCTCAAACTCCCCGTTTTTCATCCGCTCGAATAAGGAAAGATTCTCCTCCACGCTTCTGTTCCTGCTTGGATCTTCCTTCCCCGGCTCTGTTAAGGTACCGCGATATTCTCTCATTTCCTCCGCAGAAAGATCTGAGACATATGCTTTTCCCTTCTTGATTAATTTTACAGCACATTCATACATCTGCTCAAAATAGTTCGATGCAAAAAAAAGTCTGTCTTCCCAGTCTGCACCAAGCCATTTGATATCTTTTTCGATAGACTCAACGAACTCCATCTTCTCTTTCGTAGGATTGGTATCGTCAAATCTCATATTGAATTTTCCATGGTATTTCTGTGCCAGACCATAGTTCAGTAAGATAGATTTTGCATGTCCGATATGAAGATATCCGTTGGGTTCCGGTGGAAATCTTGTGTGGACAGTGTCATAGACACCCTCCGCAAGATCCTTCTCTATTGCCTGTTCGATAAAGTTCTTTGAGACTACTTCCGTCTCTTTTTCTTCTACATTTTCGATATTCTCGTTTTTATTCATCCTATTGCACTCCTCAGAATCATGATAAATAATCATAGCATAGATTTTTCATAAATAAAAGCTTTTCCCTTTTATTTCCCATGAAAATGTGATAAAATGACTTTAATCAAATAAAGCGAAAATGTATATTTGTTTCTTATTGTACATATATCATACATATACATTTTGCATTGACGCTTATCTAAAAGGGAGAGTATATTTTATGTTAACAAGAATGGAAATGAAACAACGCGCAAAAGATGCCATGAAAAACGCATCCACACACCCGGTATTAGTATTTCTGGTCTACCTTGTCATCACCCTGGCAATGACCGGAATCATTAACTTTATCACACAGTCAATCATGGTTGGAATTTCCCTGGGTTCCTCAATGGCAGATTCCAACGCAGTGAGCATCGGAGCTGCCCTCATGATGGTTCCTGTATCATTGATCCTTTCACTGATACCTTTCGCTATCACCAGTATTCTGGCAACAGGTCTCACCGCCTACTACTTAAAGACGATCCGTCACCAGTAGGCTGGTATGGAAACTTTATTTGCTTTCTTTAAATCCGCAGTAAAGATTTTCTGCCTGTATTTTATGATTCAGTTATTCATCGTTTTATGGTCTATGCTGTTCTTCATTCCCGGTATTATCGCTACTTACCGTTATATGATGGCAGTATTTATCTACATCGATGATCCTGATAAGGGCGTAATGCAGTGTATCACAGAGAGTAAGATGATGATGATCGGTCACAAATGGGAATTCTTCGTACTGCAGATCTCTTTTATCCTCTGGTGGCTCCTGTGCATTGTAACATGTGGTCTTGCATCACTTTATGTTGCTCCGTACAGCAGTCTTACATATGCTGTTTACTATGATAACCTGAAGTTCATCAATACACCACAGCCGATGAATTCCAGTCCGGATCAGCAATGGTCTCAGGCATCTGACATGAACCAGCAGCAAATGTAATTCAAGACACCCAAAAGAGACGTTGGATATTCACATATTCCAACGCCTCTTTTTTTATTTAATGGGAATCACCCTTTGAAATTTCCTATGGGCGATATCTTCGACACTGCTAATCCCTGCCTTTTTTATATCTTATAATGTATATCTTATAAAGTGTATCTTGTAACCTGCAGGATGCGGCCTCATATACTACAGTAGAGTTATGATGAATTCATACAGGATGGGATTATGGACCATGTTTTCATTGCCGGATATGATGGGGATACGAAAAATTACCAGATGATGCTGCGAAAGATGGGAATTCCCTTTACCGTAATGTCTGAGGATGTGGTGACGGACTTATGGCAGGGGCGCTTCTCCCTGCGTTCCCCCGATGTCCACAGTTACACCGCGCTGCTGCTCCCCGGTGGCGGTGATATTACCTGGGACTGCCTCTTTGATCGGCAGCAGTTTCTGATCCTGCATGCCTTTGTGTGCAGTCGTAAGCCTGTACTGGGAATCTGTAAGGGGATGCAGCTCATCAATCTGTATTTCGGTGGGACGCTGTACGAGCACCTGTCCAGTGCCAGTATTCACTGCTTCGACTCCATCCGCAAAATCGATCAGATTCATTCCACCTGTCTGCTTCCTGACACATACCTGTCCAGACTATATGGCCATTCCGTGAAAACAAACAGTGCACATCATCAGGGATGTGCACTGCCAGGCAGCGGGTTACTACCCGCCCAATATTCTGTTGACTCTGTCTTAGAAGGCTTCTACCACGCTGTTCTCCCTGTCTGGGGCGTTCAGTGGCACCCGGAACGTACCTCTTATTTTCAGCAGCGCACACCTGTGGCAGATGGCTCCATGCTTTTTGATTTTTTCTTATCTACTAATATCTACTAATTTTTCTACTAATTTTTCCGCATATTTCTCTTCGAAGGCATCCCTTTTCATGGGTCTGTCAAAGTAGTATCCCTGAATCAACTGCACTTTCATACCTTCCAATACTTTATACTGCTCCTTGGTCTCGATTCCCTCCACGCAGATACTGACTCCGATGCTGCCAGCCAGTTCGGATATCATCTTAATAAAAGATTGGGAGTAGTTGTCCTCGGCCAGGTCAATGACAAAACTCTGGTCTACTTTGATCACATCCAGCGGAATCTCACGGATATGATTCAGTGAGGAATATCCCGTTCCAAAATCATCCAGTGCGATTCGAACCCCAAGCTTTCTGATATTTCCCAGGATCTCCTTCATACGTTCCATATCGTTGATCGCCAGGCTTTCCGTGACCTCAAGGGTAAGATTCTTCGGCAGGATGCCGGTCTCCTCTATAGTACTCTTCACGATATCCACGATGTCGGGCTGCAGCAGCTGCACCACCGAAAGATTCACATTTACCTTATAATCGGGATATCCGTTGTCATTCCAGTTCTTACAGGCCTTGCAGGCTTCCCGCAATACATAATTACCGATGGGATTGATCAACCCAAGATATTCCGCCAGCGGGATGAAGTCTGTGGGTGATATGAAGCCCAGTTCGTTGCTGTTCCATCGTATGAGCGCCTCCGCTCCCGTGCAGGGCAGTCCCTTCCTCTGGATATCAATGATCGGCTGATAATATACTTCAAATTCCTTGTATCCATCCACCGTGGCATCACGCATATTCTTCTCCATGTCCAATCTCTTGTTGGAGGAAGAATTAATCTTATCCGAATAATATGCAACACGGTTCTTACCACTTTTCTTTGCCTCATACATGGCAATATCTGCTTTTTTGATCAGATTCTGTACGCTGTCACCATCCTCCGGAAAATTGACCACACCCATGCTCATGGTACAGTAATAATCTGCATCTTTTAAGAACCAGGGCTTATTAAAGATCTCCTTGATCTCCTCCAGAATCAGGTTGAATCTCTGATAACTTTCCGGTGGAACCAATATGACAAATTCGTCGCCGCCCATTCTGTAGCAGGTGGTCTTAATACCATCAATGTTCTGCAGACTGTGGGAGATCGCCTTTAACAGCACATCCCCATATTGGTGTCCCAGTCCATCATTGATATGCTTAAAATCATCCAGATCCAGATAAAGTAACGCTCCTTTGTCTCCATCCTTTTTCGCCTCATCGATATGCCTTGCCAGATCACGTTCACAGCACATACGATTATAGAGTCCTGTCAGGAAATCCGTGTACGCCTGCTGCTCAATTTTCCTCTGATATACCTTTTTATCTGTGATATCATACACAGAGCCACCTGTCTGCCATCCCCCCATTTAATATAGGTATAATGCAGATCATACCAGCGATTCTTCAGGATATGATTGATCTCAAAAGTGCCGCCTTTATTGCCGATTGGCTGTCCTTTTTCAAATAATTCGTCTAAGGTACCATCTTTATATTCCTTATCAAAATTATTTCTCAACATTTTATTTACAAATAATACTTTCTTCGTCACGATATCCTTCACATAGATAGCACTGCCCACATTGTCCAGGATTGCCTCCAGTGAAGTATAGGAACTCAGCAGTGAATTTTTCTGTATTCTCCTGATCAGGATACTTTGCAATACTTTAGTGGCATTGTTGGCAAACTTGATCTCCTCGATCTGCCATTCTCTCTCATACTGGCATTCATTAAAACATACATACATGCTGAGCTGATTATTAATATAGACAGGAATCACCATGGCCGCCATTGTATGCGACGCTTCCATGACTTCTCTTTCCTCCACGGAGATCCTGGTCTCCGAAGAGATTGCCATGGTCTTTTGATATCGCAGCAGTGGAGACATGGGAATATTGCGCACCTGGTCAAAGACAGATACCACCCCTGGCGCACCCCACTCCGCCATGACATCCATGGTCTCTCCATCCTTATTTAATCGAAACACCTGGGCACTGCTGGTCTCCAGATATTTTCCTGCCACCCTGAGGATCTCTTCCATAATACTCTCGATGGCATCATCGCTTTCCAACATCTGCACGATGGTGGTGATGGCTTCCGTCCTTTTCAAAGAAACCGTCATTTCTTCCTGTGAAGATTTACTTCTTCTGTTCTCCGCTTCCGTTTCAAAAAGTCTGACCTTCGCATCCATTATCTCAAAAGAACTCTCTCTCAAAAGATCAAGTGCCTGGTAAAACTTGTGGGTACTTGTCATCGTCCTGATCTCCACCGGTTTTCTATGATATCCACTGGTGTCATAGTCCTCCAGAACGGCACAAATAAGCCAGTTCATTACCGGCTTGTTATCTGACCTTATAGAAATTGCTGCTAATTTCACATTGGGGTACTCGGTATCCTCTACTACCTGTTCCTCTAACGTACTGTTCGCGATTCTCGCATAAATTGATTTCCACTTTTCTGCTGGAATAAGTTCTCTTATTCGCTGGACATCTTCCGCCTCACCGGTTATGTCTGTGATCCATTGACCTTTTTCGTCTGTACAAATAATAAATAAATTGGAAACCTCACTGAATCGCTTTTGCGTTTTCTGTATCAGTTTTTCATCTAATATCTGTCCATAAAGTGCTTTGGGATCGCTGGAATAGCTCTGTTGTATTGTCCGCACTTAATAGCCTCCAAACATTCTCTTACTTATTTGTCATAATATCTCCCCAGATATATACCAAATGTACTATAATTTTACATGAAACGGTCTGGAAATGCAATATATTGCACTTTAATGTTTCACTATTTTATATCAGTTTTATATCAGTGTTTAAAATTCTTTCCCAAATATTCCTTTTATCATAAAATCACCTTAATTTTGTCTGTATTTTATCCCTGAAAAATGGTATCGTATAATATAGATTTATATGTAAAAACAGAAATGGAGTTATAATCCTATATGAAATTACCTAAGTATACCAAACATACGGAACACGTCCTGGAATGTGCCTTTTATCTGCTTGTCTTTGCTACCATCGCAGTATTTGCCATTCTGCAGCCCTTCGGTGTCCCGCCGGACGAGATCAACCGCTACAAGGTCGTGCAGTATATCTGCATTCATGGAAAGCTTCCCATAGGTTCCGACCCGGAGGTCATCATCGGCGGATATGGTGCCTCCTATGCGTTCCAGCCGATTCTGTCCTACATTATCATGGGGTTCATCATGCGCCCCATCTTCCAGTTTTCCCAGGATTCCTTTGTGCTGGCATATGTAGCAAGATTTGTGAATGTCTTCATCGGTGTGATCATGGCATACTTTGTGCGGAAAATAGCAAAAGAAGTCTTTGACTCACCGGTCCTGCAATGGCTGTTCACGCTGTTGGTGGTGCTCCTGCCACAGAATCTGTTCCTGCATTCCTATGTGAACACGGATTCCATGGCTGCTCTGGCGACTGCCATCATCATCTACGCCTGCATTCGTGGTATGAAGACCGCCTGGAATACCCGTGCCTGCATCACTCTGGCGATGGGTATCATCCTGTGCGCCCTTTCCTACTATAATGCTTACAGTGTGATATTGTGCAGCATCCTGTTATTCCTATTCAGTTTTATGGATTTCTCCTCCGGCAAGATGAAGCTCCGGATGAGACCCATGCTGCAAAAGGGGATCTTCATATCCGCGATGGTGCTCCTGGGCATCGGCTGGTGGTTCATCCGAAACGCCATCCTCTATGACGGTGATTTTATCGGCATGACTGCCCGCATGAAAAGTGCTGCCGAGACCTGCATTCCCATGTTCCATCCAGATCTGAAAGAGACAATACAAAGTGCCGGATATCCCATCACGTACCTTTTTCGTGAGACTTTGTTCCTGCACACTTTATATGAAAGTTTTATCGCAACCTTTGGCACCATGGATATCTTCACCTATCCCTGGATCTACACTGTTTACCGGGTGATATTTGCAGGCTCTCTGCTGTGCCTGCTGCTCCCACTGAGAGGGAAGTTACCCACTGTTCAGACCTCTGCGCCGGAGAACACCAGCTCCCGTGGCACCGTTGAAAGGCCATCTGAATCTATTACAGAAACGTATTTAAGGGGCATTTCCAATGGTACGAAGCAGTTCTTTAATGTGCTCATGTTCCTGGATATGGTCATCGTGGCCGGCTTATGTGTATGGTATTCCTACTCCTGGGATTATCAGCCCCAGGGACGCTATGTCCTGCCGCTACTCATTCCGCTGATGTACTTCATCAGTGTTGGGATCTCGAAGCTGGATGCATATCTTACAATTCACGTGGCCCACGGCAAACAGATTGCACTTATGATCGAGTTCCTCATCATCACATTTGTCATCGCAGCATTGGCAAGCACCATGCTGGGTTCCGTGATTCCTTACTACCGAACCCATGATAACTGGCTTCGATTGGCACTGCAGAGCTGGTGATCCAAGCTATGCATCATATTATAAAAGCACCAGAAATCTAACATTGATGATTTCCGGTGCTTTTATTCATTGCTATTCATTGCTATTTATTCTATCGTATTGCATCTTACTACATGGCAATGCTTTTATCCAAAAGTCTGATATAATCAATGGCCTGTTTGGCATATTGATCCATCAAATCTGATCTTGTATCCATTTCCACTGCTGCATATGGATTTGATACCTTGTACATAAATTCCATTGTCAGAGAACCTTTGTACCCGATACTTTTCAAGACACGCAGAATTTCCTTAAAGTCCGTCTGACCCATTCCAGCCGCTTCCCTTGTGTTGTCGGCAATGTGTACATGAAGTAACTTTTCTTTTGCTGCATAGATGCTGTCAATACTGCTGCGCTCTTCGATATTCATGTGAAAAAGATCTGCCATAACGCCGACTGCGGGATGATTTATCTCATCAATAAGTTGAAGTGCGTCAGGAATCGTATTAATAAAATACGTTTCATATCGGTTTATTGTTTCTATAGCGAGCTTTATGCCCTTTTCTTTCGCATAATCAGCAGCGACACGCAAGTTATTGATTACGTTCTCTCTAAGTTCTTCCATACTTTTCCCCTTCGGCTTCACCGTTCTGCCTACCGGAGACGGTACTACGATTATGATCTCAGCACCTACTTTTACAGCGAAGTCTACACTGTCTCTTAAATATTGAATTGCCTTTTCTCCAGTGTCCCCACTGGCGGTAAGATCTCTTTCGTCATTATATATTCCGCATAACGAGTGACATTTCAGTCCATATTGATTCATTAATGCCACACAGACTTCCGCATCCAACGTATAAGGTTCTGCCGCAAATTCTACCTCATCATACCCATAACGATTCAATCTCTCAAAGCTTCTATCCATGCTTTCATTCCCGACCACCCATTGTGTCATTCCAATCGATAACATATTGCTCCTTTCCCGTTCTTAATGTGTACAAAAAATAATTTTTACTCTTAATTTTTATTTGCCATGGTGTAATTACGAATGGCAGTAATAGCCAGTGCCATAATTATGATAATACCATAAATCATATATTCATAGAACGCATTGATATGTAACATATTAATAGCGGTGGATATCATGCTTAATAAGATAACACCTACAAAGGTACCAACTACACCACCTTTTCCACCATTGATTGATGATCCGCCAATGACAACAGCACCAATTGCCTCTGTTTCCATTCCATAACCAGTGGTAGCCTGTGCTGCACTGATTCTTGAGAGCATCACCATACTTGCGATTCCCACCAGTACACCGCTGATGGCAAAAAATTTAATTTTATTTAATTTGACATTTAATCCGGAAATATACGCCGCCCTTTGATTTGTTCCTATTGCATATACCTGTCTGCCGGTTCTGGTATGTTTTAATATATAGTAGGTCACTGCAAAACCCAGAAAAAGAATCACGTAGAGAAAGGGAACGATTCCGAATATACGATAGGAAGCAATGGATCTGTAATTGCCATATAATGTCTGCATATATCCATTGGTGATCAGTAACGCAATGCTATAAAAAATGTTTTGTGTTGCCAATGTAACAACAAATGAAGGAGCATTAAATGCCACCGTAAACACACCATTTAGAACGGAACATGCGACACATATTAATATTCCTAATACGGAGACAAGAACCGGATTCATTCCCGCATTTAGCATAAGTGCCATGGAGCACATAGCCAATCCAACCATTCGACCCGTTGAGATATCAAAATGTCCTGATATGACAAGGATCGTTGCTCCTGCTGAAACAAGCCCCAGGCCTGCCGCCTGTCCCAATATACTGTTAATCGTAACCCATGTAAGGAACTTGCCGTTCATCGAATTTGTTACAACCGCTACTATAATAATAAGCACTAAAAGTATAAATGGTTGAGAAGTAATTATTTTCAACGCACCGGATTTACTACTTTTTTTCATTTTACACCTCCACAAGCAGCTTGTCTTAATATCCAAGATACTTTCTCATTAATTTATCCTCACTTGTATCCTGTGAGTTTACAACTTCCACCAATTTTCCAGAACACATAACACCGATTCTGTCACTCATCGATAATAGTTCCGGCATATCCGAAGAAATTAAGATCACAAATTTGTCATGTTTTGCTATATTAAGCATATGTTCATATATTTCTTCTTTTGCACCGATATCAACACCCTTTGTGGGCTCATCAAAGATATAAACATCTCCATCATCAATTGTACACCTTGCAATAATCGTTTTCTGTTGATTACCTCCCGAAAGATTTGAGACAAGCGCCTCCTGATCTACCGTTTTGACTCTGTACGCTGCAATACTTTGATTCGCTGTCTCTTTCTCTTTTTTGAGATTTATCATTTCACGCTTTTCATTATGCGTTATCATAATATTTTCTCTTACCGAACGCATCAGCAGAAGTCCTTCCCCTTTTCGATCTTCTGAAATCATAAAAATTCCTTTATTCAAAGCATCCTTTGGTGTTCTGGGTGTTATTTCCTTATCATTAAGATACAATTTTCCATTTGTTTTCTTGTCCAATCCATAGATCATTCGTACCAAATCCGTACGCCCTGCACCGATCAGTCCGCCAAAACCGAATACTTCACCCGATCTGATCTCCAGGCATATATCATGTACGTTCCTTTTATTATCATAATGATCAATCTTTAATACTCTTTTTCCAGTAGGAAAATATTCTCTTTTGTAAAAATTAGAAGCATCCCTTCCAATCATATCATTTATAATCTGATCCGGTGTTGTTTCTTCTTTGCTTCGCACTACTACCTGCACACCATCTTTCAATACCAGAAATGTATTACCCACATCAAAAAGTTCATCAATAAAGTGAGAGATATAAATAATTCCAATTTTCTGAGATGACAGACCTTTTACCAGTTCAAGTAATGTCTTTTTTTCCTTATCACCAAGTGAAGCTGTTGGTTCATCAAGAATTAGAATCTTCGCCTCATTTTGTAAAGCTTTTACTATTTGAACACACTGTTTCTGTGCGGTCGAAAGATTGGAAAGCATATCATCACCGTGAATATCCTCCAGATGAAGTTTTTCAATCAGCCGATTGGTTCTATCCACCTGTTCCTTTGTATTGATTGCTCCCATTCTATTTATTATTTCACGTCCCAGAAAAACATTGTCCGCTACCGTAAGGTTTTCAATGAGATCTATTTCCTGATAAATAGTAGCCACCCCAATGTCAATAATCTGTTTCGGACTGGTACTCTCATACTTCTTTCCAAAATATACGACCTCTCCACTATTTGCCTGAATATCCCCGGCAATTATTTTGATTAATGTAGATTTTCCTGCCCCATTCTCTCCTACAAAGCAGAGTACTTCTCCTGCTGATAGAGAAATATTAACATCCTTTAAAACCTGAACGCCTGAATACGATTTTGATACATTCTTTATCTCTAACAATTTTTCCATATTTCCACCACTCATTCCTAATTCTTGATAAAGAATCCGCTTTTAATTTATAAATCCACTGTCTCATTATTCATATTATGAGCCGCTACATAGAAATGTAGCAGCTCAAATATAGTTCTGCAATTATCTTATTTTAAATACTTTTCATATTCTGAGAAGTTTGACACAATCACTTTTGACCATGCTTCTTCATCTACTGCCCAGGGAATTACCACCTCTGGATTCTCCACCATATCAGGTGATACTGCTGCGATAGGACAGCTGATATACTGATTAGGCTCTTTTCCATTCGTAATAGAATCTACTGCTGCAAAAACTGCAACTGCACCTTCAAGTCCCGGGGAAGAGGAAACTGTAAATTCCAGAGCACCCTCCTGCATAAGCTTGATTCCCGTATCAGAACCATTCTGTGCAAATACATGATATTGATCAGCAACACCCAAATCCTGTAATCTTGTAACGATTGCAGCTGCACAATCTTCATTAATGGTACCAATCAATGAGAATTCAAGTCCCGAATTTACTAAATCCTCCGCAGCATTTGCTGCCGTTTCCGGATCATACTGGCCATATCTGACATCAACCAGTTTATTCTTTCCAGATGCTTCGGTTGCCTCTCTCAAACTCTTTTCAAGCGTCTGGCATACTACACTGTCCTCCGTACCACTGATAAATACATAGTCTTCTCCAGAATATGCCTTATCCATCCACTCCTGATACATAGCCCCCATACCGGCCCAGTCAAAATCAACAGATGCCGTAAGCTCCACATCGTGATTCTTCATAACACCGCACGCATCAAATACTACACAGCCTATTCCTGCTTCTTTACACTTTTCGGCACAGGATACAGAACCTGCTTCATTCCACGAAAGTGTAACGATAACATCAACGCCCTCATTGATCAGGTTGTCTATATTGGTCTGCTCCGTCTCAGAATCACGATTTGAGTTCACTGCTATAAACTCCGCTCCAGCCTTTTCTGCTGCCCATTTAGCACCCTCTTCTGCTCTTGAATACCACGTATCCGGGCCTGGCGAGATATAGCCGATTTTCAATCCATCATCGACTTTCTCCGACTCTGTTGCTGCCTCCACTGCTGCTGTTTCACTGGTATCTGTTCGTTCTGCGCCCTCAGATGTCGTTGTTCCACCACATGCTGTCAGCGATGACATTACTGTTACCGCAAGTAATACTGATAATCCTTTTTTTACTAAATTCATAATACCTTTCTCCCTTCTTAGTGATTTATTTAACCCTATTACAAATATTTGATGTCACGCCTGCTAATGCGCCCAATCTTCATCCATAATAAGCCGGGTTCTGTTGTTATTATCCGAGAAACTGTTCCACATATTTTTTTGCCATTTTCAAGCCTTTTACCACGTCTTCTCTGCTTCCCTCAAACGCTCTGTCTTCCGCCTCAATACATGCGTATCCTTTATATCCGATATCGGTAAGCGCTGACACGAATTGTCCCCAGTGGACATCTCCAAGTCCCGGCATCTTTGGTGTCATATACTCCAGAGGATATGCTAAAATACCAGCTTTTTCTATTTTTTTCGTTTCTATACGGATATCTTTAAAATGAATGTGGAACATTTTTTCTTTATAATCATTGATTGGCGAAATATAGTCCATTTTCTGCCATATAAAATGAGAAGGATCAAAATTAAGTCCAAAATTATCATATGGAAGTATTTCCCATATTTTTTCCCAAAGATATGGACTTGTCATAAGATTTTGTCCCCCAGGCCATTGATCCGGTCCGAATAACATGGGACAATTCTCAATTGCAACTTTAACACCTCTATCTCTGGCGTATTCCAATATTGGAGGCCATATTATTTTAACTAATGCGAGATTTTCTTCTACAGTTTTATTCTGGTCTCTTCCCACAAAAGTGGTAACCATATTTACGTTAAGCTTTGAACTGGCATCAATTAATGAATATAAATGATCGATTGCTTTTTTCTGTTTCGCTTTATCTGAGTCCAATGGATTCGGATAATATGCCAGTGATGAAATTTCTACCTTTTTCTTTTTACAATACTCTTTTATATAGACTATCTTTTCGTCTGAAAGATTCTCTGTATCTATATGGCTTACCCCTGCATATCTTCTCTCCGCCTTTTCTCCAGGCCAGCATGCCAGCTCCACACATTCGAGTCCCAAATCTGCCGCTGTATCAACAACGTCTTCAAACGAATCCTGATCTAAAATTGAACTTACAAATCCCAGTTTCATGACTATTTCCCTTTCTTCTTAATATCTCGTTTTCTCCACGGCATTCCGTCAAACCACTGTCAGCTTTATTTGCCAATTATATCTATTGTTTCTTATCGATTTTCGGGAATTGCTACAGTAACACCCCTCTCTGCCGATTCGATGCTTGCAAATACAGCTCGCATTGCTGAGAGGACACTCTTTCCAGAAATCACAGGTTCTTTATCTTCCTCCAATGCTTCTATAAATGCATCAATGATTCCTGACCTCGTCTGATTATCATTCGTCTGAATCCGGTCAATATCATACAGAATCTTTTCTCCGTCTGCTGTAATGACTTCTATCGAATACTGTGGATTATCATAGATCCTCATGATTCCCTTTGTTCCGTATAAAATAGTGGAGTTATCTTCCGAACCGTAATAAGTCCAGCTGGCTGTCATGGTCCCTATCGCTCCATTTTCCATTTGGTAAATACAGATCGCATTGTCATCCACACCAATCAGATCACCATTCAGGTCTCGCTTATGCAGTGTAACTACCTTCGCTGTAGTTTCAACAACTTTTTGTCCTGTTAAGAACTGAATCAAGTCCGTCTTATGTACACCAAGATCCGCCATGGCTCCCATTGATGCTTTTGATCTATCAAAGAACCAGCTGTTCTTTCCAGGATCAATACTCCATGTCTCTGGACCGCCGTGTCCAAATGTCGTCTTAAAAGTAATAATATTTCCAATCACATCCTGTTCCATTAATTCTTTTGCTTTTGCATGTGCCTTCGCAAGTCTCTGGTTCTGACCGATCATAAGCTTCCTGCCCTTTTCCTCTGCTGTCTTTACCATCTTTTCACAATCTGCAATCGTAACTGCCATAGGTTTTTCACAAAGAACATCTTTACCTGCTTCTAATGCCTTTCGTGTAATCTCTGCATGTGCATTATTTGCAACGCATACGCTTACTGCATCAATTTGGGGGTCTGACAACAAAGCTTCCACAGATTCATACGACTTTCCACCATAATTGACCGCTATTTCCTGTGCTCTTTCCATATTGAAATCATAAAAGCCTACAAGCATTGCATTTTCGTTTGCTGCATATTCTGGAATATGTCTTGTCTGTGCTATTTTCCCACAACCGATAATCCCTATTCTCTTCATCGTTTCCTCCTGCTTTATCTGTCTAATGATTTCTTTCATTTTCTGAAATAATCTTATCATTTCATTTCTTCTTTTTCAATCCTTTGTGCAATTTTCATTTATTTACCTAATTTTTCGCCATTATTTATTGCTATTTCGCACAAATAATTTATTCTGTTTCAGAAATTCTTTCACGTTTTCTGAAATACTTGTATTTTTAATGAAACTGTTCTATATTAGTAATTAAGTTCAAAGTAAAAAATTAAAAAGGAGTACACACCATGGCCGACTCTCATAAAATCACCGTGTCCCAAATCGCAAGTGAAGCAGGTGTATCCCCTGCTACTGTATCCCGCGTACTGAATCACCGGGATATTGTAAAGGAGGATACTATCCGACAGGTAGAAAATGCAATGAATATTCTGGGGCTGCCCCTCCCGGAAGTCAATCAATCTGCTTCTAAGATACAGCCCGTTATCCTGTTAAATGTCCCTGATATCAATAATATTTTCTATACGGAGGTCATTCGTGGTGCCACTGCTTCTGCTAATGCTCACGGATGTCATCTCCTCATCAGTCAATCACCCCTTGATTACGGTTCTGTCAGTGACTTCTACAGCCTAATCAAGAGGGTCAATGCTGCAGGTGCTATATTATTGAATCAAGTATCTGTAGAATTACTGTCTCAATTAAATAACATTATTCCTATCATGCAGTGCTGTGAATATAACCAGGATTCCGATCTCCCCTATGTAAGCATTGATGACTGTCTGGCTGCCCAAAACGCGGTGGAATACTTGATTTCAAGCGGGAAAAATAAAATTGCATTCGTTAATGGTCCTTTGTCCTATAAGTACGCAAGAGAAAGGCGTCGTGGATTTTTAAATGCGTTGGAACATGCAGATATTTCCACACCTTCTAACTGGATCGTGCAGCTGCCTGAAGTTAATTACGAAATGGCATATGCCGCCACCTGCCAGCTGCTCACCGGAGATGTGATTCCCAATGCCTTTTTTGCTGCTTCCGATACCTTTGCTGCTGCTGTGATTCGCGCTGCAAAACGTTATAAATATCATGTGCCCAGAGATATTGTAGTTGTAGGATTCGATAATATCGATCTGTCTTCTATGTTCACCCCTACCATCACCACTGTAAGTCAGCCAAAATTTCAGGAAGGATTTACAGCATGCGAAATGTTGTTAGATAAAATAGCAAATCCTCTCACTGCCACCCGTTCCATACTTTTGGACACCGAATTAGTCATTCGGGAATCTTCTAATCAAATATAAAATTTTTATTGATAAAATTTTAACATTGTGCTATGATACTCACGTATTGTATCTCCAGTAAGGAGAATAATAACAGGAGGAAAATTGAATATGAAGACAAAAAAAGACACAAAATGGATGGTCAGCGTTGCACTTATGGCTGCGATCGTGATTCTGTTGGCGAATACGCCACTGGGCATGATACAGCTGCCTATCATCAAGGCAACAACTGTACACATTCCGGTAATTATCGGTGGCATTCTCTTAGGTCCTATGGCAGGCGCTATCTTAGGAGGCGTATTTGGAATCTGCTCGCTGATCAGTAACACCACTGCACCCACACTGTTATCCTTTGCTTTTTCACCGTTTCTAAGCACTACAGGTATCCCTGGTATGTGCAAGGCGATCTGGGTATCTGTCGGCTGTCGTATTCTCATCGGCGTTGTGGCAGGATGGTTGTGGATCTTATTTACAAAAATAAAAATGAAACCTATTCTTGGTCTCATTATTACCGGATTCGTTGGCTCCATGACAAACACAGTCTGTGTAATGGGAAGCATTTATTTCCTGTTCGCCGCACAGTATGCCGCTGCAAAAGATGTGGCACTCTCTGCTGTATTCGGTCTGGTCATGGCTACCGTAACTGCTTCTGGAATACCCGAAGCCATTGCTGCTGCAATACTGGTAGCTGCCATTGGAAAAGCGTTATTGCGTTTTTTTAGACGGTCTAATTAGATTTGGAACGGGTTGCCGCACGGGCAATCCGTTTTTTGGATTAACAATGAGCCAAATAACTGTTGATCGTGCTTGCACGAAGAAGCAGCTATCTGGCGAATGTCCTTCATGAGTGCAGCCTGCGTAACGAATGCAGATTAACAATGAGCCGAATAACTGCTGATCGTGCTTGCACGAAGAAGCAGCTATCTGGCGAATGTCCTTCATGAGTGCAGCCTGCGTAACGAATGAAGAGTAACAATGAGCCGAATAACTGCTGATCGTGCTTGCACGAAGAAGCAGCTATCTGGCGAATGTCCTTCATGAGTGCAGCCTGCGTAACGAATGAAGTGAATGTGGCGAATGAAGTGTAACAATGAAAGGTAGGATATAATATGATATTTGCAATTGATATGGGTAATACAAATATAGTAGTAGGATGTTTTAACGACGAAGCAATTCTATTTACAGAACGCATCTCCACGGATGCAAAGAAAACAGAGTTGGAATATGCCGTACTCTTCAAAACTGTCCTGGAGATCCACGGTATTACCCCAGCCATGATCTCCGGCTCTATTATCTCCTCTGTAGTCCCGCAGCTGGTTCATATCATGGTGGATGCTATCCAGAAAATAACTCCCATCACACCAGTGATTGTAGGCCCGGGTGTCAAGAACGGGCTGAATATCCGCATGGACAATCCCAAACAGCTGGGTGCTGACCTGGTGGTGGATGCGGTTGCCGGACTGCAGGAATATGGTGCACCCCTTATCATCATTGACATGGGCACTGCCACCACGATCTCCGTCATCGATGCACAGAAAAATTATGTGGGGGGGATGATTCTCCCCGGTGTGAGGGTCTCCGTGGATTCTCTGGTATCCAGAACCTCACAGTTGCCCCGTATCAGTCTGGAAGCTCCCAGAAAGTCAATCGGTACCAATACCATTCATTGTATGCAGAGCGGTATCGTCTACGGACAGGCTTCCTGTCTGGACGGAATGGTGGACCGCATCGAGGAAGAGCTGGGATATAAAGCTACGGTGGTGGCTACCGGCGGTCTGGCGCAAATCATTACACCCCACTGTAAAAAGGAGATTATTCTGGATGATGATCTGCTGTTAAAGGGATTGAAGATCATCTATGATAAAAATAAAAACACCGATCTTCCGGAAGGAGGCGTCTTATGTTAACCGGTAAAAATGTGGTTCTGGCTGTATCAGGCAGTATCGCCGCCTATAAGATGGCAAATGTAGCCAGTGCCTTGAAAAAATTGAACTGTAAAGTAACCGTGCTCATGACAGAAAATGCAACGAATTTTATCCATCCCATCACCTTTGAGACCTTGACTGGCAATAAATGTCTCATCGATACCTTTGACCGCAGTTTTCAATATAATGTGGAACATGTATCTCTGGCAAAGGAAACCGATCTGGTACTCATCGCTCCCGCCTCTGCCAATGTCATCGGCAAACTGGCAAATGGAATCGCAGATGATATGCTCACCACCACAGTGATGGCATGTGACTGTAAGAAGCTCATTGCCCCAGCCATGAATACTCACATGTTCAACAATCCTATTGTCCAGGACAACCTGAAAAAGTTGCAGCATTATGGATACGAAGTCATCGAACCTGACACCGGCTATCTCGCCTGTGGTGACACTGGTGCCGGAAAGCTCCCCTCAGAGGAAGTGCTCCTGAATCATATCATGAAGGAAATCGCCTGTGAGAAAGATCTTACCGGCAGGAAAATCCTCATCACCGCAGGACCTACCATTGAAAAGATCGATCCGGTACGTTTTATCAGTAACCATTCCACCGGGAAAATGGGATATGCCCTGGCAAAGGTCTGTATGCTCCGTGGCGCTCATGTGACACTGGTCACCGGAAAGACCGCCCTTACCCCGCCGCCTTTCGTCCATGTGGTTCCCATCACATCCGCAGAGGATATGTTCCAGACCGTCACCTCCCTGGCAGATCAGCAGGATATCATTATCAAAGCTGCTGCCGTAGCGGATTATCGCCCTGCCATCGTGGCAACAGAGAAGATGAAGAAAAAAGAGGATGAAATGTCCATCTCGCTGGAACGCACCAGGGATATCCTGGGATATCTCGGGGAGCATCGCAAAGAAGGACAGTTCCTGTGTGGCTTTTCTATGGAAACGGAGCATATGCTGGAGAATTCCAAGAAAAAACTGGAGAAAAAGCATATCGACATGATCGTCGCAAATAACCTCAAAGAAAAAGGTGCCGGTTTTGGTACCGACACCAATATTGTCACCCTGATCACAAAAGATCAGGCAGCACAGCTTCCTATCATGGATAAAGAACAGGTAGCTTCCGCGATTATGGATTCTATTCTTGCACAAATGTAAATACTTATTTATCGTCTACGCTGTAGTTTGGAGCCTCTTTTGTGATATGAATATCATGTGGATGGCTCTCTCTAAGAGCTGCAGCGGAGATTTTCATAAATCTACCGTTCTCTTTTAATTCTTCGATAGTCTGAGTTCCACAGTATCCCATCCCTGAGCGAAGACCTCCCATCAGCTGGAATACAGTGTCTTCTACATTTCCTTTATAAGCAACACGTCCCTCTACACCTTCCGGAACAAGTTTTCTCGCACCTTCCTGGAAGTAACGGTCTTTGCTGCCGTTCTCCATAGCGGAGATGGATCCCATACCTCTGTAGACTTTATACTTTCTACCCTGGAATAACTCAAAGGTTCCCGGGCTTTCCTCGCATCCTGCAAAGATACTTCCCATCATACAAACATTTCCACCAGCCGCAATGGCTTTGGTCATATCTCCTGAATATTTGATACCGCCGTCAGCGATGATCGGAATACCGTATTCCTTTGCAACAGCGTAACAGTCCATGATGGCTGTGACCTGTGGTACACCGATGCCTGCCACGATACGTGTGGTGCAGATAGATCCTGGTCCGATACCAACCTTTACAGCATCTGCACCGGCTTCGATCAGAGCCTTGGTCGCTTCTCCTGTTGCCACATTACCAGCGATGACCTGAAGATCCGGATACGCTTCCTTGATCATACGCAGGCAGCGCAGTACATTTTCCGAATGTCCATGTGCACAGTCTAATACGATACAGTCAACCTTTGCATCTACAAGAGCAGCTACTCTGTCCAGCACATTGGCTGTGATACCCACACCTGCTCCACAGAGAAGTCTTCCCTGCTCGTCCTTTGCTGCCAATGGATATTTAATGGTTTTTTCGATATCTTTGATGGTGATCAGACCAACCAGATTATAATTGTCATCAACGATTGGTAATTTCTCTTTTCTTGCTTTTCCAAGGATTGATTTTGCTTCTTCTAAAGTGATACCTTCCTTTGCAGTGATCAGTCCCTCTGATGTCATGGATTCTGAGATTTTCTTTGTGAAGTCTGTCTCGAATTTCAGATCACGGTTCGTGATGATACCCACCAGTTTTCTACCCTCTGTGATAGGTACACCGGAGATTCTGAATTTTGCCATCAGTGAATCTGCATCTGCCAATGTATGGTCTGGAGTTAATGAAAATGGATCTGTGATAACACCGTTCTCAGAACGTTTTACCTTATCTACTTCTTCTGCCTGTGCCTCGATAGACATATTCTTGTGAATGATTCCGATTCCGCCCTGTCTTGCCATGGCGATTGCCATACGGTGTTCTGTTACTGTGTCCATTCCTGCACTCATCATAGGAATGTTCAACTTGATTTTCTTTGTTAACCATGTGTTTAAATCAACCTGATTGGGAATGACCTGTGAATAATTTGGTACCAGCAGTACATCATCAAAAGTAATTCCTTCGCCAATAATCTGACCCATTTTACTTCTTCCTCCTGTTTGCTTATTATAATCCATTACTGTTTCCAAGTGTCTGAACATACCGTCAGTCAAGGTTCTGCCCTTTGCTCTCTGTCTGTATGTTCCATATATTGTTGATTAGTTTAGCAAACTTAAAAATCAATGTCAATCATTTCTGCTTATATCTCCCATAATCTCTGCTTATATCATAAGAAAAACCGCCAAAAGAGGCGGTTTTTCGCGGTTTCTATAATTGTATTTTTATTTATACGGATAAAAAAATTATAGGATTGCTATTAATCCAGGAATACTTTTCTGGGCGCAATGGTCTTTATCATGGTGGCAAGACGTGGGTCTTCGCTCAAATACACTTTCTGGGTGCCATCGTATATCATCACATAGCGCAGATCCGGCTGTTTTTTCACGCCGCTGCTGAAATCACTTTCCTTAAAATTTCTATTTTTGTAGTCATCCAGGTGATAAGAATTTGCTGGCGCCAATACCTCTAAGCGTTCCATATCATATGTGGCAATTTTTTTTCTCTTGGTCTTCGCCATGATCTTGTCAATGCTCAGTTCCTTATCCAGATACAGATACTCATATTCCACATCCGTATTCAGCCATACAAAGTACGTTCCAACTCCCAATACCACCGCAATAATCATAAACAGGAATCCACCACCTATCAATGTAAAAAATGCTGCACTAACCGTAAGTGCAATACACACCACACGTGCCAGTGTTCCTATCATCGTATTTTCTTTTTTTACTAATACCTCTACATAGCTCTCGCTCATTTCAGTTCCATACCTTTCTGTTTTTTCTTCGACTTAACTCCAGCAGATCCTCGAAAATCTTCGATTTCCTCGGTCGCGTTGCTCATAATTGTCACCAACCGCAGGTTGATGACCTACGCACCATCAGGTGCTTCCTTAATTCAAATGGCTGAATAGAAAGCCTTACATGCAAGCATGACATCTTTCTATTCAGTCACTTGACTCTGCTTCATCACGCATATTATATCATTACCCTTACTCTGTGTAAATGTAGTCCAAAAATTTCTGTATATTTTCCGGATGGATGGTATTCTCCACGTATCCCAATACCGGTTTTTGGATTGCATACAATCCAGTCTTCCTGATCCAGGGGCTGTCATCGATGAGGATACCTGCGGGGAATCGGGTTCCGTCCTCCCTCTTTTCATAGACTATACGCCCTTTTGATTCCAGTTCTTCAAATTTTTCTGCCGGGATAAGCTTGCTGATGTCACCTAAGAACTGATTCTCGGAATAGTACGCGATCACATCATCGGGGGCAATGATGACATCCAGTTCCTTTAGCTGTGCATTGGCCACCATTTTCTGGGAGGATGCCACAGTTGCCTGATCCATGGAATCCAACTGTAATTGATAGGAATTATCAAAAATTACTTCTTCTTTTTTCGGATTGATCTGCAGATATGTCTCAAACGCCTCCTCACTTCCCTCCTCCAGTACGCTGATCTCACTGTTCACGATTGCTGCCTGGAAGACAGATTTCTGATTACCCGTGACCAGATCCCTGATAAAGAAAACCAAAAGCACCACCACAAGGATCGCCACTATAGTATGTACTTTATAATAATCCCAAAAATAGTTCCATTTTTCTTTTCGGGTCATATCCGCAATTTTTTTCTGCTGCTCCTTGATCTCATCTGTGATTGCCATCTATCATCCTCGTCATTCTATCATCATTTGGCAGATACACACCATCTTCTGTCCATTTATATAATATCATATCGTCTGCCACTACCGCTGTCAATAATACTGCTCTGAAGCTTTCCTAAATTTTTTATGAAATTAGCTAAAATGGATAAAAAAACATAAAAGTCTATGTTGAAGCGTAAATAAGGTGCTGTCCGAGGATAGCACCTTACCTTTTTCACTATTTTCCTATTTCTCAAGGTTCGTTCAATTCAAAATGCTCACCGTACATGGTCCAGTCAAGTGGAAGCTGTAGCTGGTCTTTTCCCTCTTTCATAAACTTTCGCTGTGCATCCAGACGGGACAGATCACTATGTGCCTCCTCCTGCTTCATGATGATTGCTCTGGCATCCAGGAATGCTGTGAGATAAGTATCCTGCTCACCGCCCTGTGCTGGGGAAGCTGCGTGTGACAGTGCCTCCTTTCGGATTCCCTGAAAGCAGTCCGGACTGGTATCCTCCCCAGGTCCGTGTACCACCAGGGCATCATAATAAATGTACTGCCCAAGTGCACCCAGGCCATCCTGCTCCGCGTAGGTAACGGCAGGTGTCAGATACATCTCGTCCAAAAGTTCATCCTGTGCCTCCCGCATTTCAGGATTCTCCGCCGCCCTGCTCCAGGCATCCGTGTAGGCTTCTCCCAAACCTTCCAGGGAACTGCTCCCATTCACCTTCTCCAGTGCCGGGATATACGCTGCCAGTTCATTGTTCTCCGGCTTTTTCTCCACATACTTTTCTACCACCTCCAGCATGTCTCCTGTCCCGGAGGTAAAGCCAATGATGCCACCCGTATATCCTCTTCCATCACCAATATCTTCTATATAAGAATACTGTTCCTCATAATCCAGGCTGGAATTCTCCGCGCTGGACACCAGCGAAAATACAATGCCACTAAGCTTCTCTGTACGGATATCCTCCTGTACTGTATTTCCAGTCTCCATATTCTCTCCCATGGCATTTGTGCATCCCACCAATATCACGCTGGTGAGTAAGCACAGAATACCCATATACTTTTTCACGCTCATACAATCTCCCTCATACTCCTACTTTCACATTTTATATCTACATCTTATGTTTACATTTTTCACTTACAATTTTATCTATCGCAGCATATTATGTTCCCTTGCCGTACGCTCCAGATTCTCACACATTTTCTCCGTAAAAGTCTTGTCCTGCAAGATACCCATAATGCAGGCACCCACCACGGGTTCGTATCTGGCGTAAATTACTCGCACCTGGGGTAATGTGTTCTGAATATTGTGGGTCAGTGCCCGGGTCAGTGGATTTCCTTCTCCTTTAAAGACACTGCCTGCCAGTACCACGTCTATAGGTTTGCATAACATTTTCATTTTTTTCATGCCGCCATACAGATATCGGCTCATATCATTTGCGAATTCCTGCAGCAACTCATTGGTAGCCTTGTCGCCCTCTTCCGCCAGGGTCACGATCCTGGGAACGATCAATTTGATCTCTTCCCCAAAATCTTTGTCCTGCATATACATTCGCAGAAGATCATCCACCGTCTGCACCTTAGCATAGGATAAATATAGCTTTTTCAATGCTGTTACATCGCTAAGTCCCAGTTCCCCGTCAAATACTTTCCGGGCACCTCTCCGGGCAAGGGCTCCGCCCCCCTGCATATCGCTGCCGAGATAATCTCCAAATACGAAAACCTCATCTTTCTTTTTACGAATAGCACAATTCAGTCCTGTACCGGCACAGATAACAGCTCCTGCCTCTTTTCTGGTGCCTCCATACATGGCAATTACACAGTCATTGCATACAAAGATATGGGAATTTCCCGTCATGTCTGCCAGTTTCTCTTTTGCCTCTTTCTCATCGCCGGGCCAGTCAATCCCTGTGATTCCAGCTACAACGCAGCCTATCTCCGACATATGAATCTGTGCCTCATCCATGGCATGCTGCACGGCTCTTTCGATACATGCCATCGCCACGTCGATGCCATTATCAGGAAAATAAGCACCTTTTTCCAGCCCTGTTCCACAGACATTTCCGCTTTCATCCATCAGAGCTGCTGCTGTCTTCGTACCTCCCTGGTCAATTCCTAGGATATACTTCACTCGATTCACCTCCTTCTTTTATGTATATTTTTTATCACAGTTATTTCTGAAAGGAAGGATCTGTCTTCTGTAGAACAGCATCCAGTTTATCCCCCACCTCAGGACACACATCCGCCGCCTGTGCCGTTCCGTTATTAATATTTGCCAGTTCATTGATGAGCAGGTTATTGATTTCCCCTGCACCTGCTATGGTATGCCCGATATTTTCCACACCGTATTTTAATCCGCCTTCTATTACATTTTCCAGATCCTGTCTATCCACACCTTCAAAGTAGGTATAGTAGGTACCCAGTGCCAGGGTACTTGCCGGCGGATTACCCTCGCTGTCTTTGATCATCTGCTCCTGCATCTCTTTCCCTGCCATGAACTTTATGAACTCAAATGCTTCCTTTGGATGTTTGGAATCCTTCATTACAAAGTAAGGGTCTGTGTACAGTACATCGCGGACATTTTCATCTGCACCGATTGGAATTGCTGCCACTCCTGTTTTAAATGGAAGTTCATTCAATCCATTCAGGATCCAGCCACCTTCAATTGCCATGGCAATTCTGCCGCTTAGAAATGGTTCACTGTCATTGGTTCCAGCCATCGCCTGCTGAATGGCCGGACTTGGGGAGATACCCTCCACAAATGCAAGATCAGCCATCTTCTGATAAGCAGATATCACACCCGTGGTTTTCATATTACAGGATTTTGCATATGCAGGATTTTCCTCATCCATATTGAACATATTACTTCCAAAATACTGCGGATCCTGCGCCGGGGTCGTACCGCTCCAGTTCCATAAAAGTCCGTATGTCTTATTACCTTCCTCGCCGCTGGTAAGTTTTTTCGCCATCTCTACCATCTTGTCGTAGGTCCAGCTCTTGTCCTCATAGTCTGACGGTGGGTATTCCACTCCCGCTGCGTCAAAGATATCTTTATTGTACACCAATACGCTGGTAAATGTATTTAAAGGTATTCCATATATTTTACCGTCCATCATGGAACTTTCCATAACATTTTCCGGTATTCCCGCTTCTTTATAGTCAAATCCAGACTCCGCAATATAAGGGGACAGATCTAACAGCATATCTTTACTGTAGAAATCCATGAATCCCATCGCCTGCACATGGGTGGTAATATCCGGTGCATTTCCAGATGCCACCAGTGTCTGCAATTTGGAATCAAAGTTGTCATAAGGTACTGCAATGACCTCCACTTTGATATTCGGATGCTTCGCTGTAAACGCATCTCCCATTTTGTCAAAATATGCCTTGTCCGGAGAGTTTGCCTGCATGATGGTAATCGTGACAGCTTCCTCCCCACTGGCTGTGTCCCTGGTCTTTCCGCCACATGCCACGCTCCCCAGCCCTATCGCTGCCGTGAGCAGTAATGCCATTGCCTTTTTCATTTCTTTCCTCATAAATTTCCTCTCTTTCTGCCTTTTCAGACATTCCTTATTTGTTTGTTAATTCTATCCCTTGATTCCCGATGTTACGATTCCTTCCACGAAATATCTCTGGCAGAAGATGAACAGTAGGATGCATGGTAACGCTGCGTATAAGGCTGCCACCATCATAATGTTCCACTCCGGTATGCGGAATTTGGATACAAGTCCAGCCAGCAATACCGGTAACGTATATTTCTCCGGGCTGCTGAGGTAGATTACCGGTCCCAGCAGATCATCCCAGCTCCACATGAAGGAAAAGATTGCCACGGAAGCCAGTGCCGCTTTGGATAACGGAAGGACGATCCTGTAAAATATCTTAAATTCACTGCATCCATCAATACGTGCTGCATCGAACAGTTCATTACTGATGGATGAGAAAAATTGTTTCAGTAAAAATATCATGTACGCCGATCCCAGAAATGCCGGTACCACAAGGGGCAGGTAAGTATCCACCCAGCGTATTTTATTGAATAATATGTACTGTGGAATCATCACCGACGGATATGGAATCATCAAGGTAGACATTACCAGCATGAACAATACCTTTTTCCCTGGTGCCCGATATCTGGAAAATCCATAGGCTATCAGGGATGAAGATACCAATGTCCCAATTACGATCAGTATGGATACGAACAGGCTGTTGAGATAATGTGGTACCAGATCCAGCTTTTGAAATACACGTACATAGGCAGAGAAGTCAAAGGTCTGCGGTATGAACGTGGGTGGATACTGGAAGGTCTCGCCTGTAGTCTTTACGGAGGTCGTCAACATGGTAAAGATCGGAACGCACATGATTCCAGCGACGAGGGTCAGCATGGCCAGCACGATGGCATCGACGATCCGTCTTTTCTTCTTGCTTCCATAGGATACTGCACTTGTCTCCATTAATTATCCCCTCCTTCATAATACACAAAGCGATCGGAGCATTTCATGATCAGCACGGTCACGATCATGACCACCGCCAGCAAGATCCAGGACAGCGCTGAGGCATATCCCATTCTGAAATTCACGAACGCATTCTGGTAAATATAGTACACGTAGAAATTCGTTGCATAATGCGGACCACCCTTAGTCATGACGAACGCCTGTGTAAATACCTGAAATGAATTGATAAATTCGATGATCAGTTGAAACAGGAAAATTGGTGATATCATGGGCAGTGTCACATGGCGCAGCCTCATATACCAGTTCGCTCCGTCCAGCACTGCCGCCTCTGTGAGAGACCTTGGTACTCCCTGAAGTGCTGCCAGGAACAGTACGATTCCCGTTCCAATAGACCAGAAGCTCATGATCGCCAGCGATGGAACTGCCCATTTCTCATCCATAAGCCACAGTGGTCCCTGTATTCCCAGTTTTCCCAAAAGATAATTTGCAACACCATACTCCGGATTGAAGATCCAGCTCCACAGCAATGCCAGTGATACACCGGATACCATGCTGGGCAAATACAATACTGTCCTGAAAAATCCTTTGCATCTTCGCGTGGCATTCAATAACATTGCCAGCAGCAATGACAGCAGAAGTCCGATGGGCACATTCAACAAGGTGTACCACAGGGTCGCTTTCACGGAAATCTTTAAGATCGGATCATGAAGCACCTCCTTGTAGTTTTCCAGACCAACAAATACAGGTGCTGTCAATGCATCATAATCTGTCAGACTGAAAAAGAGCGATGACAGCATGGGATAAATAGTAAATGCCAGAAATCCTATAATCCACGGGGAAATAAATAGGAAGAAATACTTTGTTTGTTTTTTTCTTGTCAAAAAAACACCCCTTTCTTTTCATTGTACTTTTGTCGTTTTATATGTAAATCGATTCACACTCTTGGCATAACACTAGCATTCATTTTGTTTTTCGTCAACAATTTTATTTATTTTTGTATACTATCGTTATTTTTATTTCTCCTTTTTGTATATTATGCACAATTTATTATTCTATTTCACCTACAAGTGTTTTTATTATTTTCCTATGGATTGGATTATTTTTTACTTTCGAATTGACTTCATTGTATTTTGGGTATAAAATGAATGTAAACTTTGAAACATCATCCTAGGAAAGGCAAAAACAATGCTTACTATTTCAGATATTGCCCAAAAGGCGCAGGTATCCCGCACGCTGGTATCCAGAGTGCTGAATAATAAGTCTGGTGTCAGCCCAGAGAACAGAGCAAAGATTCTGGCTATTATAGAAGAAAATCATTATGTGCCCAGCGGTCTCGCCCGTTCCCTTGTCATGCAGAAGACACAGACCATCGGTGTCGTCATGGATGATCTGTGCAACAGCTACTTTTTCGATCTGATATCCGGCATCCAGGATGCTGGTGAAAAGCTTGGCTACAACATTCTGTTCTGCAATGGTCACAGTACCATGGAGACTAAAATGAAATATGTGGATTATTTTTCCCAGGGACGCACAGATGGTATGATCGCCTATGGAAGTGATCTTGAAAACGAACCGCTATTTCTCAATATGGCATCCAAAACTTCCTGTTTCGTACTGATTGAAGGACAGCTTTCCTCCAAAAATATCAATAATATACAGCTTGATAATTATACAGGTGCCTACAAGGCAACCACGCATCTCATAAAACTGGGATATCATAACATTCTCCATTTTACCGGAGATATGAACTATAATGTATCACTTGAACGTCTGAATGGATTTGTCCAGGCAATGCATGACAATAATATGCCCATCCAGGCAAATACCATTGTCTACGCCGATTATTTTGAAAAGATTGCCTATCAGCAGATGAACCAGTTACTGAACGATGGACACCGACCTGATGCCTGCTTTTTCGGAGCAGATAAAGCTGCTTTCGGAGCCATCCGTGCTATCTATGAGCATCATCTTCGCATTCCTGAAGATATCGCTATCATTGGCTTTGACGATGATGTTCCCGACTCCAGAGATATGATCTTCCCGAATCTTACCACCATGCAGCAGCCACTGTATGATATGGGGAAGACAAGCGTCGAACTGTTGGTCAATTCCATCGAGAACCCAAACGCCGAGCCACAGACGAAAATATTTGAGCCAAAATTTATCATTCGTGATACCTGCCGCTAAGTCTGCGGTTGAAATGCCCACCAATGAAGGATGTTCTACATTTCATTTCTGGGTTTTTCTTTCATCTTGATGTGTATCGATTCACACTCATGCAAATCAAGATACCCGTTCACGTATATGGTACTTACCATACCTATTTTAGAAAGTTTAGAAAGGACTATTTATTATGACAAAAAGAGGATTAAAAATTGCGACCATCGGTGGCGGTTCCAGCTACACTCCCGAATTAATTGAAGGTTTTATTAAGCGTTATGAAGAATTGCCTGTAAAAGACATCTATCTGGTAGATATCGAGGAGGGGCTTGAAAAGCTTCATATCGTATCTGCTTTCGCCCAGCGTATGGTGGATAAATGTGGTTATGACTTACAGATCCATGCCACTTTGGACCGTGAGGAAGCCCTGCGGGACGCAGATTTCGTTACCACCCAGTTCCGTGTAGGACAGCTGGAAGCGCGCATCCGTGACGAACGAATTCCACTAAGATACAATGCCATTGGACAGGAAACCACCGGTGCCGGCGGCTTTGCCAACGCACTGCGCACGGTTCCTGTGATCTTGGATATCTGCGAAGATATGGAATGTCTCTGCCCTGATGCCTGGCTCATCAACTTTACCAATCCATCCGGTTTGGTAACGGAAGCTGTACTGAATCATACTTCCATCAAAGCCATCGGATTATGTAATGTTCCTATCGGTATGAAAAATGATGTAGCCGAAAAATTTGACTGTACCGCAGATGATGTATACTGCGATTTCGTAGGCATCAATCATCTTCTATGGGCACAGAAAATCTACATACATGGTAAAGATACCACTGCTGAAGTACTGCACCGCATGGCGGAGGATGACACTAAAGAACATCTTGCCAATATTCCAGACATTGACTTTCCCGGATACTTTCTGGAAGCCCTGGGCTTGTTACCCATCAGCTATCTGAAATATTACTATCTCACCGATCAGATGCTCCTGGAATGTATCACCGATGCCAAGGAGAAAGGGGTCCGCGGAGAAGTGGTACAAAATGTGGAGCACGAACTGTTCGAGCTTTATAAGGATGTGGAACTGAATGTAAAGCCACCACAGTTGGCAGAGCGTGGCGGTGCCCACTATTCTGATGCTGCCTGCTCTCTCATCAACTCCATCTATAACAATAAAGGTGATATTCAGACAGTGAATGTACTGAATCACGGTGCTAATCTGGATCTTCCCCAGGATGCAGTCATTGAACGCAACTGTGTCATAGATGCTGCCGGCGCACACCCCATCGCACTGGGGCATACGCCACTTCCCGTCAGGGGACTGCTGCAGCTGGTGAAAAATTATGAACAGCTCACCATCAAAGCTGCCATGACCGGCGATTATGCTACCGCTTTACAGGCACTCACCATTCATCCCCTGGTGCCATCCGCAACCGCTGCCAAATCCATGTTGGATGATATTCTAATGGAAAACAGTAACTATCTCCCTGCTTTTCGTCATTAGAATATAAAATAGAAAGTGCTGCAGTATTTACTGGATTTATTGATAAGTTTCCAGTTACACACTGCAGCATTTTTTTATTTGTAATATTTACCTGATATTACTTTGTTCCATCCTATTTTTTACTTTGCTTATTACAAAAGTTCCTGCAGAATCTGGTTGATAAGAGCCGGATCGGCTTTCCCCTGCATTGCTTTCATGGTCTGACCCACCAGTGCTCCTATGGCTTTGGTCTTGCCGTTATGATAATCCTCCACGGATTTCGGATTCCTGGCCATGACTTCCTCGATGGTCTTCCGAAGTGCTCCCTGATCATTGACGGTCTTCAAGCCCTTTTCCTCCACATATTGTTCCGGATCAATATCATGATGGAACATTTCCTGGAATACTTCCTTTGCCACGGTGGAATTGATTGCCTTGCTGTCCACCAGCTGTATCAATTTTGCCAGATTCTCCGGCGAGAAACAGATAGCCTCCGGTTCCATGGCATTCTCTTTCAGGAGACGCATGGTTTCTCCCATGAGCCAGTTGGATACTTTCTTGGGATCTGCTCCCAGAGCCACCGTTTCCTCAAACAGATCAGCGGTATGCTTGGTGTTGGTGAGAATCTCAATATCATAATCCGGGATGCCATATTCCTCCTTGTAGCGAATCATTTTCTCTGTGGGGAATTCCGGTTCTTTGGACTTAATCTCACGGAGCAGCTCATCACTGACGATGATGGGTGCCAGATCGGGATCTGGGAAATATCTGTAATCCTGCGCATCCTCTTTGGAACGCATGGCATAGGAATATTCCTTGTTATCATCCCATCTTCTGGTCTCCTGTATAACTTCTTTACCTTCCTCCAGTAAATCAATCTGTCGTTCCCGTTCTCCTTCAATGGCTCTTGCAATTGCCTTAAAAGAGTTCAGGTTCTTCATCTCTGTTCTGGTACCCATTTTTTCTGCCCCGGCTTCCCGGATAGACAGGTTCACATCCGCACGCATGGAGCCCTCCTGCAATTTACAATCCGATGCTCCCAGATATTGAATCAACAGTCTTAATTTCTCCAGATAGGCAATGACTTCCTCCGCAGAACGCATATCCGGTTCCGATACGATCTCGATTAGCGGTACGCCGGAGCGGTTATAATCCACCATGGTGCAGTCCTCCCAGTCATCATGAACTAATTTGCCGGCGTCCTCCTCCATGTGAATCTCATGGATTCCCACGATCTTTTTCCCCTCTTCTGTCTCTATCTCCACACCGCCATCATGGCAGATGGGCAGATAGAGCTGTGAGATCTGATAGTTCTGTGGATTGTCCGGATAGAAATAATTCTTGCGGTCAAATTTACTATAGTGGGAAATCTCACAGTTGGTGGCAAGTCCCACTGCGATGACATATTCCAGCACTTGCTTATTTAATACGGGCAGAGATCCCGGCATTCCTGTACACACAGGGCAGGTATGGGTGTTGGGCGCACCGCCAAATGCAGTGGAACAGCCACAGAAGATCTTGGTCTTCGTCGCCAGTTCCACGTGAACCTCCAGTCCGATTACGGTCTCATATTGTTTACTCATAGTTCCTCTCATTCTGTCAGATGATATCTATTTTAATAGTTCGTACAGCATCCGACACACTATCTACATTTTCTATTTTGGTCCATTTAAATATGGTACTTCGTCCCATATGGGCTCTCTCTCTCATAAGCATAGGCTGTCTGGATGAGTTTTTTCTCGGAGAAGCAGTCTCCGATCAGCTGCAGTCCGATGGGAAGTCCCTCGCTGTCGGTACCACAGGGCAGGCAGATGCCCGGAAGTCCGGCGAGGTTCACCGATACGGTATAGATATCCCCCAGATACATTTTGATAGGATCTGCCAGACTTTGTCCCAGCCTGGGTGCCGTGGTGGGCGCCGCCGGTCCCAGGATCACGTCATATTTTGCGAAGGCTTCGTCAAATGCCTTTTTGATCAAGGCTTTCACCCGCAGTGCTTTCAGATAATAGGCGTCATAATATCCGGAGCTTAATACAAAGGAACCCAGCATGATTCTTCTCTTTACTTCCGGACCAAATCCCTCTGAGCGGGTCTTTTTATACATATTGTGCAGTCCATCATATTCTGCTGTACGATATCCATATTTGATGCCGTCAAATCGTTCCAGGTTGGAACTCGCCTCCGCTGCTGCGATGGTATAGTAAGCAGGAATGGCGTAGTCTACCAGGCTGAGGTCAAACTCCTCCAGGATGGCCCCCTTTTCCCGCAGCACATCGGCTGCCTGTAAGACCGCCTCCCTGACTTTTCCATCCAGTCCCTCCCCAAAATAGTCTCTGGGGATGCCAATCTTCATTCCTTTCACATCGTCCACCAGTGCACTGGTAAAGTCATATCCCGATTTCTTTGCTATGTCCCCTCTGCGATCCACAGATGTGGAATCCTTTGGATCATAGGATGCCATGACTTCCAGCAAAGTAGCACAATCCCTCACATCTTTGGTCAATGGCCCGATCTGATCCAGAGAGGAACCATAGGCGATGAGCCCATAACGTGAGATGGTTCCGTAGGTGGGTTTCATCCCCACCACACCGCAGAAGGAGGCAGGCTGTCGAATGGAGCCCCCCGTATCAGAGCCCAGTGCCATAAAGCACTCCTGCCCTGCTACTGCTGCTGCAGAGCCTCCCGAGGATCCCCCCGGTACGTGCTCTGTATTCCTCGGGTTTCTGGTAACTCCGTAGGCTGAGGTCTCCGTGGTGCTTCCCATGGCAAATTCATCCATGTTAGTCTTCCCTATGATCACTGCCCCTGCTTTCTCCAGATTTTCCACTGCCTCTGCTGAAAAAGTGGGAATAAAATTTTCTAATATCCTGGAACTGCAGGTGGTGAGCAGATCTCTGGTACACAGATTGTCTTTCACTGCCACCGGTACACCTGCCAGGGGTCCTGTCAATTCCCCCGCCTGTATTCTCTGCTGTACTTCCTCCGCCTTTTTCAAGGCACCCTCCTGGTCCACTGTGACGTAGCAGTGGTAAACAGATTCTGTTTTCTCTATCTGGGCAAGCACCGCTTTGGTGGCAAGCACCGCAGTGGTCTCACCGCGCTTTATCTTTTCCGACAGCTGTACGGCTGTCAATTCTAATAATTCCATCTATACTCCTGTCTGCGCTCTATGATTATTCTGGATTTCATCACTGTCAGATGCGCACAATACTTCTGATTGATATTCTTTTAACTTCTCATTTTTACTGAATTTATGATCTAATCCACTGTCTTTGGCACGATGAAGCTGCCATCTCTTTCCTCCGGTGCATTTCTAAGGATATTTTCCTGATCATCCCCATTGGTCACCGTGTCCTGGCGGAACACGTTATGAATGGGAAAAATATGGGACATGGGCTCCACCCCCGTGGTGTCCAGTTCACTTAATTGATCGATGTAATCCAGCATAAGCCCCATGTCCTTTTTCGCCTGTTCCTTCTGTTCCCCTGAAAGCTCCAGTTTGGACAGGATTCCTACATATTCGATTGTCTCATCACTGATGATATTTGCCATGCTTTTCCTCTTTCCTTTTATAATTCTGACCCAGAATCCTGGATTAATGGTGACGGTAACTATTCGCGCACTTTGATGTGAACTTCTCTGAGCTGTTGCTCGGTGACTGTATTAGGAGCTCCACACATAAGATCCTGGGCGTTTCCATTCATGGGGAATGGAATGATCTCACGAATGCTCTCCTCATTTTTCAGCAGCATGATCATGCGGTCTACCCCTGGTGCCATGCCTGCGTGTGGCGGTGCACCATACTGGAATGCATTGTAGAGGGCTCCGAATTTTTCTTTCAGGTCTTCCTCCGTGTATCCTGCGATCTCAAAGGCTTTCACCATGACATCCAGATTGTGGTTGCGGACAGCACCTGAGGATAGCTCGATACCGTTGCAGACGATATCATACTGATATGCCAGGATATCCTGGGGTTCTTTTGTATTTAAGGCTTCCAGCCCACCCTGGGGCATGGAGAATGGGTTGTGGGTGAAGACCATCTTCTTTTCTTCTTTATCATATTCGAACATTGGGAAATCATTGACATAGCAGAAACGGTAGGCATTTTTCTCACATAAGTCCAGTTTCTGTCCCAGTTCGTTGCGGATCTGTCCGGCATAGATGGCGGCATGTTCCTCTCGGTCTGCAATAAAAAAGATGGTATCTCCTGGCTGTAATCCAGCAATCTTTGCAATTTCAGGTTTCTTTTCTTCCGGGATAAATTTATCGATGGGTCCCTTGTAACTCATGTCCTCAGCGATTTCCAGATATCCCAGTCCCCCCATACCGATGGATTGTGCATATTTTAACAATTTTTCATGGAAACCCTTGGACATGTCTGCGTGAACCTTGATGGCACGCACGGTCTTTCCAATAAACGGCTTGAAGGTGCACTGCTGGAAAAATTCTGTAAGGTCAATGATCCGAAGTGGATTGCGAAGATCCGGCTTGTCGGAACCAAACTCCAGCATTGCCTGTTTGTAGCTGATGATGGGATAAGGAGCCTTCGTCACTTCGTATCCCTCCGGTGCAAATCTCTCAAATGTAGCAGTGAGTACATCCTCCCCCACCTCAAATACATCTTCCTGGGTGGCAAAACTCATCTCAAAATCCAACTGATAGAATTCCCCCGGTGAACGGTCGGCTCTGGCATCCTCGTCTCGAAAACAGGGTGCGATCTGAAAATATTTATCAAATCCGGATACCATCAATAATTGTTTGTACTGCTGTGGTGCTTGTGGCAGTGCATAAAATTTGCCTTTATACTTTCTGGATGGAACAATATAATCTCTCGCCCCCTCCGGTGAAGAAGCGCAGAGGATGGGAGTCTGAATCTCCAGAAAGCCCATCTCTGTCATTTTCTGTCTCAGATAGGTAATGACCTCCGAACGGAAAATCATGTTGTCTTTTACCTTTTTGTTACGAAGATCCAGATAGCGGTATTTCAGTCGAAGATCTTCTCTGGTCTCCCTGGAGGTCGTTACATCAAAGGGAAGCTGCTTATACACTTTTCCTAATATTTCCACTTTGTGCGTCTCCAGTTCGATGGTTCCTGTGGGAATCTTATCATTGTAGGTCTCCTGGTCACGATGCTGGATCTCACCCTCCACACTGATACAGTCCTCTTTATTAATTCCTCTTAACAGTTCCGTGTCACGCATAACGATCTGCATCACACCGTACATATCCCGAAGATCGATGAAGGATACACCGCCATGGTCACGAATATTCTCTACCCATCCTGCAAGCCGCAGTGCAGCACCTACATCTCCTTCTCCTACTTTATCCATTGTCCTGTTCCTGTACCTGTTCTCTGTTCTCATTTTTCTTTTCCTCCTGCTATTGAGCATCTAACATCTATGGTTCCGGAACTTTTTTTTAATACAAACAAAAAAACGCCTATAAGCTTTCAGGACAGCACAAACAAGGTTTTCGCACTCACGAAATCCTAATCTGTATTCTGTTCGAACGTCTTATACGCGCATGCTATTTTTAACGTAAAAAGTCCCAGAACACTTCCGTATTCTGGGACGGGAATATACAATATAACCCGCGGTACCACCCGCATTGAAAGACACCTTTGTCTTTCCACTCTTTACACTTAACGCGTGTTACGTACTTACCTACTGTTCGTCAACCATACATCACCTATATTCTGTGACATACGCCCGCCAACTTACGGGTGCCATGCACCTCTATGACATGGACTGCTACGCAGCCAAGTCAATATACGCGGCCTGGTCATATTTCAATAAGTCTGCTCCCAAGTGTTCCCTTAACCAGCTTCCACAAACAACGCTTTCAGTCGATGACGTTGTATTCCTGTCGCTTTCCCTGGTCAGAGTCTTGTTCTCTGCATTTACATGTGGCAATGATAACATAAGTATTTCCAAAGTGCAACATAAAAATTTTTGGAGTATAATAAGATGATACTAGTGTACTGACACATTCATATTCTGACTAATTCACATGTCAGTACACTAGGGTCAAAAGGTCATGCGTTTCGTCCTCGCACGAAAAGGCATGAATTTGGAAAGGTGCGGTCATCAAATGCGTTTTTTTAATCGAATGAAATATTATCTTTTATTTCTCATACTCATATTTTTTATTTTATTTCTCACATTTCAGCATCGTTCCAAATCGGAGGCCGCCATTTTTGCCAAGGCCTTACAGCCCGGATGGAATCTGGGCAATACCCTGGACAGTCATGGTCTGGCAAATCCCGCCTCCCCAAGGGACACAGAGACCTACTGGGGCAATCCCTACACTACGCGGGAGATGATTCATGCCATAAAGGAGAAGGGATTCCACACCATTCGGATACCTGTCACCTGGGAAGGTCATATGGATGCGGACAACGTGGTCAATCCCGCATGGATGAACCGTGTGCAGGAGGTGGTGGATTATGCCATTGATGAGGATCTCTATGTGATCATCAACGCTCATCACGACAACTGGTATCAGCCGGACGAGGCACATTATCAGGATGGTATTGCAAAAATGTCCGCCCTCTGGTCTCAGATTGCGGAACATTTCTCTAAATATGAGGATTATTTATTATTTGAATCCATGAATGAACCACGTCTTACAGGCACCTCCGAAGAGTGGACGGGTGGAACCGCCGCAGCACAGAAAATCGTCAACGAATATAATCAAGTATTCCTCAACACCATTCGCTCCTCCGATGCTGTCAATAATAAGACACGATACCTGCTGATTCCCTCCTATTGTGCCAGCACTGACCGCAGTGCCATGGAGGCACTGGATATTCCAGAGGATAGCCATGTTATCGTTTCTCTGCATATGTATGACCCTTATGAATTTGCCCTAAAACCGGACGGTACCAGTGAATGGAATTCCGATGATCCTCACAACACCCATGAAATTGATGCTATTTTCAAGGATATCCATAGGATATTTACGAAAAAGGGAGTGGCTGTTATGTTGACCGAGTTTGGTGCTATGGACAAAGATAATGAGACTGCACGGGCAGACTGGACTGCCTATATGATGCAAAAAGCAAAGAAGGAGAACATCACCTGTATCTGGTGGGATGATTCTATCTTTGACCGCAGTACCCTCACCTGGCATTACCCTTCCATCACCGGGCAATTATGTCCTTCGTCGGATAAATAGCACAGACATCACTTTGGTCAGTAAATGGGCTTAAATATTGTTCTATCTGCTGATCACTTTCCACCACTACCAGATAATCATAGTCTGCAAGCCGTTGTCGAAGCGCATCCTGGCTGGTGATGGACAGATTTCCTGATGTATCACCTGTCATATGCTCTCTGTCTGTGAAATACACCGCATCCACATGGGGCGAGAATAGAAAATATCTGCCAACATACTGCAAATAGTAATCCGTGATCTGTCCATCTGTATCCGAAGCATAGAGCAGGTATTTCTTGTCTGTGACCCCCGACCATTGATCTCCCGTGACCCTCTCCACCTTTGCCGGAAGCAGGTCATCGTATTCCCTCTGCATATAATTCATGCTGTTGATCTCAGATAACAGGATGTAACTTCCCGCCGTAACGAAGAAGACGGAGAAGCCCTGGTATATTTTTTTCGTCAGCAGGCTTTTAAATGCTCTGTAATTCCTTTGATCTCCCTGTTTGATATAGAAAGATTTCTCCACATCCCGCACAGCACACATGGAGATGCACCCCATGAAAAAGATCACAATACTGGAGGCATAGCGCTCAAATCCTGCCAGACGAACTGCCTCATCCACCGGCATGTTAAAGAGGAACATCACCAAAATACCTCCATAATAAAGTGCAAGTGTCACATCCAGTAACAAAAGTACCTTCCATAATTGCCACTTCTTTTTCAGAATACCGTTGGCCACCATGGTGACTATAAGAACTGCAATCTCTATCCAGAAAATCCCCTGGGTATTCAGACTGGTCCAGTCAAATACTGCCTGGATATATTTACTGACGATCTCATGCATCACCTCCGGTGTCTTATCCATCTGTGACGCATGCTTACTGATAACTCCAGCCAGGGCTGTGGACATATGCCATCTCCAGGCTGCCCAGGCAGTCATGGAGAGTAAGATACCTCCAACAGCGGTCAGCAATGAAATACCTCTCTTTTCCTGAGGATGGTACTTTTTCTTTCTGCATGCCACATAGAGCAAATAGCAATAGACCATGGCCCCGAAAAAGATACCACTGCTCTTTACGATGCTGAGCAGTGCCAGTACCGGTGCACTGATCAACGCCGCTTTCCAGGTCCTTCTACGATTTCTGTAGATGATGGCAATTGCCCCCAGTGCCAATAATGGCAGCAGAAAATCCACCAGCAGATTATTGATGCGTATGGACTTATTAAAAAATGTCATAAGGGAACAAAGGGTTCCCAGAAAGCTGATGAGCATACTGCGTTTCGTATCTCTGATCACACTGAACATTGCATAAAAACATGCGAACAGCAGCAGCGCCTGTGCCACGATCATGTTTCCCTGGGAATTGCCTGCTATTTTACAGAAATAGTACAGGAATGATGCACTGCCCAGGGGATAATCTTTATAGTCGATGATCGCTGTTGCAGCGTCCGGAATCTCATCGTAGATCAGCATGTATTTCACAATGACACCCCAATGGGAAAAATTGTCATAATGAATGAACTGAATCTGATAAAGAGACAGAAAGACCCCTATGAAAAACAGGATAAAGAATACATTCATGGTATTCACTCTCTGGAGATTAAAGATAACGTAACAGCGGTCTTTTATGAAAAATATAAGACCCAGCGCAATTCCAATCCCCAGCAGACCATACACAACGTAGGGCAAAATACCCAGTAACCCCCCAAAGAAAATGATACAGCTCTCCATGGAAAATAGAAACAAAAAGCCTTCGTTTGGGCTCATCCGAAATGTTTCCTGTAAAAATGCCTGATATCCCAATGTGGAGAGCAGAAATAACACACAGCCCACGATCAGCACGATACTATTCATTCTCCATCGCCTCCTGTCTTTCTGCCATTTCCCTGTTTTCCATGTTTTCTCTTTCCACCCAGGTATTTACCAATTCCAAAAACTGCTCATTATATACAAGCTGTTCATAATTCACCACGCGCAGTAAATGCATATTGCTTCCCGGTCGGACTTTCGCCTCCGGCTCCTCCTGGAGATACATATAGAGATCAAAATCACAGCGCCATTGATAGACCATCCCCTCAGCGGAAAGTTTCCCTCTCACCAGCAGATATTTGAAGTTGAAGTTGTCTGCCCAGACATGCTCCCCTGATTCAAAGAATATTCCTTCACCGACCCTGATCCTTGGAAGCCCGCGCATCTCACTTCTCTGCTTTTCCACTCTTTTATGTGCATTGTTCAGCAAATCATCATAGGCTGTCACCCACACGTCCAATTTTTCCGGAAATGTAGGGATGCGGTCATATACAAATTGCAGATATTGCTTTCGATTTTCCTCATCCATCTGCTCTATTTTAACGCTGTAATTCCATTCCTCGCCATTCTTTTTAACAAAGATAATTCGCCCGGTAAATTCGGCCCGATACTCTTCGCTATGTAAGGTAAATGAAATGGGTTCATCATCCGGGAAATAGCGGGTCTCCTTCATGCGAAAGGCGATTCCACCCTCCGATATGTTGATAATACGTGTCTCTATGGTCTTATCCTGCAGTGCAATCGTCAATTTCTCATCCGCATCGAAGCGTTCCGTCTGACGCTTGATCTCACGTCCGCACATGAAAAAGATCGCGTAGGAAAGATTGATCACATTGTGCACCAGCCAGAATATAATGATGGAGCTGTAGAGCAGGGCAATTCCAAATTTTCCATTCACGAAGCGGACAAATCCTGCCATGGACATGATCAATAATATGATATGAGGAATGGCGTAATGCAGGGTAAATTTTTTCTTTTTCTCATCGCTGGTCTTCTTCGTCACGATGAATTTCTGCTGTTTGATTCCCAGGCTTTCAAACAGAACGGGGAAAATCAGGTATGGTGCCATGATGGTATCAATGATCTGACACCACCTTGAATTACGCATATCGCTGGACACATACTGCATGGTGATTCCATAGAAAACATGCGCCGGTGCCCAGAATAACAGCAGATCCCAGAATCCGCACTCTACGATCCGCATATCAAATAAGGCGAATAAGATGGGCGAAAGCGTAAATATCATTCTTCGCAGAAAAGACCACCAGTACGAATAACTGACCATGTAGCTGAGTCTCGCCTTTGCCGTCAACTTTCCATTAAATGGTACTCTCATATTCCGTATGGACTGGGTGACCCCTCTCGCCCAGCGGACTCTCTGGGACATCATACTCTTAATGGAGGTGGGTGTCAGACCGCTGGCAAGCACTTCCGAGGTGGCATAGGATACATAGCCCATACTCTGTATCCGAATCCCCGTCTCAAAATCTTCCGTGATGGTATCTGTGGGAAATCCACCGATCTCCTCCATTGCACGGCGAAGCAAGATTGTATTGGAGCCTGTGTACGCCACTGCATTGGTACTGTTGTTCATTACATTTACTTCTTTTGTAAAAAAGTTCTGCTCGTTGGGAATCGTTTCTTCCGCATAGAGATTGAACTGAAAGAGATCCGGATTGTAAAAACTCTGGGGCGTCTGTATAAAACCGATCTTATACTTACTGTCAAGCTCTTCCTCTGTTCTTTCCCTCCAGACACCATTTTCCCTGATCAGTCTGGGCAGGAAAAAATACGGAACTGAATTTCGCAGAAATCTTCTCCGCGGTATCATATCTGCATCAAAAGTCACAATCAGAGGTGCGTGGGTCAAAGACATGGCATGATTCAGATTCCCCGCCTTCGCCTCCTTATTATTGGGACAGCCAATATAATGTACCTGGAATTCTTCACAAAGCTTTTCCACCTCCGGGCGGTTTCCATCATCGCATACGTGAATATGTCTTTTGGAAAGATCCGGATAATCAATAAAGGTAGCCGCATTGATGGTGTTATAGAGCAGTGATACAGGCTCGTTATGGGTGGCAATGAAAATATCCACCTCCGGAAACCATTCATCTGGAATATCCGGCAATTCCAGATGTACATCCTTCTTTTTCTTCCAGAACAATTCAAATGTGCCAAACGCAGAGATCGCCTCGCTGTAAAGTAAAGCAACTCCCATAATCATAGAAATAATGCCATCATGAACAGGCAGGGTAAAAAATAAACGCCACCCTAAATAGACGCTCATGGTAAGCAGCGTCATAAAAAACAAAATATTTGACCATTTTTCGTCCTTTATTTTCATTACGTCATCTGACCCTTCAAGATTCACAGCAGAATTTTGCTTTTAATAATTTTCTCCATTCATCAAATAGTTCCTTACCCAAACAAAAAGCGTAGAACCCTCCCATTGAAGAATTCCCCGCCTCTTATATTTTTCTATTGTAACCTATCTGCTATAGTTTGTCTACTTCATCCATCCAGATACGAACTGCCGCATCACTTGGCATACGCAGATCCCCTCTGGGTGACACCGCAACACTGCCCACCTTTGGTCCATCTGGCAGACAGGATCGTTTAAACTGCTGTGCAAAATATCTTCTGTAAAATGTTCTCAGCCATTTCAGGATAAAAGCATCCTCATACACCCCTGCAAAAGTCTGCTTCGCAATACGATAGATCTTGGAAGGTTCAAATCCACAGCGAAGCATATAATATAAAAAGAAATCATGCAATTCATAAGGTCCCACAATATCCTCTGTTTTCTGTGCGATCTTACCCTCCGCTGGTGGCAGCAATTCCGGACTTACCGGTGTATCCAGCACATCCAGAAGTACTTTATTTAGCTCCCCATGATCACAGGTATCCGCATAATACTGTACCAGATGTCTCACCAGGGTCTTCGGCACACCTGCATTGACACCGTACATGGACATGTGATCTCCATTGTAGGTTGCAAAGCCCAGCGCAAGTTCGGACATATCCCCCGTTCCGATGACAAGTCCCCCCACTTTGTTGGCAATGTCCATCAGCACCTGGGTGCGTTCCCTCGCCTGACTATTCTCATAGGTCACGTCACGGACATTGCTGTCCTGCCCGATATCCCGAAAATGCAGTGTCACAGCTTCCTTGATATCCACTTCCTCCAGGGTAACTCCCAGTGTCTTCGCCAGCATACAGGCATTGTCATAGGTACGATCGGTAGTTCCAAAACAGGGCATCGTCACCGCAATGATATTCCTGCGATCCAGTCCTAACAGATCAAACGTACGGACGGTCACCAGCAATGCCAGCGTGGAGTCCAGTCCCCCCGAAATCCCTATTACGGCTGTCTTACAGCCTGTATGTTCATATCGTTTTTTCAGTCCAAAGGATTGTATAGACAAGATTTCTTCACAGCGTCTCTCACGTTCCTCTTTACTGTCAGGTACGAACGGCGCTGCTCCGAAGGTGCGGTCAAGGATCGTTTCTTTCTCCTCCAGCGCAAAGGGAATCACCAGGTAATCCTCCACTGCCTCCGGCTGGAAGGTGGTCATTCGCCTGCGCTCAGCAATGATCCTGTGAATGTCCAGATCTGCATAGACCGTCTCATTTTGAAAACGCTTTGCCTCCGCCAGAACAGATCCATTCTCCGCGATGATATTGTGTCCGCCAAATACCAGATCCTGGGTGGATTCCCCCTCTCCGGCACTGGCGTAGATATAACCCGCCATCAATCTGGCTGAGGTGGACTTCACCAGCATCTCACGATAACTGTCCTTTCCGATAGTCTCGTTGGACGCCGACAGGTTCACCATAACGGAAGCACCTGCCAGTGCATGTCTGGTGCTGGGTGTATCTACCGCCCACACATCCTCACAAATCTCACACCCTACGGTCAGTCCTCTTACCACTTCGGACTCAAAGAGGATATTCGTCCCAAATGGGATCTCCTCCCCCGCGAAGAGGCAAGTGGTAAGTGCCCTATCCGCCGGTGCAAAATAACGGTACTCATAAAATTCTCCATAATTTGGAATATTGGTTTTGGGAATAAATCCCAGAATTTCTCCATTTTGCAATACTGCTGCCACGTTATAAAGCTTGTGTTCCTGCTCCAGCGGTAGTCCCACGAAGATCAATGCATCCATCCCCACCGTGTGGTTCGCTATCACTAACAGTTGTTCTCTCGTCTTCTCCAGCAATAGCTCCTGTAAAAAGAGATCATTGCAGGTATAGCCTGTGAGACACAGCTCCGGAAATACCAGAATCTGTGCGCCTTTGTCAACTGCTTCGTCCATTTTCTCACAGATCACCTGTGCATTGTATACAGGATCTGCCACCTTGATCTTAGGCGTTACTGCCGCCACTTTTACAAAACCATGCTTCATAACACACTTAACCTCCGTCATTTAACCCGTCTTCACAAAAACTTGACACATTTACTTCTTGGCTTTCTTTAGGATTTCCTTTAATTCTTCCACAGAGAATTTATAATTTGTATTGCAGAAATGACAATTCACTTCGATTTCCTTACCCTCATCGATCATTGACTGAATCTCTTTTCTGCCAATGCTGACGATTGCCTTTTCCACTCTCTCTTTATCACAGTTACAGTAAAATTCCGTGGGAACGGTATCCAGGATTTCCAGATCCATACCTTCCAGCAATAATGCCAGCATCTGCTCCGGTGTATTGCCATCATCCAGGATCTTTGTCACAGAATGAATATTCTGGAGATTTGCCTCCAGTTTCTCAATGACTTCCTCCTCCGCAAAGGGCATCAACTGAATGATAAAGCCACCCGCCTGCTTTACGGTGTTATTTTTCTCCATTAACACACCAAGTCCTACAGAAGATGGCACCTGCTCAGAATTGGCAAAATAGTATGTGAGGTCCTCTGCGATCTCACCTGTCTGCAACATAGTCTGTCCACTATAGGGCTCTTTTAACCCCATATCCTTGATCACATTCAGAAATCCATTCCCGATGGCTCCCCCCACATCCAGCTTCCCCTGGGCATTGGGTGGCAGCATCACCTGTGGTTCCAGCACATATCCCTTCACTCTTGCCTTAGAGTCGGCGGTCACAGTGACTCCTTCCATGGGGCCATCACCTTTGATCTGAAGGGTCAAAATGTCCTTCTCCCCTTTCAGCATGATGCCCATCATGGCACCTGCTGTCATGAGACGTCCCAACGCCGCAGTCGCCACAGGACTGGTATTATGTCTCTGTCTTGCTTCCTCCACCATCTCTCTTGTAGTCGCCGCAAATGCCCTGATCTGTGCATTCGCCGCAGTCGCTCTTACGATATAATCACTCATCTGTTTTCTTTCCTTTTTATTTATTGTGATGCTTTGCTTGTAATGCATTGCTTTTCAAATGCATTACCCACGTACATGGCCCGCACAAAGTGCACTTTCATGCCATGTGCTCCTTGTAATGCATTGCTTTTCAGATGCATTACAATTTTTTCTGTACCTCTCGCGCGATAAAATAGACCCGCTCACTTTCCTCCGTGGGTGCATGGGTGGTAAATGCGTCATACAATGCCACGAACTCCAGCCCAGACTCCTTCAGCAGTTCTTTCACCCGTTCCAAATCATAGGCGCGCTGAAAATGCGTCTCCTCATACTTCCGATAGAGACCTTCTTCCTCCTGCACGAAAAGCGTCAGTTCATATTCATTCATTTCTTCTTCGTAATCATAAAAATTATCCCAGATAAAGCTGCATTCATCCCTGTTCTCAGCGATGGTGCACTCCCCCAGGACATCCCTGTATTTATGCATGGTATTCATGTCAAAAATGAAGATTCCCTCCGGATCCAGGTAATTATTTACCAGTCGGAATACCGTAAGAAGATCCTCATCCTCTGTGATATAATTCATGGAGTCACAGATACTGACCACAGCACCTATCGTTCCATATAATTCAAATTCCCGCATATCCTGGAGCAGATACAGGATGTCGTTTTGAGACTTTTCCTTTTTCTCCATGGCAATCTGCAGCATATCCGCCGCATTATCCACCCCGATCATATCATAGCCTTTTTCTGCCATCTTCTCCGTGAAACTGCCTGTTCCACAGCCCAGATCCAGCACCAGACCATCTCTGATCTCGTAAAATTTCAAAAGCTTCTCCACATAATCTGCCCATTCATCATAGGGCACATTATCCATGAAAGTATCATATACCTTCGCAAAACTCGTGTAGGCTTCCATATCAAAGTTCCCCTCTCTCTTGTAATGCATCTGGAAAGCGATGCATGGAGCACATGGCATTTTATGCACTTCGTGCAGGCCATGTGCGTAGGTAATGCGTCTGAAAAGCGATGCAAGGAGCACATGGCATTTTATGCACTTCGTGCGGGCCATGTGCGTAGGTAATGCATCTGGAAAACGATGCAAGGAGCACATGGCATTTTATGCACTTCGTGCGGGCCATGTGCGTAGGTAATGCATCTGAAAAGCGATGCATTACAATTACTCTGCTAGTTTGCGTGCTGCGAAGTATCCGATTGCGAATGTGACAATACCTGTCAGAACAGAGATGATGTTGTATCTGGAAAGATCCGACATGAGGATGATGGCGATTGGGGATGCGATGATCAGTCCTAAAATGGCACAGTATGCATAATTAGGTGCTTTTACAAAGATGATCTCGATGAGTTTCGCGATAACACCGATTCCGATGAGCACACCGATTCCGAATGGCATGAGGACACCGATTCCCTGCATGATCCCAGTCATATCCATGGATAAAGCCGACTTGATAAATAATGTAATGGTATCAATAATGGTATTATAATATCCAATGATCATCAGCACCATGGAACCGCTGACACCAGGAATGATCATGGTAGCACTGGCAAGCATACCTACCAGGAATAATTTGATCATATTCACTGCATTTAAGGAAACGTCCGCTGCACCGCCTTCCGCCTCACCGATCATTGCCATACCAACCACCAGGGCAAAGAATGCCAGGGCTGCAATGAGATTTCCAATGCTCACTTTTTTATTGGTAGATTTCAGGCGATTCCAAATGATGGGAAGTCCACCGATAATCAATCCGATGAATAAGAAGTTCGTCTGAACCGGGAACTGTACAAATAAGAATTTGATAACAAAAGACAATACGCCGATTCCAAGTACGGCACCGATCAGGATAGGAATGAGCATTTTGATACTCTCTTTAAACTCCTTCAGGATATGGGTCACAGCATGGATCAATTTGTCATAAATACCAAGGGTTACTGCCATGGTGCCACCACTGACACCAGGGATAATATTTGCTACTCCGATTACTATTCCAATTAAAATTTCTTTAATCATTCTGATTCTCCTATTTTGTCTCATGACTGGTTATTTTCATATCTATCTTTATTTTTTATTTAGATACCATACTTATTCCATTTATTCCTATATTTTTGTATCACAGTAATATTCCAGATTATTTCAATGATTTCATTGGTTTCTGTCTGCTCACTTTGACTGTATATACGCTTTCAATTCTCCCAGCAGGGTATCCATCTCGGCATCTGTTCCGATGGAAATCCGCAGATAATTATCAATTCGCTCCTTTGTGAAATGTCTCACATAAATACTTTTTTCACGAAGCATATTCTGCAGCTCCACTGCCTGACATCTTGGATGAGTGGCAAAAATAAAGTTACTCATGGAATCCGTGAAAACGAATCCAAGCTCTCTCAATTCTCCCTTGACTCTTTCTCTGGTATGAACAATCTTTTGTACCGTTTCTCTGAAATATTTATCATCTTTTACCGCTTCTGCACCAAATACCTGTGCCGGAAGATTCATGGTATAGGAGTTAAAGGAAAACTTCACATCATTCATATATTGGATCAGCTTCTCACTGCCAAAGGCATAGCCCACACGTAACCCGGCCATAGCTCTGGACTTGGAAAAGGTCTGTACCACCAGTACGTTATCATATTTCTCAATGAAAGGCAGCGAGCTTTCTCCCCCAAAATCAATATATGCTTCATCAATGATCACCACCACATCCTGATTCGCCTGTATGATCTCCTCGATGGTGGCAAGATCTGTCTGCTCTCCTGTGGGGGCATTGGGGTTCGCCAATATGACACCCCCATTGGGAATCATATAATCTTCCCTGCGGATCTTGAATTCCTCGTCCAGAGGCTGCACCTGATAAGGAATGCGATACAGCTCTGCCCACACATCATAGAAAGAGTAAGTAATGTCCGGAAAGAGTATCTTCTTATTAGAATTAAAAAATGTCATAAAGGCGATTGCCAGTACATCATCTGATCCCACACCGATAAAGATCTGTTTCTTATCTACATGGTAATAATCAGAAAGTGCATCTGCCAGGGGTGTTGCGTTGGTGTCTGGATAGAGACGCAGTTTTTCTGTATCAAATGCCTCCACTGCTTTTTTTACATTGGGTGTGGGTGGATAGGGACACTCATTGGTATTAAGCTTGATCATGTTCTCTTTATTTGGCTGTTCACCTGGCACATAAGGAATTACCTTTCGTACGTTATCTTCCCATTTCATATACTGCCCTCATTTCTATTCTGATCCGATCTTTTCTTTTGCCATTTTATTTCATATGCGTTTAAAAGTATAGCACATTCTATTCCTGAATATCAATTGCTAAAACCATATCTTAGCCATATCTTTCCCTCGATCCGCACAGATTTCTTCCCCTTGTCCCATTCTATGACCAATTCTTCCATATAATGCTCTTTGGCGAACGCTTTGGACATCCGAATATAATAGATTTTTGTCTCACTGCGAAACAGCACCCGCTCTGGTATCCTGGTATAAAAACACCCTCTTTTCTTCCGTAAATGACAGAATCCTATTATCTGATATTTTTCTTTTTCACATGCTTTTCTTCCGAAAATAAAAGCCATTTTTACCCTCCTGGTACAAATATTTTACCAATAAATTGTTACATATAGATTTGTTCATTTTTATTTCTTAATTTTATGTTTTTTATTTTAAATTATTTTAAATTCCTTCCTTGTATTTATGTTTCCTATTTCTGTTGTTATTTATAAATTTCTGATGTAGGTCTTATGATCAATCTTTTCTGATTTTCTTAAATTTCTGATTTTTCATTCATTTTCGTCATTGTATTGATTTTAGTGCAATAAAGCAGTTGCCAAGGATAGGAAAATATGGTAAATTAATTCCGTTGGACGCGTACAAGTGTCCATTCTCTGGAGAGTCTTTCAGGGAGATAACGAGACCTGCATAATATTTATTTGTGTACTTATTTGTTTTTTGTATTTCTCTTATCTCTACAAAAGCGCCGAAGGTGTAACGCAGGATATGTGATCATGCAATTCCTGTCTATCTCTCAGGCAAAAGGACAGAGCATTCAAAATGCATGTTCTACTCTTGAGAGAGCTGATACAAAAGTGTCGGCTCTGTTTTTTATTTAAAATCAAAAAGAGGAAGGAACAAACAAAATGTTAGAAACAATCAATTCAACTCTGAAAGCCATCGACGACTTCGTCTGGGGAGTACCACTCATCGTGCTGATCCTCGCAGTAGGTATCTTTTTAACGATTCGATTAAAAGGACTTCAAATCACCAAATTACCAAAAGCAATTAAGTACATTATGAAAAATGAAACCAGTGGAGAGACCGGGGAGGTAACCAGCTTTGGTGCCCTGTGTACTGCACTTTCCGCCACCATCGGAACCGGTAACATCGTAGGTGTTGCCACTGCTCTTGTAGCTGGTGGACCGGGTGCTCTGTTCTGGATGTGGATTGCAGCTTTTCTTGGAACTGCTACTAAATATGCAGAATGTCTCTTGGCTGTAAAATATCGTGTTGTAGCTGATGATGGACACATCATCGGTGGACCTTTCTACTATATTGAAAAGGGTATGGGGCATCGTTGGAAATGGCTTGGAAAGATCTTCGCTTTCTTTGGTGTAGGTGTCGGCCTTATGGGTATCGGTACCTTCACCCAGGTCAACGGCATCGCCAGTGCTGTAAATAACTTTTTTGATCCAAACAATGCCTGGACCGTTATCCTCTTTGGCAGAACTTATTCCTGGACTGTTGTCATCGCAGGTATCATCTTAACACTGTGCGTTGCTCTCGTTATCATTGGAGGATTAAAGAGGATCTCCCGCGTAGCAGAAGTCATCGTGCCATTTATGGCTATTCTCTATGTAGCTGCTGCATTATTAATCCTGTTGACACACATCACCGCTATCCCTGCTGCCATCGTTACCATCATACAGAGTGCCTTTGGTCTCCGGGCTGCTGCCGGTGGTGCTGTGGGTGCCATCATCATGGCCATGCAAAAAGGTATAGCAAGAGGTATCTTCTCTAATGAAGCAGGTCTCGGCAGCGCTCCTATCGCCGCTGCTGCTGCACAGACAGATGAGTGTGTCCGTCAAGGTCTCATCTCCATGATGGGAACCTTCATCGATACCATCGTGATCTGTACCATGACAGGTCTTGCTATTGTCATCACCGGTACTTATGACATGGGACTGGAAGGTGTCGCTGTTACCACAAAAGCATTCCAAATGGGATTACCTTTTCCATCTACAGTCGCTTCCTTTATCCTGATGCTCTGTCTGGTATTCTTCGCATTTACCACCATCTTAGGATGGGATTACTACAGTGAGCGCTGTCTGGAATATATCGTAAATGGAAATCAGAAAGTCGTAAAAGCTTATCGTTGGCTCTACATCCTGTGTGTATTTATCGGACCGTTCATGACAGTATCCGCCGTATGGACCATCGCTGATATCTTCAACGGTTTGATGGCATTACCGAACCTGTTCGCGATCATGGCATTGAGTGGTGTGATCGTCGCTGAGACCAAATCATATTTCAGTCGTATCAAAGATTAATTATGCTGCGATACTCTCCTCATTGCTCGCGTAAATACATAAACACTAGAAAGTCCCTGGTATACCATAATTTGCTGTATACCAGGGACTTCTCATGTAACTTGCATTGGTGAACAGATTTACGTTACATACTGCTTCCACAGATGGTAAGGGCGGCCTCCTCCCCACTCTGGCATCCCGGAATAGGGTAATTTCCATTCAGATAGCCCTGTGGCAGTGGCGGTAGTTTTTCAAACGTAGAGTTCATATGACGCATTTCACCACTTCTGCTGCTCTCTGCAATCCCGTACAGTACTTCCAGCGCATGATATGCCATCTCTTTATTGGCGCGTGGTCTTCTGCCTGTACACATGGACCATGCCATCTCTGCCACCCCAAGCCCCCTGGAGTTATCCGCATATCCAAAATTCGAAGGTATCATCACCGGCTCTGCCTGTCCTTTGCGAAGAAGCCGCACTTCCCCTCCAAACTCATTGGGGTCCGCCATATATACGATCCCCTCCGTGCCATAAATAGTAAGTATCGGTTTTTCCGGAAAGACTGTCTCTCCATTAAAATGCACAGTGCCTATCACACCATTGGCAAATAACAGCGTTCCTGCAAGAATTCCTTCATTTTTTACTTCATATTCCTGTCCGAAATTCTGATTCTGCGGGAGATAATGTGTTCGGCTGGTCACCGTCTCTTTCATCATGCCACAGCAGCTCTTTACAGATCCCAGAATCGATAACATGGCTGTCATATAATAGATGCCTACGTCAAATCCTATCCCGGCTCCCTCCCCTGACAAAAATGGAAGCTCCTCAGTAAAGCTCTTGAAATCGCGATTTAAGACAGCCACCACCGAGGTGACGGTTCCTATCAAACCTGACTCTATAATCTGCCTGGCATTTTGCATGGAGGAACCTAAGAAGGTATCCGGAGCGACGCCAAGATATAATCCCTTTTCATCTGCAAGCTGCATCAATTCCTTCGCCCTGCCTAATCCAACCGTGAATATCTTCTCTGTATACACATGCTTTCCTTTCATCAATGCACGCTTGATGATGTCGTAATGCGCACCGGGTGGTGTCAGATTCACCACCAGATCAATCTCCGGATCTGTCAGCAATTCTTCCGTTTCCATGGCTTTGATTCCGTATTTTTCTGCCTTGGCATACGCTGAATCCATTCTTTTTGAACTGCAAGCCACTACCTCCAAAATGGAAAATCTGCTCTGCATGTTCTGAATATAAATATCACTGATGACTCCGCACCCAACAATACCTGCTTTTACTTTACGTCTCTTCATCCTTTTCCCCTCTTGTATAATATGTATTACCCCTCATCCCAGGTATCCCTATGCATCTAAGATCTCATTCACCTGTTCTTCTGTCACACCTAATTTTACTGCTATCTCACTGGTACTATCATGTTGCGCCGTCAATCTCAGTATCTCCTTTGTCAACCTGGCAACCCTTCCTGTTACTTTTTCTGTTACTTCCTCTGTCACTTTTTCTGTTACTTCTTTTGTTACTTCCTCTGTCACTTTTTCTGTCACTTCTTTTGTTACTTCTTCTGTCACTTTTTCTGTCACTTCTTTTGTTACTTCTTCCTTTACTTCCTTTATCTGTCTTTCATGTTCTTTTTCTATAATGTCAATATCAAGCATCAATGATTCGTCTGTCATCTCATTTAATTCCTCCATTTCATCATAATGGGCGTAGAGATATTCATATAAAAGATGCGTAAGTCTTCGTAACTTCCTTTCATCTCCCTCCGTAATATTCCCTACATCAAGGTTTCTTCTGATACTCCCGAGTATATCATTTTGGATAATGTTTTTCAACAAATCCAGGTTTTCTGCGCTTCTTTCTTTTTCCATTATCTTTCTCATACGGATTAATTGAAAAGGAATCAAAATAATCATGTTTTTATCTTCCAATTCTTGCCGGGTCATTTTCAAATAGTTGACTGTGCTTACACGATAGGTAAAACTTTCCTGACCCTTGCATTCCAGTCTCATAGTCACAGTTTCCGGCATTTCTCCTTCTGCCAGATAGATAATCACAGGCGTGGGAAAAGATAATACGTAGACATCATCCTCCACATAGTAATGTCTGTTGGCATGGCTGTACCCATAATCAAATACACGTAAAACGATGCCATCCTCCTTGGTCATCTGTGCCTCCATATGATAACTGTCATACCCCTTAATGGTAATAATGATTTGCTTACTTTAATGGAATCTTTGGCAGAACTGCCATGAATGCATAGTGCTATGCATCAAATATGAAATACTACTTTTGTACTATAACCTATTTTCTTTCGTCTGTCCATATTTCTTTTTGGAAGACAGCATAAATCAAACTATTTATACAGATCGTGTGGGATATGATATACTGAATAAAATATATTTGTCCTGCATTTATCATATATATACAGGAGGAATAAATTTTATATATCTTGCCGAGTTTCAAGGTGAAGGCATAGAGACGGAAAGTGACAAACAATATATGAAAAGCAAAATACAGTTTAATGCAAATCATTTAAAGCTTATTGCAATTATTGCTATGACGATTGACCATGTGGCAGATTTGATTTTTCCAGGGTTTACAACAGATCCCATGTCAATTGTGATGCATCTCATCGGGAGATTAACAGCACCTATTATGTGGTTCTTTATATGCGAGGGTTACTATTACACAAGGAGTGTAAAGAAATATATGCTGCGGATGTTTGTTTTTGCAGTAATCTCACACTTTGCATATTGTTTTGCCTTTGGAATAAATCCAATACCATTCAGCGATGGGATCTTTAATCAGACAAGTGTTATTTATCCACTTTTTATTGCAGTGGCGGTTCTCTGGCTGCGAAATGGCAACCTTAACATGAACAAATGGCTGAAGGAAATCATTATATTTGTTCTAATTTGGACCGCATTTCCTGCTGATTGGTCAAGTATTGCTGTTCTGGCAATTATTGATATGTACCAAAAAAGAGGGGACTTGAAAGGGCAAATAAAGGCAATGCTCCCGTGGGTATTTCTATATGGGGTAATAGCTTTTTTCTTTGTCAATCAGGTATATGCCATGGTATTGGCAGGTGTTATTATGGTCTACCCAATTTTGAATTTATACAATGGTGAAAAGGGAAAAGTGCCATGGATGAAGTGGTTTTTCTATATCTACTATCCGCTTCATTTAATCATCGTCGGGATTATCCGCATATTGATGTATGGAAATGTTCCCTTGTTATTCTGATGGATAAACTTTGTTTTTTCAGAAATATCCGTTTTAATCATATTTCATCCTTTTTTATACTCCGATGGGCTGACCCCGGCGACCTTTTTGAATACCCGGGAGAAATATTTTTCATCTTGAAATCCTACCTTGTAGGCTACCTCGTAGGTCTTCATGCCAAGATCCCGAAGGTACATCTTCGCCTGATCCACCCGGAACTGATTCAGGTAATCGATGAATCCGCACTCCTCATATTTGGTAAATATGGAGGAAAGATAGGTGGGACTTACCTTTACAATATCTGCCACCATGGCAAGGGTGATCTCCTGATCATAATGCTCCCGCATATATTTCTTTGCAGATTCCACGATGGGATTCTGCTCTTTTTTCTCCAGCTCTGTCTCCTCCTCGTGAACATCCAACACTTCTTTCAATTTTTCCACGATCTCATTGGGACGACAGGGTTTCAGGATATAGTCTACCACCCCGGCTCGCAGAGCACGCTGTGCGTACTTAAATTCGTCATATCCGCTCAATATGATGGTAACAGGGCAGACCTCCGCACGGATTGCCTCCTCCATGACCTCGAAGCCATCCTTCTCCGGCATCTGTACATCCAGCAGCATCACATCCGGATGATATTTATAGATGATATCCAACGCGATGGCACCATTCTCCGCCACATAGATGGTATCGATAAATTCTGCATGCAGCTGGAGATATGTCTGTATTCCATTTCTGATCTTTGCCTCATCATCTGCAATCAATAGCGTTCTTTTCTTCATAGTCTGACTACCCCGTCTCTCATAATTTATACATTTCACGATCACACCATACTACAGGCAGACAATCTTTTTCAGCTTATATCAAGCATGATATTCACTGGGTATTTTGATGGTGACTGTGGTTCCCACATTTAAAGTGCTGGTAATCTTTAACTCAAAATTATCATTGTACCGCAGCTTTAATCGCTCTTTTACATTCTTAATGGCATATTTGCTGATTCTCTGTGTGGAGTACTGCCTCGTATCATCTGCGAACAGTTCCTGCTGTTGTTCTTCGGTCATGCCTACACCGTTATCTATGATCTTGAATACCATATATTCCTCTTCCAGGTAGCCGTGTATATTCACAAATCCAATATTACTGGTATTCTCCAGTCCGTGAACGATGGCATTCTCTACGAAGGGCTGGATGATCAGCTTCGGTATCTCCTTATCCTTCATCTCTGAGAGAAGATTTACTTTATAGTCCATCTTTTTATCGAAGCGCATCTTCTGAATTCTCAGATAACTCTCGATGAGCTTAAATTCCGTCTCCACAGTGACGATACCTTTGCCTCTGCTCAGCGCCAGACGGAATAATTCGGACAGTGCCATGATATTCTCTGACAACTCCATATCCCCCAGATTAAAGGCATCCCAGTAGAGAGAATCCAGCGTGTTGTATAAAAAGTGGGGATTGATCTGTGCCTGGAGGATATCCAGTTCGCTTTCCCGCTCCCGCAATACCATCACATAATTTTTATCGATGAGTTCGTCAATACGCTGTACCATCTCATTGTATACACGGGTCACATCTCCCATCTCATCCTCAGACTGAACTTCCACATACTGTTTGAAATCTCCCTCCTGCAAATGAAGCATGGAGGTATGAAGACTACTCAGAGGCTTCGTGATAAACCGGGTCACCAGATTAAAAATAGGAAAGGTGGCCAGCAGCAGTGCTAATGCGATAAAGATTGGTATTCTCCCTGCATTGTGAAGCTGTCTGCTCCAATTTTCTTTTGGTGTCACATATACCACCATATATCCATACTGGCTGTTCCTGCTGCCGAACAGATAATTTTTCTTTGTGCTTCCTATATGGTTTCCATCTTTCCAGTTCACACTGGCTCCGCGAATCTTATTCTGTTCCTGCTGGGTGAAATCCCCTGTATGTATGATCTCATTCCCGTATCGGTCGAAGAGATAGATACTCTCGTTTTCCTCCAGTCTTTCCTTCTCGAACTGTCTGATCACTCTGTCTGCATCGATTGTCGCACACATATATCCCAGTATTCGTTCCTTATCATAAGACATGATGACTTTTCCGAATACGATACGATCCTTTGTATTATTCTGGATCAGCCTCTTATCCGTCTTATCCATCCTGCTCATGGCAATATCTCCCAGATATTTCTGTGATTCCACCAGCACCGGCAATGTTTTAATCTCATCTATATCCTTGTTTATGACCGCTGTTTTCCGGGCATTAATATAGGGTTTGACCCCATTGGGTGCGTAGAGGGCAAAACATTGTATGTCATTTTTGACATAGAGCATCTCGGATACAAATTCCGCCGGGGTAGACTGCTGCCATACCAGCGGGTTCGCAGCCACGGTGGAATCCGGTCTGGCGCTGAGCACATATCGAAAGTCATCATTGATGGTGACATAGGTCATGATATCCTCTATGTCGGTCTCCGTGTAGGCAATATTGGCACTCATAGTGCCTGCCAGTGTGCTATAGGCATCCTTTAGTTCCTCCCGCACCGTTGTGACACTTTGGTTAAAAACATAAAAAGTAATCCCAACCAGGACTGGGATTAGCACGGCATACACTGCATAGAGCAGTTTATATTTAATCTTCCATTTGCGAATGTTCAGCATCTGTCTCACCCCTGTACCTCCGCAGGATTACTTTTTATCATAACTATTCACATAGCAGGGCAGTTCCGATACCATCTGCCGGCAATGCTATTTTTACCAATTCTCCATTCATTCTAATATAGATCACTTGTTCCTCTGAAATAAGATTCAATAATACAACTGCAATCTTTCCATCCGGTCTCTGAAAAGCTGTCACGTCCAGATCCCTTGTATATTTGCTGGCAGCAATCCGCACGGAACCCGGCAGGATATATTGGCTCATATGAGCAATATAATAGATTGATAATTTTTTGTCAAGGATTTTCGTCTTCTCATCATACATCATGGGTGATTCCACGTAATTTTTCACATGGTTCGGACCACCCATACTGTCCAGCAGCAGATTCCATTCGATACAAATACTCGCTCCGGCGTTGAGATTTCCTATATAATCATGGGCATACATCCTGGCATGTGCCACAGGATCATCCTCTGCGAACCGGCTATATTCCACACAGCCTTCTGTGAATGCCAGTAATTTATCCGGATAGGACTCATGCAGCAGACGTATGGCATCGAAATGATCTCCGCTGTACCAGTGGAATGCCACACCGGATACCATGGAGTCTGTATCCTTATCAAGGATGGTCTCCGCTCTCTCCACTGCCCGTTCTTTATTGTGATCCCAGATAAAGATCTGTTTCTCCGACAGACCGAACCGCACCATCGCCGGGTAGAGATAATCTCTCAGGAACTCTTTCTCTTCCTCCCCATTGTAACGGCAGGAATCCCAGGTCTGTGTGGCATTGGGTTCATTTTGTACACTGATTCTGACAACGGGGAATCCTTCCTCCTCATATGCCTGTACATATCTGCACATGTACTCTGCCCACATTTCGTAGTATTCTTTTTTTAGCTGTCCACCATGGTTTTTCTCTCCATTGGTCTTCATAAATGGCGGTGGGCTCCAGGGGCTGAGCATGACTTCCACTCTATTCTCCGAGGCACCAAGTATACTTTTCAGAAAAGGTAAAATATATTTTCTGTCTCTGTCTATGGAAAAACTCTCAAAACTTTTGTCATCCGTTTCCATGGCACTGTAATTGCCAAGGCAGGAATCACAACTGTCAATTGCCATACGAAGCTGGCTGTATCCCATTCCATCCTTCCCAAAGTAACAGTCCAGAAGTTCCTGCTGCTTTTCTTTGGTCATTCTGGAAAATGTATAGGCACCACCTTCTGTCAATGCAGCTCCAAACCCTTGAAAAGTCTGATCCTTATGATTCGGATAGAGATTCACAGCCTGCATTTCCTGTCCTTCGTCCACTGTCATGGGAAGTTCTATTTCACGAACCTGTCTTTTGCTATCGCTGTTGGCATCATAGGCAGTTGTCTTCCATATACATTTCATCTGTCTTTCCTGACCTTTCCTCTTATCTTGTTATCTTCCTGATTTTTAGCCTTTTACTGCTCCCATTGCCACACCTTTTGTGATGTGTTTATTCAGTAATATGTAGATGACCACCATAGGGGCTGCTGTCAGTGCCATAACTGCGAACTGCACAGAATAATTGGATGCGTACATACCTGTAAATTCCAGTACGGAGAACGGAAGGGTCTTCCACTTAGGACTGCTCAGATAAGTACTTGCCATCATGAATTCATTCCAGTTGTTCAGGAACGTCATGATTGCTACGGTGGACATGGATGATTTCATCAATGGTGTGATGATGATGGCGATGATCCGATAGATCCCGCAGCCATCAATCAGCGCTGCTTCCTCCAATTCCTTAGGGATGCTCTCCATGAAGCTGCTGGTAAGGAATAGTCCCTGGGGCAGCGAGAACGCCACATAAGGAATGAGCAGTGCCCATATGGTATCTGTCAAATGTAATTTGTCGTATATCATGTAGTTTGGTAATAAGGTTGCGTGAATAGGAATCATCATGCCCAATAAAATGATGGTCTTTACCAGCCCTGAAAGTTTCCAGTGCATTCTGGTACAGGCAAAGGCGGTAATAATGGAGATAAACAGTACAATCACCACCGCAAGTACATTGATGAGTAAACTATTTCTGAAATATTGTAAAAAGTGTCCATCTGTAAAAGCTGTCACATAATTGTCAAATCGAAATACCTTTGGTATGATCAACAGACCATTGGTAAACATCTCATTATTGCTGGCAAGAGAAAAGTCTACCAGCCATACAAGGGGAAATATTTGAATCACCGCAAAGGCAATGAGGACAAACCATCCAAGAAGGCTTCCAACAGTTAATTTCTTATTTTCTACTTTCATCCTTACGCCTCCTTCTCTCTGAATATCATATTCAATACCTGTGTTGCCAGGATACAGATAATTACAAATACAACACTGATGGAGTTACCATAGCCATATTTGAATGCACTGAATGCCTGTTTGTACAGATGATTTGCCATGAACTGTGTCTCATTACCAGGTCCACCATTGGTCAGCAGATATACGGTCTCCATCTGTTTCAATGCGGAGATAACTGCCAAAGTAACATTTACCTGAATAACCGGTTTCATCAAAGGTAAGGTGATTAATAAAAATCTTTTTTTCTTATCTGCGCCATCGATAGCTGCCGCTTCATATAATACGGGATCAATATTTTTGATACCTGTATAGTAGATCAACATGCCCCAGCCAAAACCATGCCAGATTAATACGATTAGTACGGACCAGATTGCTGTGCCGCTGCCCAGCCAGTTGATATGTCCTTCGCCGCCAAATATTTTTACGATATTATTTAATAATCCGAAGTTTGGATCATAGATGAACTTCCATAAATATGCAATGATTGCAACTGAGATAACGTTTGGTAAAAAGTATACACATCTGAAAAAGCCCTCTGCCTTTCCCTGCATATTATCAATAATAACGGCTGCAATAATTGCCAGTGGATGCTGAATGCAGACAAATCCGATTGCCAGTAACCCGGAGTTGCGAAGGGAGATCCAGAAATCTTTGTCGTGTAACATAAATTTGTAATTGTCTAATCCAATAAATGATGCTGCGCCAAGTCCACTAAAATCAGTAAATCCATAATACACACTCAGACAAATCGGTACCAGGATGGCAAAAAAGAAAAATATCAGTCCCGGTGCTACCAGACTTGCAATAACAGCTTTATTACTATATGCTTTACGCATGTGGCTCCTCCTATTTAAAACAGCCGCCTGCTAGGGAGTCAGACGGCTGCTTTTTCTATCTATATATTATTTGCAGGTCTCTGCGATTGCGTCGTAGAATTCCTGAGTGCTGATCTTGTCGATTGCTGCCTCCTGAATCTTATCTTCGCATACAGTCTTAAATTCGCTGCTTCCCATATCACCAAGAGGTGTTCTGGAAAGGTCTGTTGCGTTTGCTACGATCTCCATGAACTGTTTCTGAGGCTCTGTTTCTTTGCCTGTTGCAAACTGTGAGAAATCCTGTGCTGACATACATACACCATTTTCCCAAGCTAGTTTTGTCCAGCCTTCAGGACGGAACATGTAGTTCAATAATTTGATTGCTTCTTCTTTGTGAGCTGCGCTCTCTGTTACAGAATATCCGCCGCCATTCCATGCAGTGATATTTGCAGCAGTCGCTTTTCCACCTTCTACAGACGGCATCGTGAATACGCGAATGTTGTCACGTACTTCTGCAGGAATATCCTCATTTGCTGCCATGCTCATATCCCAGCTGCCCATGTAGAACATTGCTGACTGTGCGTTGATGAATAAATTCTGTGCTGTACCGTAATCAGTTGTCTCAAAGCCTTTCTGGAATAAGCCTCTCTTTGCAGAATCTTTTAAGATGTCTACGGCTTTTGTGAAAGATGGATCTGAGAAATCTGCATTGGCAATAGCATCATGTGTTTTTGCAAATACACCGCTGCCGTCCAGTTTTTCCATCAAGTCTGTTACATAAATATCAAGTGGCCATTTGTCGCCGCCATCCATAGCTACCGGAATGAGACCTGCTGCATTGATCTTGTCTGCAAGTGCAAGTAACTCATCATATGTAGTAGGAACTGTCCAGCCATTGTCATCAAACATTTTCTGGTTGTAGTAGAAGCACATAACATCTGTGTTTCTAGCAAGTCCATATAATTTTCCATCTTTTGAGAATCCGTCTAAAGATCCCTGAATGAATCCATAATCTTTGTAATCATCCTGATTCAGTTCTGTTAAAAGTCCTGCATCCATAACTTCATCAATGAATCCCGGCTGTCCCCAAACGCTTACCAGGTCAGGCATCTGACTTCCGGCTGCGTATGCTTTGAATTTTGTCTTATATGCTTCATCATCCAATGTCTCAACTTCGATTGTTACATTTGGATTTTCTTTCATGTAATCGTCAAATAATGTCTGCTCTACAAGTCCCTGTCCTGTTTTACGATCCGGCAAATTACTGAATACCTGAAGCGTAACCGGCTCTCCTGTTGATGCGTCTGCTGCTTCTGTGCTGTCTGTGTTCTCTGTTGTCGTTGCTTCTACAGCAGTGTCCGTAGTTGCAGTTTCTGTGGTAGTAGTCTTAGCTCCACATCCCACTAATGAGAGTGTCATCGCTGACACCAATGCAAGTGCTAATGCCTTTTTCATATCTCCGCTCCTATCTGCAGTTCTCCTGCATTTCCTGGGCGACTAAAATCCCCCAATAAATGATACTTTTTTATTTGTAAAACTTTACAATTAAGAATGCATTCTTTTTTTGTAATTTCATTATACTAACTAATATCCCATAATAAAATAAACTATTTTGAGAAATGGTGCACAATTTTACACTGGGCATCCATATACTGCCCACTGGGTAAGTGCCGGAAAAGGAGATGGATCATTCTCATCTTTTTGCAGTTCGCACAGGGTCACCGAGCTGGTCATACGGTTCTCATAAGTAAAATACTGCACATCTGCTGTTTTTTCCATAGAAAGTATCTGAAACGTACCGTCAGAAAACAAAAGCTTTATGGAATGCCAGTAATTATCATGGGGAAAATCTGCCCGAAGCTGGATGGCAATCTTATCCGTGAGTACCTTTTCCCCGAACTCTATGGTAATGCTGGCACGAGGATCTTCGTTGTCCCCCCAGCTGGTGTAGGGCCATTCTCCGTGACAGGTATTCTCATACAGGCCATCTATGGTATTTCTGGCTGCGAATACAGATTCGCCCCTGGTCTCCACAGATGCCGTACAATGAGGATAATAATTTGTCTCCCCCCGCTGATCTATGGGATTCACGCTGAGATTTCCATAGGTCTTCCAGTCCTCCTCAGGGATCTCATGTACTTCTATGATATGTCTCGTCCCCTGAAAAGCCTCCGGTGCATAAGCATCATGTGCCTCTCCGAAAGGGATGATGTAGATCAGCTCCGTTCCGGTAAGCCATACCCTGCCTGCATCCATGGTATCGTCCACTTTGATCTCCAGGGCGCAGGGATAATGGTCGGTCTGTATCACAATCCTGTCCCCCTCCCTGTAGGCCTCTCTGTAGATAAGACTGCAGCTTTCCTGCCCTTTGGCAGAATCCAGCACGCTTCCCTTTTTATTCTCTATCTGTATATTCATTTATCCACCTTTATGTATGACTTCCTTATTTTTTCATGGATTCCTCTACGATTGATACGCTTGCAGTGGAACCGATTCTTGATACACCCAGATCGATCATCTGCAATGCGGTCTCGAGGGTACGGATACCGCCTGCTGCCTTGATCTTGATCTCGTCTCCCACCATGCGTTTCATCAGTTTGATGTCTTCCGGTGTGGCACCACCGGTTCCAAATCCTGTGGAAGTCTTAATGTAATCCGGTCTCACATTTAATGCAATACGGCAGAGCTCTTCTTTCTCGGCATCTGTCAGATAGCAGTTCTCAAAGATGACTTTGGACAGAATATTCTCTTTTTTACACACTTCCACGATTCCTGCCATCTCCTGCTCAATGTAGCTGTAGTTCTTGTCTTTCAACTGTCCCACGTTCACCACATAATCAATCTCATCCGCACCCTCTCTGATTGCCTGAAAGGCCTCAGCCAGTTTCATTTCTTTTGTGGTCTGTCCCAGCGGGAATCCAATGGCAGCTCCCACATGGACATCACTGCCCTTTAATAATTCTTTACATAAGATAACCGGGGCTGAATTGATGGCTACCATGCGAAAGCCATACTTCATGCTCTCCTCACATAATTTCTCAAAGTCACTTCTCACTGCATAGGCACGTAATTGTGTATGGTCAAAATATTTTGCTAACTCCTGTGGTGTAATTGTACTCATTTTATTTCCTCCGTTTTCCTGGAACTATTCAGAGCCAGGCAAATTCATAAAAATATGCGAATCATGCTTGCATGAATGAGCTGATTTTTGTGAATTTATTTGGCGAAGTAACCACATAAGCAAAGGGAAAGCTTCGAAGAAGCGATTTTGCGCATGGGGTTCTGAATAGTTACTATTATTTTATTTTTAATAACATACTTATGGTTTGTTTAATTCTTACCCGTTTGCTCTGTATTTTATCACTTCTACAGGGCAAGTTCCAGTATCTTCACCACATCTGCGGGGCTCAGTTTCTGGAAACCTCCCAGCGTTCCTCCGTTGCAGGCTTTCTCACCCATGGCTTCGAAATGCTCCCTGCCAATATTAATCTCTGACAGACGTGTCTCCAATCCCAATGACCGGAAGAAGCTCTCCAGTCTGTGAATACCTTCCTGTACGATCGCTTCGGTATCTGCCATGGGAAGATCCACATGGAATACCCGCACTGCGAACTGTACGAATCTGGAAGGGCAAATATGAGACACATATCTCATCCATGCTGGGAATACGATGGCTAATCCTGCACCGTGGGCGATGTCGTAGATGGCACTGATCTCATGCTCGATACCGTGACTTGCCCAGTCTTCGATTCTTCCTTTTCCTAACAGTCCGTTATGGGCTACGTTTCCTGTCCACATCACTTCTGCCCAGGCATCATAATCCTGTACATCCACCAATACCTTTGGCAGTTCCTGTACCAGGGTACACATGGTGGCTTCGCAGAGATGATCGCTGAGATCTGTATGGGGTTCTGTGCTGAAATAACGTTCCATAATGTGTGCCATAATGTCTGCACCGCCCGCTGCGATCTGATGCTTTGGCAGGGTGTAGCACAGTGCTGGATTCAATATGGCAAATACCGGATAGGCGATATCACTGCAAAAGGATCTCTTTTCCTGAGTGTCCTCTCTGGTGATCACGGCTCCATTGCTGCTCTCGCTGCCCGCTGCCGGAATGGTCAGCACCACACCTACAGGCAATGTCTGCTCCGGCATCTTACCCTTGCTGAAGAAATCCCACACATCTCCGTCATAGCATGCACCCACTGCGATAGTCTTCGCAGAGTCTATAACACTTCCGCCTCCCACCGCCAGGATGAAATCTACCTGTTCTTCTCTGCAGAGCTGTATTCCTTCCTCCACCAGTGATAACCTTGGGTTGGACTTTACACCTCCCAGTTCCACAAATGGGATGCCTGCTCTTTGCAGGGAATCCACCACCACATCGTAGGTGCCATTTGCCTTCAAGCTCTTTCCGCCATAGTGAAGCAGTACTTTCTTCGCATATTTGGCGGTCTCCATTCCCACCTGTACATGGGTATCTTTTCCAAAAATAATCCTGGTTGGATTATAGGACTCAAAATTCTGCATTTTATTTCCTTCTTTCCTGTTATTTTTCTTCCATAACATTATCATTATTATCGTATGACTGATTTTACTGTTTCTGAATGTCTAAGCCTCGTATACATTTTTCAGGAACTGTTGGATCTGCGGGCTCTGCAAATTCTCTGACCTATGCCCCGGTGCGCAGTAGATCACTTTTCCCATGCCATAGTTTCTTGCCCAGATGGCAGGATATATCCTGTCGTCCTCCTGCCCTTTGACACGAAAACTGCACAGAATCTCACATTTCGCAAAATTATCCATATCGAACTGATAGATTTCCTCCGGCAGTGAGAAATCTTTCATGCACTTCATATAGGGCTGTTCCCTTTTCTCGATATGGTATTCCAGGATGGGTAATGTGGTATAGGGGGGATGCCCTGTGAACTTTCCGCCGATGAGCTGTGCCAGTTCTGCATTTTCCTGTACACTGATGCCATTATGAATGACCAGAAGTTTTCCTCCCCCAGCCACATATTGGAGAATCCCTGCACCCTGAATCGAATTTACGGGTTCCTCCCCGAATTCCTCATATAAGATTACCATATAATACTGTGAAACATTCAGGTATGCCAGATGATTTTTATTCTCTGTGGCCACTACCTTTACGGTATCATAGCATTCCGAAAGTACCTTTTCCACCGGTTCCATCGGATGATATTTGGCGTCTTTTTTGCCATACAGCAAGATTGGTCCTTTTTCTACCATGGTATCTCCCTTCCCTGATTGTCCCTCATGACCAGACGATTCTCATCCATATGGGATGGACAGCTGTCGATGCTCCGGTCTCTCATAAAATAGGAACCTGCGTTTTTCCCGGTTCCATTATCACAAAAGATGCGGAAGGTATACCCCTCTTCCGCCAGTTCATTTTGCAGCATATGCATCATCATGTTGCGGGCTGCCCTTGCCATGCGTTCCCCATATCTGTCTGTGGAATAACACAGATTATTGCTGGCTCTCACATTGGTCAGGGAACAGATCCTCTTTCTCCTGCCTCTGTCCATCCATGGCAGGAGCATGGTAATCACGGACATTGCATTTATGACATGTCTGTCATAATATGCCGCCGCCCGGAGAGATTCATTTCTATCCGTAAGTGCCGCTCCGTCCGTTTTCCCGGGGGTAATTTTCCCGTCCGTATCCGTCATCCCATCATCTCCCAGAATCAGAAAATCGATGTAGGGCAGTTCTTTACATTCTTCTACTGTCTCCGGTGACTTCTCATATACGGTTATCTGTCTCTGCTCTAATTCCTCTTTGATCTGTGCCCGCTGTTCTTCTCTCAGATCGTATAATACCGCTATCTCTTCTTTCATCTCTTATCCCTTTCGGTCTAATACTCGCTAAAATGCCCAGGCACGTTGATACACATCCACCATTTCCAGATACGTCGGTGCTTCCCCCGTGAAAAATGCGTAGGCACTTTCGGCAGATTCCTCCGGCTCCATATCTCCAACGGTGGCTTTGTCACCCTTCATGTAGGTACGCATCCAGCCCGGATGATACAGGTAGAACTCATATCCCATGTTCTGCAAGGTATTATGCAGGATACGCACTTCCATGTTCAGCGCCGCCTTGGACATCCCATAGGCATACTGGCTCCTGCGATGTGCCAGTGCAATACTCCCTGCTTCACTGGAAATAAATGCCACCTTTTGCTCTCCACCTTCTCTGGATAACAATGGTAGGAACGTCTGGGTCACCTGGAGAGGCCCCAATGCATTAACGCGGTATACATTCCCACAGTCTGTCTGGGAGACACTCTCTCGAATCCTGCTGTCCGTCCCAATCATCCCTGCATTATGGATGAGTATATCCAGCGAATCCGTCTCCTCGCTGACCTGTCCATATGCCTTCTCTATGGAAGACAGGTCTCCAATATTCAGCGGCACCAGAAAAAGCCGATCCGGATAATGAGACTTTAAGGAATCCAGCTCTTTCCACTCCGGCATATACTGTCCTGCGTAGACAATATGACCATTCTGTAAAAACTGTTCACTCAGCGCACGGCCCAAACCGCGATCCGCACCTGTAATCAATATCTTACTCATTATCGTTCTCCATATATTCCATCCTTGCCTGTTCCATCAGAAGGTAAAATGCCTGCCCTTCCGGTGCGATTCCCGGTTTATCGAAGGTGGGTGCTCCGCACACCCCTCTCACAAATCCATAGGAATCCAGACATTTGTTCGCTGCATCTCTCAGATGCTCCGCTGTTCTCCCATACAAGTTTGGTAAGATCTTCATCTCCATCCCACGGTATAAGGTATACGCCATCATCTGACTGAGATTGGTCTCCGCAAAAGTCGTCGCATCATCCACCGTGTCATGGAATAATCCATTTTCCATCATGAATGGCAACAGATCCTCCACGAGACGAATCAGCTTCTGCTGAAGGTCTTCCCTCTCCGTTTCAAAGCTTTCCGGCAGTAAACGGTACATGCGGACCAGGGCGGTCAGTGCCCAGCCATTGCCTACACCCCAGTGCGCCAGATTTACATACGTCTTCTCGTCCTCTTTCCACTGATGGTAGAAAAGTCCTGTCTTCTCATCGTATAAGGCATCCCAGTAGCCGTAGAACTGCTGTAATGCTTCCTGATAGTATCCGGCTGCTGCCAGAAATGGAGGGAGCATATACAGGGAATCCACCCAGAACTGTTCACAGGTATTCAGGTGGTAGAGAATTCCCTCTTCACTTCTGGGTGCTGTATGTAACACCCAGTGTAACAGGGCCTCATATCCTTTCTGTAAGGTCTCGTCCCCCGTTTTCCGTGCTGCTGCCAGTAACGCCTCACCGGTACAGCAGGGATCTGTCACTCCGTCGAACACGCCGATGGATGCCACTCTGCCGTCAGGCTCACTGCGATACACCGCTTCCTGTGCCAGTTGAATGACCATCTCCATACATCCACTCTCATAAAATGCCTGCATTGCCATGCCCTGTTCCCAGGAATGGCGCTGCATAGCAAGTAATGCCATGGCCGCTTTATTTCGATTTTCTTCCTTAAAAATGTACAATGTATTTTCCGACCCTTTCCTGTTATTACTTATTCCTATTTATTATTTTTTAACTTTTTTAATCTCTTATATATTTCTATTTTGTCTCTACTGCCTTACCGTGTTGTCTTTTATGCTATCCCTTATGCTATCTCATCCGCTGTTCGCATTATGGCAATCTCTAGATCAGGTGGTTGTATTCCGCTAACTCGTGATAGATCGGTACCATCTGTTCATAGGCATGATTGAAGATCTCATAGAGGCTGTGATACTGGTCTGCATATTCTGTGCGTGGCTTTATGGTGGAACTGCCTTGATTGAATAAGGATACGGACTGAAAATTCCGGTAAATCCCAATACCTACCCCTGCGCATACTGCCGCACCCATGCTGGTGGCTTCCTCCTGAAATCTCGGTAGTACCAGTGGTTTCTGCCAGATATCTGCCAGGATCTGCGCCCACACTTTTCCTTTGGCACCGCCGCCGATGAGAGTCAATTGCTCAATGTTCGTCTTTTCCTCCAGAATATCCAGGATTACTTTCAGATTAAATCCCACACCTTCCAGCACTGCTCTGGATAATTCTCCCTTTGTGGTGGAGATTCCCATACCGATGAAGCTTCCTCTCGCCTCGTGATTCCACCTGGGGGAACGCTCTCCCAGGAGATAGGGAAGGAACATCACGCCATTGGCACCGGGCGGGCATGCTTCCACGCCCTGATCTATGAGTTGATAGGCACTGCACCCCTGCTCTGCCGCCTCTCTGCGCTCCTCCTGGCACAGGGTATTCCGATACCAGTTATAAGAGTAACCCGCTGCCTGCATGGTTCCGCAGGGTGTATAGAGATGCTCATCCAGATGCACCCAGTTAAAGGTTCGCATCTGCTGATCGAACACAGGGCTTTTGCTGGCGATAGAGATCCATGAGGAGGAACCCAGCACATTGTATGCATGACCTTCCATGACTGCTCCGGCACCTACACAGGCGCAGCTTCCGTCACCACCGCCCAGCACCACCGGGGTGCCTTCCACCAGACCCATCTGCTCTGCTTCCTCCTTACGAATTCCGCCTACCACATGGGTGGATGGATATGCCGTGGGCAATAATTCCTCCGGGATCTGCAATGCCTGCAGGATCTCCTGACTCCACCTTTTTTCCACAATATCAAACAGATTGGTACCGCTGGCATCACTGTAATCTGTGGCAAATTCTCCGGTGAGTCTGCAAATGATATAATCCTTTGCATGAATCATCTTATATGCTTTTCCATAGATCTCCGGCTCATTCTCCCGAATCCATAAAAGCTTTGCTGCGGAATAAGAAGCGCTGGCGCGATGTCCGGTGATCTGATAGACCCGCTCCATGCCAAGCTTTTCTATCATCTCTTTTTCCTGTTTTCCTGCTCTGGTATCTGCCCAGATCAGCATGGGACGCAGGGCGTTACCCGCCCGATCCACCAGCAGACATCCCATCATCTGTGCGCTGAAAGAGATCGCGGCTATCTGTGAGGGCCGAATACCTGCTTTCTCCATCAATGCTTTGGTGGAACCGCAGACCGCCTGCCACCATTCTTCCGGTTTCTGTTCCACCCAGCCTGGATGCGGGTAATAGGTCTCATAGGTAAAGAGCGTACTGGCAATCAGTGTTCCATCTGTCCGATATAAAGTTGCTTTGTTTCCACTGGTTCCCAGATCATGTGCAATGATATAATCTTTCATGCATACCTCCTGCATTTTTATACTTCTTGAATTTTGGCTGCCTGTTTCCATAAGCGGGCAGCTTCTCACTACCCTGCGATGCTGCTATGATTATGCCAGAGAAATTTCTACCAGTGTCGCTGGCATTTCATGTTTCAGATTTACTTTATCCGGTCCGGTCACCAGGTCGAAACAGGATGCGATGATCCTGCCATCCCACACGATTGGTTCCCCAGGCTGATCTAATCCGCCATCCACACCTGTACAGTCAGGGCTTTGTGCGATTCGCTCCACTTTGCCATCCGGTGTGATCTTACCGATGGCATTTGCTGAGAAGTCTGCCACATAGAGATTGCCCGCCTCGTCAAAGAACATACCATCCGTACTCTGTAACTCTGCTGGATTCTGAGCGAAGATCTTATTTTCTTTGACGCTTCCATCCTCATTGAATGTGATCTTATAGACTGCACCATCTCCAAAGTTTCCCACGAAGAGATTGCCTTCCTGGTCAAATACGATGCCGTCCGCACCATACTGGCAATCCGGATTCTGTGTCACAAAGGAAGCGATGATATTCTCGTCTGCCAGTGTATTGGTCACTTCGATGTCATGGTCGTCCAGTGCAAAACGGTAGACACAGCTTACCAGCTTGCCATCCTCTCTCTTCTCCGGATGAAGGTAGCTCTGTGTCACGTACATGTAATTGCCACGGATACGGATTCCGTTTGGATGTTCCATGTGATTGGCCACCACCGTTGTGTTAGATATGACACCATTGTCATCTACTGTCACTTTCAGAAGTCTTCCCTTGAATAACACTTCCTCTTTTTCACACCAGCCCTGATTATCACATAAGTAAATATTCCAGTCATGGTCAAAGGCAATTCCCATATTTCTGGCAACGCCAGTCTCGGGATGCACCGGCACATCGAACCATTTCTTCACATTTCCCTGTTTGTCTATCTTTACCACACAGCCGCTCATGGAATCCTCTGCAAAGTTGGGGCAGGATAATACCAGGTTTCCTTCCTTATCCACTGCCATTCCATCGGGGGTACACACATAATCCGGTAACACGCAAAACAATTTGCTCTCTATCATTCTCTTTTTCTCCTATCTTTTCTGTTGTCCTGTTGTTTTCTATGATTTCCTGTATTTTTATGCCTTTATACTTTTATCTTCATATCCTGTCGCTTTGCCGTCTCACACGGTCTCTTGTTCAGGTCATACTGTCAGTCATAGGAGATCACGATCTTCTTGGTCTCCGCTTTTCTCTCCGCCAGCAGTGCAAAGGCATCCATGATGTGGTCAAAGGAAAATACATCGGAGATAAAGTCATCCGGTGCTAACACGCCCTGATTGATCCATGCCATGATCTGGCTGTGTGCCAGTCCCTCTTCCTCTTTACTGGGCCACTGTACGAACTGTAACTGCCAGTTGTAAGGTGCCTGACTCCAGTCCAGTTCCATGCCAAGCTTTGGTGAGATACCGTAACAGCACATTTTTCCGTTGTTTTTGATCAATGCCAGGCTTGGATTGATGAATGCGTTGATACCCACTGCATCCACCACATAGTCAATTCCCTCCGGGAATAATTTCTTCACTTCTGCGTTCACATCACAGGTGGTGGAGTTAAATGCATAATCAGCCCCCATTTTCTTAGCCGTTGCCACTTTGTCATCACAGATATCTGTGGTAATGACGGTCTTCATGCCCAGAAGCTTTGTGAACTTTGTAAAGCACAGTCCCACAGGTCCCGCACCGTAGATCAGCACACTTTCATTTTCCCTGAATCCAAATCTTCGAATGGCGCTCAGTACCTCACGGAAGGTGATGATCATGCTCGCCTGTACCGGATTCACTTTGTCCTCCGGTTTCATGATCGTCTGGGCAAAATAGGAATCACTCCACTCCGGGGTTCCAGGTCCCATGCCATTCTTCACATAGGCATCTCTGTCGCCCACCACTGCATATTCGCTGTAAGCGCCCCAGCCGGATGCATAGCCGTCCAGATCTCCCTCGATAAAGGGAAGTAATACCAGATCTCCTTTTCTCAGGGAAGTGACTGCATCACCAGTCTCTACCACTTCTCCCACGCCTTCGTGTCCCAGAATGGCTGGATATGTATCAAAGTTCTTAAAATTACCATGTATCAGCTTCGTATCGGTTCCGTTGCACACCCCGCAGCTCTTCATCTTTACCAGTGCCTGGCACTTACCATAGGCAGGTTTTGCCACCTCCACTACGGATAATTCTCCTTTTTCACTTACCACCAATGTCTTCATCATAGTACCTCCAATCGTTTTACACATAATACTCCTATCTTCTTATAGTATATCTTTCCGAATCCCGCTTTTTAATAAACATATTTGGGAAATGGTGCATTATCTTATGAAAGAAAAAGAAGGAGCAGATGCCCCCTCTTTCCATGGAAATTTCCTTTATTTTACTGCAAAGCAGCTACATAAGCATCTAACTGTCCCTGGAGTTCCGTGCGTACTTTTTCAAGTCCGGCAGCTTCCATCTGTTTCTGATATTCTGCAAGTCCTGTCTTGGCATCTGTGTAGCCTAATTCCAATGGCCACCAGTACTGCTGATGAACACTCTGGCATGCGGCGTACTCTGTCTCAATGTTAGAGGTGTCTATCACGAAGGATGCATATTTCTCTGCTGTGTCATCTGCTGCGATAGCTTTCTCAAATTCTTGTTTCATCTCGCCGAATAATTCCGGTGTTCCCACTGCATCTCTGTTCAGTTCGTTGGTACGTGCTGACCACATAGCGGAGCCTGCATACTGATCCGGATCTGTAATCAGGTACTGACCTTCTTCGTTCAGCGTATATGTCGTACCCTCCACACCATACATAAATGCGTCGAACATCTCACGATCGCTGGTGATGAGATCCCACACTGCCAATGCACGTTCCGGGTTCTGTGATGTGTTGGAGATGACCATTGCATCCTGTGTATAAGGGAAATGTCTCACATGTTTTACAAAGTTCGCATAGGAATAAGCGAATTCTCTATGTGTGGTGGAATATCCTGCAAAGGTGTCCAGGTTGTGAACACGTACTGCTGATTTTCCATTCTGTGTCTTAGTTGCATCTGTGTCTGATAACGCTGACTTTGGATAAAATCCTTTTTCATTCCATCTTGCCATCATATCCAGGAATGGTGTGGTATCTTTACATTCGTAGAAAGTGAATAGCTTAGGATTTGCTTCCTCCGGATTAAAGAATAAGAAGTCATTGTTTGCACCCTTGCTGGACATATATCCAAGAGACCAAAGGTAATTATCATCCAATTCCGAACCTGCGGAATAGATATCAAGCGGCTCCATCTCCGGATGTTTCTCTTTGATGAGATCCAGGTATTTTTCCAGGTCTTCAAAGTTCTCCATCTTGCCATCCCAGTTCGTACCGTCCAACAGATCTGTACGATATACAGGGCCATATGCGGAATAGGTTGCCAGCATGGTAGGTACACAGTAATAATGTCCGTCCACCGTTGCCTGCTGCTGTGCAGCTTCTGACTGTGCAGCGAAATTCTTCGGTGCATAAGCCGGCCATAATTCGTCCAGATTCATGAAAGCACCCTTCTGTGCAAGGGATGTAAAGTTCAGCCAGGAACCTGTGTAAGCCATATCAAATGCTTCTCCCGATGAGAATAACAGCGGATATTTGTTTGGATAATCGGACCATGGAATCCAGTTGATGGTCAGGGTACAATTCAATTTCTCTTTGAGGATCTTATTGATGTTCTCATCGACCACATCCTGTCCTGCAGGTCTGTCACTGATAACATACATGGTCAGATTTACTTCTTCCGATGTATCTAACTCACCGCTTGCCTTTGGAGTTGCACTTGCCTCACTTGATGTTGCTGTTTCATTTGTGTTGTCTGTTGCTGTGGTGGATGCTTTACTTCCGCATCCTGTCAGGATAGTAGTCAGCATGGTAGCTGCTAATATCAGGGATACTACTTTTCGTCTCATAGAAACCTCCTCCTTATAAGTTCGTTGACTATATCTTCTATCGGTTCTCCGCTTATCCTTTTACGGAGCCGATTGTGATACCTTTCACAAAGTATTTCTGTACAAATGGGTACACCAGTATGATGGGACCTGTGGTGATGATCGCCATGGCCATCTTCAGGCTGCTGCTGGGCATATTGGTGACCGGAATACCCGCTTTGCTGGCAATCTGCGCCAATGCCTGGGTCTTTTGCAGCAGATTGTACATCATATACTGCAGGGGATATTTGCTCTCTGTGTTCATATACAGCATGGCATTATACCAGTCGTTCCAGTATCCCAGTGCCAGGAAAAGTCCGATGGTAGCCATACCGGATTTCAACAGTGGCAGGACGATCTGGAAAAAGATACGGTATTCTCCCGCCCCATCGATCTTTGCCGACTCGATGAGTGCAGTGGGCACCGAGGATACAAAGCTCCTCATGATCAATAGATAGAACACATTGAACATACCCGGGAAAATCAGTGCCAGTAAGCTGTCCTTCAAATGCAGATACTGTATGTAGTAAATATAGGTACTTACCATTCCCCCATTAAACAACGTGGTAAAGTAGAAAAAGAATGATAATTTATTGCGATATTTAAAATCCTTACGGCTTATGACATAGGCTGTCATGGTAATTACCAGTAATCCTAAAAGAGTACCGACCACTGTGATGAAGATGGATACACCATATGCCCTGAAAATCGTAAGTGGTGACTTGAATATCATCTCATATGCTTCCAGGCTGATGTCCTTCGGGAAGATACTGTAGCCGTGGAAACGAATATATTCCTCCGATGTGAAGGAAGCCGATATCAATAGTACGAAGGGAATCACACACAGCACTGCCATGAGAATCAGTGACAGATAGGCGATGGTATAAAATGCTTTTGAGGAACTGCTCAACCGCACCTTGCCTAATTTTATTTCTTTGGGTTCTTGTTTGCTCATTTTCGCTCTTCCTTTCTTCTTTGAACATTCTAAAATAATGCGTAGTCTTCATCAATATGTTTTACTACGGTGTTGACGATCATAATGATGATAAAGCACAGTAATGACTGGTAAAAGGAAGCTGCCGCCGACATTCCCAGATTGGAGTTCTGTAACAGGGAACGGAACACGTAGGTATCGATCACGTCCGTGGCGTTGAAGAGCTGTCCGTTATTGCCGATGATCTGATAGAACATCTCGAAGTCTCCTCGTAAGATTCGTCCTACCTGTAGCAGGATCATGGTGATCACCGTTGGCTTGATGCAGGGGATGGTGATATACCTGATACGCTGGAAGATGCTGGCTCCATCAATGGCTGCCGCCTCATAGGTCTCAGAATCCACACCGGTAATTGCTGCAATATAGATAACGGAATTGTATCCACACCATTTCCAGGCGTTGAATGCACAGATGATGTAAGGCCACACCCCCGGCATGGAATAGAGATTCACGCCCTCTCCTCCAAAGCTTGTAATGATATGATTCAGAAATCCTGTCTCATAGTTAAAAAACGCATATACGAAGGTTCCTACAATGACCCATGAGATAAAGTAGGGTAAAAAGATAACGGACTGAGTAATCTTTTTGAATACCTTCTGGTTGATCTCTGTAATAAAAATGGCGATGACAATTGCCAGTAGCTGCGAAGTCAGTAGATTCAGAATATTGTACAGACAGGTGTTCTTGGTGATCAGCCACCCTGTCCCTGAGGAGAACAGATAACGGAAATTCTCCAATCCGTTCCATGCGCTCCCGAATACGCCAAGATCATAACGGTAATTCTTAAATGCAAGGATCAATCCTGACATGGGAAGATATGCAAATACAATAATCAGAAAAAGTGCCGGTATCGTCATGATGAACAACGGTCTGTTTTTCTTCCACTCCTTTAAAAAATTCTTCAGATGCACACTCATACGCTCACTCCTTTTATTCACATAATATCAAAAAATCTATCAACCGTTCTGTGATACAGATGTTCAGCTGATAGATTTATTATAGAAAATATTCTCTTTCTTTTGTATAGACCAAAGCTACGATAACAAGGAATATTTTACGAATTATTCAATTTTTCTTCCAACTCTTCATAGGTGTAAGCAGGAATCCGAAGGTATACTTTCGTTCCTTCCTCCGATTCCGTTTCGTAGGACACTCCATATTTTTCTCCATAACATAGCTGCATACGGAAATTCACATTTTTTACCCCGTAGCCCTGCTGCTTGTTCACGCTGTCACTGGTGAGCAGCGTCTCTATCTGCTCCCGGCTCATACCAGGCCCGTCGTCCGCGATGGAGAACAGAATATCCTCCCCCTCCATCCGGGCACTCAGGGTAATATTACACTCGATGATATCCGGGTATTCCGCAATGCCATGCACGATGGCATTCTCCACAAAGGGCTGCAATATAATATTCAGACAGGCATAGGCGCGGATTGACTGCGGCACCTGAATGTCCATATTAATGGCACCTGCGAAATGAACATTCTCAATATTTACGTAGGTCTCCACATGCTTCAATTCCTCCCCAATGAGGATCGCCGTCCTGCCATGATTCAGGCTCAACCGATAGAACTGACCAAGATTGCGCGCCATCAATGCCACTTCCTCGGCACCGTGATCCACGGCTCCCCAGTTGATGAGATCCAGGGTATTATAGAGGAAATGAGGGTTGATCTGCGCCTGTAATGCCTTCAATTCCGCTGACATGACACTTTTTCCCAGTCTGTAATGCTCTTTCATCAGACGCTGCAGTTCTTCCGTCATATAGTTGAACTTCGTATAAATGGCATCCAGCTCATCCCCTGACTTGCCCGGCGGAATGGATAGCTGGGTATTCAGATCCCCGTTCTCCACGCTGCCCATCCTCTGTTGCAGCCTGGAAAGGCGATTGGTATAGTATCGGGCAATGAGATAGGAAATCATCCCCACTGCCACGGACAGCACCACGATCATCACGCACATCAGCGTCAGTATGAAGTTGCTCCGGCTTCGGAACTCATCCTTTGGAATCAATGCAAAAATGCGCCAGTTATACTTTGACAGTTTCTGATGAAGTCCGTAAAGCTCCCTGTTTCCCACATTGCAGGTGGACCAGTTGGCAATCCAGGAATGTGGAAGCTGTTCCCTATCGTTGAGTTTTCCATACATTTCATCATCTGACGTCATCAGCAGGTGCTGATTCTCATCCAGAATATAGATCAGGCTGTTCTCTGTATTTAATGCGTTATCCAGCACATTCTGAAAATTCTTCAACAGAGTCTCCACCTTCACGATATAGGTCTTCTCCTGTCCTCCCTGCTGCACCGTGATCTTTTTGAACAGTGCCAGATACGTATCCTTTCTGGTGGGTGCCGTAAATCTGGTCTCATCGATAAGGGCAAAGTAAGGCTTTCCTTCCTTCACACTGTCCATCAGTTCCTGATAATACGCTTTTTCCATCAGGGAAGATTCCTGATAGAAATGATAGTTATTATTGGAATAAGGAATGTCATCCGGAATATAGATGGCGATTCGATAGGTAAAATTCGACTTCTCAATCTCGCGGATCGCCTCACTGATGGCATAGTATTCCCTGTAGACCTCCCCCATTTCCATGTATTTTCCATAGTACGGAGATGAAAGAATCTCATTGATGTCGCGGTTCTCCGTAATCAGCAATGAGATAAAATTCATGTTATCTATGTAATTATTGATAAAACTGTTTGCCTGAACACAGGACTGATCGATGGAATGGCGCAGTTGCTTCCGATAGGAATTATAAAATACGGAGTAGCCCAGGAAAAATGTTACCGCGCAGATCACCAGCACCGGAAGGGTGTAGGAATAGACCATCTTTTTCTGCATGGACAGATTTCTGTAATGGTGTTTGATTTTCTCAAGGATCTTCTTCATACAGGCTGCCTCTCACGATATTCCGAAGGGAGTATGCCCATCCTTTTCTTAAAAATCTTTGCAAAATAATTGGCATCCCTGTATCCCACCATCTCGGCGATATGGTAGAGCTTCCATCTGGGGTTATCCAGCAATTCTCTCGCCCTGTTAATCCGCTGCTCCGTGAGATATTGTCCGATGGTAACCCCCGTAGTCTTTTTAAACAAACTGCTAAGATACGTAGGCGTCAGATATACTTCATCCGCCAGCATCTGAATGGAAAGTGCCGGGTCTTCCAGATGTTCCTCCATATAGGTGATCACTTTCTGTACCGCAAACCTGGACTGGGTACTCTCGCACTCTTCCGAATGATATTCCTGTATCAGATGTACCTGTAAGATCTGTTTCGTCTGCTGTACCGTGTGGACTCCCTGCTTCACCGCTTTGGACAGTGCTTCCATATCAATGGGTTTTTCCACATACCGCACAGCTCCAAGCTCGATGGCTGACATAAAGTATTCCTTATCTGTGAATCCACTGATAAAGATAATCTGACACTTTTCCCATCTCTTTCGGAAGATCTCACACAGCTCTATCCCACTCATTCCCGGCATACGAATATCAGAAATGATAATATCCATATCTTTTTCTCTGGTAATTTCCAGTGCTTCACGGCCATTCTCTGCCGTATACACCTCGTCCACACCCAGTTCCTCCCAGGACATATGCCGTTTGATACCACTTCGAATGACCGCCTCATCCTCCACTACCAGAAGACGTATCTTTGATTCCGCCATGTTCCCATCCCTTCATCATCCTGTGATGCATCTTTCTCCGATGCTTCACTTAGATATGTTCCTTTTTCCTATTTACATTTGATTCTATGTACTCATAGATATCATAACGAACAGGAGGGAAAATAAAAGGGAACTATTTTTCATTTTGGTGCATTATTTTATGATGTTTTATTCAGATATTGTCAATATGCCTATTGGAATGTGCGCCATCTTAGGGTATAATCAATGAGCTCAGAATTTTGTCGTAATATGCGATGATTTAAGGAGGTGCATATGTCTGATTTAGTCATTTTAAAAAGTAATCGTTATGGAATTAATTTGCTTCTGGACGCAAATGCTTCTTTTCTCTCTATTCAGGAAGCTGTCATAGAAAAATTTCAGGAGTCTGAAAAATTCTTTAAAAATGCGAAGGTAGGAATCTCCTTTGAAGGAAGAACCTTAAGTCACGAAGAAGAAAGATCGCTCATCGAAGCAATCCATGAACATTCTTCCGTGGAAATTCTCTGTATCATAGATCAGGATTTTAAAAGCGAAGAGTCCACCCGCCAAAGAGTAGAATCAACTCTGGCAACTTTGTCACAGGTGCAGCCTGCCGAAGGTCAGGTAGACTACGGTGATTATTACAAAGGAACCCTTCGTTCCGGTCAGTCTATCGTAAGTGAAGGAAATCTGATCATTGTGGGGGATGTGAATCCAGGTGCCCATGTATCGGCTGCCGGTAACATTATCATTCTGGGTGCTTTAAAGGGAAATGTGCAGGCCGGAAATACCGGGGACGATAGCTGCTTTGTCTTTGCATTGCAGATGAATCCGATTCAGATTCAGATAGGCACTTATATCGCCAAAAGTCCAGACCGGGAAAAAGGGAAAAGACGCATCCGCAGAAGCGGAAAGGATAACCTGATAGAGGTTCAAATTGCATTTGTGAAAAATGATGCAATCTACATCGAACCTGTAAGCAAAAGTATATTAAAAAACATTTAATCATTACGTCAGCTACGCTGACGTTCAAAAAAGGAGGAACTAAGTGATGGGTGAAGTAATCGTAATCACATCAGGAAAAGGCGGTGTAGGTAAGACGACTACAACTGCAAATGTAGGAACAGGTCTTGCACAATTAGATAAGAAGGTAGTTATGATTGATACTGACATCGGGCTTCGTAACCTGGATGTCGTTATGGGACTTGAAAATCGTATTGTATACAATCTGGTGGATGTCATTGAGGAAAAATGTCGTTTGAAACAGGCTTTGATTCACGATAAAAAGTATCCGGAATTATATTTATTGCCATCAGCTCAGACAAGAGATAAAGATTCTGTATCTCCGGAGCAAATGGTTGCATTAATTAATCAATTAAGGGAAGAATTTGATTATATTCTTCTCGACTGTCCTGCCGGAATCGAACAGGGCTTTAAAAATGCAATTGCAGGGGCAGATCGTGCTTTGGTGGTAACTACTCCTGAAGTATCAGCCGTACGCGATGCTGACAGAATCATCGGACTCCTGGAAGCCAATGAGATTAAGCAGATTGATCTGCTGGTAAACAGACTTCGTATGGATATGGTAAAACGCGGCGATATGATGAACGTTGATGATGTGACAGATATTCTGGCTGTTAATCTGATCGGTGCAGTCCCTGATGATGAACATGTTGTTATCTCCACCAATAATGGAGAACCTCTGGCTGGGAACAATACGCTCGCCGGGCAGGCTTACTCCAATATCTGTAAACGAATCCTTGGAGAAGAAGTTCCTTTCCTTGATTTAGACGAAGTGAAAGGTGTATTTGGTAAATTAAAAGAACTATTCAAGAAAAATTAGGGGGAAATCAACATGGGATTAATGGATTTATTCACAAAGAAAAAAAGTTCTGGAAATGTTGCAAAAGATCGCCTGAAATTATTACTGGTTTCAGATCGAGCTAACTGTTCACCTGAAATGATGGAAATGATTAAAAATGATATCATCGCTGTCATCTCAAAATATATGGAAATCGATGCTGATGCTCTGGATGTGAAAATCACAGAGACGGATTCTGACTCCAACAACGGTTCTGTACCTGCACTGTTCGCCAACATTCCCATTAAGGATATCAAGCACAGTAAATAATTCGAAGCGCATCAAACCAGTTACCGGACGCTGATCCGAACCCAAGTCTCATACAAGGCTGGGGTTCGGATCAGCGTCCGGTAGTTATTATATATCATTTCATATAATTTCTAAAAAAGCACATCCGTTTCCTGCCATTCAGTTAAAACATACCTCTTCAGACCAGTCCCTGTAATTTTTACTATTTTCTGCGAACATCTATGTAATGAGTCAATACTTCCAGACTGGCATCCAGGCCAAGTCTGCTGCTGTTTATGGTGAGATCATAGACCTCTGCCTCACCCCATTTGGTGGTACAGTGACTGTCATGGTACTGACGCCTCCTGCAATTGTTCACATCGATGAGATCCTCTGCTTTTTTCTCATTGAGATTGTACAGCTCCATGATTCTCGCTTTCTCTATCTCACGATTTCCTGTGACGAAAATAGAGATGACGCCCTCATAGTCCCTTAATATAGTCTCTGCGCACCGACCAACTACCACAAAGGACTTCCCCTCCTGGGCCTTTTTCCGAAGATACTCAAATTGAAGATTAGCCACATTATCTTCCGGAGAACTATTCATGCCTCTCACGGAGCGATACAGGAATTTGTTTCGTTTTACTTCATCATATTCCTCCAGGACACTGCTGTTCAGATTCTTTTCCTGTGCGATCTCCTTGAGTAAATTCTTGTCATAGAGTGGCAGTTCATAATGATCTGCCAGCTTCTGCGCGATCTCGTGACCGGCACTGCCGAACTGGCGGCCGATCGTTATAATCATTTGTTCCATTTTCGTAACCCTGCCTTTCTTGAACATCAGCCCATCTTATGGCCGACATCTGTTTTCTTAATTCTTAGTTCTTCTTTCCTATTGTTTATTACTCATTTCTTATTACTTATCACTTATTTCTCAATTACTTATTTCTCATTACTTATTTCTCATTACTTATTTCTCATTACTTATTTCTCATTGCTTATTTCTCATTACTTATTTCTCATTGCTTATTTCTCATTACTTATTTCTCATTGCTTATTTCTCATTACTTATTTCTTATTTTTGCATTACTTATTTCTTATTTCTTATTTTTGCATTTTTCATTTTTATGTTACGTCCGTACGCTCTATGGTGCAGATCATTATTTTTATTTTCCAGTGGTTGACCCACTAAGTCATTTGTCACTCTCCTGATTACAGATAGCGTACATAGATCATTGCCATGGTCACCAACATGACGAGTATCGTGGCAGGCACCATAGTCTTACAGTATTCACCCCATTTTACCACATAGCCATGTTTGGAGGCGGTAGCAATACCGACGACATTCGCTGAGGCACCGATTGGAGTCGCACTACCGCCAATATCTGTTCCCATTGCCAATGCCCATACCAGGATGGAAAGTGGAACTCCCGTGGTAGCTGCCAGACTGCTGATGACCGGTACCATAGTCGCTGCAAAAGGAATGTTATCGATAAATGCGCTGGCGATAGCAGAGAGCCAAAGAATAATACATACCATAATGAACGTATTGTCTCCGCTGGCTTTTCCGATAAATCCTGCCAGAAGTTCCAACAGTTTAGTCTGTTCCAATCCACCTACTACGATGAACAGACCGATAAAGAATAATAATGTCTTATAATCCAGTTTTCTCAATAGTGCAAATGCGTCGCCTGCGCTGAGCAGTGTCGCTGCTCCGATGGTCACACCGATGAATGCCACGGTCAATCCTGTGTATGCATGAGTTACCAGTAAGATTACCGCACTGAAAAAAATCACGGTACTTGCAACAAATTTACGTTTGCTCTGAATGGCATCCGTGGGTTTTAAGCTGGCACATGCCTGCTCCAGTTCTGTATCTCCGCCACCCAGTGTCTTTCCCAGCGTAAGGGTAAAGTACACAATGATCAACACCAGGGATACCAGGGCAATAAGTCCCGTATTCTGTAAGAAATCTGCAAAAGAATATCCCAGAGATGTTCCTATGATAATGTTAGGCGGATCTCCACACATAGTTGCCGACCCTCCCAGGTTCGCACAGAACACTTCCGCCAGGATCATTGGTACTGGTTTAAAGTGCAGCAATTCTGCCAGTTCGATGGTCACTGCTGCCAGGAATAGGATAACGGTAATGCTGTCAATAAACATGGATAAAAATGCAGATAGTATCATAAATGTCAAAAAGATCTTCTGCGTCTTATATTTTACCAGTTTGGCGATTTTCAGGCAAAGCCAGCGGAAAAATCCTGCCTCCGCCATGCCTTCCACCATGATCATCATACCCGCGATGAAAATAATCGTAGCCCAGTTGATTCCCGAGGATGTCTCCCCACTCTCCGCAGCCGCGATCCAGAAGTTCCCCGTAAATAAACTCTGGAGATTCAGCGTCTCACTGATTGCATCAAAGCTATGCATGCCAATACCAAACACCAGTACCAGGGTCAGCAGGCCACAGCCCAATGTCACTATATGTCTCTCCCACACTTCTGTTATAATCAAGATAAACATTAACAGAAATATACTCAATGCCAAAATTTTAATTATCATCTGTATTCAATTCTCCTCCATTTCTATGATATCCGAACAAACAGGAACACCAGAAATAAGTACCCTTCTATTCCGGGTACCAAAAAGTGCCATGCTTATTCATTAAGCAAATTTGTAATGGAGTTTGTCTTTTTGACCATCTTTCTCATGGATAAAGTTGATAATGACACCCCGACCCTGTGCCAAAAACAAAATAAAGGTCGTTGCCAATAAATAGAAAAACAGAAAAACCGTTGATAGATATACCAACAGTAAATGAATAAATTGAACCATCTGGCTGTTTCTCGCCTGGTTCGCTCTCAAGGTCTCTGATAAGATAGGATTGCTGTCTCCAGTAGTGGAAACTTCCTCAGAATTTACGTGTTCAAATATTACCACTGCTTCCTCTGCAATATTCTGTGCTCCCGATGCCAGCTGCATACTGGAAGGCATAGTATGGGTTCCGATGTTGGCTGTCAATATCCCAAGCGCAATGATCATACCCGTTAAAATTAAACATATTCTTTTCTCTACGCTGTCTTCTGAAAACATCTTCGCACCTCTTCTGATGCATTGTAGCACAAAGGAGATGCGAAGTAAATCCTTGATTTGGTATATTTTAATCCGGAATCTGCCGCCCTTCATGATCCATATGATACTTCTCTCTGATAATCAGCTGTGACAGGGGCACGAAGGTATAGCCTTTCTCCTTCAGACTGGTAATCATAGCGTCCAGCGCCTGGGCAGTGTATTTTGCCCCATTGTGGCAGAGGATGATGCTGCCATTTCCCAGGTGCTTGTGATTACAGACCGTGTTGATGATGGAATCCACACCGTAGTCCTTCCAGTCCAGACTGTCGCAATCCCACTGTATGGGATAATAGCCGCAGTCCTTTGCCACTTTGATCACCGCATTGTCATAGTCTCCGTAGGGCGGTCGGAATAGGAACATCTCGTAGCCTGTGAGGTTTTTCACTTTATCATGAACCTTCATCAACTCCTGCTTTTTCTCCTCATCGGAGATCTGACTCATATTCTTATGATTCTCACTGTGATTGCCAAGGTCATGCCCCTCTGCCAGTATCAGCTTCACATCCTCCGGATAGCTGTCCACCCATCCTCCGGTCATAAAGAAAGTGACATGGACGTCATGTTTTTTCAGAATCTCCATGATCTGTTTCGTATCCTCATTTCCCCAGGCAGCGTCAAAGGTCAGGGCGATCTCCGGTTTCTCCGTCTGCACGCAGTAGATGGGAAGCTCTCTTCCATCCACACTGTTACTGACACTGATCATATCCTGCATATGTCCAGGCACATACAGTGTCACCATCAGCAGTAACATCAATGCTCCCACGATGGCGATTCCTTTCCACCGTTCTGTGGACATCTTCTTGCTTTCCTGCAACATATGACCTGCAAAAGCTGTTATTTTTTTCCTATATTTTCTCAATATAAAACTCCCAGTTACACATCCTTTTCATGAAAAGTATATGTCTCCGGGAGTTTGCATATGCGCCTATTTACTTATCACCTATGAGAATATCTTTTGATTCCTCTTTCTGCTCCTCTACGAGCTTTCCAGCAGAACGTTTCTCTCTCACTGTGACATCCTCAAATTCCTCTTTTGTGTCACAGGCACTAAATGTTATAGTTCAATGCAGCCAGGCGTTTTTCCTGATTCTCCACCAGATCGGCGATGGTCACATGATCTACCACACCATTGATGGCGTCATTTAACTGCTTCCATACAGTCAATGTCTCACAGGTATCGCATCGGTCGCATTCATTTTTCTCATCATCCAGGCATGCCACGGGGCTGAGACTTCCCTCCGTCAGTCGCAGGATCATGCCCACCGTATAATTCTGTGGCTCCTTCGCGATCTTGTAGCCTCCCTGAGCACCGCGTACACTTTTTACATACCCCGCTTTATTCAGCACCGCGATGATCTGCTCCAGATATTTTTCTGATATCTCCTGTCTTTTTGCTATTTGTTTCACTTTGATATATTCACCATTATTGTTGGTGGCAAGATCCAGCATAACACGCACCGCGTATCTGCCTCTTGTTGAAATCTTCATGATGTGTCCCTCCGTTATTGAACATCAACCCATTTTAATTTGTCCTGTTTACTCCTGATTTGCCATATATTCCGGTCCATTACAATCCCTGCACAGCTGTCTCCAACTGTTCCAGTGCTTTCTGCAGGACACTTCTTGGGCAAGTCATATTGATGCGTTGGAACTGTCCTGCCTGTTTGCCAAACATACTCCCTGCATCCAGCCATAGCTTTGCTTTATTTACCATGAGATCCTCCAATGCTTCATCGGATAGCCCCAATCCTGTACAGTCCAGCCAGATGAGATAGGTGCCTTCCGGCTCCACCAGATGGATCTGTGGGATGCGTGTCGCCAGGAAATGACGGGCAAAATCCAGATTGCCTTTCAGATAGGTCTTCAATTCCCCAAGCCATCTGTCTCCCTTTTCATAGGCAGTCCTGCATGCCACCAGACCCAGACAGTTGATCTCATCGTAGGCTGCGCCATTGTGGATAGCGTCCTCGATCTTCTCACGCATCTGTGGATTCTTCACGAAAATATTGGAGGTCTGTAACCCTGCCAGATTAAAGGTCTTGCTGGGTGCAGTACAGATCACACTATGGTCTGCCGCCTGTCCAGAGATGCTGGCAAATATGGTATGGGGATGTCCCTCATAGGTAAAGTCACAATGAATCTCATCAGAGACCACTATGACGCCATGCTGTACGCAGATGTCCGCCACCTTTTCCAGTTCCTCCCTGGTCCACACCCGTCCCACAGGATTATGGGGGCTGCACAGGATAAACATCTTCACCTGATTTTCTACGACCTTTTTCTCAAAATCTGCCACGTCCATCTCATAATGTCCATCTCTATACACCAGTTCATTGATCACCAGTTTGCGACGGTTGGCAAGCACTGAATTGGTAAATGGATAGTACACAGGTGTCTGGATCATGATGGCATCATTTTCACTGGTCAGTGCCCGGATGGCTGCATTGATGGCAAATACCACGCCCGGTGTCTTTATCAGCCATTCTTCCTGAGGCGTCCACTGAAAATGTCTGGTGAACCATCCTGCCACAGCCTGATAGTATGCACTCTTCACCTCAGAATATCCAAAAATTCCGTGGGATACCGCCTCATGTAAGGCTTCCAGGACTTCTTCCGGTGCACGGAAATCCATATCCGCCACCCACAACGGTAAGACATCCGCCGGTTTTCCCCGCTCCGCTGCGAAATCATATTTTAAACTGTTGGTATTTCTCCTATCTATTATCTCATCGAAATTTGTCATAAAGGTCTCCTTTGTCGTTGTCTTACTACTACTTGACTCTGCGCGTATAAGCAGAGACTCGAAAATCTGTCGATTTTCTCGTTCGCTTCGCTCGCCAAATAGCCAAAAGCACAACTTTGCATGCAAGCATGCCGTTGTCTTTTGTCAACTTGGCTCTGCTTATACCGTATATCATATCACTTTAGTAGGAATTAATCAAGAGGGCAAAAGACAAAGGAGATTGTCAAATACTTACTTAGTTCAATGTAATGGGAATAGTAGCGCGCTGTTCATTAAAATAGGCACTTCCGCACTTATCAAATACCGTTATCCCGTTTACCTTTACGGTCTGATAATGGGCAACCCCTTCGTCTGTGATATCATACAGGGTGACCGTGATGGTTCCTGTCTTAGGTCCATTCTGTCCCGCCTGCATACCCTCATTATAGGAATTGTTATGCTGTTCCTGTAACTTCTGCTGATATCTCTCCGCAAAATTCTGTGTTGCCCTCTGTAAATCCGCGGCCATGGTATCTATGGAGGTGTCTGCCGTATAATCGGTGGGCAATGAAGTTCCCATTCTCCCATTCATCTCACCGTACAGACCATTCAATCCGCCGCACAGTTTTCCTGCTGCATCCCTTTGTCCCGCTGCTCTTCCCATTTCATAGACCATTTCAACATATCCTGCCATCTCCGAAAAAGAATTTTCTGCTGAAGCTTGTACGCCCTTATTTGTAATCGCTGACGCAATGAGCGTTTTTCCATCAGCGACAGATTTTTTTGTTTCTTCCAGCTCCCCCTGTACCTCTTCCATTCTGTTCTCAACGGTAACAACTCTTACTTCCACTGTGGAAAGAGTATTTCCCAGATCGCCTTCGCTTCCTGCGAACCCGTACTCGGCAGCTAATTCATAGACACTCTTCCCGTCTGCTCCATTCTGTCCATCCTTTCCATTCTCTCCATTCGCACCATCTTTCCCATTCTCTCCGTTCGCCCCGTCCATTCCATTCTCTCCGTCTGCACCTTTTTCTCCGTTTTTCCCATCTTCTCCGTTGGCACCATTTTGACCATCCTGGCCATGAACGCCATTCTCACCGTCTTTCCCATCCTGGCCATTCTTACCATCGGTACCAGCACTTCCATCCTGGCCATTCTCTCCATCTTTTCCCTTCTCACCGCTCTCGCCTTTTTCTGCAGTCTGTTTCATTTCCTGCAGTTCATGGTTGCTCTTCATGAGTTCTTCCACTCTTTCCACGACCTTGCTATACTGCCGTTCCAGTACCGACTGTTCGGACTCCACCTTCACTGTGTCTTCCTGCGTGGACTGCTCTGACTGCACGATGACTTTCTGTGTTTCCTCCGCCACTCTGTTCTTCACCGCCACATAATAGATCGTTCTTCCCATGAGCGCCACCACCAGAAATGCGACCCCAACGATGCTGCCAATCCGCACAACTCGTTCCACATCGCTCTCCAGATCCATTCCCTTGAGATAGAAAATTGCATTCTGAGAGAACTGCTTAATTTGATTTATCATATGATTCTTAATCTGACCTGTTTTTCCTTTTATAGACTCTTTTCCCTGAACGGAGTCCTTATCCATTATGAACACTTTCTTTTTTACAGAATCCTTCTCTTTTACGGACTCTTCCCTTTTTACGGAATCCTTCTTTTTTACGGAATCCTCCCTTTGCAGCCTTGTTTTTAGTTTTTCGAACATTGTTTACCTTCGCCTGTACTCACTACAGGCATCCTTTCTCATTGCTGTTATCTTGCTGTTTTTTTGCTGATTTCTTTACTGCTTTTCTGTTAACTTCTTTGTTCATTTTTTAATACTTTTTCGTTAACTTTTTACTGCTTTTTTGCTGATTTTACTGCTTTTGTTGGCTTCTCTGCGGGGGATTGCCAAGGTCTTTACTGCTGTGTTCCATGTAATGTTGGGAAAATCTGCACCGAAATGGTGACTCATAGTGAGATACCGGAATGGTATCTGTATAGAATTGGATCATAAAAAGAAAAATCCAAGCACCAGAATTAAATTCCTCGTGCTTGGATAATATATCATATACGTTTTTTCATGTCAAGTACCTTTATACTATTTTTTTAGGATACTTTTTTCGCTTTTTTTCCTGCTTAGTTAAACGGAACTACTGCTCCATCATAAGTATCCTGGATGAATTTCTTAATATCATCAGATTTTAAAGTATCTACCAAAGCTTTGATACCTTCGTTATTCTCGTTTCCCTCTTTCACAGCAATGATGTTTACATAAGTCTTTGCCGCCTCTGAATCTGCCTGCTCATATGCTACCGCATCTTTGCCCACACTGTAGCCCGCTTCCAATGCATAGTTACCATTTAATACTACAAATGCTACTTCATCTTTTACTCTGGCTACCTGTGCTGCCTCCAGCTCTTTGATTTCAATATTTTTAGGATTCTCAGCAATATCATTGATGGTAGCTGTAAGACCAGCACCTTCTTTTAATGTGATGATACCGTTATCCTGTAATAACAATAATGCTCTTGCTTCGTTGGTAGTATCATTGGGTACTGCGATGGTGGCACCCTCTGTGATGTTTGCAAGATCTGACTCTGTTCCAGGATAAATGCCAAATGGTTCATAATGGATATCTCCAGCGTCTACCAGATGTGTTCCCTGCTCTTCATTGAACTGATCCAGGTATGGTACGTGCTGGAAGTAGTTTGCGTCAAAGTCTCCGCTCTCCACTACTAAGTTGGGCTGTACATAATCATCAAATACGGTAACTTCCAGTGTCCATCCCTGTGCTGCAAGTAATGGCTTTGCTGCCTCCAGGATCTCAGCGTGTGGTGTTGCGGATGCTGCGATCTTGATGCTTCCTTTTTCCTCAACTGGTGCTGCCTCTGTAGCAGCGTCTGTTCCTGCTTCCGTGGTTGCAGCTTCTGTAACTGCAGCATCTCCTGCAGGTGTTTCTGTTGTGTCTGCCTTGCTGCCACATCCTGTAAGGGTACCCAGTGCCAATACAGCTGCAAGTGCTAATGCAAATGATTTCTTCATAATTTTTCTCCTTTTCTCCAAACTGCTCCTCTTATATTTAAAGTTACCCCCGCAATATCACGAGCTAAACTTAAATATCTCTTACTACGTTTTTTTACTATATTTACAGCCAAATAATGTGTCAGTGAGCTTAACCCGTGATACGTTTATCCAGTTTCCTGGACAGCTTCATGCCAATGACCTGCATGATCTGTACCAACGCCACCAGTAAGATAACGGTCACGATCATAATATCTGTCTGATATCTGTAATATCCATAACGAATGGCGATATCCCCAAGTCCGCCACCGCCTACAGTACCTGCCATCGCGGAATATCCTAAAATCGTACCTGTGGCTATGGTAGCCCCTACGATGAGAGAGGTTCTGGCTTCTGCCAGCAATACTTTCCAGATGATAGTCCAGAGACCGGCACCCATACTCTGTGCCGCTTCGATAACCCCTCTATCCACTTCCTGCAGGGAAGATTCCACGAGGCGGGCAATAAACGGTGCTGCTGCCAGCGTCAATGGTACGATGGTGGCTGTAGAACCATAGCTTTTTCCCACGATGACCTTGGTCAGTGGAATAATCAGGATCAACAGGATCAAAAACGGTACGGAACGCACGATATTCACTATGATATCCAGTACCTTATAGACCACAGCATTGGGGCGAAGTCCGTCTTTTGCTGTGACCACCAATGCAATTCCCAGTGGAAGTCCTATGACATATGCCATCAATGTGGATAACAATGTCATATATAATGTTGCTCCTGTTCCTTCTATTAACATGTTAATTGTCGTACTATCCCACATAATTTTCCAGCTCCTCCACCGTTAATTTTCGATCTTCCAGATAATGAATCATCCTGTTGGCGATCTGCTCATCTTCCGGAAGCTGCAAAATCATCTGTCCATGAGCAATGCCGTTGATATCCTGGGTATCTGCCAGTAAGATGTTGGCTGGTGCTTTACACTCCAGTACCATATTTCCAATCACTGGCTCAAAGGAAGAGTTCTCTGTAAATACGATACGAATGCATCTCTTTCCAGTCATATTGGTGTGATGATGATCCCCCTGGAATACCAGTTTCTTCGCTGCCTGGGTCTGGGGTCTGGAAAATACATCCTCCACCAGTCCGTGTTCTGCCAGATTGCCCTGATCAATGATAGCCACATGGGAACAAATCTCCTGCACCACTGCCATCTCATGGGTGATGATCACGATGGTGATGCCGTACTGCTTATTGATATCCTTCAGCAGACTGAGAATCGATTTTGTGGTGGTGGGATCCAATGCACTGGTGGCCTCATCGCAGAGCAGGATCTTGGGGTCCATGGCAAGTGCTCTTGCGATTGCCACTCTCTGCTTCTGTCCACCAGATAGCTGGGATGGATATGCTTTTGCCTTTTCACTGAGGTCAACGATCTTTAAAAGCTCTTTTGCCTTTTCTCTTGCCTCTTTTTTCTTACAACCTGTTATTTCCATGGGAAAACAGATGTTATCAAGAACCGTTCTCTGCATCAGCAGATTAAAATGCTGGAAGATCATAGCAATCTTGGTTCTGGTCTCCCGAAGCTCTGGTTCTGTCATCTGCGACAGATCCTTCCCCTCGATGCAGACCGTACCGGATGTGGGTTTCTCCAGGAAATTCAGGCAGCGGACAAGGGTGCTTTTTCCCGCACCGCTCATACCGATAATACCATAAATGTCTCCCTTATGAATATCCAGTGTGATATTTTTCAGAGCCTCTACTGTGCTCTCTTTTCCTTCGAAGGTCTTGCTGACATTCTGAATCCGAATCATTGTATCCATGCTGTTCACCTACGTTTCATTTTATTACATATCTATAGAAAATCCTTGTATTTAAGCCACTCTACATGAAACGTATCATATCATAATTTTTTATTCTCTGCAATGTCTGATTACCGTGTCAAAAGTCATTCGCCACCTCATGCTCCATGAAGGTACGAAGGACTTATTGACACGCCCCATTCTATTCCTCGGAAAATAACGGAGTGGACAAATATCTGTCTCCGGAGTCCGGTAATAATGCTACGATTGTTTTCCCTGCGAACTCTGGTCGCTTTGCAATCTCTGTGGCTGCGTAAAGTGCTGCACCGGAGGAAATACCTACCAGGATGCCTTCATTATAAGCAATCTGCCTTCCCACCTCGAAGGCATCTTCATTTTTCACGCGGAACACTTCATCATAGACCTCTGTGTTCAGTACCTTCGGTATGAATCCTGCACCGATTCCCTGAATCTTATGTGCCCCTGGCTTTTCACCGGATAATACCGCTGAGCTGTCAGGCTCCACTGCGATGATCTTCACATTGGGATTTTTGGACTTTAAGTATTCGCCTACGCCTGTCACGGTTCCACCTGTACCCACACCGGCTACGAACACATCCACCTGTCCGTCCGTGTCCTCCCAGATCTCCGGTCCTGTGGTCTCTCTGTGTGCCTTGGCATTGGCTGGATTATCGAACTGACCCAGGATCACGGAACCGGAAATGCTTTCCTGTAATTCCTTTGCCTTTGCAATAGCACCGTTCATTCCTTTGGAACCATCTGTCAGAACGATTTCTGCACCGTAAGCCTTCAATAATTTTCTTCTCTCCACACTCATGGTCTCTGGTAAGGTAAGAATTGCCTTGTATCCTCTGGCTGCTGCCACCGCTGCGAGGCCGATTCCTGTATTTCCACTGGTAGGCTCGATGATGGTCGCTCCCGCTTTCAGGATTCCCTTCTCCTCCGCATCTTGGATCATGGCAAGTGCCACTCTGTCCTTTACACTTCCTGCCGGGTTCAGGAACTCCAGTTTCACCAGAAGCTTTGCCTTGGCATCCACTTTCTTCTCATAATTTGTCACTTCCAGTAAGGGAGTTCCCCCGATTAACTCAATTGCACTTTTTTTGATCTTAGCCATACTATGATTCCTCCTGTTTTCTTTCCTTTTTCCATTCCTATTGATTGCCCGTTTTCAGTATTCTTCGTTGTTCTCGTCCTTGCCGTCTTTATTTCCTACTTACTTACTAGGTTTGTTATGAATTGAATCATACACGAAGTTTCATAGTATGTCAATAGGATTTATTGTATTTTTTGATTATTTATTTTCAGTATACAAAAAATGCCTTTTTTGATATAATTACTTTATCTTTTGAGATTCATAAGAAAGGCATGGTAATAATATGAAAAAAGTTGTTGTTTCATTAGGACATAACGCATTAGGTTACACCACCACAGAACAGTGGGACGCAGTAAAAGTAACGGCAAAAGCGCTTGCCGATCTGGTGGAAGCCGGCTATCAGCTGACCATCACCCACAGCAATGGTCCACAGGTAAGCATGATTCACAAAGCTATGACAGAGCTTCGCCGTGTATACATCGATTATACGCCTGCTCCTATGTGTGTATGCTCCGCTATGAGTCAGGGTTATGTGGGATATGATATCCAGAATGCGCTTCGTGCAGAGTTATTAAATCGAGGAATCTCCAAACCGGTGAGCACCATTCTCACCCAGGTCACTGTGGATCCTTATGATGAAGCTTTCTATGAACCGACCAAACAGATTGGTCGTTATATGTCCAGGGAAGACGCTGATATAGAAGTAAAAAAAGGAAATTACGTGGTGGAGGAACCCGGAAAAGGATACCGCCGAATCGTAGCTGCTCCAAAGCCAATCGACATCGTGGAGATTGAAGCGATCCGCACCTTATCTGATGCCGGTCAGGTGGTCATCGCCTGCGGTGGCGGTGGAATCCCCGTTATCGAACAGCAGCACGCCTTAAAGGGCGCCAGTGCTGTTATCGAGAAGGACAGTATTGCCGGCAAATTAGCCGCTGATCTGGATGCCGATCAACTGCTCATCTGCACGGCTGTTCCCTGTGTCTACAAGGATTTTGGGACAGAAAAACAGGCTCCGATCCCGAAGATGACTGTGGCAGAAGCCCAAGGCTATATGGCAGAAGGTCAGTTCGAGGAAGGCACTATGCTTCCTAAGATCGAGGCCGCTATTGATTTCCTCACAAAAGTCCCAACAGGGACTGTCATCATCACTTCTCTGGATGAAGCACATGATGCCATCTCTGGAAAAACCGGAACCATTATCACAAAATAATAGAGAATCCTTTGTAAAGAACAAAGTGTCTTCGACACTCTTATGTTACCACTACTTTAATGACACTTTGGGCAATGTTATGCATCTATAAGATGCATAATCACTCCGGGATAATACTTCCTTTGGAAGTATTACAAGCTTAGCAGTATCATTTATGATGCTGCCAATAGGAATTTTCGAAGGAATTTCCTATTAAAAAACAAAAACAGATAACGGTAAGTGTTATCTGTTTTTGTTTTGATTAAAATCAATCTCATTGCTATCATTTTTTAGATGCGTGGATTTAGTATCACTGCGATGGCAGTCATGGCAGCACCAATGGCAATGCAGAAATCACCAATATTAAATACGATGGCCGTGATGCGGGGAAACTTCGTGTTGAAGCTAAAGTAATCCACCACGTATTTCCGCCTCATACGATCGTAAGTATTGCTGAAAGCGCCCCCCAGGAGCAGTGCCAATCCCGTCTTCATGAAATGATTGCCACGGTTTGTGAGGGTGATGAGAAAGATCAGCACCATCATCACACTGAACACGATAGAGACAACAGCAACCACACGTCGTCTGTTCTCCCCCAGATTCAATAGTGCTCCCTTGTTGTGATACCTGCGGATGATTACATGTTTTTTCAAGATGTACTGGCAGGTATCCTCATTCTTTTTCGCTTCTATATAATCTTTGATAAACAGTTCTGCAATGAAAATAACTGCAATGACCAACATATAAATCATGGCCGACCTCCCTCGTAGATTGGAATCCTCTTCCAACTGTATTCTGTCATATTCCTCTCATCTTAACCCCGCCAGCCACTGAAACGTGCCTGCCAGATTCAGCCTGCCGTAGCCAAATTCACGATTGGGATAAGAGAAATCATCGTCTCTTCTGGCTCCATAGATAAAATAATTTTTGATGTCATTGGTATTCACCCTGGTGTCATGTTCCTCCACCACCGCCCATTGCAGAAATTGCGCTGCTGCACCTGCGGTGAGTGCGGCTGCGTAACTGGAACCGGTTCGTGTCCCAAGAATCGTGGAGATATTTACCCCGGGCGCACTGATATCCGGCTTGATGCGTCCGGTTCTGGTATACCCTCTCCCAGACTCTGTGTAGAATCCATTGGTCTTGGAATCATAGGTGGAGGGTGTGAACACACCCTGGGTCATGCCGGGAACCGTCAGCGTCACATAGGGACTGGGACTTAGGAAATAGGTATCCGAGGAAGAAAACTCTTTGATGGGAAGCCACATATGAAAGTTAGCCTCCCCGCTGTTTCCCTCCGCGAACACCCGGACCGTCCAGATGCCCGGCGTGGGGTCCTGGAACCGCATCACGATCAGGGTCTCCCCGGAATTTTGCTCTATGACGGAGTAGCCCACTGTGATCCTGGTCCTGTCATAGATAAAGGAATAACTCTGCATCCGGTTCCCCCTGTAAAAGATTCTGGGAATCGTCTCCCCCGATGGGGATTTGATAGATACGGTATAGTCAAACGGCGGGCTCCCCCAAAGTTCCGTCATGACACCCCGCTCATTCTCTCCCATACGTATCTCCACATCCCGCCAGTTCGTCTGGGCAGGCAGGATAATATTCGCTTCATAATGATGGGCCTCATTTCCCTCATTTCCACCACATACCACGAAGCATCTGCTGCGCTTGTTGGCAATGAGGTTCATATAGCGGGAGGATGTGGATGTCCCCGAATGATCTCCCTGATTGCTCCCCATTCCCAGACAGATCACCACCGGCCTGGAAAAAGTCCTGGCAAAGCTGTCCAGATATTTGATGCCTGACCAGATATCCGATGAGGCATAGGCGGGCACCGCCTCCGGTATCATATAGTATTCCTTCAGATACGGCTTCGCTGTTTTCAGCTTTACCACCACGATATCCGCATCCGGTGCCGCACCGATGAACTGCTGTCCCTCCCCCAGAATACTTCCCGCAGCCACACTGGCAATGGCAGTTCCATGTCCGTCCACATCCGTGCTGGGGACAATATCTCTGGGATTTTCGCTGATCAGTGCTGCGTTGATCTGCTCCCTGGTATATTCGGTTCCATACTGTAATCCCTCCGGTGGTTCCCCCGTCTGAATGGTCTGATCCCAGATCGCCAGTATGCGCGATGTTCCATCCGGTCTTCTGAATACTTCATTTTCATAGCGAATCCCCGTATCGATAAAACCAATGACCACGCCCTTTCCCGTCAGTTCCAGGGGAGCACTTTGCAGGGGCAGGATTCCTGCACTGATCAAAGGTAATGGATCAAAATTCCTGCCTAATTGTGTCACCTGTATTTCTTCATTGTCCGCTTTATCCTGAACTTGTATGTTCCGTCTGTGGACCTGGAAGGCATTCTGCAGCCCATAACACTTTGGAATATAGAGATAATCATAATCGGATTCATCAAAGCCTCCCAGCAACGTTCTCTTAATGTATAGAATCCCAAAGTCATTTTCAATGTTCTGGTAACAGAAATCGCTCATCCTGTTTTGAAAGGGATTATCCGGTTCCAAGCGAAAATCCACCAGCGCGTCTGCGTAATCATTGGACAAGATCTGTTCTCTACAAGTCATAAATAACCTCACATATACTCATCATTCCAATATATGTGAGAAATGAATGCCCTATGAAATAACTTCCTGCATGGTATCGATCTCCTCCAGCGTCACATCATTGTTGCGAATGTCAATGACCGGACCCCCTGTTCCCTGAATATACTCTCTGGTGATGATCACGCGTCCGATGTTATCATCCTTTGGAATCTCATACATGATATCCAGCATGAACTCTTCAATAATAGAGCGCAGCGCTCTGGCACCCGTATCACGTTTCAGGGCTTTCTCCGCGATGGCTTCCAGCGAACCGTCATCAAATTCCAGCTTTACTTCATCCAGTTCCAGCAATTTCTGATACTGTTTCAGTATGGCATTTTTCGGCTCTTTCAGAATCTTCATCAAAGCCTCTTTATCAAGACCTTTCAATGTGAAGAGGATCGGTAAACGTCCTACAAATTCCGGAATCATACCAAACTTCTTAATGTCCTCTATGGTCACTTTGGATAAGATATCTTTCTCTTTATCATATTTATCTTTCAGGTCTGCGGTATAGCCGATAGAGGTCTCATGGTTCAGACGCTGTTTGATAATATCCTCCAGGTCTGGAAATGCACCGCCGCAGATAAATAGAATATTCTTCGTGTTCACTGTGGTCAATGGCACCATGGCATTTTTGCTGTTGGCTCCCACCGGTACTTCCATCTCCGCGCCTTCTAACAGTTTCAGCAGTCCCTGCTGCACGGACTCTCCACTGACATCTCTGGAAGTCGTCTCTTTTTTGCGGGCAAGTTTGTCGATCTCATCGATAAATACAATGCCACGCTCCGCTTTATCCACATCATTGTCCGCTGCTGCCAGCAGCTTGGAGATCACGCTTTCGATGTCATCTCCGATATATCCGGCTTCTGTGAGGGATGTGGCGTCTGCGATCGCCAGGGGTACATCCAGCAGCTTCGCCAATGTCTTTACCAGATAGGTCTTACCACAGCCGGTAGGCCCTATCATGAGCATATTCGATTTCTCGATATCGATATCGTCCATGGTGTTGGTGGCTACACGCTTATAGTGATTGTATACCGCCACAGACACGACTTTTTTCGCCTGATCCTGCCCGATGATGTATTCATCTAACTGTGCCTTGATCTTATGTGGCGCAGGTATTTTCTTTAGATCTATCACAGGAGCTTCACTCTTCTTTTTCTTTTTCAGCTTCTGTCTGTTAGGGATGGCTCCCATATTCTGTAGATCCGCCAGATTTACAAAGCTGATATTGGGGAATTTGCCTCGATTGGTATTCATATTGATATTGGCATCCTCGCCATTATTGGGGTCATCCTTCTCCTCATGATCCCCATTCCCGGCAGATTCTATACTTTTCTTCTGTCCATTTTGCACCTCATTCCCCTGGAATACGTTTCCCGGAAATGCGCCTCCATTCAGTGCTGGATTATTCATGAGATCCTGATAATCAAACTGGCTCATGGTATCCATGGTCTTATGCATACAGTCATTACATACACAGATATTGTTAGGCAGTTTGAACATTTTTCCTGCTTTGCTCTCCGGTCTGTGACAGATAAGGCAGATGTCCTCATAGTCATCTTCCTCTTTCTCATCTTCTATGTGGTTCGTATCTTCTACAATTTTTGTCTTTCTATCGTCATACTCCGAATCCTTACTGCCCCCTTCCTTCGTGTCTCTCTCGTCCAGTTGCACATCATTGATATCGATGAAGTTATCATTGTCTGTCATGTATGTTTCCTCCGGTCCTTCTATTTATTATTTTGTGTCTGTTATTTTCTGCCCGTTGCTTCCGATTTATATCTATCATGATACCAGGGTCAAAGGTCATGCGTTTCGTGCTCGCACGAAAAAGCATGAATTTGGGACCCGTAAAACATGAGAAAGCAGCCCAATCAGGGTGGATTTCGAATTTTTTAGGATTATGAAAGCACGAAGTGCGAAATAATCCGTAAGTATCAAGGGGTAAAACACCTTTTGACCCTTACATCATATCATAGGAAGCCTCCAGCTCTTCTGACCAGACTTCCGTCATTGGATTTTTCACATAGATTCCATTTTCCAGATTCAGATCCGGTATCTTTACCATATCCCGGGTTTCCTGATGACTTCGTCCCAGAATCGCCTGCTCCCCCTCTGTCAGATTAAAATTCGTGCGGAACAGTCCTGAATCATCATCCACCACGTTGCTCCTGCAGATCACCTTGATGGTCTCCCCAGGCTGCAATATCTGTTCCGGGAGATAATTCATGTGAGATACTTTATCCTTATCTGCCACATAATATCCCTTTGTGCTCTCCGGATGCATCGTGGCATTGGTCACCAGAAGATAATCCTCACTTCCTTTTGCCTTTACCGCCTGGAGCGAAAGTCCGGCTGACGGATTGTCTTCCACCACCATGACTGCATAGACCATGCCATCCACGATCATATCCTGTGTGATCCGCACATCCTTCTCATAATAGGCTTTGCCCTGTATCTGCCATCCCACAAAGGTCTTATTGGTGGGTACAACGGCATGAAGTACCGTATCACAGGTGGGAAAATAAGTGCCGATCCACTCTTTGGAAGATACCTGCAGGGTATTCACATTGGCAGTCGCACCCTCCGGTGTGACGATACCCAACTGATAAGGCTCGCCCATCTGCCATTTCTCATCCAGATTCTTCACCAGATTTCCCGGAGTCACCCGCGCCCATTCCCTGATGCTGTCCATCTGCATGTGGGTATAATAATCGGAAATATCCATGAGATTCTCATTCTCTTCACTTTCCCGAATGTATGCCTGCATCTCATGATCTCTCTCGGCATCCATCTGATCCAGAACATTGCACACATTTTCATAGGAGTATGCCCCATTCATCAGACTACACAGGTTTTGTACCAATGTTTTCTTACAGTCCTCTCTTTTCATCAGTCCTGCGAAAAGGAAAGACAGATTATTGTCTATGAGATTCTGCATACGTTGAAAAGTCTCGGACGCATCCATGGTATCCACGATCATTCCATGCCCCATTGAGGTATCTACATCATACAACAGAAAACGATACCTGCCATCGAACACTGTCCCCGGCTGATAATCATTGTCCTCCGACACATAGCGGTAGACCTTCTCATTGTTAAACGGCCAATTATATCGTGAACAATCGGCGTCAGGACAGAGGAAAAAGCAGACTACACTTTTAAAGTATCTGCCCTTTCCTCTGGACTGCACACCGGTTTTCACCAATTGAACCAAGTTGCGTCCCTTCAGCCA
>JAQVCT010000043.1 GCA_028689655.1 Lachnospiraceae bacterium
TGGGACACGGAACTTCCCATACAGCCAAGGTTACCTACAATCAGATGCAGGTACAGATGGAGCAGTTAGGCTATAAGAATGTATTCATCGGTACCGTGGAGGGTGAACCGGAAGATACCGCCTGTGACGTGGTCATCGACAAAGTGAAAGAAGCAGGTTACAAGAACGTGATCCTTCGTCCGCTGATGGTAGTGGCTGGTGACCATGCCAACAATGATATGGCAGGGGATGACGAGGATTCATGGAAGAGCCAGTTCACAGCATCCGGCAACTTCGACAAGGTCGATACACAGATCGAGGGTCTTGGCAGAATCCTGGAGGTGGAGCAGCTTTATGCAGCCCACACCGCAGATGCTATCAAAAATAGTACCAAGTAATATGGTAGTAAAATTTCGTAAAAACACTCAGATTTAGAACGATAGATTAGAATTACACATTTCGAACTACCTACAGTTCGTAAGTTCCTGGATCAGCTTGCGGACACTGATACTTTGGGGTCTGTTATGATCCACCACCAGGCAGATCTGCCGCAGGGGACAGGGTTCTTTCAGGGGGATGGCGAGTACCTCACCGCTGGCAAGCGCTTTCGCTGCCAGCGCCTCTGGATAAAAGCCGATGCCCAGGTTATGGCTGATGAAGGGAAGGATCTGATCCGTGGTGGCGACCTCCATATCCGGCTGAAAGGTCAGGTCATGATTCATGAAATACTGCACATAGAGATCCCTTGTGCCTGTACCTTTCCCCAGGGAGATGAACTGGTATTCTGACAGTTCCTGAAGTGCATGAGATTTCTTTCCGAGAACTTCATATTTGGAGCCGCCCAGGAGAATTTCCCGATAGGTACTCAGGGGATATTGCCTCAGATTTTTTCCAATATGCATGGGGCTCGTTATAACCGAGAAATCCACCAGCCCATTTTCCAGAGAGGCGATAGCTTCCGGTGTGGAATGATTGGAGATTTTCAGCCGCACGTTGGGGTACTGGGCATGAAAGGATTCCAGCTTTTCCAATAAAAAAAGACGAAGTGCCGTTTCGCTGGCACCGATGGTGATCAGACCGCTCTCCAGGGAGCGGTCCTTTTTGAGTTCTGCCTCCCCGTACTGCAGATGGTCATAGGCGATGGATACGTGGGAGTAGAGCTGCTGTCCCTCGGGGGTGAGGGTAATGCCGCGGTTGGAGCGGACGAAGAGCTTGCACTCCAGCTCCTGTTCCAGATTGTTCATGCATCGGGTAATGTTGGGCTGATTATTGTGCAGTAGTTCCGCTGCCTTGGTAAAACTGTGATATTGTGCCACGAAGTAAAAGATACGGTAGTAATCGTAGGTAACCATGTGTGCCTCCTTCTATAAAAAGCAGACTCAATAAAAATAAATTATAATCTGCCTGTAAAATAAAATAATGATCTTGATATATAAAAAACATATAATAATGATATCAAATATACATTTTATATGTACCAATGAAATGAGTATAATACAGGTGGTCATAAAAAACAATCCATGAGGGAAAAGAGGTTTGATACCTATGATGAAAAAATGTATCTGTATCGGCAGAGAATATGGCAGTGGCGGCAGAGAAATCGGAGAAAAGCTGGCGGACAGACTGCAGGTGGCGTGCTATGACAAATTACTGTTACAGCTCTCTGCAAAGGAAAGTGGACTTTCCATGGAAACCATGGAGAAGGACGATGAGAAACCTGCCAGAATGAATTCTTTTTTATCAGGAAATGTGTTTGCAGATTCCGCAAATATGGGAAATCAATTCTATTCACTGAATCAGAAAATATATACCTCGGAGCGAAATGTAATCGAGAAAATCGCAGGAAGAGAATCCGCAGTAATCATTGGGCGCTGTGCCTCTGATATTATACAGCAGGACAGACGGCTCTCCGTGTTCATCTATGCAGACATGAAGGATCGATTGGCACGTGTGGCGAAGCGAAATGAGATATCGGAAAGAGAAGCAGCACTTCGAATACGGAGAATTGACCGCATGAGAAAACAATATTTTGATTTTAACGCAGGCAGCAGATGGGGACATCCAGAGAGCTATGATCTGATGCTTTCCAGCAGCTATTATGAAATTCATGGATGCATAGAGATCATCTTAAAAGCGTTAGAACAGGAGGAACAGAGAGATGAATAAAGATCTTACCGTTGGAAAACCAGAGACAGTTCTCTGGAAATTTTGTCTGCCCCTGTTTGGCAGTATCATATTTCAACAGCTTTATAATATTGCAGACAGTCTGGTGGCTGGCAAATTCGTAGGGGAAAATGCACTGGCAGCAGTAGGAAACAGCTATGAGATTACATTAATCTTCATCGCCTTCGCTTTTGGATGCAATATCGGATGCTCAGTCATCGTATCTCAGTTCTTTGGGGCAAAAAAATACAGGGATATGAAGACTGCTGTTTACACAGCCATGATCAGCAGTGCTGTGCTGTGCGGACTTTTGATGCTTTTCGGAATCACCAGCAGTCATGCACTGCTACAGTTGATTCACACACCGGAGGAGATCCTCGGGGATTCCGCGCTCTATCTGGACATCTATATCTGGGGATTGCCGTTCCTGTTCTTCTATAATATAGCTACCGGTATTTTCTCAGCCCTTGGAGATTCCAAGACACCTTTTATATTCCTTGCATTCTCATCCACCGCTAATATTGCAGTGGATATCCTCTTCGTAAGCACCTTTCATATGGGCGTGGCAGGTGTGGCATGGGCGACGTTCCTCTGTCAGGGCGTGAGCTGTGTGCTGGCTATCACCGTTGTCCTTTACCGTCTGCACTTGATAGAGATTACCGGAAAAGCTTCTGTCTTCTCAGGTAGAATATTGAAGATGCTGGCAATGATCGCCATTCCCAGTATCCTCCAACAGTCCTTTATCTCCGTGGGTAATATCGTAATTCAGAGCGTCATCAACAGCTTCGGTGCCAGTGCCATTGCAGGCTACTCCGCAGCAGTGAAGCTGAATAATCTGGTACTCACTTCCTTCACCACACTGGGAAATGGAATCTCCAACTATACCGCGCAGAATATAGGTGCCAATATCCTGCCGAGAATCCAGGAGGGATTCAGAGCAGGGGTGAAGATGGTCTGGCTGTTATGTGTTCCCATCGTAGCCACCTATATGCTGGCAGGAAAATATCTGGTGGGATTTTTCATGAATAGACCCTCACAGATGGCAATGCAGACAGGTGTCCAGTTCCTGCTCATCGTCGCACCATTTTACTTCGTGGTATCCACCAAACTGGTGGCGGACGGTATACTGAGGGGCGCAGGCCTCATGAAGAACTTTATGATCGCCACCCTGACAGATCTGGTCCTGCGAGTAGTACTGACAGAGGTACTGTCCAGAGTGATCGGCATCACAGGAGTATGGTTCTCCTGGCCAATGGGCTGGACAATTGCCACGGCATTGTCCGTGCTGTTCTATCGGAGCGGTCCGTGGAAAGAACAGAAGGAAAAGAGCCGATAAAACAAAAGTTTCAAAGATGGAAAATTTGCTGGTCGTCATCGCAATGAATGCGTTACTTTGAAGCTCGAAGCCCCGGTTCATAAAGTGAATTTTTCACCTACAACTGTTTGACAGACTCACGCTCAATCAATGTGGTAGGAATTTTAATCAGCTCAGGGTAACCTGAGCTGTCACCTTCTATACGACGCAGCAGCAGCCTTGCTGCCTGACGTCCCATTTCTTTTACATTCTGTTTAATCACTGTGATGGTTGGATTCATGGAGGAGAAGATGATATCATCATCGAATCCGATGATAGAGAAATCCTCCGGAATCTCATAGTCATTTGCATTTATTTCAATAACAGCACCAAGGCACATATCATAATTAACCGGAAATAGGGCAGTAGGAAGAACAGAAGCAGCCATAATATTTCGGAAGGCACGCTTTCCCTCCTGTGGAGTAAATTCCTTTGTATATGCAATTAAATCTTTGGCAATTGGAATATTGGCATCGCGCAGAGCGTCCAGTGCCCCGGCGGTACGCTGGCTTGCAGTATAGTTTTCAGGAGGTCCTGCAAGAATTCCAATTTGGCGGTGACCGTGCTCGATCAGATAACGGATTGCCTGATAGCCACCCTCATAATTAGCAGAGGTCACTGCATCCATTTCAACATTGGCCAGTATATGATCCAGAGAAAGACAGGGGATTTTACTGCTTAGCGACTGAACTAATTTAGAGTCTGTCTGCGAATAAGGAATCAGAATTGCACCGTCAATCTGTTTATCCAACAGAGCACGAACCGTTTCCGAATATTTTTCGTCACTTTGCTGATGAGAACAGAAAATAACGGAATATCCGTTTTGTCTCAGTTCTTCCTCAAGATAGCCGAGAACAGTACCCCAGAAATTGTTATTTAACGTAGGTGTGATGGCTCCGATGATGTGGCTGCGGGCAGAACGCAGGCTGCGGGCTGTTATATTCGGAACATAATTCAGTTTTTCTATGGAAGCAGCAATTAATGAACTGTTTTCTGGACGGACAGGCTTGTTATTCAGATATTTGGAAATCGTGGCAAGCGACAGGCCAGTATCAGCAGCGATATCTTTTATTGTAGCATTCATGGCAGTGGCCTCCTTGAATTCATGATATGTAGGTTAAATTACATTATAAAGGATGTAAAAAAAAGAAACAACCTTAATGTTTTAGTGTTGCTGAATAATAGGATGAGACGAAAATCATGGAAAATTTCTATAGGGAATTATAAAATATGCCAAAATAAGCGAAACGATTTATATATATATTCATAAAAATGATGGATAAACATCGATAAAACAAGAAAAATCATACAAAACATACAATAAAAAGTTGACAAAAAACGTTTCGCGTAATAATATAAGAATATACATAAACGAAACGTTTTACTTTTAAGAAAGGAAAAGGTACAGTTATGAAAAAGATGAGAAAAATGGTAGCAATTCTTTTGACAGGGGCAATGGCTTTGTCTCTGACAGCATGCGGGGGTTCCGAAACGGAAAGCACAGGCGGTACGGAGGCAGCGGCGGTGGACACGGAAGCAGATGACAGTTCCGCCAGGAAATCCGGAGATATAGAGATTTCTGTTTCGACCCGATATGCCAGCGACAATCCAGATGAATCCTATTACAGGGAAATGGTAGAGAAATTCAATGAAATGGATAATGGTATTCATGTAACAATGGATAATATTTCTACAGAATCTGATTATCTGGACAAACTGAGAACATCTTTTGCAAATGGTGACACTCCGAATGTATTTATTGAGTACGGGGGTTCGCGCTGCTATGACTATCTGGAATCAGATGCACTGCTGGACTTTTCTTCTTATCTGAATGAGGATCAGGAATGGTATGACAGCTTCTATGACAGTATGTGGGGACAGAGCGTTTATGATGGCTATGATGGTATCTATGGTATTCCTTTTAAAACCTACATGGTGGTGCTCTATTATAATAAGGATATCTTCGCAGAGCAGGGACTTACGCCTCCGGCAACCTTTGATGAACTTTTGGACTGCTGTGCCAAGCTGAAAGAAGCAGGAATCAATCCATTTCAGGTAGGTGAAAAAGACGTGTATCGTTTCGGGCACTTTAACAACTGCCTTGTAGTAAAATCTCTCGGTGTTGATGGTGTAGACAAGCTGGCTTCCAGAGAAATCGCTTATGACGGCGACGAGATGATGAAGACCTATCAGATTATGGCAGATATGGTAGAAAAGGGATATTTCGGGGAAAATATTCTGGATATGGATGCAACGACAGAGAATGCGGCGTTTGAAGATGGAAAAGCAGCAATGCATTATGATGGAACCTGGTATATTGCCAACAATCTCATGGGGACGGATTTCTATGATCACGTGGGTGTAGTAAACTTTCCGGCAATCAATGCGGAATGTGAAAATTATAACCAGGGTGGTAATTCAGATATCTGGTTTGCATCAAAATTGAATAAATCGGATGAGGAGATTGAAGCATCAGTTGAATTCCTGAAATACATTACGTCAACTGAGTATTTTGCAGAAAATAATGAGGTAGCATCTGCAATCTATCCGGCAAAATTTACCCCAACAGTTGATACACCGGAAAATCCACTGCTGGATGAAGTAAATAAGATTGTTGCAGCAACCACAGATATGCGTACCGACATTCAGAATTATGATGCGGATTCCTCCATGCTGGATACCGTAAGGAATGCGCTCCAGGGTCTGGCGATGGGAAACAGCCCGGAGGAGTGTGCAAAACAGATCATGGAAGAAGTTAATTCATTTGAGCAGTAGGCAGTTAGCCAGGATGGAGGCGCCGGATGAGAACAAAAAAGAAAAATGATTTATTGACTATTACATTGTTTTTGCTTCCTGCACTGCTTATATTTGCCTGCTTCGTCATTTATCCGGTGGGAGATACGATGTATCTCTCCCTCCGGAAATGGAAAGGTATTTTCGGAGCAGCAAAACAGTGGGTTGGAATCTCAAATTATACAAGAGTACTGGCGGACGAGAACTTTTGGAAGTCATTATTGAACTCGCTTTATTTTATGATAGGAGGTTTTGTTATACTGATGCCGTTGTCTTATGGACTGGCACTTATCATTACTTCAAAACTGCGTGGAACAAAGATCATGAAAACAGCATTTTTTATGCCGGTTATGCTTTCAACAACAGCAGTTGCCCTGATGTGGGTATTTATTTTGAATCCATCTTATGGTGCTGTGAATCAGATTTTAAGGGCAATCGGACTCGAACGCCTGTGTAAGGACTGGCTCTCTACGCCGACACTGAATATCTGGAGTGTAATTCTGGTCAATGAGTGGATGTTTGCGGGTTATAATATGTTGATTTTTGCGGCGGGTCTGGTGTCTATCCCCCAGGATCTGTATGAAGCAGCCCAGTTGGATGGCTGTACCGGGTGGAAGAAAATTCGCTATATTTCGATTCCGTTATCCAAGGAGTCGTTTAAGATTTTCTCCGTACTTTGTATCACGGGATGTCTGAAAACCTTTGACCTGATATGGGCGATGACAAAGGGGGGTCCTAACCGATCTTCTGAGATGCCGGCGACACTGTTATATAATGAAGCGTTTACTTATAAAAATTTTGGTAAGAGTAGTGCGATTGGTGTGATTTTGCTGGTACTTGGAATCACATTGAGCCTGATGACAAATCGCGTATTTCGACGTGAAGAAGATTAGGAGGATACAGAATGAGAAAACGGAATGTAGGAAAAATAATCATCTATCTGTTTGCCATATTCTGGACGGTCATGACGCTGTTTCCCCTGCTGATCACCTTTTTGTGTTCGGTAAAGGATAATTCCGGAATTACGCTGGGTATGTTTAGCTGGCCGAAAGTATTTCAGTGGTCCAATTATGTGGATGCGATACAGGCGGCGCATATTCTCAGGGCAGTGATGAATTCACTGTTCGTATCGTTGGTATCCACAATGGCGGTTATTATCATAGGAATGTTTGCTGCATATGTACTTTCCAGAAAGAAATTTAAAATGAGGGGAATAATTTACAGCCTGTTTTTAGTTGGGGTCATGGTGCCCGTTCACTGTACCATTATTCCAATATCAGGTATGGCTACAATAACTGGGGGAAAAAATACGTTTTGGTTTTTAATATTGATCTATATTGCATTTAATCTGTCACAGGCAATCTTTCTGTTTACCGGATATCTGAAGGGAATTGACAAGGAACTGGATGAGGCGGCAATTATTGATGGTTGTAATGATTTTCAGTTGTTGACTAGAATCTTATTTCCGGTATCAATACCAATTATATCAACAGAGGCGATCCTGGCATTTATTTATGGTTATGGAGAGCTGATTTTTGCAATGATTCTCATGACAGATGTAAATAAATATACCGTATCCAGAGCAATGCTGACCTTTCAGGGGGGATATAATGTTTCACTTGGGCCGATTTTCGCATGTATTATTATTGCAGTTCTGCCCATGGTTTTGATTTATATTCTGTTTCATGAGAAAGTACAGGAAGGCATGCTGACTGGAGCAGTCAAAGGCTGACAGAAGATTATGTCAGGTTTTCTATAAGAACTCGATGTTCAAGAAAGAAGAGGAAAAAATAATGAATGATACGAAACAGCAGTGGTTTAAGGATGCAAAATATGGACTGTTCATTCACTGGGGACTGTATAGTATCCTGGCGGGAGAATATCAGGGGAAAAAAACAGATCGTATTGCGGAATGGATTATGAATTTTCTGGATATTTCGGTGGAGGAGTACCGTAAACTGGCGGAGCAGTTCAATCCGGTCAATTTTGATGCAGATGAAATCGTGCGCAGGGCAAAGGAAGAGTGGGGCATGAAATACATTGTATTTACGGCCAAGCACCATGAAGGGTTTGCTATGTTTGACTCGAAATGCAGCGATTATAATGTGGTGAAAGCGACTCCTTATGGAAGAGATATTCTGAAACAGCTGCAGAATGCCTGCGAGAAATATGACATGAAACTGGGACTTTATTATTCACAGGCGCAGGATTGGGATGATCCGGATGGATTCATGCATACAAAGGATAACGCGGGGAAAAATTTCCAGAAATATCTGGATGAAAAATGCAAACCACAGTTGCGGGAATTGTTGACGGAATACGGAAAGATTTCTCTTATCTGGTTTGATACACCCATGGGAATTACAGTTGAACAGACACAGGAACTGATTGATTTGGTAAAATCAATTCAGCCGGACTGTATTCTGAGTGGAAGAACCGGAAACCATATGGGCGATTATATGACAACCGGAGACAACTTTATTCCAAGACTGCCCTATGAGGGAGACTGGGAAGTACCGGCAACGTTGAATGATACCTGGGGATTTAACAAATTTGATCATAATTGGAAAAATCCAGATGATATTATCCGTATGATGCTGAAAATCAACAGCCGTGGTGGCAATTACCTACTGAATATAGGACCGGATTCCCTTGGAAATGTACCGGAGGGCAGCAGCAAAGTATTGAGTGAGGTGGGTAAATATGTGACAGAGAATGCAGAGGCTGTTTATGGGACAAAGAGGGTCGGCATATATGCTTATGAGCTGGAATGGGCACAGTTCACCAGAAAAGATTACAAATTGTATGTACATGTGCTGCAGCCAAGAGTCCGAATCGAACTGCTGAATGTAGGAAATCAGATTACGGGAGCATATCTGGTGAAGGATCACAGGACATTGCCATTTAGTTTTGAAAAGACCTGTGAAGGTGACAGCATAATCGAGGTGGAAATACCAGAAGAAATGCAGCAGGATAAAAATTATGCAGTCTGCCTTGAAATGGCAGAAAAAGAACCGGTATTTGAGGAAATAAAGGGATGAGACTGCGTCATGTTTCATAGTAGACCTGATATGCAGCGAATGTCCCGATTCTGTGAGAATCCAGGACTAAATCCCTGGTAAAATTAAGATGGACGGATATTTAAGATAAAATGGAGGATACCGATATGGAGGAACTGAGATTTCGTCAGATACATCTGGACTTTCATACCAGCGAGAAAATTGCAGGTATTGGAAAAGATTTTCGGAAAGAAGAGTTTGCGGAAATGTTGAAAAATGCACATGTGGATTCGATTACCTGCTTTGCCAGAGGTCACCACGGAATGCTGTATTATCGCTCTGCAAGATTCCCGGAGCTGATTCATCCGGGTCTTGAGGGCAGAACGCTTCTGGAGGATCAGATTGAAGCCTGCCATAAGCTGGGAATCCGTGTCCCGGTCTATGAGACAGTGCAGTGGGATTACCGGATCAGTCAGGAACATCCGGAGTGGCTCTGCCTGAATGCGGACGGTTCTATTGTGGACTTCTGTCAGGCGCAGCCATCGCCTGTCTATGAACCTGGGTTTTACCGCACCCTGTGCGTGAATACGCCATATCGGGATTTCCTGAAAGCTCATCTGGAGGATTTGTTTCAGGTAGTCGGAGCAGAAAACATCGATGGAATTTTTCTGGATATTACCAATATCGTGGACTGCTCCTGCAGGCACTGCGTGGAGGGAATGATAAAGAAAGGCTATCATCCGGATAAAAAGGCAGACCGTATTCGTTATGCAAAGGAAATGCGGGAAGGGTTCATGACGGATATGACAGACTTTATCAAGAGACTGAAGCCGGACGCTACCATTTTCTATAATTCCAGCCATGTTGGGCCACAGTTGGCAGATATCAGGAAAGCGTATACACATTGGGAACTGGAGTCACTGCCAAGCGGCGGCTGGGGGTATTCTCACTTTGCAAATTCAGTACGTTATGCCAGGACTACGGGAATGGACTATCTGGCACACACTGGAAAATTTCATACCTCCTGGGGGGATTTTCATTCATTTAAAAACAAAGAAGCTCTTCAGTATGAATGCTTTCGGATGCTTGCCTATAACAGTAAATGTCTGATTGGAGATCAGTTGAATCCGGATGGAAAACTGGAGCAGGCAGTTTACGATTTGATTGGTCCGGTATATGGTGAAGTGGAGCGAAAGGAACCCTGGTGTCGAAGAGCCAGGGTGAGAACAGATCTGGCACTTTATACCAGTGAAGATCTTCACAGGGAAACGGATTGTTGTCTGGGCGGATCGGTTCCCCTTGAAGTGAATGGGGCCTGCACCATGTTGGATGAGCTGGGGATTCAGTTTGATGTGGTTGATCGGAGAGTGGATTTTAATCAATATGAGGTATTAGTGCTGCCGGATACCATACTCTGTGATGAAGAGCTGACGGAAAAGTTGAAAGCTTATCTGGCAGCGGGCGGGAAACTGATTGCTACGGGACAGTCGGGATTAAAAATGAACGGTATAGAATTTGCATTGCCTGAATTGGGAGTGAAATACAAAGGCGAGGCACCATATAGCCCGGATTTTCTGATGCCAAATGAAAAAATCGGAAAAGAACTTCCCAAAACGGAACATGTCATGTATGATAAGGGTATCGAAGTGGAAGTCCTTGGGGGAGAGGTCTTGGCAGATGTTTATGTTCCTTATTTTAACAGGACCTGGGAACATTTCTGCTCACATAAGCACACACCATCATCTCATAAAAAGGGCTATCCGGGCATTGTCCGAAAGCAGAACTGTATTTATTTTATGCATCCAATTTTCACAACATATCAGGAATGGCATCCGAGATGGTGCAGAGAGTTTCTGAAAGACGCACTGGATTTGCTGCTCCAGAGAAAGTACTGGAGGTGGAGGGACCGTCCACAATGGTCAGTACCATTAATTACCAAAAGATGGAAAACAGAGATGTTGTACATCTGCTGCATTATATTCCGGTAAAGGTTTCAACGGAGCTATATACGATTGAGGATATTATTCCACTGTACGAAGTTACATGCAGCGTCAGACAACAGGGAAAAGTGCAGGGCGTGAAAGTCGTTCCGGAAGGGCGCACGCTGGATTTTAAAGAAAAGGATGAAAAGATATATTTTACGGTTCCAATAGTGGAAGGACATTGTATGATTGAAATACAATACTAATCTCCAGGGAGCGTGAAGGATTCATGGCAGTGACAATAAAAGATGTAGCAAAAGAAACAAATCTTGCCATTTCCACCATTTCAAAATATATGAATGGTGGAAATGTGCGTCCACAGAACAGGAAAGTGATTGAGGAAGCGGTGAGACGTCTTGGATATCACCCAAATGATATCGCCAGAGGGCTGCGAAGCACCAAGACCAGAAATGTCGGAATTCTTATCAGTGATTTTGACAGATACAGCGTGGAAGTGCTGAGCGGTGTGGAAAAAGAACTGCGGGCAAAGGGTTATTTTGCTATTATCTGCAGTCATCGGGATTCCAGTGAAAAGGCAAAGAATGCACTGAAATTTCTGATGGCAAAACGGATTGACGGGATTATTGTAGATGGGAAGCTGACATCGGAGGAGTATATACGTCCGGTGTTGGATCAGAGAATACCGGTAGTAGGTATGGAAACGGTAAAAGATAAGCTGCGTATGGATTACGTAATGACAGATAGTGTGGCGGGCAGCTATCAGGCGGTAGAAGATCTGGTAAAAAATGGACATACGAGAATCGGAATTATTACGGGACCAAAGGGGTACTTTACTGCGGAAGAACGTATCAGAGGATATCGGCGTGTTTACGAGGATTATCAGATTGAGGTGGATGAACGCTATATTATAGGAGGAGATTATAGTTTCCAGAGCGGTTACGATGGCATGATTAAGCTGTGGGAGCTGGAGAATCGGCCCACAGCAGTATTTATCAGCAACTATACGATGTGTGTAGGTGCTGTTTCTGCTATTCATCATCTGAAAATCCAGATACCTGAGGAATTGTCACTGACCACGTTTGATGACATGGAATTTTCAGTGGCTGTAAAACCTCATCTATCTTCTTTTCGGCAGCCCCAGCAGGACATGGGTGCAAAAGCGGCAGAACTTTTGATCAGAAGGATGAATGGAGAATATGACGATTTTCCAAAGAGAATAAGGTTAAAAGGAACTTATATTCCCAGAGATTCGGTAAAAAGAATTGCCTCAGATTATCAGTTGGGGGAATGAACAGATTCATTGTAAGGTGCAGAAAAATCTGCACCTTTTTTTTGGGGTTTAAAAATATCGTTTTGCAACTTATTTTACACTTGACAAAATGAAAAACAAATAATATACTAAACCTATCGAATTAATAGGAATTAAAAGGAGGGCATCATGAGAAGAAAAAGGGAAATGGAAACAGGAACAAATAGAGGGATGTGCTGTTGTATGTGCTGTAGCTGTAGCATGACAATGGTCTATTTTGATACGCGAAGAATACGTTGACATTCCTTAATACATAGAAGCGAGTGAGACAGATTCCCGGGTGGATCTGTTTTTTTTGAACAGAAATTCCTGTCAGCAGTATCGAAGACACTTATTTATACCTGAAAAAATATGAAGCGAAAGAGGAGAAAAGTAAAAATGAGATATCAGACAACAGCAATTCATGGGGGAAGAGGTGACGACAGTGGAAAGGGTGCAGTGAATTATCCCATCTATTTGTCTTCCACTTTTCAGCAGGATAATATGACAGAATTTAAGGAATTTGTTTATTCCAGAGGAAATAATCCCACGAGAGCATCGGTGGAGGAACTGGTGGCAGATCTGGAGGGTGCAGAACATGCACTGGCGTATGCCACTGGAATGGCAGCCACCAGCAATGTGTTCGAACTGTTCCAGAAGGGGGATAAGATCTTACTGAATAATAATGTATACGGCGGGACATGGCGCTTTGTATCCAACCTGTTTCAACGGCGGGGGATCAGCTATGAGATCGTGGATGACTTTAATACTTATGATTTTGCAGGGGTGACACCGGATGTGAAAGCAGTATTTTTAGAGACTCCGTCAAACCCGCTGCTGGAGGTGACTGATATTCGAAGAGTCAGCCGGGAGGCAAAGGAGAGAGGGATTCTCGTCATCGTAGACAATACTTTCATGACTTCTTATTTTCAGAGACCCTTAGAGCTGGGGGCAGATATCGTGGTATATTCGGCAACCAAATATTATGCGGGACATTCCGATATTCTGGCAGGATTGACTGTGCTGCATGATGACGAACTATATAATAAGTTAAGATTTTTCCGCAATACCACAGGTGGTGTGCTGAGTCCCTTCGATTCCTTTCTATTACAGCGTGGGATAAAGACACTTCCGCTGCGGCTGGATAAGCATCAGTCCAATGCCCTTAGCATTGCGCAATTCCTGAGTGACCATGAAGCTGTGGAACAAGTATTCTATCCGGGTTTAAAGGGGGATAAAGGATATGAGCTGCAGCGAAAACAGGCATCTGGAGACGGTGGCGTATTATCTTTTCTGTTCCGGGAAAAGGCGTATGATATGGAGACATTTGTTGAAAATCTGCATTTCTTTGGCTTTACCGTAAGCCTTGGCGGAGTTGAGTCATTGATTTGCCGCCCGGCGACTATGACCCATGAATCCTACGCAAAAGAACTGCAGGAGAAAATCGGAATCCGCCAGAATCTGTTACGACTGGCAGTGGGCATCGAGGACAGCGAAGATCTGATAGAGGACTTGCGCCAGGCATTTGAAAAAGCAAAGAAATAAAAAGCAATGAATAAAGAAAAAAAAGAGCAATGAGTAAAAAGCAATAAAAATAAAGGGTAATAAAAATAAAAGGCAATAAAAATAAATAAGAGGAAATAGAAATTAATAAATGAAATAAAAAATCCGGGAAGAGACAAGGAGAAAATAAGAATGAAAAAGAGAATAATAGGATTAGCGGTGGCATTGACCCTGACAGCAGGAGTGCTCACAGGATGCGGAGCAGGGAAGGAGACAAAGGATGATTCCCTTCGGCAGATTCAGGAGGCGGGCGTGATAAAAATCGGGACAGAGGGAACCTATGCGCCTTACAGTTACCATGATGACGCGGGCAACCTCACAGGATTTGATGTGGAGATCGCACAGCTGGTGGCGGAGAAGCTGGGGGTAAAGCCGGAATTTGTGGAGACAAAGTGGGATTCCATGATTGCGGGGCTGGATGCCAGACGTTTTGACATCATCGTAAATCAGGTGGGTATCACAGAGGAAAGACAGGAAAAATATCTGTTCTCAGAGCCTTATACCTATATTCACGGGGCATTGATCGTGGAGAAAAGTAACGAGGATATCAAGTCATTTGAGGACATCAAAGGTAAAAAGAGTGCACAGACACTGACCAGCAACTGGGGAAAAACAGCGGAGGGATATGGAGCTGAGCTGGTGGGTGTAGATGGATTTGACCAGTCGGTTGAGCTGGTGGAAAAAGGACGTGCCGATGCCACCATCAATTCGGAGGTAGCGTTATATGATTATTTAAAGCAAAAACCGGATGCATCCATTAAAGTCGTGGCACTGTCAGAGGACCCCTCCATTGTGGGGATACCTGTTCTGATGGGGGAAGATTCTCTCTCGGGGGCAATCAGTCAGGCAATCATTGAATTGAAGAAGGATGGCTCTTTGACAAAGTTATCAGAGAAATATTTTGGTGTTGATATTACACAGGAATAAAAGTTAGGAGAAACAGCAGATGACGGATCGTATTATTTCCATATTACTGGATTCATTTTGGCAGATTCTATTGCCGGGGCTTGTTACCACGATACCACTGACACTTGTGTCATTTTTCTTTGGAATCATCATCGCACTGATCACGGCACTGGTTCAGGTCGCCGAGATTCGTGTCTTGAAAAGATTGGCAGGGATTTATGTATGGATCATCAGAGGAACCCCTCTTCTGGTGCAGCTATATGTCATTTTCTATGGCTTACCGACCTTTGGCATCCTGCTGGATGCCTTTCCCGCAGCCGTGATTGCATTTTCCATCAATGTGGGTGCCTACTGCTCTGAGACGATCAGAGCGGCGATTCTGTCCATCCCTAAGGGACAGATGGAGGCGGGATATTGCTCCGGCTTGAACTACATACAGATCATGGGGCGCATTGTCCTGCCACAGGCTTTAAAGGTGGCATTTCCGTCACTGTTCAATTCCTTTATCGGGCTGACCAAGGACACTTCTCTGGCGGCGAACATTACGGTTCTGGAAATGTTCATGGCGACACAGCGCATCGCGGCGAGAACCTATGAACCATTTGCCCTGTATTGTGAGGTGGGACTGATCTATCTGATGATGTGTACGATCCTTACAAGACTGCAGAGATTTGGGGAAAGAAAATTGAAGTAAGGAGGAGAAAAGACCATGCTGGAAGTACAAAATGTACATAAGAAATTTCAGGATAATGAAGTGTTACGGGGTGTGGACATCAAAGTGGAAAAAGGGGATGTCGTCGTCATTCTCGGACCCAGCGGTTCTGGAAAGACAACGCTCCTTCGCTGCATGAATTTTCTGGAAAAGGCGGATGATGGAACACTCATTTTCGATGGAAGGGAGACGCTGTTAAATAGAGCACAGAAGAAGGAAATACACGATCTGCGCCTGAAGACCGGGTTTGTGTTCCAGGACTACAATCTGTATCGGAATAAGACTGCACTTGAGAATGTGATCGAGGGACTGGTGACTGCCAGAAAGGTTCCACTGGAGGAAGCGAGAGCACTGGGGAGAAAGACCCTTGATAAAGTGGGATTATCGGAAAGGTATGATTACTATCCACAACAGCTGTCTGGAGGGCAGCAGCAGCGCGTGGGAATTGCCCGTGCCATTGTGACCAATCCGGAGGTGGTCTTCTTTGATGAACCCACCTCTGCACTGGACCCGGAACTGATCGAGGAGGTCTTAAAAGTAATG
>JAQVCT010000044.1 GCA_028689655.1 Lachnospiraceae bacterium
AACAGACTATGACCTGACACAGCATCAGAATGTATCCGGACAGGATCTTACTTACTTTGATGATGAGAAGAAAGAGAAATACATACCGTATGTAGTGGAGCCATCTCTGGGAGCTGACCGTGTGGTACTGGCATTTCTGTGTGCAGCATATGATGAGGAGGAGATCAACGACGGAGATGTGCGTACAGTCCTTCATTTCCATCCGGCACTTGCACCAGTGAAGATCGGTGTACTGCCCCTTTCCAAGAAATTGAATGAAGGTGCTGAGCAAATATTTGCAGAGCTCTCTAAAAAATACAACTGTGAATTTGATGACAGAGGAAATATCGGTAAACGTTACAGAAGACAGGATGAGATCGGTACTCCTTTCTGTATCACATATGATTTTGAATCCCAGGAGGATCAGGCTGTAACAGTCCGCTTCCGTGATTCCATGGAGCAGGAAAGAATCAAGATCGCTGACCTTGACGCATATTTTGCTGACAAATTTACATTTTAGTAAATGCAGAAACAATTGAAAATAGAATAACAGAGGAAAAAGGCACATTTTGGCAGCATCTTGGATGTTATACGAAAATGTGCCTTTTCTGCGTCATTTGAACGTCGATTGATTTCATTTGAACGTCGATTGGTTCTGTATGTCTTGACGAAATATCTTAGAATTGTTACAGTAAAAAACAGATATATTTTGAATATGAATGAGTTACAGGAAACGTAGCGGGATACAGTATCTTGAAAAAGGGGCATACATGGTAAAAAAGTGGATCTTTGGAATTGTAATCATAGTGGGAATCGCAGCAGTATTGTATCATTTGGGAAATACAAAGGAAACAAGTGCTTCCGCAGGGGATTTTTCGGGGATCTCACCCTATGACAATACGCAGATGAAGGAAGAGGCAGCACAAAAGTTAAAAGATGGAATCGATCCTGTCAAAATGGTGTCAGATGATGTTACAACAGACAAATACATCGGCTTATCCTTTCAGGGCTTGTCAGATTCTGACACCAATCAGAAAATGATTGCCCTTTTGAAGAAATATGACAGAAGAGCAACTTTTTTTGTCCCGGGCGTGGAGGCTGTTGAGTGCAAAGAGGATGTGCTGGATATGGTAGAAAATGGGAATACCATAGGAAGCAATTCCCTGAATGGAAGTACTCATATGGAAAATATGAGCGAGACGGAACTGATCAATGACCTTACGGCGGCCAACAAAGTCATCACTTCTATTACAGGAGAAAAATCACCCATGCTGCAATGCAGGGCAACGGAATATACAGAGGATGTGCTGAAAACCGCCAATGCCTGCGGAAATGAAAAAGTGGTCTACACACCCCACAATATTAATTATCAGAGCTTTACTTCCTACGAACAGACCTACAACTATATCAATAAGCTGAACAGAGGTTCCATCCTTACCATTAGAGTATCGGGTGTACTGGATGAGATAGAGGTGGAGAACCAGGAAGTAGATGAACGGCCGGCAGAGGATATGCAGCCTGCCATTGATGAGGAACAGCAGGCATTTATGGAGCTGCCGGAGGAGGAGCGAATCACGAAGATCGTGGAGTGGGTTCTTATGGCGCTGGATGAGACTAATTATCAGACGAAATCTTTGGAGAAGTTTCAGAAGGTATACAATGGAGATACCACCACGGCATTTGATGATGAACAGGAATTGAGGACAGGGGAGGATGTCATAGTATTTCCCTATATTCCCATGGAGACTAATTATGCAGGATTACAGATTCGAGGCATCGAAACGGAAGAGAGACTGAATACTTTTCTACAGAAGCTTCAGGACAGCGGACAACAGGCTACTTTCTATGTCACCACAGAGGAAATAGAAAAATATCCTCATCGGATTCAGAAGATTCTGGATTTGGGATACAGTGTGGAAAATGGAGGAAACTCAAAGGAGCTGCTGACAGATCAAAGCGTGGAGGCGGTACAGCAAAGCATCCGCAGCTGTAATAAGATGCTAAAGGAAAAGTATCAGATTGATGCAAAATTTTTCATGCCTGCCGGGGGCAGATATGATGATGCTGTAAAGGAAGCGGTACAAAAAGAGAATATGACCATGGTGACCTACAGCAAGAGACCTGTCATGAGAGAAGGCGTGACGCTGGAGGAACTGTTACAGACTTTCCGCAGGACATTGGCCAAGGGCAGTCTGGTCTATATTGATCTGGACACCTTTGAGGATGGCGAAAAAGTGGCAGAAGGTGTGGTGGATATGATCGCAGATAAAGACTACACCACATTAAGCATGGAGGATCTCTTTGCCAAAAAAGGAGATGTGGGAGAGCTTACTGCATTTACGATTCCGTCCTCCCTGTCAGCGGAGGAGATCGCAGCACTGAAAGAGAAAGGAAAGACGGAGGCGTCTGCCAGACAGATCATATATACGACGGAGCGCGCGGTGGCATTCTCCTTCAGCGGTATCGAGAATGGAAGTGCAGTGGAAAATGTATTGCAGAAGATGGCTGCCATGGAGGCGAAGGGAACATTCTTTGTCACCTATCAGGAGATGAAGACCTATTCCGGCAGAGTGAAGGAGATTCTAAGCCAGGGCCATGAGATAGGAATCGAGATCATACCCACGGATAAGACCAGCTTTGCTTCCGCATGCAATGAGATCGCAGCAGCGAAAAATTATCTGGAGTGGAATTATAATGTGACAACAGATATGGTTATGAGCCCTATATCCAGAACCAAAAATGAAAAAGCGATCTCAGAGATGAAAAAGGCCATCCGTGCAATGGACTGCACACTGGCAGGCTCCTCCGTGTCCGTTACCCAGTCAGCGTTGAAGGGAATCACCACTGCGCCGGAGTATTACAGTTCCCTGACACAGTCCAAATTCAGTATTCAGATGGGACAGATCATCTATACGAGACTGGATTATCTGGACAATTCAGATATTCTGGGAGATGTTCTGTTGATGTTAAAACAGGATAAGATCGATCCTATCGCGTATTATGATCCTGTACTGGGAAGCTATGAATGGATCTATGAGATCAAGTCTGTGGGCGATGTGGTCCATAATACCGCAGACGGCGGCGCGAAGCTCTATTCCCTGAATTCTGGTGAGGGAGCTGTGAACACAGTAAACGTTGCCAGAAATGACTTCAGCGATCCGGTTCAATTCATGGATATGGTAAAGAACAGATATATAGGAAATCCGGATGTGACAGATTATAAGAGTCTGGTGAACTTTACCGGAGCGGAGATCGATACCATAGATAAAACAGGACTCATGCCGGGAAATAAAGGAGACAATCATGTGTTCCTGTCCTTTGATGACTGGGGAACCGATAAATCGTTGAATCACCTGCTATATGTGTTACATAAATATCAGATCAAAGCAACCTTTTTCGTGCGAAGCAACCGTGTATCTTCCAATCCCAATCTTCTCCGTGAGATTGCCATGGAAGGACATGAAATTGCCAGCCATACATCCACTCATTTGCGGTTATCCAATGAGGAGGAGACAGGAGAGAATGGCATCTACAGCAACAGCTCTCTGTCAGCGGAGGAAGCACTGGCACTGCGGTATGATCTTGCTGCTTCCTATGAGGAAATGTACAGGATCGTGGGAGACCTGTCCGTGGATGGGCATCCATCCCTGGTACCGATCTTTAGACCACCCACATTGGCAGTGAGCAGAATCGGTCTGCTGGAGGTATTCGAGACGGGATACCAGTACAGCATCAGTGGAGATTTCAGTACGCAGGATTATACCTATCAGAAGGCAGATGGTGGTGTAGACAAATTGACCAATGTTCTGATGAATGGATACGGCTACTGGGGTGGCACACGAAAGATTCAGAGCCATAGCATTGTCGTTATGCATATGTCCGAGAACAGTGAATGCACAGCGGAGGCAATCGAGAACTGGATGGAAAAGGGTGCCAGATCCCATTTTGATTTTACGGTTCCTATCTATCAATATCTGACGCAATGAAAGTAAGGGGATAAAAATGGAATTCTGGAATAAAAGAAAAAAATCGAAGAGAAAAGAACAGGAAGAAATTCTTCTTAAAATGAAGACAGACAGACGAATCCTGGATAATGTTCCGGATACAGATCGCATTCGGATGAGCAGAGACCGGAGAGGTGGTTCTCTGATATCAAAAGAGGATCATGTTTCGGTCAATGATTTTATCAGACAGAAATCGGGGGGAATTCGTTACGCCGTGGATTATGACGTGAGAGTGGCAGGGAAAACACGACAGGGGGAAAGTTTTCACTTTCTGTGTAAGGGTGTGGATATCTCCACCACAGGACTCCTTCTCAGGGTAGACGCCACAAAGTATCAAAATCTGCTGGAGCATACAGAGAAGCTGAAACTGTGCTTTGAGATTACGCCGGGGAGTATGCCGGAAGGCTATGAGATGAAGGTAAAGAACTGTGGTATAGTCCGTAGAATCGCAGAAGAAGGCACAGACGAAGGATCACTGCTGGTAGGTGTGGAATTCTCCAAAAGTCTGTCTCAGTATGCCAACCGTAAAAAAGGAAGGTATGATCTTCTCATTGCCAGTATATTTCTGTTCACCATTTCCCTGTTCATTATTCTCATGAGGGCGGAGAGTGTTATTTATTTTAGATTTAATAAATGGCTATATCTGTACAGCATTATCGCGGCAGTGTTTCTTCTGTCCAGATACCTCTTTTCCATGTTCTATAAGGCAGTACCCGTCAATCCAGACTTTACACCGGGGGTTACGGTTATCATTCCCTGTTTCAATGAGGAGGAGTGGATACAAAGAACTGTACTGAGCTGCATGAATCAGGACTATCCCATAGATAAGCTGGAGGTCATTATCGTGGATGACTGCTCCACGGACAAATCTGTAGAAAAAGTAAAAGAAGTTATGGAACAGCTTTATCAGGAGGCAGACAGATTCCAGACCAGGGAACGTCTGAAATGTATCGTCCAGCATAAAAATGCCGGAAAAAGAGAAGCACTGGTGCTGGGTGTGGAAGCGGCAAAGCATGATCTGGTGGTATTCGTGGATTCTGACAGTTTCCTGGACCCTTTTGCTATCCGCAATCTGGTGCAGCCCTTTCAAGATCCGAAGATGGGAGGATGTGCAGGGAGGACAGACGTTGCCAATACTTATACCAACAGCCTGACAAAGATGCAGGCAGTCCGTTACTATGTGGCGTTCCGTGTGATGAAGGCGGCAGAAGGCTGTTTCGACACAGTCAGCTGCCTGTCAGGGCCGTTGTCCTGCTATCGCAGGGAAATCATTATGGAGAATAAAAATGCATGGCTGCAGCAGAAATTTCTGGGACAGAAAGCAACGTTCGGCGATGACCGTTCCATGACAAACTTCGTCCTGCGCAAGCACAGGACCACCTATCAGGATACGGCGATCTGCTCCACGATCGTGCCAAGTTCCCATAAAGTATTTCTGAAACAGCAGATGAGATGGAAACGTTCCTGGCTGCGAGAATCCCTGATTGCAGGAAGGTTCATGTGGAGAAAAGAGCCCTTTGCATCTCTGGGCTTTTATATGGGATTATTCGTTCCCATCGCAGCACCTGTGGTCGTATTTTATAACTTGCTCTATGTACCGTTAGTTCATCATATCTTCCCAACCACATTCCTGGTGGGCATCCTGATGATGTCTCTGCTCATGAGTATGGCACAGCTTCTCCTGCGTAAGAGCACTACCTGGATCTATGGAATGCTGTTCTGTCTGTATTATGAGGCAGTGCTGCTGTGGCAGATGCCGGTGGCATGGGTCACCTTCTGGAAATCCACATGGGGCACCAGACTGACGCCCAGTGATCTGCTGGCCATGAGTAAGAAAGGTGGAATACAGAGTGGAGATTCACAGGCGAAAGAGGAAGAAGCGGGAGAGGAAACCCCAACAGAGGGCTTTTCGGTATGCACCGCCTACAATACCTGTCACCTGTCAGATGATACGAACCTGTCACCTGAGACAGGGATGTGCGGAAAACGTTCCAATGTGGAGCAGCCTGCTGTCATACCAATGCCTATGCCCATGGCGGCGGGCATGGAAAAGACTATTCCCATGCCAGTGTCTCCATCTGTGAAAAAGCAGATCGCCCAGACTGGAGCCGTCACAGTGGATGATCCAGGGAAGAATGTACCGGATTCTACACCATCAGCGGATGCACTGGACGTCTCGGTACAGGAACCGGATAATCCAGCGGATGCACCGGACGTCTCAGTACAGAAACCAGATAACCCGTCGGATACAAAGGACGGCTTAGTACAGAAACCGGATAGTCCGGCAGAGACACCGGACAGCGCGGCATATGAACGGGATGGTACCACACATATGCTGGAACAGCGTGTGAAAGAGAAAATGAGGGCAGCTATGGAGGAAGCCATAGAGACCGCCTCCATAGAACTGGCGGAGGAACTCAGAGAGCGTATGATCCGGAGCATCATTCCGGAAATCAAGGAAGAACTGAAACTGACCATTGAAGAGGAATTAAAAGAAGAATTAAGAGCCTCCATGAAAAAACAGGTCCTTGCAGAACTGTTGCGATAAGGAAGGACAAAATCAAAATGAAATTATTTGAGACGAAGAAGGACTATAAAAAGATTTTTCGTACGATATTGCAGATCATAGTGGTGTTGATGCTGTTGAATATTCTTTTACATGCGCTGTTCTCATTCAAGAGATACCAGCCCTATGGGGAGAATGAGGTAACACTGGGAGAGAATACGGGATTTATCGCCATCTCTTATCTGGGGGTGGACAGAAATGGAACGCCATCCCTGATCAGTGAAAAACGACTGGCGGAGGAACTGAAAAGTCTGAAAAAAAACGGATATGTGACCATCACCCAACAGGATATTCTGGACTATTACCAGAATGGAAAGAAATTACCAGAAAAATCCTTATATTTAATGTTCGAGGATGGCAGAAGAGATACCGCTATTTTTGCACAGAATAGTCTGGAAGAGAATAACTACATAGGAACAGTACTGACGTATGCACAGAAATTAAAAGATGACGAACAGAAATTTCTGACACCGAAGGATCTTCGCTCCCTGATGGAGCAGTCCTTCTGGGAAATGGGAACCAATGGCTATCGACTGTCTTATATTAATGTATATGATCGATATGAACATTTCCTTGGTCAAATGTCATCTTTGGAGTATAATAAAATAAAAGCGTATCTGGGCAGAGATTACAATCAGTATCTCATGGACTTTATCAGGGATGAGAACAGGATTCCACTGGAAAGCACCAGTGAAATGGAGAAACGTATTACTTACGATTATGACCTGATGGAACAAGAGTATACAGAGGGAATCGGAGAGCTGCCGCCTGTCTATGTACTGATGCATGCCAACACGGGACGCTTTGGAAATAATGATAAAGTGAGTGCGGTGAATGGAGCCAATATCATGGATCGATTTGCCATGAATTATAACAGGGAAGGATACAGCTTGAATACTGCACAGAGCAGTATCTATGATCTCACCAGAATGCAGGTGCAGCCTTACTGGTACACCAATCATATGCTCATGCGTATCAATGCGGATATCAAAAAGGAGCTCGCCTTTGAAGAGGGAGACCAGAGTAGAAAACAGAACTGGGAGACCATAAAGGGTGCGGTGGAATTCAAAGAGGATAAGATCGCACTTACCTCCCTGCCAAAAGATAAAGGGCTGATCCAGCTAAAGGATATGAAGCTGGAAGACGGGATATTGGATACAGATCTGACAGGAAACAAGCTGGGGATACAGTCTGTCTATCTGCGCGCTGATGCAGACAGAAGAAATGCAGTTATGGTGCGTCTGGACAGCAATGTACTGTCTCTGGTAAATATCGTGAATGGAAAGGAAGAGAAACTGGGAGAAGTAGATCTGGATGATCTGGATGAAGTGCAGTATGCATCCAAAGAGGAAGACCAGAAGGCAGCACTGGTGAAGGAATATGAGACAGAAGCACTGTATGCAGATGCCAGAAGTAACCAATATGAGACGGCAAAGAAGAAGCAGGAGCAGGCAGAGCAACGGATCACAAAATCAGTGACGGAGGGTGCGGAGGCTTATATACCGGATATCTCTATTTCAGAGCCTGGAAAGCGTCATTTACAGATTCAGATACAGAAGGATAAGATAACTGTTCTGGTAGATGGCAGGACGGCATTTCAACAGGAACAGATAACCGCGGAGAGCGGAAGTGTATTTTTGGAGTCCGCCTTTGCAGGATACGGCTACAGCCAGAGAAATATCAGCGATGATGTCTATGACGGAGTCTTCGAGAAGCTGGAGATCACAACGATTCCGGAGAATGGGAAATCTACAGTACTGTACAGCAATAAATTACAGACAGGCAGAGAGATGCTGGTCACTGTGAGCAGAATATGGAATCAGGTAGTGAACTGGTTCATTGAGACTTTTTAGGAGACATGAAAATGAGAAAAAAATGGAAGGCACTTTTGTGCGCGGGAGTGATGTTCCTGTCACTGACAGCCTGTGGAAATCCAGTGGAGGGAAGAGAAGTAGAACAGATGCCGGAGGAACAGGCAAAGCCCCATACTGCCAGCGATACCGGGGATGGTACGGAGCTGTCCGTGTGGCCTATCTACTGGGATCAGAATCATGTATTAGAGGAGATGAATCTGCTGCAAAATAAAATAAATAACGTATGTTATTTCGCTGCCTATTTTGATGCGGACAAAAAGCCTTTTATACCGGAGGAAAGCCTGGAGACATTTGCGGCAGCGAAGACACAGTTCGGAAATACCGGATGGAAGAGCTATCTTACTTTCGTAAATGATCTGCTGCTTCCGGAGGGGGGATCTTCCCAGAAGGATACGGATCTGTTATACACATTGCTCCAGGATCCCACAGCCAGAAAGGCACATATCAATGAGATATTGCAGATGGTGTCGGATCAGGGATTTGACGGTATCGAGATCGATTATGAAGCGATCCGTAAGGATATGAACTTGTGGGGCATATTCAATCAGTTTATCATGGAATTAAATACGGAGGCACAGAACAGAGGAATAGCGGTACGGGTATTATTCGAGCCGAGCGTACCCATAGATCAGTTGGATCTGCCGGAGGGACCGGAATATGTACTGATGTGCTATAATCTCTATGGGTACGGAACGGAACCGGGGCCAAAGGCGAACAGGGACTTTTTGATTCAAATGACACAGCTTCTGGAGAAGATGCCTTCGCCCAGAAATATGGCATTGTCCATCGGTGGATTTGATTTCGCAGCGGATGGAACTGTGAAACAGGTGACAGAGAGTGAATGTGTGGCATTACAGCAGCAGTATGGAGCAGCGGCGATCAGGGATGAACAGAGCAATGATCTGGTATTTTCCTATAAAGCCCAGGATGGCATAGATCATGAGGTATGGTATGCGGACAATGAGACACTGACCTACTGGATGAGCGTGGGTAAAACCTATGGAATCAACAGATTTTCCATATGGAGACTGGGAAGTACCATAACCTTACAATAGAGTGGCAGTATGAGAATGTCGAAGACACTTTGTTTTAATAGGAAATTCCTCTGAAATTTCCTATTGGCAGCATCATAAATGATACTGCTAAGATTCGAACAAAGTGTCGGTAAGATAGTGTCAGCATGGGAATGTCGAAGACACTTTGTTCATAAAATGTTTATGAATAGATTATATTTATTGCATTGATTCTCTTCCTGAAAGGGGATACTATAGAAATAGAATCACGCGTATGAGATGTCTGAGAAGGAGATGGATGCTGATGAAATACCAGGTTATCTATATAAGTAAAACAGGGAATACGGAGAAAATTGCAAAGAAAATATTTGAAGTGCTGCCAGGTATGGAAAAAGATATTATGCGTTTTGATCCAGGTATGGAAATTGGAGATGCAGATGTGGTCTGGGTAGGATTTTGTGTCAACAGGGGAACCTGCAGCATGGATCTATTGGATTACCTGTCTGAACTGCATGAAAAGAAGATAGTATTGTTTGGAACCTGCGGAATGGGATCGGATGCATCCTATTATAAGAGGATCATGGATGAGATCGTGGCATGGATACCGGATGACAGCGAATGTCTGGGTACTTTTATGTGCCAGGGAAAGATGCCCATGTCTATCAGGGAAAAATATGAGAGTATGCTTGGAAACGGTAACGATGGTCAGCTACAGGCTTTGATACGGAATTTTGATGAGGCACTGCTGCGACCGGATAAGGATGATTTGAAACATACGGCAGAATTTGTGAACAGGATGCTGGAAAAAATCTAGCACAAGGATTACACAGGAGGAAGATCCATGTATAGGGTGGGCATTGATCTTGGAAAGTCAGATATTCGGATTGGAATTATAGATGAGCAGTATAAGATAGTCTATCATGATGTACTTATGATGGAATCGGAGAAAACGTATCAGGATACTATAAAAGAAATTGCGGAATTCATACAGGATGCAATTCATAAGTCTGGTATTGGAGTGGATGATCTGACAGGAATCGGAGTGGGTTGTCCCGGTGCGATTGATGGAGAAAACGGATGTGTGGTTCTTTCCAGACAGTTGAACTGGAGAAATGTTCCTTTTGTGAAGGAACTTCACAAGTATATAAATTATCCCATCGCCATATCCAATGATGCCAATTGTGTTGCACTTGGTGAAGTGAAGGCAGGAGCGGCAAAGAATTTACAGAATGTAGTACTGCTGACCTTTAAAATCGGAGTAGGAGGAGGCATCATCTCCAATGGGAAGATTTTCGAAGGCGGACATGCCGGAGGGGCAGAGCTGGGGCATACATTATTAGTGAGAGATGGTATTACCTGTGAATGTGGACGAAGAGGATGCCTGGAAGCTTATGCCTCTGTGGAAGCTTTGAAAAGACAGGTACAGGAGGCGGCTGGGAGACACCCGGAATCGCTGTTGTGGGAATCCCATAAGGATGCCTCCGGGGAAATGAAAATAAGCAGAGAGGCATTTTGGAGGGCAGTTGAGAGGGAAGATACTGTTGCCACAGAAGTGCTGCAGACTTATATTTCCTATTTGGGTGATGGTATTGTAGACTTCGTAAATATATTTCAACCGGACAGAGTACTGCTTAGTGAGTGTCCCACAGAGGATGAAGCGTTGTTCCTGGAACCTCTGAACACTTATGTCAAGACCTATTGCTTTGTGGAAGATAAGAGTATGGTTCCCGGCATTACGGGCACACTTTTAGGAAACCGTGCAGGAATCATCGGTGCTGCGGCACTGACAGAGGAATAAAGGACATAGAGAGCGGAGGGAAGGACATGAGGACATTAATTGTTTACGCAGGAACGGCGGGAGCCACAGAAAGGTGTGCACATTTACTGGCAGAACAGATGGGAGATTCCAAAACGGCAGACCTGAATAAGGAAACACCTGATATAGATAACTATGACATCGTGGTGGTGGGAAGCAACATTCATATGGGAAAGTTTCATAAAAAGGTGAAAGACTTTATGAATACCTGTCAGGAAGAACTGAAAAATAAAAAACATGGTTTTTTTATCAGCAATGCATTTCCAGAACAGGCGGAGACTTTTCTAATGCAGAATATTACGCAGGAACTGCTGAGCACATCTATCTGTGCAGCAAGCTTCGGCGGCGAACTGGATGTTACAAAATTAAAAGGAATGGACAAATTTATTGCGAAAATGGTGAGTAATACCACAAAGGGAGACGAAAGCAAAGTACCTAAAATTCTGGAAGACAGCATAAAAGTTTTTGCAGACACACTGAAACAAGCGTAAATGTTTGACACAGACCGCATTTCATTCTATAATATGCAAGGATTGCATTACAATGAGATGCGGTTTTTTGCACAAATAAAAGAAGTACAAAATTTATAATAGAGTTTAATCTGGAGGAACGAACGTGAAAGCATACGGTGTAAATGAGTTACGTAAAATGTTTTTGGAATTTTTTGAGAGTAAAGGGCATCTGGCAATGAAGAGTTTTTCTCTCGTGCCACATAACGATAACAGTTTATTATTGATCAACTCTGGTATGGCACCATTAAAGCCTTATTTTACAGGACAGGAGATCCCACCCCGGAAGAGAGTGACCACCTGCCAGAAATGTATCCGTACAGGAGATATCGAGAACGTAGGTAAGACGGCACGCCATGGCACCTTTTTTGAGATGCTGGGCAATTTCTCTTTTGGAGACTATTTCAAACATGAAGCCATCGCATGGACATGGGAGTTTCTCACAGAGGTAGTGGGATTGGATGCGGATCGTCTCTACCCCTCCATCTATGAAAATGATGAGGAAGCTTTCGAGATCTGGAATAAGGAGATCGGAATATCAGCAGACCGTATTTTCAGATTTGGCAAGGAAGATAATTTCTGGGAGCATGGATCAGGTCCCTGCGGTCCCTGCTCAGAAGTGTATTATGATCGCGGCGAGAAATATGGCTGTGGAGAACCTGACTGTACCGTAGGTTGTGAATGTGACCGTTATATGGAAGTATGGAATAACGTATTTACCCAATTCGACAATGACGGAAAAGGAAATTATACAGAACTGGAGCAGAAAAATATTGATACCGGTATGGGTCTGGAGAGACTTGCGGCGGTAGTGCAGGATGTGGATTCCATCTTTGATGTGGATACTGTGCGTGCACTTCGGGACAAGGTATGTGAGATCGCCGGTGTTACCTATAAAGAAAATGATGATACAGATGTTTCCATCCGTCTGATCACGGATCATATCCGCTCCGCTACATTTATGATCTCCGATGGTATCATGCCCACCAATGAAGGCCGCGGTTATGTACTTCGCCGTATCATCAGACGTGCAGCGCGTCACGGACGTTTACTGGGCGTGGAGGGAACTTTCCTGGCAGAGCTTGGCAGGACTGTAATCGAAGGCTCCAGGGACGGATATCCGGAACTGGAAGACAAGAGAGACTTTATCCTGAATGTACTTACCCAGGAAGAAAATAAATTCAATAAGACCATTGACCAGGGATTGAGCATCCTGGCAGATATGGAAGAAGCTGTTGTAAAGGCTGGTAAGACAGAACTTTCCGGTGCAGATGTATTCAAGCTTTATGATACATACGGATTCCCCATTGATCTGACAAAAGAAATATTGGAAGAAAAGGGATTGTCCGTGGATGACGCCGGATTCAAGGCAGCGATGGAAGAGCAGAAGGACAAGGCAAGAAAAGCGCGCAAGACTACGAATTATATGGGTGCTGACGTTACCGTATACGAATCCATTGATCCAGGTATCACATCAAAGTTTGTGGGATATGATACGCTGGTACATGATTCCAGGATCACAGTACTTACCACAGACACAGAACTGGTGGATGCACTGACAGAAGGTCAGGTGGGAACCATCATCGTAGATGAGACACCTTTCTATGCGACCATGGGTGGACAGACTGCTGACCAGGGAGTGATCACCACAGCGGAAGGCGAATTCCAGGTGACAGATACCGTGAAACTTCTGGGTGGTAAAGTGGGTCATATCGGAACCGTCACAAAAGGAATGTTAAAAGTAGGAGATACAGCTACCCTGAAAGTAGATGCAACCCTTAGAAATGATATTGGAAAGAACCATAGTGCGACACATTTGTTACAGAAAGCACTGAGAACAGTTCTTGGGACTCATGTGGAGCAGGCAGGCTCCTATGTGGACGGCGAGAGATTACGTTTCGACTTCAGCCATTTCTCCGCCATGACAGCAGAGGAATTACAAAAAGTAGAAGATATCGTAAATGAGAAAATCGCAGAGGCACTTCCGGTGAAAACGGAAGTAATGACCATCGAGGAGGCAAAAAACACCGGTGCGATGGCATTGTTCGGTGAGAAATATGGCGAGTCTGTCCGTGTAGTTAAGATGGGAGAGTTCTCCACAGAGTTATGTGGTGGTACTCATGTGGCAAATACAGGTGTAATTACCACATTTAAGATCTTATCAGAGAGTGGTGTTGCTGCCGGAGTTCGTAGAATCGAAGCTCTCACAGGCAACGGCGTATTCCACTATTATAAAGAATTGGAAAAAACAGTGGAAGAAGCTGCAAAGACTGTAAAGGCAACCCCTGCTACTTTGGTGGAGAAGCTGGAACACTTAAACGCGGAAGTAAAGACACTCATAAGTGAAAACGAATCTCTGAAGAGCAAAGCAGCCAAAGAAGCATTGGGCGATGTTATGGATAAAGTGACAGAAGTCAAAGGTGTGAAACTCCTGGCAACGGAAGTGGATGGCGTGGATATGAATGGACTGCGTGATCTGGGAGACCAGTTAAAGAACAAGCTGGGCGAGGGTGTCGTGGTACTGGCTTCCAATACAGATGGAAAAGTAAACCTCATCGCAATGGCAACAGACGGTGCAATGGCAACAGGCGCTCATGCAGGAAATCTCATCAAAGGTATCGCAGCACTGGTGGGCGGTGGCGGTGGCGGACGTCCCAACATGGCACAGGCAGGAGGCAAGAATCCGGCAGGGATCGGAGAAGCTATCGCTGAGGTATCGAAGGTACTGGCTGCACAGATCAAATAGGAAAGTGCATAAAAACAAAACGTGAAAACAAAATGTGAAAAAAGTGTTGACGAATGGCTATTTAATGTATATAATATTATTTGTGCAATCAAGGGTCGTTGTTTCATGAATGTTTCAACGCACACTTTGTAAAATACTCGAACAGTCGTATGGTGCACAATATAGGGCTGGAGAGAGGTAGGTGTGATATTATGTCAAATGTAATCGTTAAAGAAAACGAAACTTTGGATAGTGCATTACGTCGTTTCAAAAGAAGTTGCGCTAAAGCCGGAATCCAACAGGAAATCCGTAAAAGAGAGCATTATGAGAAACCAAGCGTAAGACGTAAGAAAAAGTCTGAAGCAGCTAGAAAACGTAAATATAACTAAGTTTGTCGTTAAAAGAATAAATCCCTGGCCAATATTTGACCAGGGATTTCTTTTGTCTTTTTATAATTTTTAAGAAACTCTTAATTTGCGATAGATTATGTAAATTCTAAGGAAGAGTACTTGAAATTTCAAAAAAACTATTATATGTTATAGATATCATATAACAGTAAACAACGGACGGAAGCGAGGGATGATTATGTGGACAAGAGAATTATTTCGTACGGATGTGTACCATCTGTTTGCCTTTTTTGTCATCTATAGTATTCTGGGCTGGATAGTAGAATCCATTTATATGTCATT
>JAQVCT010000068.1 GCA_028689655.1 Lachnospiraceae bacterium
TAACTTGATTTTAACATGGATTTAGCAAAATAGGAACTTCTTAACAAAGATTCATGCATTGTTTGTGCCGTAAGGCAGAACGACGCAAGGAGGGCATGCCGCGACGGCATGTTTGAAAATATGAAAATATCAGGAGCAAGCAGTTTTGAGCCGAACTTTTTGTTAAATGCAAATATAATTAATGACAGGGAGATGATACATAAGGAACAGTTGCAATTAGCAGGAAAAAATATCACTGTTTCTATTTCTCGTGAAGGTATGCAGAAATATCGTGCAAGTATTCAGAAAGGCGGTGAGCCATTGGATATAGCTGCATTGCAGGAAAAAAAGGCGTATCTCTCAAAAGCAGTAATTGATCCGGCACATGGAATGACTGAGGATTTTCATCAAAGACTATATAAACTCAATTCAGAAAAGAGTAAAGAGGAACAGTCTGCGGAGTCTATGATGACAAATTGTGCTACTGTTTATGCAAGTATGCATGATGAAATCAAAAGTGGCTATGAGCAGGGGACAAGAGAGTATTGGGTAGTTGATGAACAGTCAGATAACGGTTTTCGTAAAGTGACAGAGGAAGAAGAACTGGCTGCCTTAGACGAAGCATATGATTTTTATAGTTATGTAACAGATGGTTATATAAATCATGGTATGAGGTCTGGGGAAGCAATCGAAAGAGCATTGTGGGGAACATGGCAACAAAAAGAAAGAGTAGATATGTTGGCAGAAGAACGGAAGGTTGAAAAAGAGGAGTCAATGCATAACATAGAAATCTCCACAATATATTAGAATAGAAGAAATAAGCAGGCGGTTATGCGTATGAAACAGTTCAAGCGATTGCTATCAATGGTAATGATCCTGACACTATTATGGGAAAATATTGCGTATGGAAAAGATCTGGGTATAGTGACGAAGATATCATGTACTGCACAGACAAACACGGAGGAGGAAGCGGAGAGCAGTGATCCAGATACACAGGCGGCCATACAGATCACTTCCCCATCCGCGATACTGATGGAAGCCTCCACTGGAAAAGTAATCTACGAAAAAGATGCCCAGGTGCGAAAAAGTCCTGCCAGCATCACCAAGATCATGACATTGTTATTATCTTTTGAGGCTCTGGAGGCAGGGAAGATCAAACTGGAGGATGAGGTGATCACCAGTGCCCATGCGAAATCCATGGGAGGATCACAGGTGTTTCTGGAGGAAGGTGAGGTGCAGACAGTGGACACCCTGCTGAAATGTATCGCGGTAGCCAGTGGAAACGATGCCAGTGTTGCCATGGCGGAATACATAGCAGGGAGTGAGGAAGAGTTCGTCAATCAAATGAACAATAGGGCGGCAGAGCTGGGCATGACAGATACCCACTTTGAGGACTGCTGTGGTCTGACAGCCTCGGAAAATCATTATACCAGTGCAAGAGACATTGCCATCATGTCCCGTGAACTCATCACGAAGCATCCCAAAATCTATGATTATACCAAGATATGGATGGAGGATATCACCCATACCACGAAAAAGGGTTCTACACCTTTTACATTGTCCAGCACCAACAAATTGTTAAAACAATATCAATGGACGACAGGACTGAAAACAGGATCCACCAGCGTGGCAAAGTATTGCTTCTCCGCCACCGCCAATAAGGATGGCATAGACCTCATCGCGGTGGTAATGGCTGCTCCTGACTATAAGATAAGATTTCAGGATGCCATGAAACTACTAAATTATGGTTTCAGCGTGAGCAAACTGTATGAAGATAAGAATCAGGATATTCTGGAACCCATTCCTGTAGCGGGAGCTATTGAAGACAAGGTTCCTGTGGCATATCAGTCCCCCTTCCAATATCTGGATGTGGAAGGAAATGATCTGAATAAGATTACCAAGAAAATAGAATTGCTGGACACCGCAAAAGCACCCATCCAGAAAGGAGATACCGCCGGGGAAGCAGTCTACTATCTGGATAATAAAAAAATCGGAACCGTTGCCATCATCTACGACCAGTCCATTGAGAAAGCTTATTACAAAGACTATGTTATAAAAATCATCCAGGTTTTCTTACTCTGAGAAGTGTGGTATAATCTGACAGGATTACAAAGTAATCATGTCACGGAGTCACGAAGTGACGTAGGTATAATCTGACAGGATTACAAAGTAATCATGTCAAATTATACTACTCAATTTCTTGGAAAGGAATATTTTATGCTGAATTTTATGATAGGTGTTTTGATAATTGTAATTCTATTTTTCATCGGAGTGATGGTGTACGATGGAAACCGCTTCCACAAGGTAGAATACACGGTATCTTCGCCTAAAATACATGGGAATGAAAAGATCATTGTCTTGTCAGACTTACACAACCAAAGCTATGGAAAAGAGAATGAAAAGCTCTTGCAGGCAATTTATGCGGAAGATCCGGACGCTATCTATGTGGCGGGGGATATGATCACCTCAGAGGTTAGCGCATCCATGGAAAATGCTATTTCACTCATGGAGAAACTGGCAGAAAAATATCCCATTTATTATGGAATGGGAAATCATGAATATAAACTGAGCATGTTTCCAGAGAAATTTGGAAATATGTATCAGATCTATGAGGATAAAATGCAAAAAGCAGGTGTTCGGATCCTACGTAACGAGCATATTTATCTGCCGGAATCCAATATAGATGTGTGTGGTCTGGAGATAGAACGCACGTATTTTGCTAAGATGCAAAAGAAGAAAATGCCTGAAGCCTACGTGGAGAAGCTGGCGGGGCATCCCAGAAGAGATGCCTTTCAGATATTGATCGCACATAATCCGGATTATTTTCCCCAATATGCTGCCTGGGGTGCTGATCTGGTACTGTCGGGTCATATACACGGGGGCATTATGAGACTGCCCCTGTTGGGCGGGGTCATATCCCCTACGCTACAGTTATTCCCCCATTATGACGGTGGGAGATTTGAGGAGGGGACATCCACTATGATACTGAGCAGAGGACTGGGGATGCATACCCTGCACATTCGTATCTTTAATCCGGGCGAATTAGTGGTGATCCATCTCACAGAGGGTAAAAAGTGATAAGAAAATACAAGTAAGGATACACAGGGACGAGGGTCAATTGTAAAATGTACGCACACATGTTCTCTTGCATAAAATAAAAAAAATTAGTAAACTATAACGTAGATTATGGCAAGAAAGGCATGGTAGCTGCATGGCAATACCTGTAAAATTGCAAGTGTTCGAAGGTCCGCTGGATCTGTTGCT
>JAQVCT010000016.1 GCA_028689655.1 Lachnospiraceae bacterium
TGTTTGATTGTTATTTTGTGGTGATTTAACAATACTACTTTTAGGACTTGGTTGCCACTTCTTTTAATTGTAGAAAAAAACTGCGCCACAGCCTTGGCAGGCCGTCGCGCAGCGACTTGGTTCAATCCTGATTTGCCATATAGATCTCTGCTGCCATATATTGCAGATAATTATCCACATCAATGGTAGACTCCACCTTGGCATAATTTTCAGGCACAGTGAGATCAAGGTCATGAATCTCATTATACCATTCATTATAAGCCTCGGCATACTGATTTTCTATCTCCTTGGTACTGTCTGTGGACATATTTCCTTCCTGCTGCCCCAGCACTACCATTTCTCCGTCATAATTTCCATATCTTTCCTTAAAATAGGAGTCATCGTACACAGAATGGATCCAGTAAAGCCCATTATAGATTCCATTGAAATAGACACTCACCGGACGCACATACTGTATATCCTGCAGCCCAGCCTGTTCAGCCAGGCGCATCCCCAGCTCATCTCTGATAAATGCCTCCAGCCGGTCGTTTCCTGTATTGCGGATTTTCAGACATTCAAATCGATCTACCACCGTATTCGTATCCTTCTGTTTTTCATCCAATAGAAATGCATACTTTAATTTATTGTCAGCACTGTATTCATAGCGTCCATAGATCTTAAAAGACTTCTGCTCCGACGTGCGGGTGGCGCCACCTGATGTACGGATACCGACATCCTGTGTCACTACCCTGGTTCCATCTGGCTCGAATACCTCCAAATGTGCCGGTCTCTCACTTTCTCTACCGCGCTGGTTAAAGTTTGCCGGCGTATCAAAGTCCACTTCCTCATCCGGATGGTCTGCCAGATAGTCATCCCGAATCTTTCCTTCGATAAAAATACCATCTTCATATCGATAGAGATTATCTGGATCTGTGGATACATTCATGACAAGTGTGTCATATCTTGATGTAATCTCTTTTCCCATATAATAGGTATTTGTCACGACTTTGGAGCTGGTTCCATCCGGGTAGTACACGCGAAACCGATATACCTTTACCTGTTCCCGGCCTCCCGCCCGGAGCTCCAGTGGTTCTTCATAACATTTGGTACTATCACGATCCTCTTTGTCCGGTTCTGATCCATCCTCTGTATAATAAACTGTTCCACGCTTTTTAGGTCTTACACTGACAGAAATATCCTCTGTATAAAAACCACTTTCCATGGAAACAGCCAATATTTGATTATCTGTCAACCATTCATCCAACCTGTATGTTCCATATAAGAATGCTGCCAATAACAGCAATAATATACAGATCATCATAAAAGTCTTCCGAATATCTCTTTTATTTATGAGCATCTCCTACTCCTTAACTGTCCTGAATTCTATCTGCCCGATCTCACATACCACACCTGTATCCACACGAAGTACTACCTGCAGGCTTCGTCCCTCAATGGCAACACTTGGAATCGTCACACTGTTGGCATCCGCCCTGATATCTGCACTTGCTGCCACATTGCCATCCTGGTCACGCAGTTCCATGGTGCCCACCTTACCTAATGTGGTATCTGCCACTGCATAGGTGGCTGTAATATTTAATACCTGATCACTGGGGTCAAAATAGGCACTGTTCAATATGTCTGCGCCATTTCCCGTGGTATGCAGTGTTCCCTGCTCCGTGATGGTTCCATGATAAGAATAATCCGGAGAATAGGCATAATCTATAGAAAGTTCCCTCTCTTTCAGCGGGTATCCTGAGCGATAATCTAATCTGCACACCGGTGACTGATATACATCAAACCACCGAACCGTTCCCACATAACTATAGCTGTTTGCAATGTAAGTGGGAAGTACATTGACAAGATTCGTTCCCTGTATCACCACGATAAGGTTATTATCCCCATAATAGGTTCTGTCGAACACATCTTCATAATAATCAAATGTACTCACTTTACCGCTATCGGGATCAAAAAATGCATAGTTCCTCTCTGTACCTCCATCTGCCTGATCAATCAGACGACTGCATTTTGCCGTCTCTTCATCCAGCACATAAGTCACACTGGTGGCATCCAGCGTGCTGAGATAGTCAACCACTTCATGCACGTATTCATGCTCCCCCAGAAGATCCACCGTATTCCGGATACTCTCCTTGGTCACAATGGCCAGCGCAATAATTGCCAGTGTATAGACCACCGTCCGGGACAATCTGTTCCACTGTTCATCCCAGTCTGAGAGCTGAATGGCCAGTAACAGCATGAGAGGTATGATGCCGATCATGTAGTAGCGATACTCCATGGTGGTATTTGCCACATTATACCGGGTATCACAGAAGACAAGAATCAGTAGATTCACCAGGAACAGTGTCATGAGGTATTTTCTGATATTCATCTCGTTCCCTGTCCTGAACAGCTTTCTCGCCCGGATCAGAAATACTGCAAGCAGCAGCACCACAAGTCCTATTTTGATTAATATTGCAATCCCCTTAAAGGTGATCACATCAATTGTTTCCTCCGGAAATGCCCCCAGTAATTGGAATATTCCCTTTACACAGGTTTGCAAATTCAACACAAAATTATCTGCCTGTACCAGGAACATATTATTTCCTCTTGCCATGGTTCCGGTGACAACATTTCCGATATATCCTATGGCAGATACCAGCGCGCTGACCACAAACAGAATCAAATGATACAGATTATACTTTTTACATTTTTGATTGCCTCCATCCAACAGATAATCCAACATCGCCGTTCCTGTTATCGGTAATAGTCCGCACAGTACTACGTACAATCCGCTGGAAAAAGTACTGATAAATAATAAGAAAACATACATGACATAGAGTACTATATTCCTCTTCCATAACTGTTCCTCCCTGGGAGTGAACAGCAGTGCCAGCAGCATTAAGGGTAAGATTACCTTAATACCATACTGTGATCCATTGATGAACATCATATTAAAATAATCCAGCATACCAAAAGCGTAGGGCATGAGAAATATCCCCAGTGCCAATGCAATGTGTTTGTTGGAAAGTTTCACCTTTTTCAGTAAATCGATAATGACATAAAGATAAATACCTAAAAATATCACGTTGGAAATTCCAATAGATAAATAAATCTGCTTGGTGATACCGTAGAGTGGCAGGGCAAACAGCAGGGCACTGTCCAGCTCCAGGGTGGTTGTGTTAGACCAGTTGGGCAGAAACAGCGTCTTATTCCTCCACATCTCGATTGCATGGGTATAGAGCATTGCCGAATCTGAATCCAATGCTGCTTTTGTCTGAAACAGGTTTATATAAATAATAAAGAGCACCTGCACCGCGACCAGTATATAGAGTATCCACGTAAACATTTTCTCCCTGTCAAGCTTTGTATGTAATGTAATTTTATCTGATAACTTCATTCTTTTCATATCCACCTTATCTCTTCTATCCCCTGTTTACAGGGGTTTCAAATAGCAATACATTTTATATCTTACTACTTTCAAAAAAAAAGCACAATCGACCGACTGTGCTTTAACCGAAATTTTATGATTTTTTAAGAATTTCTTCATTTACTGCTCTATTTACTGTACCTGCTGTTCGGGCCTTGTTCCAAGGGTCACTGCCACTGTTTTCTCCTGATATCCTGTGGGACTGCCCTGCTGGATCGTCACTTCTACTGTGGTACCCGCTGTATAGTACTGGAGCATACTCTGTAATTCTTCCATTGTACTGACAGAAGATCCGTCAAATTTTGTAATGATATCACCTTTGATAATACCTGCATTACCTGCTGCTGTTCCTTCATAGACCTGTGCCACATAGACACCTTCGGGAAGTCCATAGGTACCAGCTGCATCCCTTGAAACATCCACACCTGAGATACCGAGATAAGCTTTCTCATCCTCTGCTGCTTTGATCTTTGTAGTCTTCGTCATCAAGTCTTCAATAATCGGTTTCGCAGAAGAAATCGGGATTGCATAGCCCATGCCTTCCACTACAGATCCCCCGATCTTGTTGGAGTTAATACCTACGACTTCACCATTCATATTCAAAAGCGCACCACCTGAGTTACCGGGATTGATCGCTGCGTCTGTCTGAATCAGTGATGTGCCGCTCTTGGAGCCTGTTCCGGTAGGTGTTGCCTGTGTGTCATCTACGATAGAACGGTTCACTGCGCTGATGACGCCTGTTGTCACAGATTGTCCGTATCCCAGCGAATTACCGATGGCAATTGCAGGTTCCCCTACTTTTAAACTGTCGGAATCACCTAACTTTGCAATCACAATGGTATTTTTAGTGGCATCACTCAAGGAATCCAGCTGCACTGCCATCACTGCCAGATCCATACCTGAATCGCTGCCCTTCATCTGTGCGTCTGCCTCCGTGCCATCGATAAATTGTATCTTCAGACTGTCAGCACCCTCTACCACGTGATAATTGGTAGCGATGAGTAATTCCTTATCGCTTTCTCCTACAATAATCCCTGAGCCACTGGCGGTCTGCTCACTTTCCATGGTCTGTCCAAAGAAATCCTGCTGTTTCTGCATAAAGCTGTTGGTCACAGATACGACGCTTGGCATTACATGGTCTACTACCTGTGTCACATCCGTAACTACCGTAGTGGTAGTCCCTGGTGTGGTCTCCGGCTGTACTGCATTTGCCTCTGCCACCTCACTGGTATCATCTGCTTCACCCTCTGTCACACCTGCACTTCCAACTGTCTGATCTTTAGATTCTATAAAGTTCGTTGCTGACTTTACTGCAAAGAAAGAAACCCCTGCAAATAATCCAAAGAACACACCAAAGCAGACACCGATTACAGCTTTCTTAACAAATCCATTCCATTTGATGGGTTTTCTCTTTGGTTTTGTGCTATTCTTCCGATAAGTATTTCCATAGGCATCGGTATACGCATCCTGATATACTGTCTCACCGGCATTCCCTGTATGACTGGTTCCATACTGATAATTGCTGTTTTGATTCTGATAATTTCCATAATAGCTGTTGTTCTGATATCCTGCGCCTGTTCTGCCATATCCTTTTTCTGATGCATTGGCATTATCATTTCCTGTAGAACCTACGTTTATATTTGAGGAATACACATTGCTGCCCGTATAAGAAGTATTTGCCTCTGTCTGTGTAGCTTCTGTATTCACTGCATCATTCTTTGCTGCATCAGTATTCACACTACTATAGGTTCCTCCTGCATATTCATTTTCATTCATGATCATTACCCTCTTTCCTTTTCTCCTGCTTGTTCAGAGCAGGCATCCCTGTACACTCGGTGCCTCCGCTACTCGGAATTTTCTTTTTTCTTTTTATGAGCATAGTATATCTATGAATTGTGTCTTAATTGTGTTTAAATTATATAAATTTTATGAAAACATAAAAATATTGAAGTGAATATGTAAAAAGAGACATAAATGCCATTTTGAAACATTTATGCCCCTTTTTCTTATATTCCTTTTATCTTATCTATAGTTTCATTCATAATTTCATCTACAACTCTTTCTGTAAATCTTTCTGGCAATGCTGATATCTATCCTGCAGTTTACTCTACCGTAACGGATTTTGCAAGGTTTCTCGGTTTATCCACATCGCAGCCTTTTCCCACTGCTACATAGTAAGCAAAGAGCTGTAATGGAATGATCGCCAGCGAGTTGGTGAAGAATTTATTGGTCTCCGGTATATAGATAATGTAATCCGCCGCTTTCTCAATATCATAATTTCCTTCATTGGTAACAGCCAGCAGGAAAGCACCTCTGGACTTTACCTCCACCATATTGCTGATCGTCTTCTGATAAAGTTCCTTCTGGGTGGATACGGCAGCCACCAGGGTTCCCTCCTCGATCAGGGAGATGGTACCATGTTTTAGTTCCCCAGCCGCATAAGCCTCTGAATGAACATAAGAAATCTCTTTTAATTTCAGGGAACCTTCCAGTGAAATGGAAAAGTCGATTCCTCTTCCGATAAAGAAGATATCCTTTGCGCCAATGTAACGGTTGGCAAATCGCTGGATTCTCTCCTTATTGTTCAAGAGCAATTCGATCTGATCTGGAAGTTTTCTCAGATCCTCAATCATATTGCCCACTTCTTCCCCAGTCACTTTTCCTTTTACTTCCGCCATCTTGATCGCCAGCAAATAGAGGGCAATGAGTTGTGCGCTGTAAGCCTTTGTGGTGGCTACTGAGATCTCCGGTCCTGCCCAGGTGTACATCACATTGTCAGCTTCCCTTGCAATGGAGCTGCCCACTACATTGACGATACCCAGTACCTTAAAGCCTCGCTCCCTGGACTCCCGAAGTGCTGCCAGGGTATCTGCTGTCTCACCGGACTGACTGATGACAATGACCATAGCCCCCTCCTCCAGCACCGGATTACGGTAACGGAACTCGGATGCTACATCCACTTCCACAGGAACACGCGCCAGACCTTCGATGACATATTTTCCGGTCACTCCCGTATGGTAAGCTGATCCACACGCCACGATATGAATCTTCTTGATTCCACGCAGTTCCTCATCCGTCATATTCAATTCTTCAATATTGATCTCATGACCCTTGATGCGGGGACTCAATGTATCTCTCACAGTCTTGGGCTGTTCATACATTTCTTTCAGCATGAAATGCTCGTAACCGCCTTTTTCCGCGGCGTTGGCATCCCAGTCAATGTGCACCGGCTCTTTCTCGATCTCCTCTTCGTCTACCGTGTAGAAGCGAATCTCATCCTCTTTTAAGCAGGCAACCTCCTGCTCATCTACAAAGTAAACATTTCTGGTATATTTTAGGATTGCAGGCACATCACTTGCAATAAATGCCCCCGTCTCACTTTTTCCAACGATGAGAGGACTTCCCTTACGCACGGCAAAGATCCGATCCGGGAACTCTGCGAACATAATGCCAAATGCGTAGGAACCCTCCACACGGTGAAGTACTTTCGTGATGGCTTCCATGGGATTGCCCTTATAATAGTAGTCTAATAATTGTGCAATGACTTCTGTATCCGTCTCTGAGATAAATTTGTAGCCTTTTTTGATGAGTTTATTTTTCAACGGAATATAATTCTCTATAATTCCATTATGTACCACGGTAATGGTCTCTGCGGTATTAAAATGTGGATGTGAATTTACGTCATTGGGCACGCCATGGGTCGCCCATCTGGTATGACCGATTCCCACAGTACCAGGCATCGTCTCCCCACCATGAGTCAATTCGTCCAGAACCTTCAGACGTCCCACTGATTTCGTGATGTTGATCTTCTCCCCATCATAAATCGCCATACCTGCCGAGTCGTATCCTCTGTACTCCAGTTTTGCCAATCCATCTAAGATGATCTTCGATGCCTGTTCTTTACCGATATAACCTACAATTCCGCACATATACACTCCTCCATATTGTTTTATTTATATAATGTAAGAACAAAGTGTCTTCGACACTCTTATGTTACCACCACTTTAATGACACTTTGGGCGGACCTTAGCAGTATCATTTATGATGCTGCCGATAGGAAATTTCGAAGGAATTTCCTATTAAAGGGTCAAAAGGTGTTTTTCCCCTTGATACTTACAGATTCTTTCGTTTCCATCCTTTTGGAGCTCTCCGCCAGTTCTGCTTCACTGCGCCCATATCCTTTTGTGGCATCAATGACTGTCGCCGCTTTTTTCAGACCATGCTGTTTCCAATACTCCGGATTCATGGTGCACTTATCGATCAGACCGTGAGGAAGCTTCTGATAACTCTTGCCCATACGATACCCCATATACTTAAATCCACTCTTTACGATGACCTTCGGGATCCCGCTGCTCTGCTTCTGCTCCTTCAGATATTGAATGGTGGATTTCACCATTCGGATTCCCTCCGATTCCGATGGGAGTTCTGCAAATACCTCCGGATGATCTGCCTGGGATACTCCCAGATCAAAATTTCGCCGAAACTGTTCCATACATCCATAATTGTGAGAATGATACACCTGTGCTGATGCTGCATAAGCGATGAGATAGCCTGCTTTCACCGCTTTTGCTGCATAGATCATATCCTCATTGAAAATAGTATGATTGATAAAACCTCCCAGGGAATCAAAAATATCTCTTTTATAGATTGCACATACATTGGAGCAAAAATACGTCTTAATGCCAAGCTTCGGCAGATCCTCCTGCCCCTTGGTTGTGGAATTTCCCGGGTAATTAAAGCCTCTTGCATATGCCTCCGCCATGTCACAGTCTTTTTCCGGTAATTGCCTTCCATATGCCACGGCAACCCGGGGCTGTTCCAGTGCATGCACCAGCTCTTCCACCAGTTTCTCATTGGCAGGCAGTGCATCCTGTGTCATGCAGATAAAATAATCCCCATGAGAATGGCGTACCCCACGATTGCGGCTCTTTCCATGATCGAACTCTTTTTTGGATACATGGTACACGCTTACATTCTGGTGCTTCTCCGTAAAATTAGTTCCATAAATTAATTGATTATAATATTTTTCTTCCGTATTTACAATAATAATTCGCTGAACTTTATAACTCTGCCTGTCAAGCCTGTTGATCAGTTCCAGAAATCTCTTATCTGGTCTGTAGGTAGGAATGATCACATCTACTGTCTTCATCTATTCGCCCGCTTCCTCATAAAACATATATTTGTCGTAACTATTCAGAGCCAGGCAAATTCATAAAAATATGCGAATCATGCTTGCATGAGTGAGCTGATTTTTGTGAATTTATTTGGCGAAGTAACCACATAAGCAAAAGGAAAGCTTCGAAGAAGCGATTTTGCGCATGGGGTTCTGAATAGTTACTACTTATCTCAATCACAAAGCATAAAGGGACCTCAAGTTGGGCCCCTTTACGATTATGAACATTTAATTTTTATGATTTTGTTTTGTTATTCGGCACTCTTGCTCTTCCCAACATATTGGGAAGTCTCACTCTCAATCTCGGCACTATATGCTTTCACATCTTTAGATGCTGTATAATTCTGATCATTAAAGAAGAATTTGTGCAGTAATTCAACATTATCTGCAAGAGACAATGGAACAACACAGCTACCCTTTTTCCCAATATTTCCCGTCGTTCTGTTGGTCTCAAATGGGAATCCGGTATTATCTACGATACTGTAGTCAGCGACATTACCCATCAGGGACAAGATCTCTGAAAGGTCTAATGAAGTAGCTACCTGTGGAAATACCTTATTTGCAATGGTATTTAAAGTAGATACATTGGCTTTCTTTGCTTTCTCAGCCACTGCCATGAGCACTTCTCTCTGACGCTCTGCACGCTTGAAATCATCGCCTTTTGTATAACGGATACGGCAATATGCAGTAGCCTGAAGACCTGTCAGATTCTGAAAGCCTGTATCCTTTACCGGTGCGTACTTGGTATTCAGATCCTCTGCGATACAGAGTCCGTAATTATTCAGGTGACCGATCTCTGCACTGTCTACGTCGATCTCAACGCCGCCCAGTTCATCGATGGTATCCACCAATCCTGCGAAACCACAAGTTACATAATCGGTAATATTCATATCAAGATTCATATTCAGCATATTGATTGCCTGCTCAGGACCACCTTTTGCATAAGCTGAATTCGCTTTATTATAAGAATCATTTCCAAGATTCAGATAAGTATCACGGTATATAGAAGATAATTTGACTTCATGGGTATCTTCATTGATGGATGCGATAATGATGGTATCTGTACGGGTACCTTTTCCCAGCGCACCTTCACGGGAGTCAACACCGAACAGGGCAATATTGCGATATCCCTTCATGACAGTGCTCTCAGCGACCTGCTCATTGATGACGATATCTTCCTCATTGATGGTTACTTTCTGCATTTTCTCTGTTTTCAATGTCAGATAAAGTACACCCAGCATGAGTAACAGGACAAAAATCTCTATTACAAATAAGATGATTTTTTTCTTCTTTTTCTTTGCCTTAGCTTTTGCACTTGAACGCTTTTTTCCACCACTGGCTGGTCTGCCGCCGTTGGAAGGTCTTCTACGATATTCTCTATCATCATCCTCATAGGCAGGACGTCTTCTATTTGTTGCCATAATACGTTGTTCTCCTTTAGTACGCGTTTTTATTAATGAATCCCTTGAAAATGGTCAGAAATAATATCTTGATATCAAATCCCATCGTCCAGTTCTCAATGTAATACAAATCATATTCTATTCTCTTTCGTATGGAAGTATCCCCACGATAGCCATTTATCTGTGCCCATCCGGTAAGCCCTGGTCTCACCTGATGTTTGATCATGTAACGAGGAATCTCCTCGCGAAACTTTTCCACGAACAGGGGACGTTCCGGTCTGGGTCCTACCAGACTCATATCACCCTTCAATATATTAAATAACTGTGGAAGCTCATCAATGCTTGTCCTGCGGATAAACCGTCCTACCTGCGTGACACGAGGATCATTCTTCGTAGTCCAGGCTTTCTGCTCCGCAGATTTTTTTTGCATTTCCATACTTCGGAACTTGTACATGTGAAAACTCTTATTATGCAATCCCACTCGCTCCTGACTGAATATAATCGGTCCAGGACTGGTTACCTTCACTGCAATTGCCGTGAACAACATCACCGGAGATGAAATAATAATCGCCACAATAGAACCTACTATATCAATAATTCGCTTAGAAATCAAGTTTAAAGTGTTGGTAAGCGGTACATGTCTGATGTTGATGACTGGTAATCCAAGCAGATCTTCCATATATGGACTGCTGGGAATAACACTATTATAATCGGGAATAAACTTAGTATGCACACCTGACTTCTCGCATAGACTGACAATTTCCTCCAGACGTCCATAATCTTCCAACGCCAGCGTTACCGCAATCTCATCCAGATGACTCTCCGGTAAAATAACGAACAGATTATCGATCCTGCCCAATACTTTAATGCCTTTGTACATGGTACCTCTCGGCACCTTGTCATCCAGAATGCCACGCACCACATATCCCCATTGAGGATTCACACGAATGCGGTTAATATATTCCTCCGCTGCTCTGGAATATCCCACCAGCAGAATATATTTTACATTATATCCCTGTTTTCGCATGAGACGAAGACAAGTATATATTACATTTCGAACAAAGGTGGTCATCAAAATATTCAGCCCGTAGAAGATAAAAATCATACTTCTGGAGAAGCTGGGAAGATTAATAATATATAGAGCGCCGATGAAAAGTATCATTCCCACCGTGTTGGCTTTTACAATATTATAGAACTCGCCTTTTCTGCCTGCCGCCCGTTTCGGTGTGTAAAGATGGAAAATGTAATATAACAGGACATATCCCGGAACGATAAAATAGAGTGCGGTAAAATAAGTCTCCATACTATGGTAGCCTGTACCAGGCTCCATCTTGATGATTCCACTTTCAAATTTTATATACCAGGCCAGCATATAAGCAGCGCCTGCTATCACTCCATCGATTATGAGATGTAATCGATTAAAATACTTTTGGTTATCTTTTATCAAAGTTTTCACCTGTTTTTAATGTTGTGTATCAAAAATACACAAATATATACTACAATATTTTACCAAAAAGTACAACTTAAAAAATTCTTAAATTGACTGAAAATTCCTAACAAAATAAACGTTTTACTGTGTTTATCCACAACATCCACTGGATTTTGCAATAGTTGTCCACATGTGTGATGGAAAATGGCACTTTATGCACTTTTGTTTCCGTGCGAAAAGCACTCTGCATCCCCCGCAGCAATCCCTTTATATAGATAGTCGCAAATCCTTTTTGGGCGAAGAATATCATTTTAATTACAAATCCCGCTATGAGAAATGGCAAGTTCAATACAATCTGTAGAAGAGGCATATTCTTATAGACTACGTAAATACTGTTTCTGGAGGAGAGCGTCGCCTTAAAAGCATTGTATCTCGATCCACTGTAACCGCTTCCCGCGTGAAGTACCTGTGCCTTAGGTTCATACCAGTTCTCATATCCATAGATCAGGGCACGATAGCCCATGTCCAGATCCTCCAGATAGGCAAAGTGATTGGTATCGAACAGTCCGATCTGTTCCATCACTGACCTCCGATAGAGGGAAGCTCCGCCGCTGGCAGAGAATACCTTGCAGGCCTTGTCTGCTCTCTCTCTCACTTTTCCTTTATATCTGGAAAATGCCCATCCCAGGGCACAGTAGAGATCTCCTGCGCCGTCCAGCAATTCCGGTCGCTGCATCACCAGCATCCTGGATGCCACCGAGAATGCTTTGGGCTGCCGCTCCATTCGTTCCTCCAGATGTGCCACAAAGTCCTGCCGCACTTCCGTGTCATTATTCAGCAATAGCACATAGGGCGTCACAGACGCCTGAATTCCTGTATTTACGGCCTCGCAGAAGCCTTTGTTCTCCGGGAAACAGATGCAGGTAATTTCCGGATAGTGCTCCCGCAAAAAGGGCACACTCCCATCCGTGGAACCATTGTCCACCACGATGATCCGCGCTTCATTTCCCGGAAGCTGCAGGGATGCCAGACAGGGTTTCAGATATTTTATTCCGTTAAAATTGGGGATTATGATGGTCGTCTTATCTGTCATCTTTGTACCTCATAATCCATATTGTTTCGTTTCATTTTCCGGTCCCGCTTTCGATCCATGTTCTTTCATCAGTTACCTTTATTACAGTTTACACTGTTCTTCAACTTTTACAGAGTCACGCACATGACCGGGTCATAGACCACACGTTTTCCTGCTTCTCTGACTCTTCTGCAGATTTCCAGACTCATCTTTATGATTTCTTCCTCCGTGGCATTGGCCACTCTGTCATAACATTCATTATAATACAGCCAGATATCATTCATTTCCTCCGACTTGCTCACCTTCATACAACGGATATCCACAGCATCCGTGTCCTGCTGCATAGCTCCACGGTGCATATAACCGCTGTAATGCATGGATAATCCCTTATAGAGTGCTGTTCCATCCAGGAACATGGCACCGCTATGTATCTTTTTGCCGCGGATTACCTTACCGCCCACCACACCTACATCCTCGCGCTGTGCCAGAATGTTATCATTATCATAATTGATGCGGTAGAATCCCAGATGTTCTGTGTGGGTCACCACCGCATTCCAGCATTGTCCCTTCACGAAATCCTGCAGCGCACGCCTGCCTGCCTCATAGGCATACATCTTGCTCTCTGGATTCTCCGAGGTGGATCCATGATGGCACCGCCAATGATAAAGTACCTTGTCAATATGTTCGATTTTCAATAACTTCTTTTCTTTCCAGAGGCGCGCCACGATCCTGAGGAACAGATCATAATCCTGTGCCCCGTCATATTCTGGACGAAATCCCATACTTTTGATATAGTCTGCACGAATGACGCTAAAGTGACATATATAGTTATTGGACAATATTAAATCCAGATTAAATTCTTGTTTATAATTTGGCTCATAGTAGTGAGTAAGTGTCTCATTTACCTTATCTTCATCGGTATAGATAAAGATAGGTCGATCTGCCTCACTTCTTCCAGACTCTGCTTCTGTCAGTTCATCGCTGTCTCTATCATTGTCAAGTACCGCTTCCTGATCCAGTTTATGAACCACTTCGTATAAAGTATCGGGTGTTATGATATCATCATGATCCAGCAGTGCCACATAATCTCCCGTAGCAAGGCGCAACGCCTCATTGGTGTTCTCCGAGATTCCTTTGTTGTCCTTAAGACGTTCATAGACGATTCGCACATCATCATAGCTTTTGACCACATCCTCCACCAGATTGGAGCTGCTGGCGTCTGCAATGACTAATTCCCAGTCATAATAGGTCTGTGCCAGCACAGATTCTATCATCTGCTGCAGATACATTTCCTTTGTCTCATAAGCCGGCACGATAATACTGATCTTTACCGGATTTTTCCAGGCGTAAGTCCTCTGCTCTTCCAGTTCTTCTTCCGTGGGAAGTTTTGGCGTGTACTCATCCAACTGACTTTTCGTCATTCGTTCCACGATGGCATACGTTGTGTTGAGAAACCCATTTTTCTTAAAGTATCTAATTGTCTTTTTCATATTGGTAATGGATATTTTCTTTGTAACTCCCATGTGCCAGACCTTTCTTCCTACATATGCCATATACTTTTGCCATAAACTTTCAAGGGTTTCAAAAGTTCCCCGTTACATATGCATAGAACACAACCGACCGTACATGATGCACAGTCGGTTGCACTACCTGTTTCTATTATTGTTCCCTGTTTCCACTTCTTATTTCTTATTCTTATTTTTATTTATTGCTTTTATTTGTTGCTTTTATTTGTTACTTTTTTACTTTTTACTTTTATTTCTTTTTTTTATTTCCTATTCCTGATTCTATTTGCACACAAAGTCTAATTCAGAACTTTCTATAACGCAACGCATTCACTCTACTATGCATTCGCTTTACTTTACATACGATTACTATACATCGGGTTTATTATGCATCCCGTTTACTACGCATTCAGTTTACTATGCATCCAACTTTGCTTTCAGTGCTGTTGTCAATTTGTCTACTTTATCTTTGGCATCCCCCAGGCTGGTTCCTTTTACACCCATATAGAACTTGATCTTAGGTTCTGTTCCGGAAGGACGTGCACAGCACCAGGAATCGTTGGTAAGGTCAAAGTATAATACATTGGATTTTGGAAGACCTGTCGTGCCAGTCTCTCCTGTCTTCATGTTGATCACAGTGTCTTTCTCATAATCCCTCATGGTAACGACTTCCAGTTCTCCAAATTCCTTTGGTGGATTGCTCCTCAGCTTATCCATGATGGCTGCGATCTGTTTGGAGCCATCAATACCCTTTAATGTAATGGTGTACAGATCTTCCTTGAAATATCCGTACTGCTCATAAAGTTTCAGCATCTGATCCCATACGGTAATTCCATTTTTCTTGCACCATGCTGCCACTTCGCACAGACACATAACAGCCACGATGGCATCCTTATCTCTTGCATGTGTGCCAGCCAGACAGCCATAGCTTTCCTCCAGACCGAATACATAATGATTGCTTCCCGTCTGCTCGAATAACTTGATCTGCTCTCCGATATATTTAAAGCCTGTAAGTACTTCCTTCTGCTCTACGTGATATGCTGCGGTTAAGAGATCAGACATATTGGTGGTGACGATGGTCTTCACCAGGGCTGGCTTCTCCGGCATGGTACCCGTAGCCGTTCTCTCTCTCAGGATATATTCTGCGATGAGCATACCGGACATATTTCCGGTGAAAGATACGTACTCACCAGTCTTTGTATCTTTTGCATAGATGCCAAGTCTGTCTGCATCAGGATCTGTTGCCAGCACGATATCGGCATCTTTTTCTTTTGCAAGCTTCAGCGCAAGGGTAAATGCCTTTGGATCTTCCGGATTCGGGTATTCCAAGGTAGTGAATTCCGGATCCGGAAGTTCCTGCTCCGGTACTACATAGACATTCTTAAATCCAAGTTCTGACAGGACACGTCTTACCGGAAGATTGCCCGTTCCATGTAATGGTGTATATACGATCTTGATATCCTCTGCTACTTCTTTGATGATTTCAGGATGAATGATCTGTTTTTTCAGTTCTACCATATAGGCATCGTCAATTTCTTTACCGATGACCTGATAGAGACCTGCTGCGATAGCTGCATCCTTATCCATGGTCTTTACTGTATTATAATCTGTAACTGCATTTACTTCATCTATGATCTCTGCATCTTTCGGTGCGGATACCTGTGCACCATCCTCCCAGTATACTTTATAACCGTTATATTCCGGTGGATTGTGGCTGGCTGTGATGACGATACCGGAGATGCATCCCAATGTGCGAAGCGCAAAGGAAAGCTCTGGCGTAGGTCTCAGGGACTCAAATACATATGCTTTGATTCCATTGGCAGCCATACACTGTGCAGCTACATCTGCGAATTCAGGTGACATGAATCTGGAGTCATAGGCGATGGCGATTCCTTTTTGCTGTCCGTCCTCTTTGATAATGTAGTTAGCAAGACCCTGAGTCGCTTTGCGAACCGTGTAAACATTCATACGATTGGTTCCAGCGCCAATGACACCACGAAGTCCGCCGGTGCCAAATGCAAGGTCCTTATAAAAACGATCTTCGATTTCACCTTCATTATTCCTAATAGCAAGTAATTCGTCTTTGGTAGCCTGATCAAAGTAATCATTCTCCAGCCAAAACTTAAATTGTTCCATATAACTCATTCTCATATCCTCCTGTACCTATATTTTTGAGCCAAAACCATGTAGGTTATTATTACAATTTCATATATATGATAACTGTTCTATTTATGATATATACGAAATCCGTACCCACGTTTACGAGGTTTTGGGTACTACATTTATTTCAACACAGGAGAATATAAACTGTAAATAATTCACATATGATATATATCTCCTATATTAAATACAATTATCTACGTCACTCCGTGACACAAATCACTTTGCAATCTGATCCTGTTAACGTCAGTCATTTCATAACTTCCTGACACAGATTACTTCGTAATCTGGTCAAATTAACGTCAGTCATTTCATAACTTCCTGACACAGATTACTTCGTAATCTGGTCAAATTAACGTCAGTCATTTCATAACTTCCTGACACAGATTACTTCGTAATCTGGTCAAATTAATGAATTAATCTTCAAACTGTAGTCGCTGCGGTCCAGGGAGAAATTGGGGTTATAGTAGGGGTCCCCTGCGGCGAGTTCTGCCTTCCATTTGTCCCTGAAGTGAGCAGATTCTTCATTGTAGCGGGTGGCTTTTACTCCCTCATCGTCCATGCCTCTGGATTTTGATTCAAAATGATACATTTCGCAGTAGGGATTAAATACATTCAGATAACCCAGCTTTCTGAGGCGGAGACAGAAGTCCACATCGTTGAGGGCTACTGCAAAGCTTTCGTCCAGTCCTCCCAGTTGATCATACAGGGACTTTCTCACGAGAAGGCACGCACCTGTAACAGCGGTAACGTCCTGGGCATAGCAAAGCTTTCCCATGTATCCTACATTCTCATAATTCACTTTATAGTGGGTGTGTCCGGCGGTTCTGTGAGCGCCAAGACCGATCACGATACCTGCGTGCTGGATGGTCTTGTCCTCATAGTAAAGTTTTGCCCCTACAGCACCTACATCGGGACGTTGTCCGAACATAAGGAGTTCCTCGATCCAGTCAAGGGCAATGACCTGGGTGTCGTTATTCAGCAGCAGGATATACTCTCCTGTGGCGAACCCTGCACCATAGTTATTGATCCTGGAGTAGTTAAATTCCCCCTCGTAGGTGATGACTTTCACATTGGGCAGCTTCCCGATCTCCTGGTAGTAGTCCTTGATGTCCTGCTCTGTACTGTTATTTTCCACCACGATGATCTCATAATTCTCGTAGGTGGATTTATCAATGATGGATGAGATGCATCTGCTCAAGTCTTTGTAGTGATTCTTATTGGCAATAATAATAGATACCTTCGGATTAGATAACACTTGATATTTTATCCTGAATATGGTCTCAAAAGCCCTGGAACTGGTAACTTCAAAGTTCTTGAATCCCTGGGTGCGAAGGTGGTCTGACACAGCACCCCTTGCCGCCTCTATGGCATAGGTCTTGGCACTAATATCGGATGCTACGCTTCCTTTGTGAGATCTCCAATAGTACAAGAGTTTTGGCACATGCACCACATGTTTTGCATTGGTGGTCAGGCGTAAGATCATGTCATGATCCTGACTGCCATCGAACCGGGTGCGGAAAAGTTCTGTTCCTTCCAGCAGTTCTCTGCTGAATACGCTGAAATGACAGATATAGTTATTGGCCCTCAGTGTGTCAATGGCATAATCAGACTTGAAATGCAGAGTGATCATATTGTCGATATCACCATTTTTGAAAGTAGCCTCATCGCAGTAGATATAGTCTGCATCCTGATCACAGATGACCTTCATATATTCGAACAATGCGCATGGGTGCAGGATGTCATCATGGTCGAAAAGTCCGATGTATTCCCCCGTTGCCATCTTGTAGCACTCGTTGGTATTCCCGGAAATACCCTCATTTTTTTCCAGTCTCTGATAGACGATACGCTTGTCCTTCACCATATACCCTTTACAGATTTCCTCCACATATCCATGTTCCCCATCTGAACCGTCTGCCAGGCATAATTCCCAGTTCTGATAAGTCTGAGATACCACGGAATCGATCATCTCTGTGAGGAATTGCTTTGGTGTATTATATAAGGGAACCAAAATACTGATCTTGATCTTCTTTGAAAACAAGGTCTCGCTCTGTTCTTTTCTCTGCTCAGGTGTGGGAAAGCTTGCCTTTCCATGCTGTTTCATAGCCATGCGTTCGATGTGCTTGCTTCTCAGCTTTCGAAGGATTCCTTTTGGATTACCCAGCCTTACAATACGATCCCTGGTACGAATGATAAGATGTATCAAAGAGCGGGCAGGCTTTGTCGCCTTCCACAGAGGATTGTTCTTGATTCTCTTTAATTTAAAATCCAGATCTTCGGCTTTTGCTTCCGAATCTGCCAGTCTGGAAGCATAGGTGTTTACTTTTTGCTTTTCTTTTTCATAGGCATCCTTATAATAATCCAGTAGATCTTCCAATTCTTTTTCCGTTAACTTTTGTTCCATGCTGCCATCCTTTATTCCCTATCTTATAACTATCTTATAACTATATTGTAACTGTATTATAACTGAAATATCTGTATCGTTGCGATTCCGGAATCCATTGAGATCTCGAGATCTCCCTCTGCCATGGATAATCTCAGATTTCTCAGATTTCCTCTGCTTCCAGCTTCACATCCGTCTTCTTATACAGATACTGTTTGGATGTGCCATCCTTCACCAGCATGGCGATGGTATATGTGCCCGATGGCAGATTGTCACGTCTGATCCTACATACAAAGCCAGCCAGTTCCGTATTCTGTTGTCCTGTCAGGACTCTCACTACGTCTTTGCGGTATCTGTTCACCACAGGTGCACTATAACATTCTCCGTCTGCATCGTTCACCAGTAAAAGTGTCCTGGTATAGTTACTGTTATCCATATCCAGAACATAGGACCAGCCCTCGATATGATAAGCCTTCGGCACTTCTCCCTGATACATCTTTTCCTGCAATTTGGCAATTTCCACCTGAACATTCAGGCAGTTATTTTCCCATTCCACAGGCTCCGGTCTGCCAAAAGGTCTTGCCTCCACATAGTAATCCTCCTGTTCATAGGGATACAGGTAACTGCACAGATACATATGTTTCGACCCGGCCAGGTTATTACTGTAAAAAGGATCGAACCCCGCCATACCCGGATGCATCTCATATAACTTGGAGCGTTCCCTCAATAATCGTTCTTTTTTCTCCTGAGACATGAGGTCGTCACCACGGCTCAGGGACTCATGATGATATAGAATCACATCATTTCTCAGTACATTATAGTAGCCTGCATCATAAAGGGCAAAGCACAGTTCCACATCATTATATGCAACCGCCAGCTTCTCCGAAAAACCATCTATTTGCAGGAACTTTTTCGTCTCTGTCAGAAGACATGCCGCTGTCACACCTATCATATCATAATTGTGTCGATTCTGACCATGATAATATACATTTTTATCATGGAGCTTTAGGAGTTTATGTGCCGGTCCCACTTTCAGATTGGTCACTCCCACGTGCTGGATCAGATCCGAGTCCGGATAAAGCAGCTTGGCTCCCACAGCTCCCACATGGGGCAGTTTTGCCGAGGATAGCATACGTTCCAGCCAGTCTCCCTGCAATACCTCCATATCGTCATTTAAAAATAACAGGAAATTCCCTGTGGCTCTTGCTGCTCCCATATTGCACATGACGGAGAAGTTAAAATCCATGGGGTTATATAAGTACATTCCCTTATATTGGCGAATCAACTGTTCTATCAGTAATCGATTGTGTGCCGTGCTTCCATTATCTACCACGATCAGTTCCAGTGTGATCCTGTCATTATGGTCTGTTTTCTTCATGACGGATTCCACGCAAGTCTTTAACACATCCGGCTGGTCTTTGGATGGAATGATGATGGAAACTGTTGCCCGATCATCATTTGTTTTGGTTGTATCCGATTCCTGTGTATGTTCCAGATCTTCCCATACCAGATCCGGATATGCCCCGTCCTCATAGATGCTGTCACTGAAAGCTGCATATTCATCTGCCAGAATAAGATTCTGTTCCACATTTCTGTGATATAATACACGGTCGATGACTCCCACTGCTTTTTGAGGCTCATTGGCCGGGATATATCCCAGAAGCTGCATGGCAAGTAACAGCAGAAAATACAGATTCTGTTCTCCTGTGGAATAGGAGAGACAGGTGACATCTGCCGGCAGTTTTCCCTCCTGTGCGTAGGTGCTTATCTTCTCTGTGTCCTCTTCCCATGTCCGCAGCAGAGCGCGCATCAAGCTTCCCCGAATGGCCAGGATATTCCCATAATAGGCAAAGGATCGCAGTGTATCCGGTGAATACTGAGGTTTGAACCAGGGTGTATGGCGCATGCCCTGTTCATCAACGCAGTCCTCATCCGCATATGCGATCTGCACATAAGGACATTCCTCAAAATAAGACTCCACCGCACGGGGGGCAAGGGCATCCATGGTCCCACCGTTCCTTACGAACAATACCACCGTGTTATCCTCCGGCACTGTAAATCCCGGAACAAGCTCTGCCATATTTTTCACAAGGACTTCTGATTTGCCAGATCTGTCATGAGATCTGCCAAGGTGCTTTTTCCAACGCTCATTTTCCAGAATCCATTGTCCATAAGCATTTTTTTGCTGTGTCAATTCCCTTGTGTATCTCGCATAACATCTGTTATGTAATTGCTGTCTTATGACATTTTTGATTCCATTTAACATGTTACACTCCCTGATCTGCCAGCTTTACCAGACTATTTCTCCCGGAACAGTCCTTTGATCTTAGATACGAATCCTGTCTGTCCGGTGGTTCCATTCGCTGTAGCTCCCATGCACTCCGCCATCTGTGCGGCCATGGGCAGCACTTCCATACAAATATGCAAAGTCTCCCCAGCTCCAGACCCTTGTTTCGCTATTTCAGATATGGACAGCATCACGTTGGGATCCGTTGTTGCAAAGCAATACAAATCTTTCCCCACCTGTTTCCCATTTGTCCTGTAATCAACCTTTATCCCGTCTAACTCCAGCGCCTTTACATGAACCATGCAGGTTTCCATAGCCGGATCGATGCGCAGCTGTTTTACAGTCTTCTCTATCTCCAGGTCCATCTGTATCTCGTAGCCCGCCATACCATTCTGTAATTTCTGTACCGACGCCTCCGTCATGCATTCTGCATCTGTGAGGAAACAGGAATCCTCCTCAGAAAATCCATTTCCATGGTCTGCATACACCTGTACATGCTTTTGCCTGCTTCGGATCATTTGCTGCTGATATTGATTCTCCAGGGTCAGCACCGGAATGTTCTGCATGCCTATGGCACTGTGGATCTCTGTCATAGACTTGCGGTTTCCTGTGACATAATGCTGGAACTCCAGTTCCTGAGTCACATACTGCTCCACATTCTGTTCTTCTATTCCCAGCTTTTCTTTTATTAAATCAAAGCTTAATTTTCTTCTTTTCAACGAGCCTACCAGGTAACAGTAAAATGCCCTGAATAGAATCTTCTCATAGGAGATTCGTACCGGAAATGTCCACTCGTAATCAATGATGATCCAGTCTCCCGTATTTTCTTCCACGATAATATTGGAAAAGATCAGATCAAAATCGTTGATCTCGCTGTCTTCCTGATAACGAATCGCTTCTATATAGGTATCGATCAATGCGCGAAAGCCCGCTTCATCGCTTCTGTCCAGACATTCGTCCAGCAGTACCTCCAGGGTCTTTCCCTTCACATACTCCAGTTCAATGGCATGTTCTCTTCGTATACATCGGTTTATCTTGAATTTACCACCCTGGAACCGTTCCGCCAGACGCTCCCCTGCTGTATAGATATTCTGTATATGTTCCTTTGCCCTTTCGCTTAAGGGAAGTTTGAATACGCTTCTGTTTCCAGCCATGTCCTGTAAAATATCTGTGCGGATGGCATATTCCTCGGCTCTGTCATTGGAAAATTTGGCATACTTGATATCCAGCGGTGCACCGATCACCAGGGCATAGGAATTAGAAAATTCATGGAACGCGCCCTCCCTGATAATATTGTCGAATACATTTTTCTCATCAAAGAGCTGCAGTCTGTCTCTGTCAAAGTTGCGGAGATTGCTGGACAATTCTCCCACCTGGGGTAGATACTCATCGGAATACACCGTGGTGGTGAACTTGTAATCCGGGTATGGATAGTAGAATGAATACTCCTCTATCCCGTTGGCCCTCATGATCTTTTCCAATCCCCGGCGGGTGAACGTCCTCACGCCTCCGCCATTGGGATAATCCTCCAGACCGCTAAAATAGGTTCCGTAATGATCCTCTTTACAGCCAGCCCAGTATTTCAGCCCAAACTTATTCTCTATGGCAATGACCAGTCTGCCATCCGGTTTCATATGCTTCTTTAAAATCGCCATGAAATCTTCATATGGCGTGTCCGTTCCCATATAGCCCTGACCATATTCAAAGACCCCGATGAGAAAAATGTAGTCGTAATCATCGGGCAGCTCCGGCTCAATGTCCTTGAAATTGCCCACCTGAATGGTCACATTGTCGCATTCCAGATGTCTGTATGCATTGATCATACTGCGTTTTTTGGAAAGATCGATGCAGGTGACAGAACCGGCTTTTCTGGAAAAAGCACCAGTGATGGCACCACATCCCGATCCCACCTCCAGTACTTTCATGGATTTGTCCACTGGAATCCAGTCCACGATATTCTCACGCAATGGGGATAGATGATAGAGAATCGGCCAGCTTGCCCGTTCCTCGATGATACGTGGATATTCTGACACCGAATTATTCTTCACAATATCCAGTATCTCATCTTCTATCACACCATCACAGTAATAATCTTCCCCTGGATAATGCTTATAATCTAACGTAATCTTTCCGATCTGCTCTGTCATAGAGTCTCTACCTCACACTTTACTGCTGTTCTAAGTATATTTGTAACTATTCAGAGCCAGGCAAATTCATAAAAATATGCGAATCATGCTTGCATGAGTGAGCTGATTTTTGTGAATTAATTTGGCGAAGTAACCTCATAAGCAAAAGGAAAGCTTCGAAGAAGCGATTTTGCGCATGGGGTTCTGAATAATTACGTTATTTTATGAAATATCCGCCACCTGCACCTGGGAACACATATCGTAAAATCCTACGGTATTCTTGTCTGAGATCACCGTGACATTCAACGCATCGTACAGTCTGTGATATACCTTAAAATCACTGCCCTCATAGCCCGTACATCCAAAGGACATGAGATATTCCCCACCCTGGAGGGTCATCTTCTGGGTGAAGGTAACTTCCTTTTTACTTCCTGTTTTCCCAGGTTCCAGATAAGTCTTCTCGAACATGGTGTTGGTTCCTGTAATCTCAGTTCCCCTGATATTCTTAATGGCAAAGGCAAAAATAGGTGCCTGCACATCCTGATGGAACACCACCTTCATGTGAATGGTAAACGTATCCTCCTTCAGAATCGCTGTGGCTCGGACGCCCTTGGAATCCGTCATGTAAAATTCCGTAACCTCAGCTTCCTTATTGCCATACTCCAGCATATCCGGGTTCACACCCTCTGTAATTACTTTTCTCTTTTTGCGATTCGCCGCTTCCACCAGATCCGGATCGTCCAGAAGACGCTCTTCATCCGCTGAATTTTTCTCCACGGCATATTGCCCCACCAATACACGTTTGTATGCATCGATCATTTCCTTGGGAGAACCTTCCCCCAATTTTGTTCCCTGATTCAGCAATACGACTTTATCACAATACTTGCTGATGCTGCTGAGATCATGGCTCACGAAGAGAATGGTCTTGCCCACTTTCTTGAACTCCTCAAATTTATGGTAACACTTTGCCTGGAAAAATACGTCACCCACGGACAATGCTTCATCCACGATAAGAATCTCCGGGTCGATATTAATGGCAACTGCAAATGCCAGACGTACGAACATACCGCTGGAATACGTCTTTACAGGCTGATTTACGAACTCTCCGATATCCGCAAATTCCAGAATATCCGGAAGCTTTTCATCGATCTCCTCTTTGGAAAAGCCGATCATCGTGCCATTCAGATACACATTTTCGATGCCTGTGTATTCCATATTAAACCCGGCACCCAGTTCCAGCAGTGCTGAGATACGTCCATTTACCTTTACATCACCCTTGGTTGGATTAAGAACACCTGTTATTATTTTCAGAATAGTGGATTTGCCGGAGCCATTGGTTCCGATGATGCCAAGACATTCTCCCTGGTGAATGGCAATATCCACATCTCGAAGTGCATAATGCTCTGTATATTTTTTCTTTCTGGTAAGTCCTAACGCTTCCTTCATGCGATCCATAGGCTTGTCATATAGCTTATATACCTTGTCCAAATGAGAGACCTGGATGGCAATGTCACGCTTTTCCACGGGAATACGCAGATCAATTTCCGATTCTGCAACGTTCGCAGAGTCTGTATTTTTTTCGTCTAACATCATTTCTGTACCTGTATCTTTCTTAATCTGTTAAAGTATATCCGCAAAATGTACTTTCAGTCGTTTGAATACCAGCGCACCTATGGCAAATACTACCACGGTCATGATCCAGAAGAACATGGTAGAATAAAAGTCTTCCCAGAACCAGGTCTTTTCAAATAATGCACTCCTGTATCCGTTCACGATATAGTAGACCGGATTGAGTTTGAAAATAATATGGTATTGTGCGGGAATCTTATTAATATCCCACATGATTGGGGTCGCCCACATACCTACCTGCATAAAGATCGATACGATCTGAGTCAGATCCCTGAAAAAAATAACAATGGCACAAGTCGCATAACTGAGTCCCAGAATAAAAATAAAAAGACATGCACTGTAATAGATCAGTTGCAGCCAGTATAAATCCGGATAAAATCCATAGCCAATATTCAGTACCAGCATAAAACATACGAAGAAAATATGAATAAAACACGCTGCAATAATCTTGATGATCGGCAGAATACTGATCTTAAATACTACCTTTTTTACCAGATAATTGTACTCCAACAGCGCAGTCATACCGTTCATAACAGCCTCGTTGAAAAAAAACCAGGGCACCATACCCGCTGTGAGATACAGCACATAGGGCACCTCCAGGCCTGTGGTCATCGCCTGTGCTTTGGCATTGAACCCTTTTTCAAATACGAACCAGTATACCAGAATGGTAACGACCGGCTGCACAAATGCCCACACCATACCGAGATAAGAGCCCGCATACCGCGTCTTAAAATCATTTTTAGACAACTTCCAGATCAGTCTTCTGTTCTGCCAAAGTTCCACCGGAAGGACTGTCAGCTTATCATATAACATAATAAATACAATATTGGCAATGACGATCAGCGTACATGCGATCACCTTTTTCAGCAGTTCATCCTGTGGGTCTGCGAACTGGTTCTCGTGGAGTACCAGAATCGCCATGGCGATGAGAGAGCAGACTGCCACCACGGAGATTCCTACTGGTTTGGGTATGACTCTATGCTCCCCATCATCATTCGTTATTGTTTTTTGCATAATTCTTTTCCTTTTTTGTACTCTTTGATTCCGTTCCATTTGGTATCTTTATCGGATATGATCAGTTCCATATCTGCCGGGATCGGCCATTCCACACCGATATCGGGATCGTTCCAGGCTAGACCGCCCTCATCATTCGGGTGATAGAAGTCTGTACATTTATAGGCAAACTCTGCATGATCGGACAGTACCACAAAGCCGTGGGCAAAGTTTTTGGGAATAAAGAACTGTTTCTTATTCTCTGCTGTCAGCAGCACACCGTACCATTTTCCAAAAGTCTCAGAACCTTCCCGAAGATCTACTGCCACATCATATACCTCGCCGCTCACCACACGCACCAATTTGTCCTGTGGAAAGTTCAACTGAAAGTGAAGTCCTCGAAGCACCCCTTTTTTGGAAGCGGATTGATTGTCCTGCACGAATACCTGATCGATGCCTGCTTCCTTGTAATCATTATAATTGTAGGTCTCCATGAAGTAACCTCTCTCATCGCCAAATACGGCTGGTGTGATTACTTTCAGACCTTCTATGTCACATGTTTGAACATCAATTTTTCCCATTTTGTTCTCTCCTTTTTTATGATTTCCTGTACTTGAGCAGAGACTCGAAAAGACTTTGGCTCTGCTCGTTCGCGCATGTTTCGCGTTTTGTCGGCGAAATGATCTACTTGTTAAGCAAGCTAATATTAAGATCTACGTGCCCTTCGATTCCGTCGATGGCTCCCTTTGAGGAGTATTGCCAGATCTGGTATTCTCCTTCATAGGTGGGGGCGGCTTTGTATTCGGCAAGCCATAATACATAGCGTTCCAGCTGGCTGGCATCCAGATTCCTGTTGTACCAGTTCTTGCTGGCATAGACACCTCCGGTGTAGCCTGCGCTTTCGATGGTCTGGCAAAAAGCTTCACATACCCTGGTGCGCGTATCCTTATCCAGTGTGTCTGCTCTGCCGCTTCCACCGGCTCCCTCCGTATCGATAAAGATGGGATAATTCAAATTATAATTGTCACAGAGCATAATCGCTGTGCTGGCTTCCTCCACGGCCTCCACTTCATTTACCGCCTGGGTAAAAAAGTACAGCCCTATCTGTACGCCTGCTTCCGCTGCGCCCTGAATATTCCGTGCAAAATAAGGGTCCTCCACCAGACTCCCTGTGGAAGCGCCACGATATCCACAGCGGATAATGGCAAAATCCACCCCTGCCTCCTTTACCTTTACCCAGTCAATGTCCTTATTCCATTTGGATACATCAATGCCAAAGGTCGATTCGTCCGTGTGAACAGCCTCTGTCAGTTCAGAACCGTCCACGTCCTCCGCGTCCACATCCTGCTCCGTATCCTCCAGCTCTACATTGATCTCATCCTCCGTCTTCACCAGATAGGAAATATCGTCGATAACTTTATAATCTACCTGATTCTTCACAGCGACCTTCACTTTGGTGTTGGGAATGGTGTACCCTTCCATAGGTTCCATGGATACATAGTATTCTCCCGCCTCCATATGGTCGATGTAGATCATGCCGTCTCTGTCCTGGTCCTCATATGGCGTATCATTTACATTCACATAGAAATTCTGCCCCATAACAGGTTCGCCCAGTACATTGACGATCTTAATACGCAGATCCTTTTCCACAGATGTGACCATGATATCCAGTCTCTGCCCCTTATTTTCCAGGGCATCGTATTGATTATCCAGTGGATCGAAGAAAGTTTCATCCTGGGTAAAAGCAGATAAATCAGATTCCGTTGCGGTCTTTGCCACCGCTTCCGCCTGTGGATTTTCCCCCCTGGTAATCCGATTTAATCTTTTTTGTATCGTATTCAGATTTGCGAATACTACCGCAGCGACGATGGCAAGTAATGCAATGATTACTGCCATGATCACTGTTTTCCTCATCTTAGAGTCCATTTGCGACCTCTACCAAATATTTGCCATAATCTGTTTTCATCAATGGTTCAGCCAGCTTTAACAACTGTTCTTTGGAGATAAATCCTCTCTTGTATGCGATCTCCTCGATACAGGAAATGTACAATCCCTGTCTCTTCTGGAATGCGGATACAAAATCTGCTGCGTCCAACAGCATATCATGGCTTCCTGTATCCAGCCATGCGAACCCTCTGCCCAGCGTCTCCACATGAAGGGTTCCTCTGTTCAGATATTCATTATTGATACTGGTGATCTCGATCTCCCCTCTTGCGGAAGGTTTTACATTCTTTGCGATCTCCACCACGTCATTGTCATAGAAATAAAGTCCCGGTACTGCGTAATTGCTCTTTGGATTTTCCGGCTTCTCTTCAATGGAAAGTGCCTTTCCATCCTCGTCAAATTCTACCACGCCATATTCTCTGGGATCTCTCACATAATACCCGAAAATAGTAGCTCCCGATTCTCTCGCCGCCACGTTCCGAAGTACTTTCGAGAAGCTCTGTCCGTAGAAAATGTTGTCTCCGAGAACCAGCGCCACACTGTCTTCACCAATGAACTTCGCACCGATAATAAATGCATCTGCAAGTCCTCTGGGACTCTCCTGAACTGCATACTCCATATGAAGTCCCAACTGTTCTCCTGTTCCAAGTAACTCCTGAAATACGGGAAGATCTCTGGGTGTGGAGATGATCATAATGTCCCTGATACCAGCCAGCATCAGTGTGGACAGTGGATAATAGATCATGGGTTTGTCGTATACCGGCATGATCTGTTTGGAGATTGCCTTGGTCAATGGATATAATCTGGTGCCGGAACCTCCGGCTAAGATGATACCTTTCATACTATTCTTCCTTTCGTATTGCGCCCATGTTATATGGGCTGACTCAATCAACGCGCAAAGGAAGGTACAACCGTTTTCCCATTGTCCCTTCCTCTTTTTCTTATTTATTTTTCGCTGTACATATCCTGGTAATATTTCTGGTAATCACCGCTGGTCACATTTTTCATCCAGTCTTCATGTTCGAAGAACCATTTGATGGTCAGTTTGATACCTTCCCTGAACATGGTCTCCGGATACCAGCCGATCTCTGCTTTAATCTTATCCGGTGCGATGGCGTACCGTTTGTCATGCCCTTTACGGTCTTCCACATATGTGATGAGATCTTTTGTGACAAGGGCTCTTCTCGGATCATTTTCCGGTAACATTTCCTGTAAGGTCTCTATGATGATATGGATGATCTCAATATTCTGTTTCTCATTATGTCCGCCGATATTGTAGGTCTCGAACAGTCTGCCCTGCTCCTGTACCATATCGATGGCTTTTGCGTGGTCTTCCACATATAACCAGTCACGGACATTCTTTCCATCTCCGTATACAGGCAGCTTCTTGCCCTGCAATGCATTGTTGATGATCAGTGGAATGAGTTTCTCCGGGAACTGGTAAGGTCCGTAGTTATTGGAGCAGTTGGTAATGTTCGCCGGGAATCTGTAAGTGTCCATGTAAGCCTTTACCAGCATGTCCGAGCTTGCCTTGCTGGCTGAATAAGGGCTGTGTGGACTGTATGGTGTGGTCTCATAGAAATATTCGTCATCATTTTCCAGGGAACCATATACCTCATCTGTGGATACATGGAGGAATTTCTTCCCTTCCTGAAAAGTACCGTCCGGCAGCTCCCATGCATTCTTTGCACAGTTCAGCATCACAGCCGTCCCCAGTACATTGGTCTGTACGAATACTTCCGGATTTTTGATACTGCGGTCAACATGACTCTCCGCCGCGAAATGTACCACGCGGTCGATGTCATTCTCTGCAAATACTTTTGCAATTGCTTCTTTATCACAGATATCTGCCTTTACAAACGTGTAATTATCTCTATTCTCGACACTCTTCAGATTCTCCAGGTTACCTGCATAGGTAAGCGCGTCCACGTTGATGATGCGAATCTCGTTATCATATTTTTTGAACATGTAGTGAATGTAATTAGAGCCGATAAAGCCTGCCCCACCAGTTACTAAATAAGTTCTCATTTTAGTCTCCAATCTTAAAATTAAAATAATTTCATAATCAAGACAGATTATACCACAGAAACACAAAAATGCCAATAATTGTCTGAAGTGCCCCTCCGTTTAATACAATATATTCAAGTCCACATGTCCGTTGATACCGCCGACACTTCCCTTGGAGGTATACTGCCACATGTCATATCTGCCGCCATAAGTAGGTTTTGTGGCATATTGAGCAAGCCAGATCTTATAGCCATTCAAAGCGCTTGCTGAGAGTTTACCCTCGAACCATGATTTTGAAGCATAGACACCTGCAGTCTTGCCCGCATTCTGTATGGTGGCACAAAAAGCTTTACATACAGCAGTTCTGGTGGCTTTATCAATACCGTCCGCGCGTCCGCCACTGCCCTCCGTATCGATGTAGACCGGCATCTGCAGCCCATAGCCGCTGATCATATTCAGCACCATGGAGGCTTCCTCTACCGCTTCCACCTCGTTTACCGCCTGGGTAAAAAAGTAAACGCCCACTTTGATTCCTGCCGCCTGTGCTCCCTTGATATTGGCCACAAATTTAGGGTCTTGTATCAATGCTCCCGTGGAGGAACCACGATATCCACAGCGGATGATGGCAAAGCTGACACCTGAATTCTTCACTGCCGCCCAGTTGATGGTGCCATTCCATTTGGAGACATCGATACCCATGGTGCCACTTCCCACAGAGAGTGCCCCATTGCTGTCAAAGGTATATTGAACACCCTGGATGACCTGGGTTCCCGTCACTTTATTGCCATCTTTGTCAAAGAAATATGTGACATTGTCAATGGTCTGCCATCCTGTGTATTTATAATTGGTCACTATTTTCTTATAAAACTTATCAAATTTATAGTAATCCGCATAAACTGCTTCTCTATAGTTTCCATCCACCTTTACATATAGCTGATTTCCATCTTTGTCTTTCAGCTTTGTGGTGGTGTCATCCTCCGCAGAGCTTCTGACATTTACTGTCATGGTCGCGGTGGCAGTGTCACTGTTCAGCTTCGCTGTGACGGTAATCGTCGCTTTTCCGCTTCCTATGGCTGTAATCACGCCCTTGGAATCTACTTTTGCCACCTTTTCATTGGAGGACGTCCATGTATATTGAGGTGTCGCCGTAAATCCTGATGGTTTTGGATTCAACTGATTCGTAGACTTTATCAGAAGATCCACCGAATCCTTGTCCAGTGTAACGCTGACCACTGCTTTGCTCACTGTCACAGTACATGACGCCGTCCTGCCGCCGTCCTTCGTAGTGACTGTAATGTTGGCCGTTCCTGCCGCCACACCTGTCACTGTTCCATCCGATGATACTTTCGCGATTTGATCATTGGAGCTCGTCCATGTGACATTCTTCTCCGTGGCATCCGTGGGTTCTACCGCAGCCGTGAGCTTTGCTGTGGCACCGATATTTACCCCCAGCGTACTCTTGTCAAGTTTCACGCCCGTCACAGGCTTTGCAGCCGCCGCTACTGTCACGATGCAGGAGGCAGTCTTATTGCCATCCGCTGTGGTCACGGTGATCTTCGCTGTTCCTGCTCCGTGAGCAGTGACTTTCCCACCATCCACGCTGGCTACCGCACTATTATCACTGCTCCAGCTGATTCCCTTATCACTGGCATTGGAAGGCTCCACTGTGGCAGAGAGTGTACTGGTATCGCCCGCTGTCAATGAGAGTGCTGTGGAAGATATGGAAACCCCGGTCACTGCAATCGTGGCAGGCTTTTCCGGTTCCACCGGTGTTATAGGTTCCCCTGTGGACGGTTCATTTCCACTTACTGTAGTCAGTCTGTTATAATGCCCTTCCATCATTTGTATTATCATATCACGCTCCGATGCGCGCGCCTGTAGTCCCACCCGTTTGCTGGAGACTGCCTTTGCCGACGCGGAAGCACCGGGATCCTGAATCTTCGACTTATCTACGCTCTCGTATGTGCCATCTGCATTGCTTTCTCCACCATTGATGGGTGTCTTCGTGGATTCTACATATTCTACGGTATCCTTTAGCTTGCTTTCCTCCACCACGTTCTGCTGCTGGGTATCTTCCTTTGCAGCATTGACTTCTTTCTCCGTCTTTACCTCATCCGCAATGTCTATTTTCTTATATTCGATCTTATCTTTTACCGTTACCTTGCTGGCTTTATCCGGGAATGAATAGCCATCCACACTGATGAGTTTAATGGAATAACTGCCTGGTGTCATATTTTTCTGATAGATGATGCCGTCTTTATCATCATCCGTCAGTGTGGATGTCTTACCACTGGGATCTGTCTGTTCCATCTGAAATTCCGTTCCGGAAATCAGCTTGTTTGTGTTTTTATTCACAAACTTCACCTTGAGATCTCTCTCCACGGAGGTCATATTGACTGTGATTTCTACCTCTTCTTCCTCCTCTGTGGTTTCTTCTTCCGTGACAGGTTCCTCTGTGAGTTCCTCCGCCACGGCGTTGGACTTGGCATCTGCCACCGCCATCAATCCACTCTCACCGATGATCTCAATACTGCTCAGCTCCTGTCCCAGTTCTGCCATGGCGCTCACCTGTGCCGCCTGCACCTTGGCATTATTCCACATGGTCACCGTGACTATGGCAATGATCAGCACAAAGACACCCGTTCCAGCCAGCACCCCATCCAATACGGTGAAATGTTTCATCAGATACTGGAATTTCTCTTTTAATGTCTCAAAAGCTGCGGCTGCACCGTTTTGATCCCTGCGTTTTCCGCGTGGAGCTTTTTTCGTATTTCCAGTTCTACTACCCGGTTTTTTTCTGTGATTGCTGTTGCTGTCTTTTTTATTTCCTTTATTTTTCCCCTTATTTCTATCCTTATTTCTATCCTTATTTCTATCTTTATTTCCATTCCCTGCCCTGTTGCGGTGGGTCTTTCCGCGTCCGGCTGTTTCCTCATCCTCTATATAATCATCGTCCTGGAAATCTTCTTCCTCGTATTCATATTCATCTGTATCCTCGTCTTCGTACGCTTCTACGTCATCTTCATACACTTCTGCATCGTCAGATTCATACGCTGCTTCCTCATATACTACATCTACGTCATATTGTGACTCTTCATCGATATATTGTGGCTCTTCGTACTCATATTCGGATTCTTCTACATTATCTTCATGCAAGGTTTCCTGGTCATATTCCGACTCTTCGTATTCATCCTCATATTCTGACTCTTCTATATCATCCTCATACGCAGCTTCCTCGTCATATTCCGGCTCTTCCACATCATCCGCATACTCGGCTTCATCGTCATATTCCGACTCTTCGTACTCATCCTCATACAAAGTTTCCTCGTCATATTCCGACTCTTCATCCTCATATTCTGACTCTTCGTACTCGTCCTCATACGCAGCTTCCTCGTCATATTCCGGCTCTTCCACATCATCCGCATACAAGGTTTCCCCGTCATATTCCGACTCTTCGTACTCATCCTCATACAGGGTTTCATCGTCATATGCTGACTCTTCGTCCTCATACACTGCTTCCTCGTCATATTCCGACTCTTCATCCTGCATATATTCCTCTTCTCTATGTACAGGCTTTCTATGCTTTTTATCTATTTTTCGTTTTGTGCTTTGTTTTGTTTCAAATAACTTAAATTTCTTCATGAACCCAATCCCTTCAATCATTGCAATGCATCATTTTACCCAAAATTCTTTCTTATTCTAGCATCAAAACCTCTTATCTTCAATGGATTCACGCGTATTTCCAACTATTACCGTACAAATTAAGATTTTCTTAAGTAAGCCGCACAATTTGTCGATGACTTTACCACTCTGATGCATTGACTTCTCTCGCTGAAAATGACAAACTAATTGTTATTAAAAGCAAGATCGCCAAGAATATAAGGAGGATTTTTTTTATGATGTACATTCATTACTGTAAACAATGCAACCGTATCCATATGTTAAACGGGCATAAGGTCTTTTGCCCAAGATGTAATTCCGAACTGTCAGAACTGCGTATTTCCTATATGGATTACATTAATCTGGACAAACCTGCCAGAATGTCCCTGGCAAAACGCTGTTCCGATCCACAGCAGTTGCCGCATTTAAAAACCACCTACCGTATGTTCAAATACAGTAAGTGGTATCATGAGAATGTTTTACATATTAAAGATAATCACACCTGCCAGAATTAGCAGCGTGCCAATGGCTTTTTGCCTGGTGATCTTTTCCCGAAAGAACAGAAGTGAGAGAATCATCACTACAATATAGCCGATGGACTCCATGACTGGCACAATCTTAAATTCCACGCCGCCGTAAGCAAAGGTGGTCATGATCATGGATACAAAGAGCATTCCGTAGCCGATGATCACCAGCGGATTCAAATACTCCCGAATAAAAGAAGCATGTTTCTTCAACGCACTCTTTTTCAGAAGAATCTGAGAAAAGGAAGCGACCAGTACAGATATAAGGATCAATCCATAATAAAATGCTGTGCTCATGCTTCCACCTCACTTTCTTCTGAATTATTCAATACAATCGTACCTATGATGACCAGGCTCACGCCTATGATATTCTGCAATGTGATCTGATTATGGAAGATAAGCACCGCCCATATCATGGACCACAGCACGCCCATGGCTTTGTTGGCATAAGCGATGGACAGCTCCACTTTCTTGATGGCCTGCTGCCATAGAATGGCATATACACCCAGGCACGCCACTTCCATTCCATAAAATAAGAGGAACTTCCAGCTAAGGAACGTCTGTCCGGAAGCAAATTTCGCCACAATGCTGGAAAGTGTATAGATCACCACGACGATCTGTAAATATATAATGTCTCTGATCGTAATCTTTTTTTTCATTCTGCTCTGTATTTCCCTTCTATTGTAAATCTGTAAATCCCCTATATCTAATTCCACGTATCCCTTCCTTTGGTCAGTTAGGACACCCCTCAAATAATATCATGTTCTTATCATCTCATCAACTTTTACTCATCTACGATTCCCATCTTTCCAAATTCATAAAATTTTAACAATAATAAACTGTACTAATTTATAGACACTTTGTCCATACTCGTAGTAAAATAGAAATAGATAAACCATTGGTAGAAGTATCATTGGCAAAACATAAGGAGGATATTATGAAAACAAGAAAAGATATTATCGCACATATCTGCATTATAGCGGTGATTCTGATCATATTAATGGTATCAATATTTAAATTGGTCAAATGGAATCAAGGTACCAAAGATGCGGGGGCTGTGGAAACAGACGAAGATTTCGACGTGGAGACAGAGGATTATATCGTATCTATGAACGAAGACAATCTAAAGCCTGACGATGGCAAGACCACGGTGGTATTCTTAGGTGACGATAATCTGGCCGATTATAGCGGCAAAGATGGTATTCCAGAGCAATTTGCGTCTCTGCTGAGTGCCGACAAGAACCCCGTGATATATAATGCTGGATTTTCAGGTACGACTGCATCCGCTTCCAATTCATTTTGGGATGATGCCCATCCAGAAGATGCATTCACTCTCTATTGGCTGGTAAAATCCATCACGTTGCAGGATTATACCCTGTTAAATAACATGGCAGATCGCGTAAATCCAGACTATAAAGAAGCAATCAGCACGCTGGAGAGCATCGACTGGGACAGCGTTGATATCCTGGCACTGATGTACGGTACCAATGATTATCTCACTGGAAGGCAGATCACCGATCCCGCCGATCCCATGAATACCGTGGCATATTCTGGTGCCCTGAACGCATCTCTTCAGTTATTAAAAGAGACCTATCCACACATTCGCGTCGTGGTGACAGCTCCTACTTTCTGCATGGTAGAGAAGGATGGTACCAGGGCAGGTGCCGATGTGACAGATATGGGATATGGCAGATTACCTGATTATATGGTGGCTGCAAAAGCAATCTGTGTAGACAGCAATATTACTTTTATTGATAATTACTACGGAACCGAAATCAGCGAATCCACCGTGGACAAATATCTGGAGAAGGATGAAATCCATCTAAATGCCGCCGGACGTAAGTTGATCGCAGAGAGATTTGCGGATCTGGTAAGCGGAAAATTAAGAACCCAGGGGGCATAGCCCTGGGTTCTTAATTTTCCCTCATGAAAGGCATCAGTAAATATAGCGGCAGGCAGAATATATATGCATATGCATATCGGAATTCCTTAGCCACCGGGGTGGCAATAATCAATGTCAGCACTATGGCAATACAGGGAATATACAGTAATACTCTTCTCCTGTCTCCCCGCACTATAATGATTGCTGCTGCCAGCAGGATCAGCCACAGCAGTGCACCCATGCTCCACAGGATTCCATAGCCCGGCAGGATATCTTTCAGTTTCAAGGCTATTTCGTTGAGTTTGATCACAATAGGACCCTTTAATACCGGTCTGTTCTCCACCCCAAATTCATTGGGTATGACACCCTCATCTCCCGCAATGATACCTCCCTGGGTTGGAAACCAGTAACCGATGGACTGATCGCGGAAAGCGACAACATAATCTCCCGGATACTTCATGCCTATCTGTATATAGATCTTCAGAAACTCCCCAAAATGTTCCTCCAGATAGGATTCATCCCCTGCACGTACCAGCCTCTTGAAGCCATCTGACACATACGGATTATAGAGTTCTGCAATCTTCGAGGTGTCTAATATCTGATTCAGAAAAGTATTCTGTTCTTTCGTCAGGGGTCTTTCCTCCACGATCACTCTGGATATCTGCTGTATGGGTATGGACAGAGATTCTACCAGATCCGGCTGTATCACATGCTGTGCCTCCATGAAAGGACCTTTAATGAGCATCACTGCTACTATGATCAATATCTGCAAACCAAGAATCACTTTCCAGCAGCTGCGGAATACATAGATCACAAATGGGATCGTCACCAAAAATGCATACCAGCCGTTGGTACGGAAAAGACTCATGAGCAGTGCTGAGACTACCAGCATGGTCCAATCTAATGCCCGACTTATCTGTATTCGCTTTCCCGATCTTTTTATCGTCTTGTCTTTATCGCCATGGTAAGTCGGTACCCACAGGAGAAGTCGTAGTAATGTACATACATATAGCATCACTCCTCCTGCAAACATGGAATCTTTCCACACAGTCACTGCATACAACGCATTGTAGGGAACCAATGCATAGAAAGCCGTCACAAGTATCAGCGCCCATTTACTTAGGTTCAATTTCAAAAGTGTATTGAGCAGATATGCGATGCACGCTGCCATAAAGATCACCTGAAATACCGTATAATATGCAATTGCCGATGTTCTATCCCCTGTGAGGAAGTAACCAATGTTATAGAATAGCCGCATCACTAAGGTGTGCATCCACGGATGATGATTGCTGGGCGCATAAACCCCAATTACCTGGGCGAACTGATTCATGCTGTCAATGGTCATGACACCTGGAAAATTTTTCAGCAGATACGGAATCCAGCAGATAAAGCAGACCATGGCAGATATGGTGGAAACTGCCATGGAATTCCAGCCCTTCCATGCCACGCCCTTTTCATAGTTTTCCGGATGACTTGCGGGCACATCCTCCCCAGACGTGGATATCCATTTGGCATCCACCGCATTCCATGTTACCGTCTTTATGAAGATCAGACTGATTGCTTTCTGAAAGATAATGAAAAGTCCCATTGTAGTCACTGCCAGCACCATCAACCGAAATAACCCATTATCCAGTCCTGCATAGATCTGCTCAAAATCCCCAAAAACAAAAAATACGGTAAAGACTACGCTCAGTCCATCTTCCACTCTTCTCTGAACTATAGATTCCATAGCGCTTCTTTTCTCTTCCTGTATCCAGTGGAATAAATAATACAGGAATATAAATGTGAATACCGTAAGTATATTGGTCGTCTCCATCCCGCAGATACGGACCAATGCCCAAGTGGAAATGAATGCCTCCATTCCTGTGAAAATGCAGCTTGTCTTTTTATATACTATCCCTTGTATGAATTGTTTCAAAACATGCTCCTTCCGATCATATAATATTCATGACTCTATAAAAGAATCTGTATTACTTTATAAAGTATACTTTACATTTTTTATTTTTACAAATTGTTTTGTTATGTTTGATTATCCCTCTGAAAAATGGTATATTTTATGTAATTATAGAGCCATACTATTATGAGTGCCATATATTCCATCATTGTTGGATCTAAATAACGGTTAAGGAGTTTCAAATGGATAAAATTGCAGTATTGATCCCCTGTTATAACGAAGAGAAAACCATTGCCAAGGTGGTGGCAGATGCAAAGTCTGCACTTCCGGAGGCGGCAATCTATGTATATGATAATAATTCCACTGACAGGACAGTGGAGCTGGCAGCCGCCGCAGGCGCTGTTATCCGCTACGAATATATGCAGGGAAAGGGAAATGTCATACGGCGTATGTTCCGGGAAATCGATGCGGAGTGCTACATTATGGTGGATGGGGATGATACCTATCCCATGACCAACGCAAGGGAACTGGTGGACAAAGTCCTGGTGCACAACGCTGATATGGTAGTGGGCGATCGCCTGTCCTCCACCTATTTTACGGAGAACAAACGTCCCTTCCATAACTTTGGCAACAGTATCGTGCGTGGCAGTATCAACCATCTGTTTCACTGCAATATCAAAGATATCATGACCGGATACCGGGCGTTCAGTTATCAGTTCGTAAAGACTTTCCCCGTGATGTCCAAGGGATTCGAGATCGAGACGGAGATGACCATCCATGCCGTATTTAATAACATGCAGGTAGAAAATGTCATCATCGATTACAGAGACCGCCCGGAGGGCAGTGAATCCAAATTAAATACCTACTCCGACGGCATCAAGGTCTTGAATGTCATCGCAAGATTGTTCCGTGTATACAAACCGTTGCGGTTCTTTACCACCGTATCTGTGCTGCTGATCCTGATTTCTGTAGGATTTTTCATCCCCGTATTGATGGAATATCTCCACACGGGACTGGTACTTCGCTTTCCCACCCTGTTCGTCTGCGGATTCGTGGCTCTGGCAGCTATACAGTCTTTCTTCTCCGGATTGATCCTGGAAAATATCGCCCAGAAGGATCGCAAGGACTTTGAAATGTATTTGAATCGGGTTCATGATGAAGAATGTAAGAAAATAAAATAGTCTTTCAAATATAGGAAACTATATGAATATTTTAAAAATGGAGTTGGGATAAATATCCCAACTCCATTTTACTGTATTCTTTTTCTATTTTATATTTTCTATTTTACTGGAATGGATATAACTGCTGGTTCAGATATAATCCCTTGATGCCTCTTTCCAGCAATGTGGCTTTGTCCACATCACTAATCACATAGGTGAGTGGCAGACCATCATCATGATTTACATACATACCAATGTAGGCATCTCCATTCTCATAATGGGAATCCAGCACATAGATCTTTCTCTGTGCGCCATCTAATCCGATCACATGAATGGATGCGATGGTATTGCCCATATGGCATACTCTGGCAGTGAGATGATCATCGTTCATCAGAATGGACGCCTCCTCACCGGAAGCCATGCGAATGAAGTTATAGCCTGCGGGGTAGAGCTTTGTGAGATAATCCACATATGCTTTGTGGCTGTCTTCCAATACCTGGGTATCATATTCCTGATGGGTATCATCTGCATCTGTGCGATACAGCATAGTGATATAGATCGTAGCTCTGCCAGTCTCTCCCGTTGTGGAATCCTTGTAATAGAAATATGCCGGTAATGTGTTGGTATCCTTATAGCCGGACGGGATCTGTACCGTTATGGTAGTACCGCTGAAAGTCATCCCCGAATATCCCTGTACTCCCACTACCTGTACGCCTACATCGATGGTCTTGAACTCATTGATAAATCCGTTTATGGCAAAGACAGGCTCCGCCGCTTTCGCCTCCGTTGCCATGCCCAATGACAACACGATTGTCAGGGTACATAACACGATCCATTTCTCAATTCTCTTTCTCATACCGTTTCCTCCTGCTCTTCTATGATAACGTTCTTTCATTACCATCATCTTAATACATTTTCACGCTTCTTACAAGTTCAAAAGGCTCTACATATTCCCTTCCAACGACGCTTCCCCATCTCTGTGCGGTGACTTCCAGGCATTTCAGGGAGCGTGGATGTGGGAACTGGCATAATTCTGTGTGGTATTCCTTCATGGCATCCAGTTTTTTCCTAAAAGAAGCTGTCACATCCACGAATACATTGGGAGCGAACTGATAATCTCCATAGGCAAAGTTCCACTCTGTGGAGGACACTGTCTCAAAGGTATAGATCTCCCTTACCGGACAGTCCTCCATAGGTCTGGTGGCCGTGAGCACCGCCTGATAAGTGATTCGGTGATCAATATTCAGATCTCCTTTATGATGGGTATAGATCACGTCCGGCTGCAGTTCCCGTACCAGTTTCTCCACTTTTTTCACAATATCCAGAAGATCCATACTGTCAAATCGGTTATCCGGTACATTCTCGAAGTAGATCTTCTGAAATCCAATATGGGCAGCCGCAGCCAGCGTATCCCGGTGCAGTTCTTCCACCACCGACTGACTCATCTCTTCCCTGTGCTCTGCCCGGGAGGTCTGTCCCTCTCCCAATATCACTGCATATGCAGTATCACCTGCCTGTACACGGCTGGCTATGGTGGCTCCCACGCCTAAGATCTCATCATCCGGGTGTGCCGCCACGACTAATAGTTTACTCATATACGTTCCTCACTTTTCTGTCCTGATCCCATTGATCCTGCAATCTTGAGCACAGTTCCTGTCACTCTCTTCCTGCTCTATGGTGACCTTCGCTTCTATGATACCATCCTTCCGCACCGCCTGGGTGAAGCGCAGCTTCTTATCTCCAAGTCTGATAAATGCATGGGGATACCCTTCCGCATCCAGCATCCTGATATAATCATAAAAGGTGGACATGTCCATCTGTGCTGTCAGTTCACTTTCCTCCGGTCTTCTCCGGGCAAAGGTGGTGATATCCCCGCTCTGTGGTACTGGCAACGGGCGATCCCGCAATATGGCGGGAATCATCTTCTGGAAAATGACATTGGATGCGCGGCGGTAGATCTCATGGGCAGAACCCTCCAGGGACAAAGTCTCTTTCCCGTAGATCGGCCCCGCATCCAGTTCCCCGGTCACTTTGATGGCTGACAGCTTCGTCTCCCTATGCCCCCTGACGATGAGATTCTGCAGGGGACTTCCGCCTCTGCCGTAGGGCAAATCCGTCATGTGAAATACCACACAGGGAAAACGGTCAAATATTTCCTTTTTGATGATATAGGACCAGTGGGGGAAGAAAATATAATCTGGATTAAATTCTTCTATCATATCCAGTTGCAATTCTTCCTTGCTTTCCATGATCATGATATTATGTTCCCCTGCATATTTCTGTTGCAGTTGTCTGGCATTCTCCACATTCCAGCTCTTGATGGTAGCGATGATGATGTTCACTGCGTATCCCTCTTTTCCCATTGCGCGATATGCTTTATCAAGCGTATGCATGTTTGTGCTTTTACTTCTTCCAGTCCGTCTTCCAGGAAACCTGCTTTCAGAAATGCATGCTTCGACGGCTGGTTCTCCAGCTTCACTCTGGCTGTGAGGGTATGGATCTGTGGAAGAAATTCCTGTACCACTACCTCCAGCAGTGCCAGCATTTTCTGCCCATACCCTTTGCCCCTGTAAGGGGTGGCAATACTGTAGTCGATCTCCGCCTCTCCGCCTTCCAGATCCAGCCGTATCTGTCCCACCGGCCTGTCATCAAAGATAAAGATATACATCACTGTATCAGGGTCCTCCAATCTGGCCTGGAACCATGCCACATGGTTCTCATAGGAAATGGGGTCTGTGGAGAAAGCATTTGCCCGCACCGACAGATCATTTGCCCAGTCATATAGTAAATCCATATCCTCTCTGGTAACTTTTCTCAGATAATCCATATATGCCCGCCCTCCTGTGATTGTCCAATCAAATATTTTCGATTACATAATTCCTATCGCATATTCCCTATCACATATTCCTTATCGCATATTTTCCATTACACATTTCCTATCATGTCAAATGCCAGGGGGGTTCCCCGTTTGAGATCCATAAGTGCCGTCTGTCCCAGCACTTCCTCATAATATTTAGGTTTCAGACCATATCCCGGTCTGATGATCCGTATGTGATCCGGCGTGAGTTTCTCGCCTTTTCTCACATCCTTCACCACGAAAATAGATCTTCTGAATATCACATTGGTAAGTTCATCCTGGGTGACTTCATAGCTCACATGTCCTATGGCAGTCTCCGCCTGTCTGATATCCTGTACCATGGCCCTGAACTCTGCCGGCTCCATGGAAAATGTGGAATCCGGGTTCTCGATCTCCCGTCCCAGGCAAAAATGCTTTTCTATGATAGATGCGCCTAACGCAACCGCCGTCACGGCTCCCACGGAACCCATGGAATGATCGGACAGCCCCACCGGCACCTGGAATATCTCTTTCATATTTTCGATGGTCTTCAGATTCATCTGGGCAGACACTGCGGGATAAGCGCTGGAGCACTTCAGCAGTGCCAGTTGATTATGGTGCTTTCTTACCGTATCCACCGCTTCCTGAATCTCTCCGATATTCGCCATGCCTGTGGACATGATGATGGGTTTCCCTTTGGATGCGATATAGTCGATCAGAGGCAGATCCACCAGTTCAAAGGATGCGATCTTGTAGAAGTCCATCCCCATATTTTCCAGGAAATCCACGGAAGTCTTATCAAAGGGGGTGGAGAAGAAATCAATCCCGATCTTGTCCGCCTCCGCCTTCAGCTCCGGCTGCCACTCCCAGGGCGTGTAGGCTTTCACATAGAGAGAATAGAGGTTCTCCCCCTCCCAGGTGCCCCTGGCAATGTTAAAATATTCATTGTGACAGTCGATGGTCATGGTGTCCGCCGTATAAGTCTGTATCTTTACACAGTCTGCACCGCTTTCCTTCGCCGCATGAATAATTTCCTTTGCGCGGTTGATGTCCCCTGCGTGGTTGGCTGACATCTCAGCGATGATGTATGTTCCTTTTTGTAATCTCTGATATAAGTCCATTTATGCTCTCCTATGGCTAGTGTACTGACACATTCATATTCTGACTAATTCACTTTCTGGTCCGTCTTCAATCTGCGATCTTTTTCCCTTTATACTTTGTGCGATATAATTCATACAGCATCAGCAGGCCCGCCATGTAGAACAGTGGCATATTATATACCGTGTATCTGGTCTGGCAGAAAATGACCGCTGACACCAGTGCCACGTTCCCAATGATGGATACCAGGGTCAACAGGGCAAATATATTGGTCTTACTCAGTTTATTTAATCTCAGATTGTAGAGTAACACCCCGAGATATCCCAGATATGCAACGATGGAATACCATACCAGGATCGGTGTTCTCTGTGCCACAGTGGTGACCAGACCTGATAGAAAGTTATTGAACAGTACCTTGCCGATTCTCAGGTAATCATGGGGGAAAATTGCCCTGATCATCTCGGTCATGATCCTGTCCGTCTCGATCTCCCGATCCATGTACTCCCCGTTTTCCACCAACGCTTCATTTTCCCCATCCACGTAATCATGGATCATGGGCCACATGGTGTCTATCTGAATGGAGTCATAATAGTCTCCGAAATGAGTGACCTCATTGTACCAGCCTTCGCCTGCACTCTGACCCAGATAACCTTTCTCCCGGCATACGTCATAGATATCCAGGAAAAGCTGCCTGATCTGCGGATCTTCTATATAATCCGCGTCCGATTCCTCCGCCACATAATAGACCATGGTGCACAGGAAGCGATTGTCGCTGGAATGTCCTGCCACTTCCCCGCGAACCACATAATTATAGCCTCTGTCATAGACTCCCACTGCCACCAGCACAGCCACCGCTACGATGATGGATTTTAAGATACCACGGCCGATGCTTTTTACAGAAAACCGGTTGAACATGCTGACTACGATGATTGCCAGGCAGATCAGTGCCAGTATGACATACATCTGCTTTCTGGTGGAGATCATGATGACCGCCAGGACACAGGTCCATCGCAGGCTCTCCCGGGTCTGATACAGCAGAAATTCCAGGATCTCCCGTATGGCTACCAGGTAGAGGGCGATGGCGATCCCCTCCGTCATAATACTGTTGGAATACATGGAGGCGCGCTGGGCTGCAAAGCGGTTCAGCAAAGAGACCGCCAGGGGCAATGCCAGCAGACATACACTGATCCAGTGAGGGGTACCCATCTCTTTACGCAGATATTCCGCTAACATCCATGCCGCAACGGCGGACAGGATGCTCTGTAACAGAATCACCATAAATAAATACAGTTCCCCATCCCCGAACAGGAATCTGGAAAATGCCAGCAACGAGGGATAAAATGCTTCCCTGGTCACAGACATATTGATATACGAGGGCGAATCCACACAAATGATCGCTCCGTCATAAAATGCGAAAAAAATGTAAAAGAGCAGACTGCCTCCCAGTAACGCATAGGAAAACGCATGCTCCTTTATATTTCTAATAATTCTATCAATGATCATGTAATACCTCCTGAGTCAGACACTCCACTGCATGCCGCTCAACCTTTCTACCCTCTGCCATATGAAATTCCACAAAATCTGGCTTTACATATTCCTCATTGATCTCTATGGGCAATACGATGCCTGGATGAAATAACAACTCTATCCTATTTTCAATTCCGATTTCCTTCTGAATCTTTTCCTGCTTCCCTGTGAAATATTGCACCATTTGTGGATATATCACCTTTATTCTTTCAATATCCATATGTCCGCTCATATTCAGGCCCCATAGAAGACTTGTACGAATTCCTCTCTCACGCAATCCTCGCTCTAAAGGCGTTGCATATATATTTAACAGTATATTTTTCACAAGATTTACCAGTCCATAAGAAGGCACTAAGCTGATCTTCTTCAGAAATGGTGCCAGTGGTTCTCTGGAATCCCGCACAAAAGCCACTGTATGCTGTGGCAGTTCATCGATTGCGGTGAACATGGCAAGTCTCACTACTGGAATCATGTGGGTATGCTGATGGCTGTCCAGTCGAAGTTCACAGCCCTTCGGCAAATCCTTCCTCACACGATGAATCTGTGCTGCAAGTTCCACCTGGATCTCACGCTGTAATTCTCCACGTGCTCCGAACCCATAGCTTCCCAGGAACAGACTGCCCCAGGAGCATTTGAAAAATCCCCGTTGATCCACAAGCTGTGGCACTTTCTCGGCATCACTGACACAATGACCTTCCATAAGATTTAAATGTACAGAAATTAACGGCTTTTTCGGGAAATTCTCCCATTCTTCATGAAGGCGCTTCATACACACCTCATAACAGGACATATTTGGCATGATACTGATACTATCCAGCTTCTGTTCCTTCAATAACTGTAATAGAATTTCAGATGCATACCCAGATAATGCATAATCATCTGCATGAATATCTATTTTCATTATAGTCAATCTTTCCTATCCCCAATAATGTACTGCGGACGATCCTTTACCTGCTCGTAGATCTTCGCAATATAAGTTCCCACAATGCCAAGACTTAGCATGATTCCCCCCGTCGCCAAGACAATCATGCAAATGATGGTAGGATAGCCGCTCTGGGCAGTTCCCCTTAAGTAACTCACAATAGCATCCACTCCCAATGCCACACCAAATCCCAGGATCAGAAATCCCAGTACACTGATCAACTTCAGCGGTGCGTAGGAAAATGCAATGATATTTTTCACTGCGTAACGCAGTAACGACGTAAAAGACCATTTGGTGGTACCAGCCACGCGCTCCTGCACCTCATAATGTACGGAAGTGGTCTTAAAACCCACCCAGTAGGATAGCGCACGGAAAAAGGTATCTTTTTCATGGAGCCCTGACAGAATCTTCACGACTTTACGATCCAGCAATTTAAAATCAGATGTATTATTCATGTTCACACCGATGAGTTTACTCATAATATTATAAAAAGAGTTGGCAAAAAGCTTATGAAAAACGGATTCCCTGCCACGGTTCGTCTTGATTCCTTCCACGACCTCATAGCCTTCCCGCCACTTTGCCACCATCTCCACGATGGTCTTGGGTGGATGCTGCAGGTCCGCATCCATCACCACCACACAGTCACCGTTGGCCGCTCTCAATCCGGAGAATATGGCTGCCTCCTTTCCGAAGTTTCTGGAAAAGGAGATGCACTTCACCCGATTGTCCCTCTCATGTAATTCTGACAGCTTCTCATAGGTCTTATCTTTCGACCCGTCATCTATAAATAAATATTCCATCTCCAACCCAGGAAGATCCTGCTCCAATTCCTTCATGGCTTCATAGAAAAAGTGGATGGACTCCTCCTCGTTATAGCATGGAACAATTATTGATAATACTGACATTTATCTTTCCTCCGTTGTATTTTCTATATAGTCTTTAATCTAGGCATATTATAAAGCACGCACTATTTTTATGCAATCCATATCCCGAAAAAGTTTATATTACCTGGATATTATGCCCATATTTTCTTGTTTAAGCAATCTTTTCAGATTCCCCCCTGGCTGCCATACCCATTCCCATGAGTGCGAAAATATAAGGGGTGGACATGACCTGTTGAAAGCTCACCGAGTTATTCACACAGTACGCAGCCAGGCAGCCGATGATGGACAGACAGATCCAGTTCGATTCCGCTCCATCCCTGCATTTTCTATAAAAGGTATACAGTGCTGTGGCGAAGATACTCATATAGGATATCATTCCCAGGATTCCTGTATTAATCAGTGCATTCAGCCACTCATTGTGGGCACTGGCCACTTCTGCGTCTCCCCACCACTCTGCCAGAAATCCCTGCAGGCTGTTCCCATAATGGGTATAAATGTAAGGCGCAAAGCAGTCCGGGCCCGCCCCCAGTAACTGTCTGGTAAAAGGCATCTCCGTGAATGCTTTCACCACCACCTTCCACAGATAGATCCGTCCACTGCCCCAGGAATCGTTCCAGTTGCATATGGATATCTGATTTAAGATGGGGAGAAATGCCGGATACACTCCATGGAGTACCATGCATACCACCCCCACCAAACCAACGAGGATAACCGTCAGAAAATATTTTTTCCTGAGCAATATGACGTCCCTGTCACTTTTCCCATCTATCACACTTTGGAGCCAATGTATGCGCCCCCTCCATTCTGACTCATTGTCTCTTGGTTCCATATGAATCATATGTATCATACCCCATAAAAAAGCCGCTATTCCTGCATAGCAGAACCACATGGGGCTCAACAGCAATTGTTCGATTCCCAGATCTGATGCAAAATAAATCTGTTCCTTGTCTGCCATTGTATACCAGAATCCCAGCAGGATCACCGCTGCGCCACAGCCCATATTCCATTGTAGAAAACGCTGTAACCGCTCCTTATTTCCCAGGGACAGACCCAGATACAGGATCAGTAATGCCGCCAGTGCTGCCAGTCCGCTGGTGCTGCCCTGTACCATAAGTGCCGCCGCTGCCAGCATATTCAGCACGAGCAGTACGGCAGACTGCCACGTGCGATGTCTTCCAAAGATGAAATAACCTATGAGAAATGGCACTGTAGCACACAGATAGCCGCAATACCAGTTGATATTTCCTATGGTGGCCAGGAGGTGGGTCTTATTCCAGTATTCCAGCCCCTGAAACATATGAAGAGGGTCCAGAGCAAATCGGTTGCACACTCCTAAGAGGGATAATACCCCAGCCATCAGCAGCAGAACCTTCGGCATCCAGCGATTCCAGACCCAGCACCGTGATATGGCAAAGTAAATACCCACGAACATTAACTGGGACAGGACTCCCATATGCCAGTCCACAAATCCCCACAGTGCAATGGAGCTGTCAATACTGTAAAGTGCAGACACTATGACGATACCTGCATATCCCAGCATACAGATATCCAGAGCTCTCATTTTCTCCTGGCGTTCACTCTTCTCTGTCATATATTTTTTCCCCAGGAACAGCAGTAGTAATGCCGGCACCATGAGTATGGACACAACGAAAAAAAGGCGATATTTTCTATCGCCTATCATGACAAATCCCTCTCTGTGGTATAGAGACAGTACCACGAACAGAAACAGGAGGTAGGCATTCGCCCCTGCCCTCATGATGGCGGTCAGGGGTATGGTAATCTCTTTGATTTCAACTGTTTCCTCTTCCAATAATTCTGTATTATTCTTCATTTTCATGTATCTTCACTACCCATACATCTTCAATCTTTGCAATGGATCCCTGTGCCGGGTACAGTGGCATGGCTTCATACTGCGCTGTAGCCTTTATGTCTTCCATCTCTTCCGAGGTGAGTGCCTCCGTCTCGATGCCCAGATAGGTCTTCAGGAACCAGGTCCTGACGCCCTCTGTGAGCAGTCCATTTTCCATGGCAACACCGGACATATCTACGAATTTATCATCATCGATGGGATTATTCTCCACCGGATACGCCTCCGGATAGAAATTGCCCAGAATGGAGACCGTATCTCCGTACTGATACCCCTCCTGTGCCTCCACGTTCACCATGATGCGATTATAGTAACTGTTCGCACGATCGAAGGCAATACTGGTTCTGAAATATGCCTCGTTGGTAAGGATATAATTCTGATATCCAATGAGTACAATGAGCAGTGTGGCAATCCATGCCAGTCCTGTATTCATCCAGGCCTTGACCGTGTGCTCCCGTCCCTGTATCTGCCCCATGACAAGCTCTCCCAGTACCAGCAGCACCACGTAGACGAAAAAGTACTGGTGAAGCATCTGCATGGTAGCATCCTGTGTCTCCGGTGCCAGGATATAGATGGATGCCAGTGCCAGCGGAATCAACAGAGCAAGTACGAATATCAGCAGGGTGGACTTCCACTCTTTCCAGATCCTTCTCCGCCATACCAGCCAGATCAGCAGGCCCGCGATGGCAACACAGATGAGAATATTCAGCACCTGTGCCACCGGCGTGGTAAAGCTCAGGGGCTCTATGACGAAATACTCCAGAATCCGCTTATAGGCCCGGGCGATGAGACGTGGCAGCCTGGACAGCGGTATCTGTCCCATGGTGTCTATCCCTCTGTCTGTTGTGAGGTTATCATTCATGTGGTTAGAGATGAAAAGGTAGATCACCATGGTAATGCCCAGTGTGACCAATGCCTTGATGCACTCCTTCCATACGCTCCAAAAAGTGCTTCCTCTTAACAGCCGTACCATAAAAAGGCAGACGAGCATCCCTGCTGCCAGACAGATATAAGACTGATAGATGCCAAGACTCAGCACAAATAATAGAATCGCCGGGATAAAACCATATCTCCCCTTCTGATAGCAGTAGACTCCCGCACACACGAACAGAATACCCAGCGCATAGCAGGTCACCGTAAACATGAAGGTCATAGTGCAGGCGATGCTGGGAAATGTCATCACCATGAAAGAGAGCAATACCGCTGAGGTCACCGTCTCCAGCCGGAGTGCGGCATAGATAAAGCATGCCGCCATGGCCCACAGTATGATCGCCAGTACGCCGTTCAATGCCGGAACACTCCACTTTCCATATAGGGGACGGATAAATTCCAGCAGCCATCTGCCGTATTCCGCCCCGCTTCCAAAGCCTCTCAGATTATAGAGATCATCCCAGTTGGGAAGCTTATGTGTGATCATATAAATATGTGTGATTAGTCCCCACACAATGCCCGACACAAAGCAGATCCAGATATTTTTCGGTATTTTCTTATACAGGTCTTTTATAATATCCATTTATTCATTCCTTCATTTTGATTTCTATTCATATTTCCTATTCATGTTTTCTATTCATGTTTTCTATTCATGATTCCTACTCATCATCCTTCTGATACAGGTCAATGCCCAGTTCTGCAATATGATTCTCATAGATATGATAACCATCCACATTCTTTATGAGGAGGTAACCATACTGCTCAATATCCTCATCAAATACCTTGTCCTGGTGCAGGATGATATAATGGCAGCCAGCCTCGCTGGCCTGTCTCGCCAGTGTCTTGGCATAGATGATACCTGCTTCCATGGTCTGATACATAGGATGCCAGAGATTCCACCGTGTGATAAGAACTTCCCTTCCATAGGGCATATGAATATTCGCCGAGTACTGACGCACATAGGAGATCATCTCCTGGGGAAATACTGCACACACCCAGTTATCCTCATTTTCCGGTATGATCTCATCACATACGTCGATGACTTCCCTGGGAATATGATATGCATTTACTGCCTTTTGAAATGTGGGATTATCATAGGTATAATCCCCGCCTCTCATGATTATAACACATGCCAGCAGTCCCAGCACCACTTTACGCCATGTGTTCCTTTGCAGTGAGATCAGCTTGGTCGCCGCCAATGCCACCACCAGACTTACCGGCAGGAACCAGAGAATGCGGTAATAGGTCTCTCCGTCAAAGATGTAGTTCAGCAGCAGATAGGAAATGCCGGGTAAGAAAAAGATGCCCAGTATGCAGGCAGAACTATACACCAGCACTGTCTTTTTCCCCTTGTCCTCCTCCGTGATCCACAGATAGAGAAGTCCACACAGAAAAAGTGTCATATAGATGCTGCTGCCGCTGTAGGCTCTAAAAATCTCTGCTGTTTTTTCCAACACATTCATCATTTAAACTCTCCAATAGCACTTTGTCCCATTACATTACTATAACGTAACTATTAGAACCCCATGCGCAAAATCACTTCCTCGAAGCTTTCCTTTTGCTTATGTGGTTACTTCGCCAAATAAATTCACAAAAATCAGCGCACTCATGCAAGCATGATTCGCATATTTTTATGAATTTGCCTGGCTCTGAATAGTTACATTATAACAAGATCTTCAGATATAGCAATCCGATACACAGTAGCGGTATCATGGATATCATACATGGCAGTAACAGGCGAAGCTTTTTATAAGTGACAGCACAGACCACTGTGACACCGCCAATGAGCAGTGCCGATAACAGGATTCCCGCAAGGGAAGTGTACACTGCTGTGACCATGACGAAGGACAGCAATACCCAGGGGGCCATGATCTCATGCTTCAAGTTGGCATGGATCACCGGATTCTCTATCTCTTTCAGGTATACATCCAGATTCTGGTTCCGTTGAAGATTCTTCCACATGAGCAGCAATCCCAGAATACTGGCTGCCGGGATGATGTTGCCCAGAAATGCCTTCCCCTGACCGGTGCGGGTGAGCAGGAACGTACTGTTGGTGTATATGGTGGCATTGCCAAAGATATTCATCAGGTTCACGAAGATCAGAAATAACGGCACATATTCCTTCGGCAGTAATAAGTCCCCGATGAGCTTATAGATCATGTATACAAAGATCAATATGAACACCGAGTATATGGTCTGGGTCATGATCGTGGGATGTATCCCGCAGACTTCCGACAGGAACGAGATGAAAACAGGGGCTGCAGAAAAGGCATGACGCTTATCCAGGACGGAGGACTCCCCTGTAAAGGGCAGGTAAAGATACATATTTTTCATGGTGTTGGTGATCACGGAGGTCACTACGTAGAACGCATCGTCCCCATCGTGGAATTGGTAGAAGATCTTCTTATAGATCTGAAATCCTATCAGGCCAAATACCACCAGCCATAGAAATCCCGTGGACAGATTCCCCGTCAGCGTTTTCCTGGACTTTGATTTTTGATTTTGATTATTTTGATTTTTCGTCCCGAATCTCTTCATCACGCACTCGTGATTCCGGCTGATCCAGTATCTGCCATTATGGATGAGGGATATTACCGCAAGAACTGCCATGGAGACTCCATATACATATACCAATGGCATAAAATGATTATAGAACACTACGAAGGGCAGATAGATCACCTGAAACGCTGCAAGCATGATGAAATAACCCATGACCATGATCATGGTAATATTCTGATATTCTTTTCTGATCCATCGGGTGGCGGACAAACCCAGACAAAAGGGAATGATGACCAGCCACAAGATAACACTCAATGCCTGTATCCACATAGTTATTGACCTGTCTTTCTGTTATTGATTGCGCTCCACCAGTTCCATAAGTCCCAGAGGACTGGTGAGAAATGCTACACGTTGATTGTCAAAAAGAATGGCTTCTTTGGGTTCAGAGACCAGCATGGCCCCCTGCTCCACCAGTTCCCCAATCGCCACATCTATATCTTCCACCTCGTAGCATGTGTGATACAGAAAATTTCGTTTCTTTACCAGCTTCTCCACCACTTTCCCTGCGATGAGTTCGATCTTAGTTCCATCCGTCAGGGTGACCATACACAGATCCGCATCCTGATTGGCATCATAGACTGTCTGTGTGCAATCCCTGATCTCCAGAAGGTTCTGTAGATATGCCTTCATGTCCGCTATATTTTCTGTTGCGATTCCGATATGGTGCATCTTCATCTTAACCATTTTTCGCCCTCCATATTTCAGTGCAGTGAAATATTTATTTTTCACTCTTATTTTTCTTTATTATAGCCATAAAACCAAAGAGACATGACTATAAGCCATGCCTTCCCTGATTCATATTTTCTTTTTACACTTTGGGTGATTGAATAACATGCGTAATCCTCTTTAGCCGTGATACTCACCGTGATACTGCACCAGAGTCACATCCTTCACTGCTTCGATTGCTTTGATCTGATCCACAAAGGAAGTTTCCTCCCCCTTGCAGGATAACTGCACGGTCATCTCGGTCTCTTCATTTCTAAGTACCTTTGATTTCAGGGCGTAACGTACTGACTTGATATTCTCTAAGATTGCCTTCTCTGCATCTCCGCGAAAGTGTACGATCATCACATAAGACTGTGCATTCATCACTTTTGCATTGAAGATCATGATCATGGCGATGAAAATGATGGCACCGATCACTGCCAGTATGTACATGCTGGCACCTACTGTAATACCTGTGGTAATGGCCCAGAAAAGGTATAACAGATCTGCCGGTTCCTTCACTGCTGTTCTGTAACGCACGATGGACAGTGCACCTACCATACCAAGGGATATAACGATGTTCGTACTGATGGCAAGCGTTACCATACAGGTTAGGATCGTCATGCCTACCAGAGTCATTCCGAAGGTTCTGCTGTAAATCACACCCTGAAAATATTTCTTGTAGACCATGTAGATGACGATTCCCATGATCAATGCGATTGCCATATCAGCAATAATGGTAAGAAGGGTACTGGTGGATATTGCCTGACTGTACATGTCAGACTCCAATATGGATTTTTTGATCATATCTTTTGCGCTCATTTTTAATTCTCCATTTCCTATTTTTATTCTTTTTTATTTTTTTATTCTTTTTTATCTCATCAAATCATATTTTCTATCATAGCACATACAGTATTTGGAGGCTGCGACTTTCTCTGCACTCTCGGGGGGCAGCAGGGAACGTATCAGCTCAGGGATGCACTGGGTGTACTTCACTTCCAGTATCAGTTCTCCCTGCTCCAGGGCTTCCAGTGTGGGGATTGTGACATCAAATAAGTCTGTGCTGCCTACACCTGCTCTCACGTTCATGTCAAAGGTGATGCGCACCGTGCCTGCATCATATACAAATGGAATCCGTTCATAATCCACGATGACTTCCGGACGGAGCTGTTCACTCACGCAGGCTACATAGAACTCTTTACATACGGATTCTTCTCTGTCAAGGAGAAATCTGTATTCTCCATTCAATATTTGCTCTGTCTCCGCTCTGGTAAGGCTGGCAGATTCCTTATAAATATAATTTTCCTGTTTATGCTTGCATTCCAGCTTGATTACCTTATCGCTGTAATCATAGATCCTGATCCTGTATTTTCTTCTAGACGCCACGCCGGACTGTTTTTCCTCGTAAGCACTCTTCCAGTAATCATCAAAATACAGGCTACGGATCAAATACTGACCGTTCACCGCATTTTTGTCTTTGGGAAGAATGTCCTTTATCCGGGCGATGAGAATGTCTTTTTCCACTTCACTAATTCGATATTTTAATTCATGTCGAAATATAGGCTTTTTACCTTCGTCCAAATCATAGTCTCACTTTCTCTCATTTTGTACTGCTAACTTTATATATTTTATCACAGCACCGTATATATTACTAATAAAAAAAATATAAATAGGCACAATGCCCGTCATTACTGTACCCATTGGGTATCTAAGTAAGCGATACGCTCTGTGATAAAGCTTTTCAATCCGCTGATCTCCTCTGCATAGCCCCGCTGGATAGTACCTACATCATCTGTTCCATAGATATTCCATCGAATGGCATTCATGGTCACAGAATCAATCATATGCTGCGACCAGTTAGCGATCTTATTATCTGCTGCCGCTAAGGTGTTTGCTCTGAAATTCTTATAATAATTCTCCACTACAGCCTGACTGAACTCAGGTCTGAAAAAAACAGCATACCAAATACAACTGGGTGTTACATCCTGACTGGCATACATTCCATTGGGATCTGTAAGATCCGTACTGTTATAGCCATCCGTTCCCCCGTTTCCAAGAGATTTATCATAATCCCACACAGGACCTGCATAAATCTTCGTATCCACAGAATCAGGATATTTATACATATACTGACTGGCTATGGAAGCATCCAGATTCTTAGTGATCTCTTCTATCAGATATTTCTGTGCAAAAGAATTTACATCGATATAGTCATAATAGGCCTTTCCCGTATTGGGGTTAATACCATCCCAGGCATACAACGCATCCTCAAGCTCCTGATAAAGATTTGCTATATAGTAGACTTGATTCACAGAAGGATGTGAAGGTCCTTCGATATTTACCGCCTGATTGCGGCTGGTAACAAATCCTGCAACTCTCTCCAGATAGCTATAACCAATATTCAGTGTAAACAGATATCCACCTGTAATATCTGCCGGATCATGCTCGATCTGGTATCCCTTCATGGTGCTGGGAACAGTATCTTTCACTCCTTCTGTAGAACCAAAGACCGGGAAATCTGACAGCTCTTTTCCAGGATTCACATTTTCTGTCTTCTTCTCCAGATCAGGAATATTGACACGTTCTGTACTTACTTCTACCTTTTCCCCCAGCTGGTAATTTCCCTGATACTCTCCATTGGTATAAAAATCCACTGAGACAGATTCCGCTGTAAAGGGCATACCTGATGTCTTCGCTATGTCATGTACTACACGATTACGCAGAAGACTGTCATCCCACTGATTTGCCAAAAGGACCCACTTTTTAGCTGCTCCCATTCGAAACAAATCTGTTTTCTTAGAAAGCTTTATGGTATAAGGCAGCTTGTATCCATCACTCCACGTGGAGTTTCCCCGCCCGTGAATATATTCCAGGGGGCCATCATACTGTACCTGCCCTGATTCATCTGCGATAATCACATTGCCGCTTTCACGGTTTGCCTTATCTTCCTTCACATAATCCATACTGCCGGACTCTGTGGTAAGTAATACAGTGCCCGCTCCATGAGACTGTAGAAATGTCACCGCGTGGGTCTGCTCTGCCAGGGTAAATACATGTTCACCTGCAGTGACCGAAAACAATTCATTATTATCGATCTTCTCTCCATCCAGTTCAATAGAGGAAGCTCCGTCTATTCCCAGACGAAGCTTTTCCAGATTGGAAACCGCTGGAAGAAATACATAATAATGTCCTGTATTATCATCCAGCCACCAGTCAATTCTAGTTTCCTGATTTTCCCTGGCAAGACCATTGGTGGTATTGGTCACATAAAGAGACCATGTCTGATCGCTTACCGCCCTGTCTCCTTCACCGCTGTCATTTGAGATATTATTTGATTTTGTGAATCCACCATCTCTGTGCTCTACATACAGACTCACTCCCACCATACCCGTCAACAATGTCATGGCTGCCAGCAATATCAATATTCTTTTCCATATGGTACTGCTTTCCCTATTTCTATCTATCATACCCGTCTAACATTCCCTGTCTGGAATTCTATCTGGCATTTTTTATCCAGCTTTTCCCCGGTTCTATTCTATTTTATCTTGTTCGTTTCATCTATTACATGACCTATAAAATCATGAATCTGCTCTTCCATGCACGCTGCCACATCGTCACCAGACAGATATACTCCTGTCCAATGGACAATCTTCTCGATTGCCTGTTCCACGTGCCACCTTGGCTGCCAGCCTAACGTACTCTTCAATCTGGAGCAGTCAAGTTTCAGAAAATTAGCCTCATGCGGACCACCGTCATGTACATTCTTCCATGTAACGTTATCTGGATTACTCTGATTCCATTTATCACAAAACAGTGTCACCAAATCTCCTGTTGTGAGGCAATCGCAATCATCCGGTCCTACATTATAGTTGTTGGCAAGACCTGGATCTTCATATTGTGCCTGCGCCAACTGTAAATAGGCTATTACAGGCTCTAATACATGCTGATAGGGTCTGGTGGAATAAGGGTTGCGCACGATAATCTCAGGCGCCTCACTTGCTGCTCTTCCAGCCTGAATAGTGCGGATACAATCCGGTATGATTCGGTCTGCTGCAAAGTCGCCACCGCCAATCACATTACCGGCACGCGCAGTAGAAATCGCAGCCTTTCTGCACAAATCGACACCTGAATCCCGAAAGAAAGAGTTTACATAACTGCTTGTCACTAACTCCGAGCAGGACTTACTGTTGGAATAGGGATCATATCCGTTCAGTTCTTCACATTCCCTATATCCCCAACTCCATTCTCTATTCAAATATACTTTGTCTGTTGTTACATTAAGAAAAGAACGTACTGACCTAGTCTTTCTGACACATTCCAGTACATTGACCGTTCCCATCACATTGACTTCATAAGTGTAAACAGGATTCTCGTAAGATTCACGCACAATCGGCTGTGCCGCCATGTGAATCACAATCTCCGGCTGTACTTCCTGAAATACTTTCATAAGATGAGGCAGGTCTCTCACATCACCTACTATGGAATGAATCTTACCAGATAGACCACTCATCTCATATAATGACGGACTTGTTGGTGGATTCAATGCATACCCGGTTACTTCGGCTTCTTCCATAGACAACACTTTACACATCCATGAACCCTTGAAGCCTGTATGCCCTGTAATTAATATTTTTTTTCCTTTAAAGAAGCTTAAGTCTTCCATAGATTGCCTTTCCCTATGTACTGAGCATCCTTACCCATCCTATTTATTTTCAAGGTAGATATAGATATCACTATTGGTTATCACATCACTTAAATATCCATTTTTATCAATGATTGGCAGCAATGATATTTTTTTCTTTTTAAAAATTTCATAAGCTTTTTCCATATTTTTCTCATATAAGTGTAGAAAAGAGCTTTGAATAATTTGGCTTACCTTTTCATATATGCTCATTCCGGCAGACAATGCGCGGATAATATCACCCTGGCTTACCACTCCCACTACCTTCTTATTCCCATTTAATACGATTGCAACTCTGTCATTGGCGCTTTCAAACTGTGCCAATACTTCTTTTATAGTATAGTTCTCGCTTACACAATATTTTTCCATACTAGCCTCCTTAATAAGTTAGCTTCTTGACAATTAGCTGCTTGTCAATCGGTGTATTCATTAACAGTTCCAAAATCTTTTCTGAGGAATGTCCATCACCATATGGATTGACACATTCTGCATCCAAATATGCACGGAATTCATCACTCATCGCTTTTTCTATAGATGCAATTACTTTATTCAGTTCAAAAGGCACGTCTATTACATTGATGCCTCTGAATCTCATGTTCTGTCTGCGTCCAATATTGACAGCGGGAACTTTAAAGGTTGGTGCCTCCAGTAGACCAGAGCTGGAATTTCCTACAATACATTTTGCACTCTTCAATAACCCCAGATAATCTTCTCTTTTTAAATTCGCATACATGTAATATTCGCCGACACGATATTCATTAATCGCCTTTTTCACACCACTTGAACCTGCATCATTATTTGGTAATATAATGACCTTTGGCAGGTCAAAGTAATTCATGGCTTTGATAAATATCTCTGCTTGCGCTTCTGCTTTTTCCGCTTCTTCAGTCACTGGATGCATCACACCCAGGATATATCCTTTATCCAGTTGTACGCATAATTTATCCTGTATCTCTGTAAGTTCGGTAAACTGGGCGCTCACCATCTCATCTATCTGTGGAGCTCCTACATTATGCACTCTGAAAGGCTCTTCACCCAATTTAATCAAACGATCTGCCGCATCCTGATTGGCAGCCAAATGAAGATGTACCAACTTACCAATGGCATGTCTCGTCATACCATCGATATTTCCAGACAATTCACCCGCTTGAATATGAGCAACAGGTGTATAAGTATAAGCACCTGCAATAGCCCCCATCAGTTGTTCTCCTCTGTCACCTGCCAGTAAGATCCAATCCGGCTTTTCATTCTCGATGATATCCGGCATACCCGAAAGGAAGATTCCCAAAGACTTTGCCTGGGTAATATGACTGTATCCATCTAAAGACATATGAACTTTATAATGAATCTTGAATCCATCCGACTCTATTTCTTTATAAGAACTGCCATATGCTGGTAATAAATGCATATTTGTCACTACCAACACATATTCCACGTCATCTCTTGCATCTATCAGCTTCAGAATAGGTCTGATATATCCCCATTCGCCTCTGGAACCTGTCACTACCATTATCTTTTTCTTTGTCATCTTGCTGTTCTCCGTCCATGTCTCTATTACAATTCCTAATGTTATTTATTCCATATCTTCCCACTTCAGCAATGTATTCTCATCAATATCTTTAATGGCTTTCTTACCTATGATTTCATTCATCTTATGAGACGGGATTCCTGTACCCGGACGCTTAGACCATATCATTTCCTGTGTGATTTTCTCTCCTGCTTTAATAGGACGAAGAGATACAATACTGCGAAATGCCCATTCTCTAATATCTTTTTCCTTCTCATTTACTTTTTTCTCACAACCCAGCGCTGCCTCTACCTTATGCGCACCATCTACCAAATGATAAAGATCATTAAAATCAATAGATACCGTCTGATCAGGCCCCGGTGTCTGTTTACTGATAATAACATGTTTCTCAAGAATACATGCACCTAATGCTGCTGCCGCAAAGCAGGTGTAAAGATCTGGTGTATGATCAGAATGTCCTATCACTGCCTTAGGGAATCTGTTCTTCATCTCCTGAATAATACCAAGGTTTAAATCCTCATATTTTGGGGGATATTCTGACAGACAATTAGTAAATGCAAATTCTATACCGCTCTCTACCAATACATCATAGGTTCTCTGTATTTCCTCTAATGTACACATACCCGTTGATACGATCATTGGTTTTCCAAGTGCTGCAATTGCCTTGATGGTAGGAATATCTGTCATTTCTCCAGATCCTATCTTAAAAGCATCGACACCGATCTCATCCAATTCATAGGCTGCTTTCAGACTAAATGGTGTGCACATATATTGAATGCCAATCTCTTTGCAGTATCTCATCAATTCTACATGATCCTCCAGTTTTAGAGCATGCTTCAGTAAAAAATCATATAAAGGTTCCTCAAAATTGTCAGACATAGGACTCTCACGCAGCATTTCCTCATAAGGTAAATGATGCTGGAATTTGATACAATCTGCCCCTGCAAGCTTTGCCAAGCGACACATCTCCTTAGCGACATTGATATCCCCCATATGGTTATCACATCCCTCTGCAATCACATAGATAGGATAATCTGCCCCTATTTTCTTATTTCCTATTGTTATCTCTCTCATATTCTTACCTCTCCTTCTCCAGATATCCCTCTGCAATAGCGATATCAGACCATTCATTTATGTCAATTGCTTCCACTTCATCAATCACATATCCTGCACACTTATGTCCCAATACCAGTCTGGTATCCATCAGGCTTTGTGTCTTAGTCACATAGAGACAGCTATTTTCCACATAAAGCGGCTGTCTCTCCTGTCTTCTACGAGGAGCATTTGGAAATAGCCTTCCATATTCTCCATCTTCCCTCTCGACCCAAAAGTCGCTATAATTCGCTGATAATGTTAACTGAGCATCATATCTATTCTGTTTTTCTTCAAATTTTTTTAAAAATTTCTCTACCGTCTCAGGTTTTCGCAAAGGTGACGTAGGCTGTAATGTCACCACCGCGTCATAGGTTTTTCCTGCATGTTGCTCCATATATTGTAAGGCGTGTATTAGTGCATCCTCTGTCTTTGCAGTATCATTCGATATCTCAGGCGGTCTCTGTATCACAGTCACATGTGCATAGGTATTCGCCACCTTTTCAATCTCCGCATCATCTGTACTTACCACCATATCGTAGTTTACCTTCGCCTGCTGCATACATTCTATTGCATATCCAAGTAAAGGTTTACCCGCTATCGGGTAGATATTCTTATGTGGGATTCCTTTAGAACCACCACGGGCTGGAATTACAACTAGATATTTCATTTTCTATTTCCTCGATTCCTTTAATAATTATTACTCTATTCTGCAAAACATCTAATAACTTCTATGATATAATCAATTTAAAATCTGCCAAGGTGCCTGTCCCTTATCTAATAATCCCTCCAGATATGCTTTGTCATGCATGGTATCCATCGGTGACCAAAAACCCTGATGTTGATATGCCATCATCTGACCTGCTGCTGCAAGTCTCTCAAAAGGTCCTGCCTCCAGCATCTCACTTCCATCACCCAAATAATCGAATATCCTCTTATTTAACACCATAAATCCCATATTCACCCACGATTGGTCTTTTCTGGCTTTTTCCTTAAAGCTTTTCACCTGATGTAGGTCTGAGATCTTGATTGCTCCAAATCGTCCTGCCGGCTGTGTCGCTGTAATAGTAGCAACCTTTCCATGGCTCCTATGGAACTTTATCAGTTCAGGAATATTCACATCGGATACGCCATCTCCATAAGTCAGCATGAAATCTTCATCCCCAGTCAGGTAATCCCGAATCTTCTTGATACGATCTGCTGTCAATGCTTCCAAGCCTGTATCCGCCAATGTTATCTTCCACGGCTCCGCGATACTTCTATGGGAAATGTTTACTTTATTCTGTAAATCAAATGTAGTATCTGTCTGATACATATGATAATTAATAAAATATTCCTTGATCATATGTCCCTTATATCCACAGCAAATAATGAAATCATGATAGCCATAATGGGAATAGATCTTCATAATATGCCATAAGATCGGTTTTCCCTTTAATTCGACCATAGGCTTTGGCTTACTCACAGATTCTTCGCTGATGCGGCTGCCTTTTCCACCTGCCAATATTACTACTTTCATCTGCGTCCTCCTACCAGGTCTTCCATGGTGCAATGTTAGCATTCCACAAATTCTGCATTTTCTCTTTGTCGCGCTTTGTCTCTACCGGACTCCAAAAACCGAAATGCCGATATGTATTCACTTGCCCTTTTTCAGCCAGCATATCCATGGGGCGATCTTCCAGACTATAATTTCCTATGAGATAATTAAATACCTGTTTATGAAAAATATAAGTACCTGTATTGGTCCATGCCTGATTGTCCTCTGATATGTTCTTGCCCAGATACTGCCCATTCTCACTGAGTTGTAACGTTACATTACGACCTGTTGGTCTGGCAACCGCCATGGTTACTACTTTATTCTCTGCCTCATGACGTCTGTTCATGTCTCCGATATCGATATTATCCAGGCAGTCTCCATTAGTAACTACGAAATTATCTTCCGTAATATAACTGCGAATCATATTAATTCTCTGTGTGGTAGCTGTATAGATGCCTGTATCAACTACAGTGACTTTCCAGTCCTCTGACATATTTTTATGAATCTGAATCTGATTCGTCCGTAAATCCACTGTAATGTCCGACTGATAAATATAGAAATCTTTGAAGTAATCTTTAATTCGATCTATTTTATATCCCGCACATATGATGAACTCCGAAAATCCATGAGCGGCATAGTTCTTCATGATATGCCATAAAATAGGATTTTCTCCAATCTCCACCATTGGCTTGGGGATTCCCTCTTTGTCCTCAGAGATCGTGCTGGGCAGTCCACCCGCCAGTATCACTACTTTCATCCTTTTACTCCTTTTATCTTCCGTTTCAGGCTTATAATCTTCTTTGTCAGTTGTGGACCCACTATCATCTTACATTGTTTTTTTATTCGGAATCGTAGTTTGAGCCAGCCCCCCTGCCAAGTAGCTGTATAATGATGGATTGAATAGGTATGATCCGTAATCTCCATCCGTTCAGTATAAATATTATAGGGTGCAAAATATTCTCTTGGAAATATGGTAATATCTTCTACTATCTGCTTCTGCCCATTTAATTGCAAGCCATGCTGCACTAATACTCTGGTGGCATACTCTACTACTGTGGTATTATTATACTTACCATTTTCCAGCTTATAATGAATAGATTCATAGATTCTACACATATCTCTCATAATCACATTTCCTTTTTCTGTGCCTGTGATCAATCCCGGAGCTACTGTCTCATCCAACTCAAATCCCATAAATCCTTTGTGGTTCTCCACTAATTCATCCAGTGGCTTCAATACTTCCACATCCGTGTCTAAGTATACACCACCCTGCTCATATAGCACCTTACATCTTGCATAATCAGATACAAAAGCATACTTTCCTGCTTCATATGCCTCCGCGGTATAGGGAATACTGTTCACATCAAAATTGTCTTCGTTCCATTCTATCATCTTCCATCCCGGCATCTTATCCTGCCAGGAACTCATACATTTTTTCACAATCTCAGGCTTTTCTTTTCGTCCAAACCAAAAATAATGAATTACTTTTTCCATCTTACTTCCTATTCTTTCTACGAAATAGTAGAATCATCGGCTTTATAACCGCCATACGAACCAGTATTTTCTTGATTTTCATTTTACTTTGACATATTCGGATGATTCCTACCTGGTCAAAGGCTTCCACGTACTGACAGAAGATTTTCTTTTCTACTTCAATATTTTCTTCTTTCTGCTGCACATGATATTTCACACATTCGATATATGCACGTAATAACAGGAACACCCTAAATTCATCATACCGTTCCTGCTTTTCGTGATATTGATAAAATGCATCCATCTCACAAAGTATTTCCAAAAAGGATTGATATTTATACTGATCCACCTTCTCGCTCAGACCCTTTGCATTTTGAAAATAGTGATAAAGAACTATATCACAGCAAGCAATCTGTTTACATCCCATGATGAGTTTATACATAATGGACATATCTTCCGCAAATCGTTCTCTGGGAAATGTCTTCCAATATTCAATTATTACTTCTGTACGAAATAATTTATCATACAGATAATTTTCCTCTTCCAATCCGTAGAGCCTGTTCAAATAATCTGTGGGTGCATAAAGACTATATACTACTTTGTCCTCTACATTATTTTCTGTGCTAGTCACTCTGGCATCATCACCTGGATATACTTGATCGAAATGGCATTGACAAATATCTGCATTTGTAGTCTCAATCCCCTTATATAATATCTGATACATCTCCGGCTCACACCAGTCATCTGCATCTACGAAACCAATAAAAGAGCCGGTCGCATACTGTACTCCTGTCGTACGCGCCCTTGAGACCCCTTGATTTTCCTGAGACAGGATAACTATTCTGGGATCTTTCTGTGCATATTTTTCACATAATGCTGATGATGAATCTGTGCTCCCATCATCCACCAATATAATTTCCAAATTATCATAGGTCTGTGCTAAAATACTATCTACACATCGTTCCAAATATTTTTCCGAATTATATACAGGAACAATCACACTAATCTTTCCTATATCTCTCACCATATTCCACCCTAAACCTCGAAAATCAGATATCAGGAATCCCCAATATCTGATTTATCATAGCATATTTCATATATTTTCTCAACAGCGGATACACACGCCCAGTTTGGGTTCTGCAAAATGGGTATAATAAATCTATCTATTCTCATTCCCGTTCCATTTCTCCACAAGAATTCAAACTGTTCGCTTCCAATCTTATAGGTACCAATCGTATCCCAATAAAGTAAGCGTCAAATCGGTTCTTTCCAATATTAGTTGATTTCACCGTAAAGAAGTTCATGTAGTAGCAGACTTTTAACTTCTAAAAATTGATATAATCTACTTTTTATAAAAAGCAAATAAGATTTAGTTCTGTTCTGAATTTTAGTATCAAATATGATATTTCGTTTTTGTCTCTCCATACCCTTGTGTCAAAAGTGTGACACGAAATTTATTAGTTTTTTATTTATAGATAAAACTGAATGTTCTTGATAGGAAGGATTCACGATTTTAAGAAAAGGTGATACTGATAAACACAATACCACCCTTGATACCTATATTGTTGCACCTTTTCTTAATAATTCTTTTTGAATCGGTGTTAAGATTGAATATTCAAGTATATTACTGTTCTCGTTAAAAAAATGAGCACAAAACTGTCTAATCATATTGTTCTTTTTTATTTCTACAAATTTGAAGCTATCTAATACAAATTTTTCTCCGACAAAACTCGCTTCTGCAAATCTCTCGGAAGTATTCCCAATACTTAATAATGCATCAAACAATACTCTTGCATCACGTATATTATTTTTCTTTACTTCTTCCGTAATTTCTTCCAGACAAGAAAACGGAGAATCATATGATTCAGAAAAAATAATAACATCGTATTGTTGTTCTTCTAATGGTACAATTTTAAATTGGCACATATAAATCTCCTCCTTGTTTTTATAATGATTACCTAGAATATCACTTTTTATTCTTATCGTCAATAAAATTATTTAAATAATTTAAAGTATTTATCAATTAAATCAAGACTCTCACGTATTAATCCCTGTGCAACATTTCTTGATTCTATTACCAAAGTATCATCCAATCCTATACTATTAGGATTATTCCAATGAAAATAAAAATTTCTTTTATCTCCAAAATATTTATATGTTTCTTCTATATATTTTATCCTCGCAAGTGCTTGCACTGCATCTCCACAATGTGAAATCACTTCATTTTTATGTGCTTGTTGCAATTCCTTTTTATCATCAAAAATATTAAAACTATGCCCCGTTAAAGTTATTCCGTTTTCCTTTAAAACATATCTCATATGACCTTCAAGTGCACGATAGCCATGAAAAGCTAAACCTGTGTAGTCAAACATGTCTGAATTAAGATTCATATAGTAAACTATACTGGCTCAGTTGTCAAGACAAAAATCTGAGATTTTTATAATGAACTGATATGGTGGATAAGTGACAAGGAGCATGGGGCGAATAGTGGAACACTCCCCATATCCATATATGCATTAAGCTA
>JAQVCT010000045.1 GCA_028689655.1 Lachnospiraceae bacterium
GTGTTTTTACAGAAATATATTGTTGGTGGTCTGACAGCTGGTGCTGTGAAAGAATAAAAAGGAGGATCAGGACACAATGTTAAAACAAGTGGGAAATTCAGTATTCAGACGAAATGAAAAAGAGATGCTTCAAATCGAAGCATGGGGGAATAATTCTTTTCGTGTACGCGCAACACAGTGTGGAAAATTCCCAGAGGAAGAATGGTCGGCTCTGGAGCCACAACCAAAAACAGATTGTGAAATTAATGTAAACGGGAAACAGGCTGTACTTAGAAATGGAAAGATTCGTTGTGAGCTGATGGCGACAGGAAAAATGAAATTCTATAATCAGAAGGGAGAACTTCTTCTGGAAGAATTTGATCGAAATCGGTTTCGCACAGAAATTCAGGGCGAATTTAACAGTGCGCTGGAAATTGATCCAAGAACTTTTGATCCGGTGCCAAACACAGACAACTATAAATTGACGGTACGGTTTGAGCCAAATGACGGCGAAAAAATATATGGAATGGGACAGTATCAGCAGCCTTATCTGGATGTGAAGAACTGTCGTCTGGAACTGGCACACAGAAACTCACAGGCGAGTATCCCTTTTGCTCTGTCAAGTAAGGGGTATGGATTTTTGTGGAATAATCCGGCCATCGGGAATGTGACTTTTGGAAAAAATGTTACAGAATGGACTGCTTATTCTACAAAGGTTATGGATTACTGGATTACAGCAGGAGATACCCCTGCAGAGATTGAAGAGGCTTATGCGGATGTGACCGGAAAGGTTCCAATGATGCCTGATTATGGAATGGGTTTCTGGCAGTGTAAGCTGCGTTATCAAACCCGGGATGAAATTATGGAGGTTGCCAGGGGCTATCAGGAGCGTGGAATTCCGGTAGATGTAATTGTATGTGATTATTTTCATTGGCCAAATCAGGGAGACTGGAAGTTTGATCTGGATTACTGGCCAGATCCAGATTCCATGGTGAAAGAATTAAAGGATATGGGTATGGAGCTGATGGTTTCTATCTGGCCGACTGTGGAGGAAGGCAGCGAGAACTATCAGGAGTTGAAAGAAGAAGGATTCCTTACAAGATGTGAGCATGGAAAAAATACTAATATTCTAGGGAATGCCGGAATTTTTGACGCTACAAATCCAGATGCGCGTGCTTATGTATGGAGTAAAATCAAAAAAAATTATTATGACAAAGGAATCAAAGTGTTCTGGCTGGATGAGGCAGAACCAGAGTTTACAGGCTATGAATTTTCACATTATCGCTACCATCAGGGTACAGATATGGAAGTTGGAAACATTTATCCCAAAGAATATGCAAGGATGGCTTATGAGGGCATGGAGGCAGAGGGACAGAAAAATATACTGAATCTTCTTCGGTGTGCATGGGTTGGAAGCCAGAAATATGGTGCTCTTGTATGGTCTGGGGACATTGATTCATCTTTTCGTTCGCTGCGCAGTCAGTTTGCCGCCGGTCTGAATATGGGATTGTCTGGAATACCATGGTGGACAACGGATATTGGAGGGTTTCATGGTGGAAATATTGAGGATGAGGACTTCAAAGAAGTGCTGGTGCGCTGGTTTGAATTCGGAACATTTTGTCCGGTGATGCGTTTACATGGTTACCGGGAGCCGATTAAGAAGCCTCTTGGAACAATCGGTGGCGGAAAACATGATAGTGGTGCAGAAAATGAAATATGGAGCTATGGGGAAGAGGTCTATGAGATTTGTAAGAAATATATATTGCTTCGTGAAAAAATGCGCCCTTATGTGAAAGAATTGATGCTTGAAGCTCATGAAAAAGGGTCGCCGGTAATGCGCCCTCTGTTTTATGATTTCCCAGAGGATCAAAAATGCTGGGAAATTGAAGATCAGTATATGTTCGGATCTAAGATTCTTGTGGCACCGGTTTTGCATGAAAAGCAAAGGGAACGGACACTGTATCTTCCACAGGGAAGCTGGAGAGATTTTCAGGAAGGAACAATTTATTGCGGTGGACAATTCATTACAGTGCAGGCTCCGATTGATGTTATTCCGGTATACATAAAGGAAGGAAGTCTGGAGTATCTCTAAAAAGAACTGATTTTAATGTCCACTTTACCAGAAAAGGGAGAAAAAATCATGAATGATGTTGCATGGAAGAGAAAAAATAGAACTCAAAAAAAAGAAAAGACAAGTATTTTGGGTTATGGCGGTTCTTTTACCTATTATACAGAAAAAATATTTGATTTAATTGCACTGAGTCTGCTCTGGCTGGTTTGCAGCATTCCTGTTATTACCATAGGAGCATCTTCCACAGCACTCTATTATGGGATGAACAAGGCATGGAAGCAGGAAGGAAGTTATATTACAAAAGAATTTTACCATGCCTTTCGTATCAATTTGAAACAAAGCACAATGCTTTGGAGCGCTCTTGCCGTCGTAAGCTTCATCTTGCAGTTGAATCTTGGAATTGTGGGGGCGAAGATGAGCGGCAACATTCAGATTTTCTTTTTTCTAATGTATGGATTGGCACTTTTTTTCTGGACTGGAGTGCAGATTTATGCTTTTCCCGCTCTTTCCAGATTTGATATGCCTGTGGGCTGGATTATAAAATTATCCATCTATCTTTGCTTTCGGCACATTGGAAAAACAATATTGCTGATGGCAATGACATTTGCAGCAATTGCTGCTGTTTATTACTTTCTGCCGACGGTATTGCTGCTTCCGGCATTGGTTAATTACGGATACAGTTATCTTTTGGAGCCTGTATTGAAAAATCATATGCCAACAGCGAAAGTCTGACAGAGAACAACAAAAAAAGGAGATTATATATGAAGAATTTTGAAGTGATCAAAGAAGAAAGCTCCGGAGATTTTCGTTCGGACAGTAATTTTCTTTTAGGATATTTTGAGGAAAAAGAAGGTGCATTGTATTATCGTTATGATGCAGAAAGAGTTATCATTGAGCCCTGGGGCGAAAATTCTCTTCGTGTTCGAGCATCTAAAATGCCGGAAATGCCATGCGAGTTGTGGGCTTTGGAGGAACAGAAAAAGACAGCCGCGAAGATTGCGATCGGACAGTATGAAGCAGAAATTGTGAACGGAAAAATCAAGGCGGTCGTAAATAATATCGGGAAACTATTCTTTTATAATCAAAGGGGAGAATTACTGCTGGAAGAATTTGTGCGTAATCGGGAAGATATGTTTGCGGATACCTGCAGTTCGCTGTTGATTGAAGCAAGAGAATTTAAACCGATAATTGGAGGCGATTATTCGCTGAGTATGCGCTTTGTATCCAACCCGGATGAAAGGATTTATGGCATGGGTCAGTATCAGCAGGATTTCCTGAATTTGAAAGGTGCAGATCTGGAGCTTGCTCACCGGAATTCCCAGGCAAGTGTGCCATTTGCCATTTCTTCTTTGGGTTATGGATTTTTATGGAACAATCCTGCAGTTGGGCGGGTAAACTTTTCACGCAATACTACAACCTGGGAAGCTTTTTCCACCAAAAAACTGGATTACTGGATTACGGCAGGTGATACACCATCTGAAATCGAAGAAGCCTATGCCGATGCGACAGGCAAGGTTCCTATGATGCCTGAGTATGGACTCGGCTTCTGGCAGTGTAAACTGCGTTATCAGACTCAGGAAGAACTTCTTCAGGTTGCAAGAGAATACAAAAAACGTAATTTGCCCATCGATGTTATTGTGGTGGATTATTTTCACTGGCCGAAACAAGGAGACTTCCGGTTTGATCCAACCTACTGGCCGGATCCTGATGCCATGATTGCGGAGCTTGAGGAAATGGGAATTACCTTGATGGTATCTGTGTGGCCGATGGTAGATTATTTAAGTGAGAATTTCGAAGAAATGAAGGCAAAAGGTCTTCTGACAAGAGTGGATAAAGGGGTACGCATTGACAATACGTATATGGGAAATACTATCCAGTATGATACAACGAATCCTGAAGCCCGTGCATATGTCTGGGAGAAATGTAAAAAGAATTATTACGACAAAGGTGTCAAAATTTTCTGGCTGGATGAGGCAGAACCTGAATATACAGTTTACGATTTTGAAAATTACCGCTATCATGCCGGACCTAACGTACAGGTGGGAAATGTATATCCTGCAATGTATGCGAAAACATTTTTTGATGGAATGCGTGAACAGGGACAGGAGCAGGTTGTGAATCTTCTGCGCTGTGCATGGGCAGGCAGTCAGAAATATGGAGCCCTGGTCTGGTCCGGTGATATTCATTCTTCCTTCGCAAGTATGAAAAATCAGATCGCAGCAGGACTGAACATGGGGCTCGCAGGAATCCCGTGGTGGACAACAGATATTGGCGGATTCTTTGGCGGAAAAGTGGAAGATGAGGATTTCAGGGAGATTCTGGTTCGCTGGTTTGAATATGGAGCATTTTGTCCGGTCATGCGTCTTCACGGCTACCGGATGCCCTATCAGCCACAGCAGGGAACAACCGGTGGAGCAGCCTGTGTATCCGGAGCACCAAATGAGGTGTGGAGTTTTGGCGATAAGGTTTATGAAATCTGTAAAAAATATCTGAATATTCGAGAAACACTGCGTCCTTATACGAGAAAGTGTATGGAAGAAGCCCATACGAAAGGAACACCGGTTATGAGACCTCTGTTTTACGATTTCCCACAGGATGCAAAGTGCTGGGAAATCGAAACACAGTATATGTATGGGGCGGATATTCTTGTTGCACCTGTAACCAATGCAAAAGAGACGGAAAAAGAGATTTATCTTCCGGGCGGTGCTGTCTGGACGAACGTGTGGACAAAAGAAAAATTTGAGGGCGGACAAATGATTACGGTGCAGACACCGATGGATCAAATTCCATTGTTTACCACAGAAAATTATACATTAGAAGTGTAAAAGGAGGAAATGAGAGTATGAAATTCACCAATGGCTATTGGATGCTTCGTGATGAGATGACACCTGTCTATGCGGTAGAGTATGCAGGAAAACGCGTTCATGGAAAAGAGCTTGTGATTTATGCACCGGGAAAGCATATTCATGACCGGGGCGATGCTCTGAATATTGGCATGCTTACCATCCGGCTGACCAGTCCGCAAAAGGATGTGATTAAGGTTTCTGTCAATCATTTCGAGGCGGCAAATTATAATGGACCCTTTGCACAGATTGTAGATACCGATTCGGATGTGACAATTACCGAGACCGATGAGTCTTTGATTTATCAAACGGGTGATTTGAAAGCGGTAATTAAAAAAGAACCAAATGCATGGGAAATTGTCTTTTATGATGGAGACCGCAGATTGACGGATACTGGTTTTCGGAATATGGCGCATATGAATAATAAAAATACCGGGAAAAACTATATGCTGGAACAGCTGGCAATTGATGTGGATGAATATATTTATGGACTTGGAGAACGTTTCACTCCATTTGTGAAAAATGGACAGATTGTGGAGATGTGGAATGAAGACGGTGGTACGGCCAGTGAAATAGCATATAAGAATATTCCATTTTATATTACGAATAAAGGATACGGTGTGCTGGTGGATCACGAAGGTGATGTTGCCTATGAGATTGGTTCTGAAAAGGTAGAGCGTTTGCAGTTCTCTGTGGAAGGGGAACGTCTGGATTACTATGTGATCAATGGAAAGACACCAAAAGGAGCAGTGCAAAAATATACTGAGCTGACTGGAAAACCGGCACTTCCTCCGGAGTGGTCTTTTGGTCTCTGGCTTACGACTTCTTTTACAACAAATTATGATGAGGCGACAACGAGCAGTTTCATTGATGGCATGGCAGAACGTGATATTCCGCTCCATGTATTTCATTTTGACTGTTATTGGATGGAAGCCTATGAATGGTGCAACTTTGAATGGGATCCGGCAGTTTTCCCAGATCCGGCAGGGATGTTGAAACGATATCATGATAAGGGGCTACATATCTGCGTGTGGATCAATCCCTATATTGGTCAGAAATCACCATTGTTTGATGAGGGAAGAAAAAATGGATACCTGCTGAAAAAGACAGACGGCAGTGTGTTTCAGACAGATTTATGGCAGCCGGGCATGGGGCTTGTGGATTTTACAAATCCAGATGCCGTTAGCTGGTATCAGAGTAAATTAAAGACGCTTCTGGATATGGGAGTAGACTGTTTTAAAACGGATTTTGGTGAGCGTATACCAGTAAAAGATATTGCATATTTTGATCATTCGAATCCGGTAAAAATGCATAATTATTATACTTTCCTGTACAATCGGACTGTATTTGAATTGCTGGAGCAGGAGCGGGGAGCTCATGAGGCATGTCTGTTTGCACGTTCCGCAACGATTGGTGGACAGCAGTTCCCAGCGCACTGGGGAGGCGACTGTTCTGCAACTTATACCTCCATGGCAGAAACAATCCGCGGCGGACTTTCTCTTGCCTGTGCGGGATTCGGATTTTGGAGTCATGATATCAGTGGCTTTGAGCTGACAGCACCAGCGGATATTTATAAAAGATGGTGTGCGTTTGGACTGCTCAGCTCTCACAGCCGTCTTCATGGTTCCGGTTCTTACCGTGTACCGTGGCTGTTTGACGAGGAATCCTGTGATGTGCTTCGAAAATTTGTCAAACTGAAATGTGCGTTGATGCCATATTTGTATCGTATGGCAGTTGAATCACATGAGGAGGGAACCCCGATGCTGCGCCCGATGATTTTGGAGTTTCCAGGGGAACGTGCATGTGATACTCTTGATAAGCAGTATATGTTGGGAGATGCGCTTTTGACAGCTCCGGTTTTTAAAGAGAGTGGAGAGGTGGATTATTATCTTCCAAAGGGCGAGTGGGTGAACCTGCTGACCAGGGAAGTTATTACAGGCGGCGAATGGAAAAAAGAGAAACATGATTATTTCTCACTTCCATTGCTTGTTCGACCGGATACGATTCTTCCAATTGGAAAAAATCATGAAAAGCCGGATTATGATTACACAGATGGTGTGACCTTTGCACTGTCCCAGATTACCGATGGTGCCACAGTCGTGACCGAGCTTGTGGATGCTTCTGGCTGTATTATTGCCAAGGCAGAGGCAAAACGGGATGGTAATACCATTATCATAAAGGTGAACGGTTGTAAAGACTGGAGCTGCTGTATGATCAATGGGGATGGAATAGTAGAGATGGAAGATAATCAGGCAGTGATTACCTTGAAATAGAAGAAGGCATCAATTACAATGTAATTGATGCCTTCTTCTAAAAGTATTGTTATAAATGACAGAACAAAGTATACTTAACTAAAGTTATCTTTAGTTAAGTATACTTTAGTAATTAGTGGAGAATGTAAATGGACCAATGATAAAGTGAATATTCAGGTGTTGGTAGATTTTATGGACATACTGAAAATTAAGGGTTAATCCATACAAGGGAGGCAGAGAATGGATATAAATCAGAAAACGAATCAAAAAATTCACTTAGTTCCGTTGGATCATATCAGTGGATTTGATGTAAGACCGGGGTTTTATGAAATAGATGGCGCGACAGCAATTCCCGGAGGGGTGAATTTTACCATTCATTCCAATCAGGCGACATCCTGTGAATTACTGCTATTTCACCGCATGGAGGATGAGCCTTATGCAGTGCTAAAATTCCCGGAGCATTATCGCATCGGGAACGTGTATTCCATGATCGTATTTCAATTAAATATCGAGGAATTTGAGTATGCCTATCGTCTGGATGGTCCTTATGACCCCAAAAAGGGAATCATATTTGATAAGACAAAAATATTGTTAGATCCTTATGCCAAGGCAGTGACAGGGCAAAGTGTGTGGGGTCAGAAACCCACCAAGGGAAACCATTATAAAGCCCGCGTGGTAAAGAATGATTTTGACTGGGGCAACTGCAAACAACCACTGACGCCCATGGAAGATCTGATCATCTATGAGATGCATGTGAGAGGTTTCACAAATGATGAATCTTCAAAGGTGGAATTTCCTGGAACCTTTGCGGGAATCAAAGAGAAATTACCCTATTTAAAAGAATTGGGCATCACGGCAGTGGAATTAATGCCAATCTTTGAATTCGATGAATTGAGTGACAAAAGGGAAGTAGATGGAAATACGCTTTTAAATTACTGGGGATATAATACGATAAGCTTTTTTGCCCCCAATACCGGTTATTGTGGGAAGACAGAATACAATCGAGAAGGGAATGAACTGAAAAGTCTTATTAAGGAATTGAATGAGAACGGAATAGAAGTATTTCTGGACGTAGTATTCAACCATACCGCAGAAGGGAATGAGAATGGTCCTTTCTTTTCCTTCAAGGGAATTGATAACAATATCTATTATCTGCTCACACCGGAGGGATATTATTATAATTTCAGCGGCTGCGGTAATACGCTGAACTGTAATCATCCCATTGTACAGCAGATGATACTGGAATGTCTGAGGTACTGGGTCATTACTTATCGGGTGGATGGATTCCGATTTGATCTCGCCAGCATCCTGGGGCGAAACGAGGACGGTTCCCCTATGAGTAAACCGCCGCTGCTGCAAAGCCTTGCCTTTGACCCCATATTGGGAAAGGTAAAGCTCATCGCGGAGGCATGGGATGCAGGAGGTTTGTATCAGGTGGGCACTTTCCCTGCCTGGAATCGCTGGGTGGAGTGGAACGGACGCTATCGGGATGACATGAGAAGCTTTCTCAAGGGAGATTATGGAAAAGCTCAGGCGGCTGCCAATCGTATTACCGGGTCACTGGATATTTACTGTCCGGAGTACAGAGGACACAATGCTTCTGTGAATTTCATTACCTGCCATGATGGATTTACCCTCCACGATCTCTATACCTATAATGAAAAGCATAATGAGGGAAATGGCTGGAATAATACAGACGGTTCCAATGACAACCTCAGTTGGAACTGTGGAGCAGAAGGGGAGACAGAGAATCCGGAGATATTGAGGCTTCGGAAGCGATTGATCAAAAATGCCTGTGCAGTATTGATGTGCAGCAGAGGAATCCCCATGTTCCTGGCGGGTGATGAGTTTGAGAATACCCAGTATGGAAATAATAATGCATATTGTCAGGACAACAGGATTTCCTGGCTGGACTGGGATCTTCTAAAGAAAAATAAAGAGACTTTTTCTTTCTTCAAATATATGATTGGGCTGCGGAAAAAATATAGAGTCATACGGACACAGACCAACCAGTGTACTAATGGATTTCCTGATGTCAGCGTTCATGGGGTTCAGGCATGGAACGGGGATTTTTCCGGCAATGATCATTATGTGGGGGTCATGTATGCGGGCAGAAGTGCCGATGATACGAAAAATGAGATCCTGTATCTGGGAATTAATACGTACTGGGAGATGCAGAAAGTGGAGCTGCCGGAACTGCCCACAGGCATGTGCTGGAAAGTGCTGGTAGATACCTATCAGGAGAAGAGCATTGTGAAAGACTCTATACAGCTGTATCGGGAGATGGAGATCCAGCCTAGAAGCGTCATGATCCTGGCAGCGTTATGATCTAAGGTTTGCATCACCTGTATAGGATGAAATGGGCAAACAGGAGAGATGTAACAGGGTTCATGTAGAAATGGTTAATACACATGGAAAAGTATAGAACGGCTATCGTAAACATACAGATAGCTGTTCTTTTTTACCTTTCACCACCGAAAACCTACCTCTTACTGAAAAGCTATTTACTTTAAAATGGAATTTGTTAGAATGAAACCATGAAATACATAAACAGATCTGCGGGAAGTGAATGAGGGCATGGACAAAGAAGAATAGTCTATGAGAGGGCAATGATTATATCATGAAAATCAAAATTGAGTTAGATGGGGAACTTCAGGAAGAAGAGATTATTATCAAGTGCAGAGAACTGACGGAGAAAGTACAGGAAATCCAGAAAGCGGTTGCAAATGCGGTGTCCAGAGCACAGAAATTCGTCCTGTACAAAGGTGATACCGAGTATTATCTTCCCTTAAAAGAAATTCTGTTTTTTGAGACGGACAATACAGGAATCTGTGCACATACCAGAGACAGCGCTTACACATCAAAGTATAAGCTATATGAATTGGAAGAGTTGCTGCCTGCCAGCTTCCTGCGGGTATCCAAATCCACCATATTGAACATGGATCAGGTGTACTCCATTGAGAAGAATCTCACCGCTTCCAGCCTGGTGGAGTTTCAGAATTCTCACAAACAGGTTTATGTATCGAGGAACTATTACAAACTTTTAAAGGATCGGTTAAATGCACGAAAAGGTGCGGAAAAAGCCAATAGAAAGAGGAGTAGAATATGAAAAAATTAGAAAATATTTTTTGGGGTTTGTTTTGGATCGTATGTGCTATATTTTTACTTATGAGCAAGATGGGCTACTTTGCGGAAGTCAGTATTATCAGTTTATTACTAACGGTATTTTTCGTGGCATGGCTTGTAAAAAGTATGATCAGACGTGATATTGCGGGGGCTTTATTTCCCATTGCCTTTATCGGGATCATCTACGCGGATCAACTGGGAATTCAGGCAATCACACCATGGCCAATTCTGTGTGCAGCACTCCTGGGAAGTATCGGAATCTCCATGATCTATCACCCTCGTCATCATTATCATTATAATGAGAAAGATTTTCAGGGTGGTGATTACAGACATTACCACTATCAGGAAGGAAATGAAGATGTGAGCAGTGAGGAAGGAAGTGACATTAAGATTGGGACTCGTTTTGGTGGCAGCGTTAAGTATATTAAATCCGATGATTTTAAACGGATCTGTATTGATAATCAGTTTGCTGGGATGAAAGTATATTTCGACGATGCTATCATCCAGCAGGGAGAGGCAGAGATCCATCTGGATGGTGCATTTTCCGGGACAGAATTATTCATACCAAAGAGCTGGAATGTGATTCAACAGTTAAATGCCACTTTTGGAGGCATTGAGGAAAAGAACAGACCGGATACCAAAGGGGTACCTAAGGTATATCTCACAGGAAGCGTCGCATTTGGCGGAGTGACCATTATCTATATCTAAACCGGATTTTGGAGGGGGTCGTATGATAGGTTTCCTTGAACAGCTTCATAAAGACTTTATAGTTGGTAATGCCATGTTTTTCCAGTAAAAAGGTAATACTTTCCCTGGTCTGGGTGAGATCTACGTAGAATCTCACCAGGCGGACGGTGTTCAGATATTCTAAAAAGGATTGCCCGGTATAGGCTTTGAACAGACGGCAGAAATATTCCTTACTGATACAGAGCATGTCAGCCATATCATTCAGATGAAGATTTTCGGTGTAATGAGAGCGGACATAATGAATGATTTCCTCGATGCGGGCAATATCTCTGTTATTTTTACTCCGTTCCAGAGAGGACAGAGGAGAAGCATAATTTTTAAATAATTCATATAGAAAAGAAAACAGGCAGGATGTGAACGCCAGTTCATAGCCTGTTTCTTTTTGTACAAAAAATTCCTTTAGTGCAAGCAGTTTTTCTGCCAAAGACCTGTACTGGTCATCTTCCGTGGCTGCAGGAAAATATTCCTGTAATTTCAAGGTAGAGAAAGCAGGAAATACGTGAGAAATGTATTCGGCTGGAATCTGCAATAGAATATAGGTAACTTTATCATCCATAAAAGTAGAATGGATATCATTGGAGTGGATGATCAACAGATCAGAAGGACGCAACTCATACCGTTGTGAATTAACATAAGCCCCCATCTGTCCATCCAATAAATACAGTACCTCCACATGGGTGTGCCAGTGAGCGGGACAAAGGAACTGTTCATCACAGGCAATATCAAAATAGACTTGTAAATGTTGATCATCAATTATATTTTCATGTTTAAATGAAGGCATGTGTCCATCCTTTCCGGATTCTGTAATCAGGTTCTGCGTCATTGTATGTGGTGTTTCTATAGGGTATTTTATGCTCTGTCCATGTGTTCTATAAGAATTATTCTCAGATTCATAAATTTATAGCTTATAATTAATATTAAGTATAAGAATAATTTTGAAAAATATCAATATCAACCTACTATTTTGATAAGATTGTTACTATATCTTAAAACGAATATGCGATATTATGGAAAAGGACTTAACGGTAAGAGTTTAAACATGAGCGTTTGAAGTTAAGAAATAAAAAGTAGGAAATAGAAAAAGAAATATGAAATAAGAGATTAGAAATAAGAAATAAGAAATAAGAAATAAGAAATAAGAAATAAGAATAAAAATAAAAAGAAAAGAGGAAAAGAACGCATGGAGAAAAGAATTTTAGACTGGGAAAAGTATAAAAAATGTGCCAGGCAGACCGTAGCAGAAGGTGTGGTATTACTGAAAAATGATAACCAGGCACTTCCCTATGAAAAAGGAAGCAAGGTAGCTGTATTTGGCAGGATTCAGAACAATTATTATAAGAGCGGTACTGGTTCAGGAGGAATGGTAAATGTAACCAAGGTCACAGGCATCGTGGATGGTTTACGGGAATCCGGCGCAGTGGAGATCAACGAAACACTCTGTGATGTATATAAGGAATGGGAAATGGTGCACCCATTTGATCCGGGTCTTGGATGGGGAACTGAGCCATGGAGCCAGGAGGAGATGGAGGTGACAGAGGAGCTGGCACAGCGCATCGCCAGGGAGGCAGATCACGCTCTGGTCATCATCGGCAGAACAGCGGGAGAAGATCATGACAATGAAGACCGCAAGGGTGCTTACCGCCTCAATGATACCGAGGAAGTGATGCTGGCAAATGTGCGAAAGGCATTCCCGAAGATGACAGTATTACTGAATGTGGGAAATATTATTGACATGACATTTGTGGATACCTATCGTCCCGATGCAGTGCTCTATGTATGGCAGGGCGGTATGTATGGCGGATTAGGTGTGGCGGATGTCCTGACTGGGAAAATAAGTCCCTCTGGAAAACTGTCAGACACCATCGCTTACGCCATCGAAGATTATCCATCTGACGGCAATTTTGGAAATGCGGATTTCGATTATTATGTGGAAGATATCTATGTTGGGTATCGCTATTTTGAGACGGCTGCTAAGGATAAAGTGCGTTATCCCTTTGGATTCGGCCTTTCCTATACCACGTTTTCCATGGAAACAGTGAAAGATACGTTTGATCAAAAAGAGACACAGGTGTCATTTTCTGTAAAAGTGACAAACACAGGAAAGTGCACTGGCAAGGAGGTCGTACAGATCTATGTGGAGGCACCTCAGGGAAAACTGGGAAAAGCATCCAGAAGCCTTGTAAGTTTTCAGAAGACAAGAGAGCTGAAATCACAGGAAAGCCAGGTATTAGACTTTGTGATACCACTTCGCCATATGGCATCCTACGATGACAGTGGTGTAACAGGTCATAAATCCGCCATGGTACTGGAGGAAGGAACCTACGGAATCTACGTGGGGGAAAATGTAAGAAGTGCAGAGCAGGCGGAGACATTTCAATTGGAAAACTGTGTGGTCCTGGAGCAGTTGGAGGAAGCGCTGGCGCCCATTCATGAGTTCAAGAGGATGAAACCAGGGAAAACAGAGAATGGCTACGAGATGCAGTGGGAATCTGCGCCCCTCAGAACTGTGAATATGAAGGAAAGGCGTATTGCCAACAGACCGGAGACTTATGAACCCAAAGAAACAGGAGGGGAAGTGATCCGGTTGAGGGATGTGCTGGATCAGAAAGCTGCCATGACAGAGTTTATCGCGCAGCTCACGGAGGAAGATCTATCCTGTATTATCCGCGGAGAAGGAATGGGCAGCGCAAAGGTAACACCGGGAACGGCAGCAGCCTTTGGAGGTGTGAGCGACAGACTTCAGAATACCTTTGGAATCCCATGCGGATGCTGTACCGATGGTCCCTCGGGCATGCGTCTTGACACAGGAGCCAATGCATTCAGTCTGCCAAACGGGACACTGATTGCATGTACTTTTAACACAGAACTTTCAGAAGAACTCTTTTCCTACACGGGAATCGAGATGATCAAAAATAAGATAGAGGTTCTCTTAGGACCGGGTATGAACATTCACAGACATCCACTGAATGGTCGTAACTTTGAATATTTTTCAGAAGATCCCTATCTCACGGGGGCATTGGCTACCGCACAGTTGAAAGGTCTTGCCAGTGCAGGTGTGACAGGATCTATGAAGCACTTCTGCGGAAATAACCAGGAGACCCACCGTCATGATGTGGACAGTACCGTATCAGAGCGTGCTCTGAGAGAAATCTACATGAAAGGTTTTGAGATGGCAGTGAAATCCGGTGTGGGGACAGTGATCATGACCACCTATGGAGCAGTGAATGGACTGTGGACTGCTGGCAATTATGATCTGGTAACGACTATATTACGTAATCAATGGGGATTTGACGGAATCGTCATGACAGACTGGTGGGCGAAGATCAATGAAGAATGCAACACCTCTGCCAGCGGTGTTACAAGTGCAGATAAAACGAACTTCGCGGCTATGGCAGCAGCTCAGAATGACATCTATATGGTATGCCCCAATGGAGCGGAGAACACCGTGGGAGATAACACGCTGGAGGCACTGAAAGCAGGAACCCTCACCAGGGGAGATCTCCAGAGATGTGCCATGAATATCTGTAAGTTTGTCATGAACAGCCATGCCATGAAGCGTGCCATGGGAGAAGAGCTGGAAGTGGAAGTGATTAACCAGCCAGCGGAAGAGATCGTACAGCAGGATACAGAAATCGAGACTTTTGAAGTGGAGGATACCATCACCATTCCACTTCAGGACGTGACAGTGAAGAAAGATACCTTCTACACCTTTGGCATGAACTTTACTCATGGTGGATCATATATGATCTCCATGACAGGGAAATCGGAAGTGAGCGAATTGGCACAGCTGCCGGTAAGCTTCGTGTCGGGCGGCACCCCGTTCGCCATGTTCACCTGGAATGGCACAGGAGGAAAATGGGTCACCATAGAAAATCAAGTGAACATCGATGCCAATATTCATATCTATAAGTTATCCTTCCGCCAGAATGGACTTGATCTGAAAGAGATCACATTCCGCAGG
>JAQVCT010000001.1 GCA_028689655.1 Lachnospiraceae bacterium
TCCAGCGCACTGTCCACCAGATTACACATCTCTTTACTGTCATACACGCGGGATGCATAGGGAATGCGTTCCCCTTCCTGATAGTCCTTTTTCTGATTGTGATAGGTTTCACAATATTCCTTTACCTGAGCTAAGATAGCTTTTCTTAATTTTTCTTGGTTGTCATCCTCGTGCATCTCTATTCTCCTACTCCATCTTCTCTCATAAGCATTCTCGTCCTTGCCATATAAGATACGATTGCATCATATTGTTTGTCTGTTTTACCACTAAATACTTCCTGTGCAGTTATTCCGTTATCCTCCATATAGCTTTGCAGATATTCCTGTACCGCATTCTCTTCCTGGGACAATGCTTCCTCTGTATATTGATCATCATCCTGTAGCACCCTTTGAATATAATATTCGCGGATTATTTTCTTCCTCTGCTGATCTATAATATAGCTTACCTTTCCCAATACTTCCTGCATTTCGTCTTCCTTGTAGGATTTTTGTCGATAAGTCCCCATAATTCCTGTAATCCTATATTTTATAGTTAAGTTCTGTCCTGCGTAAAGGGACAACAGAGGATCATCCACTTTGATGACCTCACTTACTTCCACCGTATCTCCTATTTTCTTTCCAATGAGTTCCGTATCCAAATGCCCCCTATAGCACTCACTGCCTGCCGCCACCTCCATGGGTGGCAATTTCGCATTTTCTCTTCCATAATCATTGAAATACTGGTAGCCCAGCTTCTGACCATTCAGCGATATCTCAAGATCACCCGTTGTTAAATATCCTTTCTCAACGATTTTCTTTTCCTTATCTGCCCCTTTTAGCGTATCGTATCCCCATCCAAAGTCATAGGTCTGATTATAGATCCGGTTTACATAGTCATCACTGTAGAGCTCTTCTATCTGTTTCTGCACCTCTATAGCACTTGGCGGCTTCTCCTGTGCATCCAGTCCTTCCATGACATCCGCAACGGATATACCATAATAGCTTTCCTTCTTAGTCAACTGATAATACGTAAAGATACCACGAAAATCTTCTATTACATGCTTCTCCCCTATATAATAGTATCTGGAAAGATTATGCAGCACCAGTTCTTCATTCTCCTCATAAAAGGGGATAAAATAGACGACTGCTTTCTGCGTCAGTTCATCATATTTGTTATAATCCTGAACATCATAGGGTAAATGTCCGAAAAGATCCGTGGTATTTACGCTGGATAAGACAATGTCATCCGGCACCAACGCCAATGTGGCATCTGTGACCTGCTGACGCTTCTTTTTCTCTGGATTCCATGCCTTTAGTGTGGATACTTCTCTAATCGTATCATATCTTTCCGATCCTGCCCTGATAATCTGCGTATCACCATCATATCCTATCTCACTGAGCATCTGATCATAGGCCTCATCAATCCATTGGTATTGATAATTAGCCATAATACTATCTCGGAAGTAATAATTTTTATCCATCGCAAACATAGGCCACTTTCCCGTATCAACCTTCCTGTATAGTAATGTTGTTATCGGGTCTACTGACAGAAAGGATTGAGCCAGAAAAAGCAACATTATGAAAAATCCCGTCAAATGATAGACTCTCCTGTATTTCCCCCCTATGCATCTCCAAGTCAGTACGATAGTAACGATAACCAAGATCACCGAAAATGCCAACACATAGCGATATAACACCGCCGTAATATAGAGCGAACTGGATACCCAAAAAAATATGCTGCTTCCCAAAATGCATCCTATGTTTTCATATTGTCTCTTTTCTCTATACCTTACCTTTCTTATTAAGAGTATGGATATGGATACCAATAACGTAATCGTAATAATCCACATGAAATTTGCAATCCAGAAATGATATGTCTTCTCCATAAAATATTCTTTTTGAAAAGCAAAGGTATTCCAATAATAATTAAATGTCCTCGCAACTTTAACCTGATCTGTTATCTTATCAATCCAACTGCTTCCACCAAAAAATATGATATATATAATAAGAATGATACCTCCTAAGATAGCCAGAATTGTTCTGATATCACAGACAGTTCTCTTGAATCTCTCGGACAGTTTTCCTGGTTGTACGAAAAAAAGTCCCAAAATCTCAAACATGTAGTAACTGCCGATCAACGCAAAAGCTGTTTCCTTAGTCAATGCAAGTACCAGAATGGAACATAGCATCAAGAGATATCTATGTTTATATTCATTATAGATCACAAATATAAAAAAAACAGGCATATAATAATCAGGATTCGTACTGGGAAAATTGAATAAAAAAACAGGAATAACAGATATCAATAACGTGGCAAATGCCGCCTCTTTTTCATTCAATGTTAGCCAGTAATGCTGAAACATATCATAGATACAATAAAGTGCCATAAGCGTTAGTATCATGTGTACCCATAGAACTCCTCTTACTTCCAAAGGTGCCAGATACTCTCCTATCGCCTCAAAGAAACCAAAACCCTGACTCATGTGACCACATATGGTAAAAGTGCTCATAAAACTCGAAAGCTTAAAATCATAATTGGTACATGCATTTATGATTCCATTATAATATTCTGATGCATCAGCAGATTCTATATGCCCCATCATAGGCAAGCGTAAAAGAAATGACAAAAGTAAAGTGATAAAAAGGGGAATATTTCTTTTCATAGATTCTATCACTTTTTCCAACGAAAAAATCTTATATAAATATATTGCGCAAAAAATAACAACCAATACAGTGACGACCCAAAGTGCAACAATTCCTGTATAGTTTTCTATTGTTGCCCCTACTTTACGGTAAGGTGATATTACCCCACTGAAAGCAAATAATGAAATGCAGCCTAGTATAACTGCAATTTGCATCATCCACTTCATTTTATAAAATCTTTTTTTCATTCGTCTTTTTGATTCCCTTCTGCATTATCATTACTCTTTATATAATAGATATCTACTTCATCATTTTCAAACACTTTCTCCAACCTTCCCCCTGAAAGTTCATTCTCGGGTGTTATTCTCTTTATCCGAATTACGTAGGATACTCCAGCCTGACTAATTTCATCAATAGCCGCTACATCACCATCCATTACGGAGTGTATCACAGCTTTTTTATCCTCAATCATATCAATATCTTTATCACCAAATCCATATTCCCATCCTTCCAGCCACAGGTGTCTTTCTGTAAATACTCCAGTGATAAAATTACGTCCTTGTCTTTCCTGTAACATAACGTTCGATAAGATCAATGCATCCTCATCTGTATTATTACGTATCCACTCATATGCATTGTACTCTTCATAGCTGATAAGATTATATTGTTCCTCCTCATATACCGTATCTAATCGCCCAATAATTCTTTTGACTCCATCTCGGAAATAGGAATAATACTGTATAAAGAGCACCATTATCCCCACTATTATCAATATAGCCTGCAACATCCAGACCCTTTTCAAAAACCTTTTCTTCTTAGAGAATCTCCCAATCCATTTATCAATACCCAGGAGACCATACATAATTAGAAAGAGATATGAGCACATCAAAAAATACGCTTCAGATTTTCCCTCCTGATGTGTAAATAAGAAAAAGAAAATACTAAATAAACCTGTCATCAAAAAAATACCCTGAAGTGCATTATTTTTTATTTTGTACTTTATACTTCCCGCGATTCCCATTCCCATACAGATATATACATTCGGATTTGATATTACAAATAGAATAAATACAATAAAAGGCAATAATATACAGGATAAAATACCTTTTCCCCAAAATGGCTGAAGATAATTCCATGCCTTGCTTACACGCATAATTTCCAGGAATCCAATTGTCAATCCTTTATCTGATTGTATTGTATTCATTCCATGACTTACCACTGTAAAATAAACCAGTAAAAAGGTTCCTAGCATTAGAATACCCGCAGGTATGCTTTTCCATTCCTTTCGTATGAACAATTGATATGCTGAAAAGAGCCCCAAGGAAATCATCAATATAACTGCTACAGGTGCTTTACTTCCTGTTGTAACTGACAGTGCTGCCAGAGAAAAAAATAAATACTTCCATGATATGCCCTTGCCTTCATAGCATGAAATAATAAAATAGAGGGTCAGCATCAAAAAAGCCAGTCCTATGTCAAATCCAAAAGACGATAGGTAAATATGAGACAAATAAGTACAGGACATAAGCATTTCATATCCCGTTAAAAGTAATAAACTGATCAAACCATAGCATCTGATTATAAAATTTTTAATTGTTCTCTGTAATAACATATACGCAGACAATACTAATAAGATAGGACCCTGCATAAACGCAAAGCAAAATTCTATCTCATGAACAGCCATATTTACAAATGATTTTATCACTGCCAGTTGCATGCTTCCCCAGTAATAATAGTAAAACTTCTGACCGAATACCCGAAAATCTTTAGGTGGATATTCTTTTGTCAATTCTATGGCATTTCCAATGTAATATAGAATATCCGCAGTTATAAAATTTTGTGTTCCTGCTTTATACGGTATTCTATTTACACCATAATAGGTAATGATCTTAATCCCTATCATAACTCCCATAACCAAAGTACATAAAATATTAGCTTTATAGTCCTCTGGGTAATTACTTATGATATCTCTATATCGAAAACATACATATCCGGCAACTATTGCTTCCAAAAATAATAAATATTTTAACAATAAAATACAGCCAAATGGTGCCACCATATAATAACTGAAAATATTCAAAACGTACCCTGTCAAATATCCCAGAGCAAACAGTTCCAATCTGTTTTTCAGTTTAAACTTAGCGCATAATACAAGTGCAGTTCCCGGAAGTAATAAAAAGAATACTTGGAAAAAGAAGTATTGAAGTGCATATGTTATTGCATTTCCACTAATAAAACTCATAAACAATGAAAAAAAGAAAATCATCAGTAGAAATAGATAGTGAAATTTATTTTGTTTATTTTCAAACCATTTTTCTTTCATCATGATCGAATCTCTTCTCTATAATCAAAAAAACTTATTAATAACAATATGGGCAGGCAGGTAAATAATCCGTAAATATATCGAAACTCCGCATAAACCGGGGTTGCTGCCAGCAGGGTAAGCCATACCATGATCACTGGTACATAAAGCACTGACTGTTTCCATTTTCCATATTTGATACAAGCTCCAAACTGCAAAAACATGAGCCAGACACCCAGTCCGATACTGAATAACAGCCCGATCACCGGAATATCCTCATAATCCCACAGGAATCCTTCCAACGCTTTCTTCACATCTGCAGATAAGACAGGTGCCTCCGTAATATCCTCCCCGCCTCCGGAATAGATTCCATCAGCAGTGATCCAATACTGCGTATCAGGATACCAATACCCTGATGTCTGACTGATAAATGCCCGAAGGTACTGACTTGGATAGCGAAGTCCCAATTGCAACCACAATCGCAGATACTCTGCTTTATGCTCTATAAGATACGTCTGATTTCCCTTCTCACGTATCAGGCCCTTCATGGGATCTGATATATATGGTTGATAGGTATTTGATATCTTATCCACATCTATGATCTCATTCAGGAATGAAAGCTGTTCCTCCGATAATTCACATCCCTCCGATACGATCCGTCCTATCTGCTGCACAGGGATTGACAGAGATTCCACGAAATCCGCATCTGACACCTGATAGTAATCAAACACAGGTCCTTTTATCAGTATAACACTCACCACGGTAAGTATGAGTGTAATTACCACTTTTTTCTGTCTCTTCCAAAATAGTACTATAAAAAATGGCAGCGAGGCCAGAAACGCATACCACCCATTTGTCCGAAAAAGGCTTACCCCTATTCCGGAAAGGTAGAGCCAAACCAGTACATACCATTTATTATGTGCAGCTGCAAAGACTGTCCCATGGAGCAGACGCCATGCGCAGATTATGAACAGCAATAAGAATGCACCGAACAGGCTGTCTTTCCACATGGTAAAACTATACATTACATGGTAAGGCATCCATGCATAGTATAAAAAAGTAAATACTATGATACACTTTTTGACCCGATATTGATGTAACAACATAATCAAAGATGTGTCAATCAAAGCAATCACACCCATCTGTAATATACAGTAAAGTGCCACTGCTCCATTTGCACTTCCAAAAAGAGACATTCCCAAATGAAATATGCCTTTGATTGCCCAGGTCTGCAGCACCGGGTGATGATTACTATAAGCATATCTTCCCATTGCCTGCTGTATCTGATCAGCGGTATCACTGATGATGATTCCCGGAAAGTTGCAAAGATAATAAGGAAACCAGCATACCAATATTCCCAGCAGGACTATAAAAAAGAGTATTCCTCTCTTTTTTAATTTCTGCCCTTCCTTCTCATCTGTATCCCTGAATATTTGTACCTTGCTCTCCCATTGATAACAAAAACAAATCACATGATAAAAAAGAATCAGGAAACCTAAAAATTGACATCCGATTATGGCAAGCTTCCCAGCCAGCCCCACACTCTCATACGCATCAAAGGTCTCAAGGCCCTTCAGGCACATGCATACGGTAAAGCCAAATGACAATATCAGCTCTGTCTTATGCTGTTGGATACGGAAATCCATACCTGTGTACCAAAAGGTACACAGTAGAATAAATAACACTGTCAGTATATTTGAAGTCTTGAACTGCATATGAATAGATATGGCACTGGCTGTAAGGACTGCCATGACCACAGTCGTCCATTTTCTGTTTATCTTTCCCATGAAGCTTTTCTGATCTATCTTATTAAACACTGGATTCATGCTTCCTCCTGCTGTCTACTCGTCCTCTTGCAGCAATACTATTTCTTGCGAACCACTTCCATGGATTTCATTCGGATTTTTGTCCCTGCTGCTTCATAGACCTCATAATGCATTGTATTGTCTGACTCAGTGAAGACCACATCCGACAAGGTTATTGTCTCATTGGATGGCTGCAATACACCTGACGCGATGTGGTCGTCACTTTTGTCTGCTCCTACTGCAAATGATGCCGGTTCCTGACCATCCGTATACTCCATGATCTGATAATGCAATGTAATATCATAAGTTCCAGGAACTGCATCCGTGTCAGGGCCATACAATACGACTCCCTCTTTTCCATTTGTCTCATATGCACCATCATCCCTGAACGCCCCATTGCTCACTTCTATGTTTCCCGAATAGGGAAAGTCCATTCCATAATTTCCCTGAGGAAGTCCGCAGATAGAGTCAAAGATATTTTCCTGTGAAAGGTAGAGTCCATATCCATTCAGACTGTCGACCTTCTTAAAATGACTGATAATATAATTGGGTATAGAAGATACTGTAGTATCCATGGTAAGCATATACACAGGTCCCTGATACTCACTATTCTCATCAAAATATGCATAATCTCCATATTGATGGCCAAATCCCGTGATACTGCAGCTTCGATATATCTTGCTCTCATCTATGACTCGCAGATTTCTGGCATCTCCTATCTCATCGTCACCCAGCACAAAGACTACCGGTATATCTTCACCCAGCTTCTGATCCTGCTCGTGGACATGATCCGTAATCTCTCTCAGAGAATCGTAATTATTCCGTGTGGTGATATAGGTATGATCCGAGATTATGTCAACGACGAACAGGCTTCCTGCCATTCCTGTCAGCAGCAGCCATTTAAAGATGAGACGGTCATCCATTCGCTCCAGATAAAGTCCCGTCAGGAACATCAGCGCTATAAAAGGTTCTATCAGATATCTGATCTCAAAGGAACCCGAACCATACGTGGTATATACAATAGAGAAAAGAAAAAGGTTGAACAGTATAATAGATGTGCACAATGCTGCCATATGATGCTGCCCAAAATCTACTATCACTGCCCGGAGCATTACAAACAGTACCATCAAACATACCATTGCAATAAAGAGTGCACAGACATAGAATATTCCCTGACGATTCATAATGGACACGGACTCATGCTCTGGCAAAGCGCCCAGCAGCTGCAAAAATCCCACAAACATGGAAGTGATATTTTTCCAGAACTGTCCAAGGCTTACCCATACCATCTCACTATCCATGGAGGTAAATCCAATGATCTTCTCTGTGATAAATTTTCCTGTGAACAGTGCCACCGTACTAATGGTCAGATGTAACGACTGTCTGGTCAGTAACTGTTTCCAGTCATTTTTCACCAGAACCTTAACCCCTATATACAGGTATGCCGGTACCATTATCGTGACAGCTACATATAGTCCGCTGGATAACCCAGCTATAAACGGAAGCAGGACAGAAGATATCACCAGCAGTCTGGATGGTTGTCCCTTCTCCGTATCTATCACTATTTTCAGCACGGTGAGAATAGTCAGGGTCTTCACCCCATAAGACGCCATGGAAGTAAACATCATAGAGAAATAACCCAGATCGTTCCAGTTATTCAGGCTCTCCATCAAATAGGGACACAAAAAGAGATTCAGCAATGCCAGTGTGGATACTTTTCCCAGTTCAAGACTCTTACAGATACCATAGAACACTGTAAGCAGCAACCCTGATATGATGCAGTTCGCTATCCCATAGGACAGGAAAATATTACCTGTCATACCATATAATAATGACGCAATGGGCATAGCATTATCGATATATAACGTAGTCTGATGGTACCAATGATCGATAAATAATGTCTTCTGCCTCCATACCTCTATGGCTTTCATCATATAGGAGGATACATCATAGCCCAGATGATATGGCATCTGAAACAGATTCACGTACAAGATCATAAATATCTGCATCAGCACCAAAGCTCCCATTCCTATCCATAATATTTTCTTTGCAATCTTTATATACTTTTCTTCCATTTTGTTAACCTCATATTATAATTTGACTATCCTTTATTGTATCAAAGTACCATAAGAAAGGCAATTCATACTTTTCAAACATAACCACCGATGCTATAATCCTATTACATTCATTAATAGGAGGATTTCATGTCAAATTTACCTGTATTCACCGTGTTTACCTTTGGCAATTCTGAAGATGCCCGTATATGGTCCAATGTCCCTTATTTTTTTACTAAGACTCTGGAAAATCATGGTCATCAGGTTCATCGCGTCAACCTGACTGAAAATAAATTTTTGCACTTCTTCTATGACAAACTTTTATTTCGTTTTCTTCGGCATACATTTATGCCAAAGACTTCTTTTTCCTATGAACGGTCTTACTTCTACCACAGGCGATGTCAGAGAATCATGAGACATGCTGTAGCAAAATATTCTGATACAGACATTTTCATCTCCACAAACTTCAGCTTTTCCCCCATCGCATATACCAATAAGCCCTGCTGCCTTTTCTGTGACTGGAGCTATGAATATTATATTGCACATTTCCTTGGGCGAGCCCCCGATTATATGGAGCAGTTGGAAATACGCCGGCAGAATCACCTGCTCCAATCCGCCGACCATGTATTTGTATTATTTCCTGATGTAGCGGAATGGCTACAGGAAAGATTTTCCAGCAAGCATTTTCATTATCTGGGAAATGTAATTAATTCGAAGTCAGTCTCAGGCACCCCTCCTGTTGAGCCCTCCGAAAAATTGTCTCACCCCAGTATCCTGTTCATCGGATTACCCAAGTACCGTGAAGGCATCCTCAGTCTGATTCAGGCAGTCATAATGCTACGCAGAAAGGAAGCCTATTCACAATTACAGCTCCATATTATCGGCATGCATCAGGAAGATTTACAGAAGGATATAAAGTTATGCCCTGACCTGAAAGGAATCAGCTTCCATGGATATTTATCCAAAGATATTCCCCGTGAACAGACTCTTTATTATCAGCTGCTAGATTCCGCCACTGTCTATGTAAATACCACTCCTAAATGGGCAGGATTTTCCTCCGCTTTGGAGGCACTTTATCATTATGTTCCCGTAATCACAACGCCCTATGAAAGTTTTTTGCAGACTTTTGGCGAGAATCTTTCCTGCGGTTTCTACTGCCCGTCAAATACTCCGGAACTTATCGCCAAAAATCTGGAGCAGATCTTGACCATGACCCAGCGCACCTACGAGGCAGTATGCAGGAATGCACATCAGGTATCTCTGGATCATACCTGGGATGCTTATATACAGCGAATGCTCCAAGTAATAAACCATGCCGCGAAAGATTAGCTGCATGGTTTATTTTTTAACTTCTTTTTTGCTGTAAACAGGACTCTAAAAATTCTAAAATTAAAGCGTGATATCATCTGCAGTCCGGATGATATTCCACGATATCGTGTGTAATAGTATAAACTTGACTGAAAGGAAACCTGAATCTGTCTTAACACATCAATGGATTTCTTCATGGTCTGTCCGTGCTCATGGATAAGCTTGACATCTGCATTAAAATACGTCTTATAACCTTTTTTTCTGAATCTTTCTGACAGAATTATTTCCTCACTGAAGAGAAAGGTATGGGGATCGAATCCCTCGATTACCTGAAAGGAATCCGCCCGTACTGCCATAAAAGATCCCGTCACCCAGAAAGATTCCTGACTTTGATCTGTCTTCACTACATCTGTGATCCATCTGGTAATCTTGCATCCTTTCGGAAGCAGCAGATCCCAGTAGTACAGGATGAGCTGACGGAATGCACTTACTTCTCTCCGTGGTGACTGCTGTTCTCCCTGGGGAGAAGTTATCATAGGACCTACCACCGCAATGCGGCTGTCTTCCATAGGACGCAGCAATTCTTCCATAGAAATCTGCTTCTGGAATTTCAGATCATTATTGCTGAACAGGTAATACTCATCCTGATAATATTCCCTTGCAATCGCTGCCCCCCAGTTATTTCCTTTGGCATACCCAAGGTTCTCCCCAGTCTTCACATATAAGATCTGCAATCCATGATGATCAATCTCTTCTATTCTCTCTTTCCCATCCGGAGCGTTATCCACGATAATAAAATGAAGGTTCTCCACATCCAGAATAGATTCCTTACATTGGTCAATATAGTGAAATGTCTTCTCCATGGATAGATAATCTACAATAATAAAAGAAATCATGATAATACTTCCTCTTTCTGTCTCAATGCAGCTTTTCCATCCTTAATCTCGTAAATGTAGTCACAATTCTGAATAGTACTCAATCGATGGGCGATAATAATTAGCGTCTTATTACCCTGTAACATATCTATGGCTTCCATGATGGCTTTTTCCGTGTCGTTATCCAATGCAGACGTAGCTTCGTCCAGAATCAACACCTCTGGATTCGTATACAGTGCTCTGGCAATTCCGATACGCTGTCTCTGCCCACCCGACAATCTGACACCACGCTCTCCTATATAAGTATTGATTCCGTCTTCCAGCGTCTCTACAAACTCCGAAAGCTGTGCCTCTTTGAGAGCCTCCCTGATCCTGGTATCATCGATCTGATCCTCCGGTATACCAAATGCTATATTGCTTCTTATACTACTGTCCATCAGATAGATGCTCTGCGGTATATAGCCCAGCTTATGATGCCAGTCATCTAAGTGCTGGTAGATATCTCTGCCATCCACCAGAATATGCCCTTTCTGTGGCTCTAATATTCCTAATATGACATCTGCAAGTGTGGTCTTTCCCGCTCCCGATGGTCCGATAAATGCCACCGATTTATTTTTGGGTATCTGAACACATGCTTCTTCCAATACACATTTCTCTGTATGAGGGTATATGAACCGAACATGATCTACATCAATACTCTTTGTGAAGGTAAGTTTCTCGTCGCTCTTTACTCTGATTACCTGTGTTTTCTGTAGTTCTTCCGCATCCTGGATATCCTTTACCACTCGATCCACTGCACTTTTCTGGAAAGCAATAGCCCCAATGTAACCTGAGATTCTACTAAAGGATGGCAGCAGACGGAATGCTGCTACAACAAATACTGACAGAATGGGAATGAAATAAGAGAGATCTACGCCCATAGCCAATTTATATGCCACCAGAATCAGCATACTACAGATGCATAAGGTCTCCATAATGGGTCTTGGAACGATCATAGTCAATTGATATTTTCTCTGCCGATCCGCATAGATTGCAGCATTATTATCATAACTGTCGAGGAAAAATTTCTCTCTTCCTAAAATTTTAATCTCTTTGATTCCATCCAGAGACTGCTGCACCCACTGTACTCTCTTACCACTTGCCGTACGGCTTTCCGCACCAATGTGTGCTGTCTTTTTACGAAATATTCCCTGGAATGCCAACACAAAAATAACCAGGATCACTACCAGACCCATGGTGATTGTCGTGTCCATGAGCACCAGGTATATGAATAACGTGAGACATACGAACAGTTCCGTACATAGTTGCAGATAAGCCAACACAGAATTGAACATTCCTGTAACATCCTGCAGGATGTTTCTCTGCAGCTCTGCTGTATTATTCTCCAAATGGAAACTGTATTCCTGTGTAAGATAACAGGATAACAGTTTGCCTTCTAATTTTTTCTGACTGTTAAAAGTGAACTTATACTGAAAATTATAAAGTAATATGAGATAACTGTTCTTTACCAGATAGATAACCACTAATACCATGGCCAGCCAAATGAGAAAATGATTTACACTATCTGCTCTAAACAATGTATACAGCAGGGTCAGACCTGTACTGCTCTGGATACTGGATGGGTCCATGGTAACATTTACGAAAGGCATAATCGCAGATACTCCCAGTAATTCCAGCAAAGCTCCCACCATTGTGAGCAATAATAATTGTAATACTCTGGAACGGTCTTTGCGATCCAGTATCGTCCATATTTTTTTTAATTGTTTCATCGCTGCTCCTCTTATCTTATTTTCTGTTGGATAATTCTATGATATCGAGCATTTCTTCCATAGTCTCCGGCATCTTTAACAGATTACCAAACGCTCTTTCAAAAATATTAAAACTTTCCTTGCATAATATCTTATCCTCATCTATCATATGAATCGCTGATATTGCCTCTATACCAAACAGTATCTTGGCCGTAATAAGCGCAGTACTGGTAAAACCTATCATACACCGAGGTTTTTTCTTTGCCATTGCTAAAATCGTTTCCTGTGCCATTCCTCTTGATTGTTCTATCCTGCAATTAGGAATATTCTCATATTTGTCTATATGATCTATTTCTCTTGGATGCGGTTTTACAATAATAGTTTCTTTTCTTTCCTTCAACGCTTCTCCTATTTTCTCATATAGTTTTATTTCACTTTGATCAGAAAGCAAACCACTTTCATACATCATGTTAGGATTAATCACTATCGCATCATCATAGTAGGAATAATCCTCTCCTGATACCTGCATTTCCATAATCTTTTTATAATAATCCGCTGCCTTTGGGTTTTTATGATACTGCCCTATGTTTCCAGCTAAAAGCTTGAAATTGCATACCTGCTTTTTTTTCTTAAGACACCAAAGAAAAAGTGGATCTCTACACAGAATATTTTTGGTGCCTCTTATTCCAGCCTGTTTATATGCCGTCCTCCACCATCCCATACGTGTTAGAACATAACTTCCAGTCCCCTCATCTGTCAGTATGATTTCCAATCTTTTATCCTCCACAACGCGATCTATCTTAGGTATCAAATCATACGAAGGTTTCTCTGGCACTGCCCAATATAAGGTACCTTTTTTTTGTTTTTGACGATTAAAGTCCAGATAGTATTGATATAATTGAAATTTATCTCGAACCTTTTCCCTTATACTTTTAGTATAACTGGTAGAAATAATCTTTACCAATTCCAGATTATTATGCTTTTGTGCAATTTGGAAATTGTCCTCCGTAAGTGCATACCCAGTCAAGCCGTGAGGCATGAGCATAATATAGCCTTTCAGTTCCTTCTGTTCCTCTGTAAGCTTTAATATATAAGCACTGATGCCTATGGCATGCCACGGTGTTATGGCCGCTGCCAGGAAATTAATATCATTTTTCTGTGCTATTTTCTGGAGTAGCTCTGCTTCTGTACATTGTATCATATTGAATCATCCTTTTTCTTCATTAAAATTCTCTGCATACACGTCCATATACCTCCAAGATCTGTGTATAATGTTTTTCTGCAGTAAATCGTTCTTGAAATAGCTGGTAAGACGCCTGTTTCATTTCGGAAAGTTCTTTATCATTCAGTTTCATAACCTTATCCAACATAGAACGTAAAGATGAAACCATTCCCGCCGGAAAGATATACCCATTCTCCCCATCTCTGATCAGTTCTGGAATCCCACCCAAATCAGATCCGATCATGACCTTTCCCTGGCTGATGGCCTCAATGCCAGAGTAGGGGCTGTTCTCATACCATTCCGATGGCAGGATGACTGCCCTGGCATCTCTCACCAGATTCTGCAATGCCACACCCTGTTGAAATCCCAGAAATTCCACATTTGGAATCTGTTCTTCCCTGGCCATTTGCTGATAATAATCAAACAATGGACCTGTTCCAGCTATCTTCACCTGATGTTTCGTGCCCTTAACCGCTTTCATTAATGTACCGATTCCCTTTTCCTCCGAGATTCTCCCGAGATATAGGAAATATGATGTTGCATCTGCATTGTTCCTGCCTGCTCCACGATCTGTAATCTTTTCATCTATGGCATCTTGCCTTTTTATCCCATCCTTCTCATCCTCCAGAAAATTGGGAATATACCTCACTCTGTCAGCACTTATACCAAATTCTAAGAATTTATCATAATAAAACTTGCTTGGAGTGATGATACAGTCAATCTTGTCATAGCTTTTTAGCATCCGGTGAAGATATCCTTCCACCATGCAGATTGCACTTTTTGCCATAGAATCTTTGATACATTTATACTTTACACAATTATAATACTTGTGTCCCTTACACTTTTCACAGATGCCTGTATGATTCAACATCTTGTAATTCAGGCAAAGCATTTTCAGATCATGGGCTGTATACACAACAGGAATATGATGCTTCTCCAATGTTGACAGAATGGATGGTGACATCTGATGCTGAAAGATATGAAGATGAGCGATATCCGGCCTGGTATCTATAATGAGCTGCTCCAGATTTTTCTGCGCTTCTCTGGAGTAGATGATGTGACTTGCCATGGAAAGCTTGTCTTTGATACTGGTATGACCGTTATACTCCACATTTTTGACAAAGTACTTCCCATAAGGAGAATCAAAGTTTTTGTCATCTGCCATGGAGAAATCAATGACCTGATGACCATGTTCCTCCAAAAGTCTCTTGAGAGAGAAATAATAGGTCTCACTGCCACCCTTAATATAGAAAAATTTATTAATCATCAAAACCTTCATTACCTGTCTCCGCTCTGTAAAATATTCCACATTCTCTGTCCGAATCCACCTGCCACTGTCTACATCGGCGCATTATCCCCTGCCATGAATAACTTTTCGTAGGAGGATACGATATAGTCCCAACTGTATTCCTTCTGAATTCTCTGCTTTGCCAATTCGCCTAAGTTCTCACGATTTTCCGGTGTCATGGTTTCTGCTTCTTTCATAAGTTTACATAAATCTCCCGGTTCTTTTTTCCAGTACAGCGCACCGTGTTCCCCAACTTCACGATTAAATCCAACTCCTAACAGCAAGTTCACATCGGTGATGCTCATAGCTTCCAGAAGACTTGGATTTGTCCCTCCTACTTCATGACCATGAACATATGCAAAAGCATCTTTACGAATTCGATTGATCAATTTGTTTTCATATACCGTTCCCACAAATTTGATTCGGGTATCTTTCTGAAAATTGGTACGTTCCTCCAAAGTCTCGTAATATTTGTTATGTTCCACATTTGTGATAAATACCAGCTCTTTTTTCGTATCACTTTTCATGAACTCCCGAATAATGGTCTCATAATTATTCTCCGGCACAAACCTGCCTACCACCAGATAAAATTCTCCCGGCCGCACATCATGCTGTTCATACCAGACCTTTACCTCTTGGGCAGCTTCTGCGTACATAGGTGCATCCATATCAGCACCATATGCAAGAAATGTAGTCTCCGGGCGGTATTTTCCATACTCCGTATGAATATAGACTTCAATATTTTTCGAGTCACATACCAGCAGACCTGCATGTTTTACCATAAGTGATTCCGACCACTTCCAATAACGTCTGATCGCAGCATTCCACTTCCCCCGCATCCATTCGTGTCCATCCGGATTTACCATAAGACGAACACCCCGTCTCTGCAGCTTATCTTGATAATGACCAATAAAAGGTCCTATTCTGCACGCCAGGATATAAAGCACAGCATCCTCTATATGATGATTTTTCACATAAGACAGCACCGACCGAACTGCCAGCATATCATAATATACTGCTTTTGCTGACCCGATCTCGGGTACCTTGATTTGAAAGCATCTGGCATCATGATACGTAAATTCTTTTGTCTCATTTCCCATACATGCTACATGATATTGGATCTCATTACTTTTTCTATTCTGTACCAGTCTGTCCACAAATGTCTCGAAGCCGCCGTATTGCGCTGGAATTCCCTTAGATCCAATGATAAATATATGCTTCATATGCGTTATTTCTCCAATTTATATAAGGTAAACGGATACCGCCCAATTCCCATTTCCTTGATTTTCGTTACTTTTAAGCCCTGTTTCTCAAACGCGACTATCTTTTCATTTAGCTCCGCCCCATCATTCATGTACCAGCATTCATCAAAATCCGCTGCCATAAGATCATTATTTCCCAAGGTAATTATCTCATTCTCCGGGCAATAATAATCTAACACGGTCCAGGATAGCTGACTGTGATCCGTGACAATGATATCATCCACCTTCATATTCTCCTGAATATACGCCACTGCCTCCCTTGTCTGATTATGGTAGCTTCTCTCTAATTGATACTGGGTCATAAAACTTCTGCTGCCGAATAGCAGAATATAAATCAGTAATATCCATGTGTAGACCTTTCTCCTGCTACAGTGTGTAAATGAAATGCCAAATGCCAGTGTAATCAATCCAAAGGCGGAATAAATATACCTTGATACATATAACGGTCTGAAAATGTAGGATACGATAGCCCCCACCGCAATAGTGCCTATGGTCGTTAAGCCACACAGCAGCACAAGATACCGCTCTGCATCCATGGGATGTTTCTCCCATTTCAGATTCAAGTGAACATTCTTTTTACGCTCAAATACATCTGTTTCTATCTGTAATCCATCTCTGGTCACCAGAAAAATGAGCCCTGAGAGTAACAATGTGATACGCAGAATCTGTCCGATGCGCCCTTCTCCAAAAATATATCGAATCCAATCCTTGACCTCTATATTGGAGATCCAGTAGTCATTGGATACTGCGCCGAACTGTTTGATCAGCACTAACAGCCATGGGAAATATACGATAACCGAAGCTATGGATACCACAATGCATGGCAGAATATTCCTGGGCTTCCGATAAAGTAATACCATGAATAAGAATAGATCAATCAATACCACCATGATCAATGCATAATAGTGAAGATATCCTGCTGCCAGCCCGCAGACACACAAGCCTGCCCACTTCCACAGACTGCCTCTATACGCTTCCTCCAGACGCATAAGTTCATAGGCAAAAAGTGCTGTGAGCAATACGAACACCATCGCCCATGTATACATACGAATCTCCACGATCATCTCTATTGCATTGTTTGTAAAGGTCAGCAATGCAAAAAAGATTGCAGCGGCGTAAGCTCCAAATCGTTTCTTCAGGTATGTATTTGCAAGAATCGCCACTGTGACAATTGCCAGATAAGACAGTACCCGCCCTGCCACTGCCGTATATCCTGTTACTTTTCCGAAGAACATGATCATGATATAATAGAGAGGTGGATGCACATCTGCAGCAGTAGCTGTCAGCATATCGCCCATGCTCATCTTTGCCAGCATCAGTGAAAATCCCTCATCTCCGGATATGGAGCTATTGAAGATACGTATTCCATTTATCACTAATAATACAATAGTAAGAAGCGGCAGGATCATATCCTCCCATTTCCATTTTATTGTCCCCTGACTATCCCTGCTTTTATTTTTCTCATTTTCTTTATTCATACTTCCCATATATGCTCCTCGTACAGTTGATGCTGTTTCCATCACCGATCATTGATTTCTCTATTTACTGTCTCTCCTGTAAAGACTGCCCCAGATATTCCACAAATATCTCTCTTCACCCTCTCCTAACAGCAGGATCTCCGGCCAGGTATTTATAAGCAGTAATAACACATAATTTCGTGGAATATAGACAGATATACTATGTGCCTCCACCACCATATAGGCTGCAAACAGTATAACCATCAACAATGCCGCAATATCTTTACGTTTATAATAATCATATATCATAAGTAAATTCAATACACAATATATAATGCCTGGAATGAAGCCATACCAGTAAAATAATCGAATAAATCCCATATCAAAATACTCTGTATGAAGCACATTGCCAAATAGTCCCCAGGATTGTATGGGCGCTATTATCATAGCCGTACTGATCCTGCGGGTCAACAGTAAATCCAGCTTGTGAAAAGGTCCCGTGGTATATCCATAGTGCAACAGAATAGCCGATCCCACCACCATCATGATAAATGCAGCTCCACTGAAAATGTACAATGCTTTCCTGGATCTACAGGAACGCCAATATCTGGCTATGGCATAACACAGCACTGTGCATGCCACTATAATCACCCCGGTCCGTGATCCCGTCAGCTTATATAATCCAATATTTCCCATAAATACTACTAATAGAATATACCATTGAAGCTTCTCAAAATAAAGATAAAAGCCCAGAATTATAATGGTCCAGATCATACAGTGGAGTGCGTTTGGATGCCCTAAGCCCAGACAATATCGATTCTCTATCACACCACGTCCAAAATCCGTAGACAAATATAAGGTTCCGAAGATACCTGTCACAGATAAAATAATCAATAACAGCACGCCCGATAATATGGTAAAGAATACCATCTGTAAAGATTTTCTTAAAGAAATTCCCTTTGAGGCAGCTACGAACATGACTACTCTGATTATCTCGTTACGATCCGTAATAAAATAAGATATTGCGCCCAATATCCCGAACAGAAATATTGCAATCCATTCCTTCCCGGAATATTTCGTAAATAACACCTTCAATCCGAAGAGCAGAAAGGTAATCTGGAACAGACGTCCCTCAATGGGATTGATATAGGCACTCTTATCAATGATCACGATGAGTAGCTCTATGAACAGACCCAGATAGAAGAGCCCATTGATATATTTTTCTTTGTTTTCTTTCCATTTTACAGCAGGTTCCATAGCGCTCCTATTACATTTTACAATGTTTTATATTATAGAGATTATTTGTTACTTATCCTTTATCCTCTTGCAATCCCCAGTCTGTGAAGTCCTGCCCGGACATAGTCCATGACCTTGTGTTCCCACAGATATGGGATTCTCCTTCTCCAGTACTCCTGTGAAGTATTCCCACATCGAACAGCCATCTTCACGCCCTTATCGAACTTCATGATATATTCGTCCACGAAAAATTCTTTACATGCCTTATCCTGGTCCAGGTGATATTTCTCATACATGAAGAGATAATCATTGAAAATACGGTCATCCTTCTCTGTGAACATATGCGTATATTGTTCTCCGTGAAGTCCGATGGAGATCAGGGGTTCCCTGGTATATGCAAAGTGTGGATTATCACTTAGAATATGCAGATACAGTTCCAGATCCGATGCCCAGTTACTCTTCTCATCAAAGAGAATACTGGTATTACGGTACATGGTGCCGCTGGGTGCTCCCGCCTGATTGCCCCGGAAGATCCTGCGATAATCCCGGGTGAGACTTGTGATAAATTCCTCTGTAATCTCCCGCTCATAGCTGCTGTCATCAGATACCTGCATACTGCCGGAGAATACAAATCCAGCCTCCGGATGTGCTTCCATAAGTCCCACATATTTCTCCAGACTGTCCGGATACGTGAACCAGTCGTCGCTGAACATGATCTTAATATACTGTCCCTTGGCTTTCCTGATAGCCGCGTTCCAGTTGAATATATGACCTAAGCCCGGGATATTGTGCTCATAATTTATGTCAACCGTCCGTCCCGCTGCCATGTATTCTCTGCTCGTCTTCTGCACCAATTCCTGTATGTTATCATCTGTGGAGTCATCGGTAATGATCACTTCGTAGTCCGTATAGGTCTGGGAGGCGATGGACTCCAGTAAGTGTGCTACTTCCTCCACATTATTGTATGTTGGTACGCATATTGATACTTTTGCCATGATGACCTCCTGTCCCATTCTCTCATACCGCTTTACGCGAAACTATGGTACTAAGAACTGATATGAAGCAGTTTCTTTACCAGACGCTTGCACGCTGTTAATGTGGTTCGATAAGCATTCCTGCATTTCCTGCGCATGTGACGCAGGGCAATGGCACTGCCCGATTCTTCCTGCTTGATCAGGTGGGCGTATTCCTGCTGGTGCAGACGCAGATACTGGGGATATGTATCATCGATCTTCGTCTGTACGAACTTTGCGTCTCTCCCGAAGATATCCTCCCCATCCCTTATCTTATCATCCACCTGGGATAATACCGCCCTGTTATTATACTCCTGATGTGCTGCGGAGCGAACCTTTTCTGCCACTCTTTTCTTTACATCCGCTTCCCCGCTGCCCCCCATATAGCCAAAGTGCCAGCCGCCATCCGCCACGCGAACGCCAAATTCCTTGCACTTCGGCCAGCGGAGTTCTCCCAGGGGCATGGTCTTCGCCACTTTATAGCTGCATATCTTCGTCCCAAGCCATTTGTGCTCCTGGGCAGGTATACCATCAAATTCGCCACAGTACGCCAGGAGATTCCCCGACACTTCCTCCATGTTCAGATAACAGTAGAAGAGACGCTGCGCCATATGAAATACCTTCTCCTGGGCATGATCCTCATTGGCCTTGATCTTTCGGATGACTTCCTGTACCTTTACGGGATTGGGGATCTCATCCAGATCGCTGAAAATAATAATGTCATCATCCGTGCAGTCCTTCAGTCCACGACCCACGGCATTTTTCTGAAAGGTATCCCGGTCATGGGTGTAGCCTTCCGGCGTATCCGTCACCACCACATGAATGATCTTGTCTGCGAACTCTGCAAATTCCGCCTTATGCTCCTCATAATAGAGGGGCTTTTTACTGCCCGCAAAGGTCTCTGTGGCTTCACTGATGACGAATTTGTCCACCACCGGTGCCATGACCTGCATTCTCAATTTTAGAATATCCAGCTCATTGAAAAACTGAAAGCAATCATATACCATATTTTTAACCTGAATCTTCCTGAGCCAACTATAATCTCTGTGGGCTCCTGTCTATTTTTAAATCAATGTTCCCTTATCCATAATGCTGCTTATCTTCTGGAAAAATTGGGATACTGTCCGTTGGTTCCTGCCCATTTATGAAATACAAATGGGGTAATCCCCTCTATCTCCGGAATCATATTCTCATGTCCAAAATATTTTGCCACCTGAATGGGTGCGATGCGCATTCCCTCCGCCTCCAGCAGGTGCCTGATCTTACAGCAGATGAATCCATCCTCATTAAAATATACAAAGCCATCCTTTTCCTCCCCTACCCAGGGTACGTTTGCTTTGCGCGGGAAATCCATGAGACGCTTGCTGCGAAGGGATACGCTGTTCCCTACACGGCAGATATTTCCATTGATATCCCGGTAGGTGGTGGTATCGCCCTCCTTTGGCAAAGGCCATGGGGAACCGATGTAATCGTAGTCCAGGAACTCATCCTGCCACTTGTCCGGATGCACCACAAATCCATCATAGTGAACCAGCAGCGCGTAATCCGTATCTATATAATCTCCCATATGATACACCGTCTCATAATTAAAGCGGTCAATATTGTCCAGTTTGTCGATGTGTTTATAGGTGATCTCCTTTGGCAGAAACAGCGGCTTTCTATGGGTAATGAGCACTGCAGCCCCAAAATCAATTCCCTGCATACTGTACTCCATGGCTTTGATGGTCTCTTTGATCTTCACGCTGGTCATGGCAAGGAGGGTCACATTGGGTAATTGCAGCCTGCCATTCTTATATTCACTCATTTTATTCCTCCTGCTGGATTTTATCAAATCGATATAATTGTGCTGTAGTGCGATAGATTTCTTCCGGCTCATAGCCTGCATCCTTCAGCACATCGCTCACAGGGCTGTTATCTATATCACCCACGAAGCAATAGATGGTATCCGGCCAGTTGTCTCCATATATTTCCTGTATTTCCTGCTTATATCCCTCATACTGTTGTCTCTCAATATCATCATGATAGATATTATCTGCAATAGGAGCGATCAATCGATGCACCCGGGCATCATATTCCGAGTTGTAAGCTTCATCATGTTCATAATAGTAGGAAAATGCCGGTGCCTGCATGGGTTCCACCAGGGTAGATGCATCGTAGCCCTTCTCTGCGTACCATGCCTGAACACAGCCTCTGGTATCCGCCTTCTCCCAATGTTTTAATATCTGATGGGAGCCGTAGATACAATAACCTGCTGCCATCACCAGCATCCCGGTCTGATATACTCTCTTTAAGAGTTTTCTCTTTTTCTCACCCTCTATTCCATCTAACATCTGATACAGTCTGTAGAAAAGATAGAACAGGGTAATGATCCACATGGGTATAAAAAAGATATTGTAGCGAAAGCCAAAATAGCCTCTTCCATAAAGTCCTGCTCTGGTGGGTACATAATATAAGAACCAGGTAAACACATTACAGATCAGCAGATGCTTCAGCGTGCCATCCGTTCCCTTGACACAGTAGAAAATGCTCATCAGTAACAACACGATCACAGCGATCAGGGATATCGTATAGAATCTGGTAAAGGATTCGATAAGATTCCATCGAAATACATCCAGGAACATGTGTACAATATCGGAAAACACATTATTGTTGTAGAAATTCCAAATCTCAGGGTTGGCCTCCACATTGGTCTGATTGGCAAGCTGTGGCAGAACAAAGAAAAACAGTAATGGAAGTGCTGCAAGAATCACTGCTGTTCCACTAAAGGAAATGAACCATGTAAGCTGTTTTTTCCGTTGTGCTGCATGTTCTCTTCCATCCATCCATACCTTTATGAGAATACTCACAGCTGTAGGTGCAATAATAAAAGCTGCCCCATACTGTGTGTAGATCGTCAGCACACAGAAGAGGACAAAACACAGCATATTGCGAAAGCTGTGTTCTTCCATTGCCTTTAGATACCATAGGAACAGCCAGGGCAGGAACATCACCAGCATGATATATTCCCCACATTCCTGGGTATAATACATGATCTCATAGACACAGGAATAGCAGATCACAGAAAGTGCTCCCAATGAATAATTGGAAATCTTCTTCACTACCTTGTAGATGCCAATGCCACCGATTGCACACATAATGACCCCTGAAAAGCGAAACCACCATTCTGTATCACTGATCAGCAGCCAAAAATAGCTCAGGAAATTATATAATGGCGGTTGAAATCCCCCCAGCATCCGTTCATACATGTTAGCCGCTGTGGTCACACCATTATTGCTATACCAGGGAATCACCCCTGTCATTGTCCTGCCGATATAATATTCCAGACATTCATCCAGCCATAGGGGTGTCTCCGTAAGCTTATACAGTGCCATGATTAATAGAAATGTCATGCTCAGCACAAATAATATAATCTCTTTCCAGTTTTCTCTCCATCCCATGACTAACGTCTGCTTTGATTTATTCATCTATTTCATGCTCCTATTACTTCCAAGTCATATCTTAATTTTCACTCATCGATCTCAGTTTCATATTGTCCGCCAAATACGGTCAGTCAAATATGATCAGCCAGATATAATCTGTCTGGCAATACTTCCAAAATACAGTAAAAAGGGGATGCACCCTATACCAAATGTGATGATAAAGCGAATCCACATCATCTTCCTGCAGGGGTAACTGTCCTCCTGCGCTTCCATTCCTTTCTCTGCCAGGTCTTTTCCAGGCCAATAAGCCAGGATCATAGCTGCCAGGCACAGAATGTACATTCCGTAGATGAGAAATTCATTTTCCTCGATTGGCAGGATGGTGTTCCAGTTAGACATGGTCAGTGGATTGGTAAATTTCTCATAGCTGTAGATCACCTTATCCACGAACATCCCTGCCATGTTGTCCAATTCGAATACCCAGTCGAAATGGGAGAACTGTACCAACACGATACTCACTGTCATACCCAGTTCAAACAGGAATCTGCGATCTGCCTTTTCCCTCTTCATGAAGAACAGTAATGCCGTCCATGGAGCAAGATATACCAGCCAATATGGTAAAAACGGAAAGGACAGGAACAGCATGGCAACTGCCAGAAATGGCACGAAGATGCAATAATAATTCCACTCCTTTTCCTTTACATCCTTCCAATAACAGAAGAGACACACTGCCCCCAGAAATAATAAGGACAAGGGCACATCGCTTTCAAAAATGGCAATACGGTTACGAAAGATTCGATCCAGCATATCCGCCTGAATCTCATTTTTCTCCGTCACCACGCTGAGATTATTCAGGAATGGTATCCGCAGGATCGCTGTTGGAATCATGACACATACCATCTGAATAGCAATATGAATAAGATTTTTATACCGCAGCAGTACCAGAGGAATAAAAATAAACAATGCAAAAAATTTGAATTGTACCGCGATGGAGAACCAGATCAGAAACCATTTGGTATCTTTTTTCTGATAATAGAAAACTCCCAGCAACGTGAAAAAGATACCCAGGATATCATACTGTCCCGCAATGCACACATAGGCGGCGATAAATCCCCCTGTCAGAAAGGCAAATGCTGTCCAGGCAGCAATTTTCTCTGTCAGACCGATCTTACCAGCGATCTTATAGATCATGTAAGCAGATGCCATCAAAAACAGCACCAAAATATATTTGGAATATACCAGCGCGATCATGCTGTGCTCCGTAGTAGTCCCTGTCACCACCTCATAGATGGATACCGGTAATTGCCAGACCGCTACCACCAGGTAGATAAGAATATCGTATGTTGGCGGGTGTACCATCAGGCCGGACCATCTGGATTCCTGGGCAAAGTCATAAAAGTGAAGGAACTGTCCACTGGCCAGCGAACGCACCACGTCCAGCCCGCATCGAATGATGGAATTGGTATCCATGTATAAGAAAGAAATTAAAGGTAATGAGATTGCCAACAGCACTATAATCCATTCCCATATCTTTATTTCTTTCGTCAGGTTTTCATAGCATATCCTAATTTTAGATTTCATAATTCAGAGCAAACCTCTCTATCTCAATTCATTTTCCGCATTATCTGTAGGTACCTTGTGCTCTTCGAGCACTGCGTGACACAGATTACTTTGTAATCTGGTCATATTCTACCTTGTGCTCTTCGAGCACTGCGTGACACAGATTACTTTGTAATCTGGTCAAATTCTGCCATGGGAATCTATGATCCGGGCAGCAGCTTCTTTATTCTCCGTAACACACCTCTTGCGATTCTGGCAAGATAGTACTTCTCATAGATATATTTACTCCTGATGCGATACAGCTTTGCGTTAAGTCCATCCGGTTTCTGATTCAATCTGCTGTACTTCCTGGAGGTCTTTTTATACACGTCCAGTTCCTGTCGGCATTCCTCCGTCGTGAAGAGATGTCCCTTTCGGTCCATATAATGGAATCCCTCGTAGATATTCTGCTCAGATGCCCAGTATCCATCCGACACATTGTGTCTCGCCCAGTATTTGGGAGCGATCACATACTGATTCATATCACTGGTGAACGCCGGAAAGTACGTGAAGGATGAGTTCGCCAGCAGGAGATATTTTGCATTTTTGATAATGGAATAATCCGTTGCCAGGTCATTGCTGTAAGCTTTCACCCCGGGAATCAGTTTTTCTGCTTCCTTTGTATCGTTGGTGATAATGATGAACTGCATCTTCGGATTGATCTTACGCATATTTTTCATGCCGTCCATCCAGTACTTTTTCCGCAGGAACAGCTCCGGTGAATCCATATAGTCGGTGCAGCGCAGATGCAGGACACAGATATCATCCCTGCTGTAATCGAAGCATTCATACTCCGGTTTTACCTTCAGCCACTGTTTGATCTGATCCTTATATTTGATATAGTAATCCTCCGCCTGCATATTGCCTGCGATGAGCACATTATCTTCTATCTGTATCAGCTCCTGATCCGTTCCGGTGACGTAGGCACCATGCTCCAGATCGTGGCTGGAATTGGGCAGGAATAATCGGTCTTCCTTCTCCCAGTAAACACGTTTATAATCCTCTTTGGTGGATGGTACCCCAAAGTCCAGATCCATAAAATATAGTCCACAGTTACTGTGAATATTATTGGCTGCCGTCTCACTTCCCAGGATACTGAAATCATACCCATGCTCCAGGGCAATACATCTGGTGGTCACATAACAGAAGAGCTGGTTGCCCAGTCCCTGTCCCTTTAAAAGTTCTGTTCCTAACATGGAAACTCCTTTTCTACTGTCATTCACTGCTACTATTGCTACTGTTATCTTTTTCAGCTTTATGATGCCTTTATTTTACTATGATGTTCTATTATATACTATCTGCTCTTCTCTTCCAGTTGAACCTTTCCATCCTGTACCCGGTACAGGACATCGCAGCTCTCCAGCGTATTCAGTCTATGTGCGATAATGACCAGCGTCTTCTTCCCATGAAAGCTCTCGATGGCTTCCATGACTGCTTTCTCCGTGGCATTATCCAGTGCCGATGTAGCTTCATCGAATACCAGAATATCCGGATTATGATACAGTGCTCTGGCAATTCCAAGTCTCTGTCGCTCACCGCCTGAGATTCTGACACCTCTGTCACCTGTGGAAGTATCCAATCCTTCCGGAAGCTGTTCTACGAAATGCTTCATCTGTGCTTCCTCCAACACCTGCCAGATGCGGGCATCATCAATCTCATCTGCCGGCACACCGAAGGCAATATTATCTCTGATGGAGTCATCAGACAGATAGATCGTCTGTGGAATGTATCCAATATTACTGAGCCAGGATGGATAGTTGTCCAACACGTTTCTGTCCCTGCACATGATACGCCCCTTCTGTGGATGCAGCAGTCCCAGAATAATATCAATGACTGTGGATTTTCCTGCACCGGAGGGTCCCACCACACCCACGGATTTTCCGTAAGGAATGATCATCTGGGCATCATCCAGTATTTTCTTATCCGTATTGGGGTACACATAAGTAATGTGCTCCAGGCGAATATCATCATCAATAACTACCGGTTCCGGATTCTCTGGTTCGTCCGCAATGTAGCGGCCCTCTTCTTTATATTTGGAGAAATCAACATTTTCATATACATAATCCAGTGATGGCTCATAGAAAGCAATATCTGTGAGATATGTGTTAATGCGATTCATACTGGGCATGAGGCGGATCGCTGCCACACCAAAAGCTGTGATCTGGGACAGCAGGGATGTCACATTCACACCACTTGCGATACACACTGCAATATACGCCAGGATTCCTGCCACCAGCACCGTCTCAATGATGGTTCTGGGCAATCCATTCAGCACAGAATACTGAATGGTGAGACGCAGGCCCCGTCTCGTATGTTTCTCATAAAAGCTTGCAAAAAAATGCTCTCTGTTCAGTACTTTTACATCCTTGATACCATAGACGGACTTGGTTCTCCACCGCCCTGCAAGGCTCTGCACTTCCTGATTTTCCTTTCCCACTTTATTCAGGATCGGTTTCAATACCTTTATAATCACGAACGTCATGAGCAGCATCAGTACCATCATCATCATGGTCATCTTAATATCAATGACCAGCAGCACGGCAAACAGACACACTGCCACCACAACCTCTGTTGCCAGCTTGATCACGGACAGCAGGAGTTGGAATACCTTGGGAATATCTCCATCCAGGATACGGAATATGGTGGGGATGTCCGCATTCAGATAAAATTCATAAGGACGGTTCAAGTATTCCTCCAGCATATAACTGCCGGCGCGATGCTGATTGCCATTTACGAACTTTGCCTGTACATAGGACAGGAACAGCAGATATGCATTCTTTACCACGAATATGACAATTACCACCATGAGCAGCAATATAATGAACTCATTCATATTCTCCAAATGGAGTTTGTCGCACACCAGTATGACATATTTGTTCCTGCTCATGCCATCCACATCCAGGATAGAAGTTACCACCGGCAGGATCATGGATACTCCCAGCGTCTCCAACAGACCTCCTATGAGGATCAGTACACCCAGTCCAAATATTTTACTTTTCTGCTTTTTATTTAAGATACATCCCAATTTTCTTATGACATCTATATTCACTGTTGATCCATACCTTTCTTCTCGTGCTCTGCTGTCTATTCTCGTTCAAACAGTATCTTTCATTATACTAAACTTCCCTGTAAATGGCAAATTCTATCAACGTTCCTCAGTTAACGGTATCATACTGCCAGAGTAGATGTCTTCGCAATCTCTCCCGTTGAGCCACTTGGGGGGTGCTATAACGATCTTATCCGGGCTGGGATTCAGCCATGCCCCCCACCAGCTGAAACTGCTGTTGGCGATAATATGATGCCGGCAGGTACTCATCAGCATCATATCCAGGTAGCCTGTGGATTCGTCATTGCAGTCCACCACCACGTACTGCTCTCCCCGGTAGTGTTCCTTTGCCCAGGGAATGTCATTACTGAAAATATAGAACCGGATTTTTGTGAGGTTTGTGGGCACATCACTCCCAAGTCGATTGTAAATCATCTGTATGGCTTTTTCGTAATATGCTTCTGTGCAGATATTTCCATACAATGCCTGTGTGGATTCCACCAGATAATCCCCTCTGCGGATATGGATACTCACTGGGACAATTCCCTTCTCCTGATCCCGCTGTATCTGTTGCAGGTAAGCTTTGGTGGTCTCCGGGATTCTCCCCTTAAAAGTGAATGATTCCCGCAGCAGGGACTCGATCCCTTTAAAATATTTCTCCGTCTGCCAGCAGCCTTCAAAGTAAGTGGAACCTCTCTCGTAGATCTTCGGATCAAAATTGAACTGACGCTCATGGTAAAGTCTGGTACGGCGTCCGAAAAGCTTCCTGCGCATCCGATCCACAGGCGTCATGTAAGCGTCCGTCAATGCCACCAGTTCCTCTCTGGTGCATCTGTCATAGCTTATGCCGAAGACATCCAATTGGGGCTTACGGCAGCCTTCATACTGATATTCCGTTGTATCATCCATCTTGACTTTCCGTCCCATCTCCTGCAGTTGTCTGTAGAACGCGTACTGGAACATCTGATTTCCAAGCCCACCTGATAACTGCACGATGCTGAGATCTTTATACTGATTTCTCATCTCCGCCTGCTTTCCCATGCCATATACCACTGCCATACACCACTGCCATATAGATCACGATTGCCAGCAGTGTGACCACCGATATACCTTCCATCACTCTCCATATCACCGGTTCCTGATACGACACCACCACCGTTCCCAGATAATGGGGGGGCAATTGGATACGGATGCGGTTGTTATCCCCGGTATCCAGTGTGACAGCATCTCCGGTATCCTTATCATAGGCAATGTAATTGTCATAGTGCAGCACGGGAATATCCACATAAGCCTGTTCTGCATTCCCATTCTTACAGAGCAATTCTCTGTTTCCCTTTACCAGTTCCAGATCTTTGGTCTGCACACCCTTCTCCATCTGAATCTCATTGGTATTTAATTGATCCCTGTCAGTATCTTTCAGGATGTACTCCATACCGGAACCCACGTCAAATCCCGTCAGCTCAGACTCCGAATAATACTTCCTGTACTGGGATTCATTCTGGTATTGCATGAAAAAGAGTCCTTCTGTGCAGAGCATCACCACCATCAGACCTGACATAAGCTGGTACATTCTCTTTTTGCCATATTTTCCCCCGATTACCAGCAGGGTATACATGACCGTCAGGGTGAGCAGCATGGTGGCGATCTCCAGATAACGCCAGGAGAACTGTATGGTCCCCAGTACCTGATCCAGTGCCGGCACCAGTACCGCCAGGGAATCCCATGGACAATAGGCAGAGGAGAAATAAAGTGCAAGGATTCCACTTCCCCCAAACAATGTGGCAAGTGTATAATTTTTATCTTCTTTCAGATTCCATTTATCCCTCTTTATAGCCAGAAATCCCAGTAAGAAAATCCCTAAGATCAGCGTAATTCCCGTGGTGAGCGGCATTTCCGCCTTGACGCCATCCCAGATAGAATCTCCTGTGGCGGTGTGGAAGATACCCGCGATCTGTGCAAGGGTTATTCCATATTTCTCGATTCTTCCCATGGTACCCGCCTGGGTCACTTTGATATCCATCTGCAGAGAGCTCCACAGGGGATATGCGAACCACAGATTCAGTAGTACCAGTAGTACCGCACTCTTCACCAGTGCCGCGAACCTTCTCGCTGTGAATGTCTTCCTCCACATGATCAGCAGGAACAGCGGGATAAATACCGTCAGCATATAGCAGCTTAGAATGTGGCATTCCAGGATTCCACTTAATCCCAACACAATAGGAAGATAGTCTTTCATACCGATTTTCTCATGGTCCGGCTTACTGTATACCTTCCAGAAACCGTACACCACCAATGGCAGGAACGTCATGGCTGTATATTCCCCCACGTCTGCCCGGACGAAGATGTCCACCATGCGATATGCGGAGGCTGTGTACAGAAAGGACACGAACATGCCCATCTTCCAGTCCCTGCTCATCTTCGTAAAGCAATGGTAGGTGATCAGACAGGTCAGCACATTCAGCGCTATGGCGTAGATCTTGTAGCAGGTCTGTAATGGCACATAGAGATTGTACAAAAGCGCCGGGAGGGATAAGAACAGCTCCCCATAGAAAAGCGGATTCACGTATCCATATCCATTCAGCATGTTCTGCTGGATGCGGTGAGGTATCTGCCCCTCCGAGAACGCCTCCGCCATGGCATGCAGCCGCTCCAGATGAAAGGTAAGGTCATGCCCATAGAACAGCGCATCTGTGAAGAACAGCATACTGGTGAACAGAATGATACCCCCCAGACCACAGCGTCTAAGCTTCTGCTCCTGGCTCTGCACCCAGATACTGTTACGTACGAAAAAGAGATACAGCATGTCAAGCAGTGTAAATAGCAGGACATATCCCCCAATTCTCACATACCGATAGACCACCATCTCCTTAATTATCACATTTTTTACCACCAGCTCTCCCACGCCGTTGAAGAGCAATCTGCCCTGAAAATCCTCCAGACCCTTTCCCCAGCGTACCCACAGACGTGAAGTCCGCATCTTCGCCCCATCATCCAGTAAAATAGTGGATGAGCGCAGATCACTGGATGCCTTATAGGAATTGAAGACCATCTTTCCAGCGGAATCCGCCACACTGTTGGATCTGTTTTCCAGATTTGTGATGGATTTATACTCTACTGTCACTTCATAAGCCCCCGGCGGCAGCATATGTTCCCTGGAGTGCATGATTTCCTTGTCCACCACATTCATAGCATCCTGCACGTAGACACCTTTATATCCCTCCACATCCGTTACCACTTCCAGGTCCTCATCGCTGGACTTCCATTCCTCCGCTTCCAGCGTAGAGATTCGCTGTTCCCGGAAACAGTCCTTCGCTAACAACAGGATAAGAGCCAATTCTATCAATAGAATCATTGCAAAAATTTTGTTTTCTTTTAATCTGGTATACAGCCTCATATAATCCCCCATATATCGATATTATTTTTTATGTTTTCGCTGTTTCATGGGAATGATCACCGCGTCGTTCAGATCCATCACTCTGTCATAGAGCCAGGTGGAACTCATGAAGATCTTCATCTTCCTGTACTCATTGGGGTTTGCCATATAGCACCCAAAGGCAGACGGAAATTCACTGCTCTGCTGATGAATTATAACTTTCAATTCCCTGCAGAACTGTTTCCGCTTCGCTTTTGCCTCCGCATGACATTCACTCCTGCGGAACTGTGTATACAGGATCAACAGCCTCTTATAGATATAGTAGTTGTGCACATCCGCCAGCGTATCCTCCCCGATGCTCCGAAGGAACGCTGTTTTCTCAAAATAAGCAGGTATCTGATCCGTAAGGATCCTGGCATTCAGTCCATGGGACATGATGCTTCCCTCTCTGTCCAGCACATAATTATAAAAGGCACTGTCCAGATAGACGCATCGATTTATCTTACTCAGCAGGATCGTGGTATATACAATATCCTCGTACCATCTGCCCACCGGAAACTCCTGTCCCTGCAATAAATCTCTGCGATAGAGCTTGTTCCACGCTGCATTCTGTATCTGGTATTCATCCCGCTCCTCGATAAGGCAGGTGAGTGCTTCTCTGCCCTGAAATACCACTGCATTTCCCGTGGATTCATCCACGGTCTCATCCGGATAGACCTGTCGGTATCTGCATATGGAGATGTCTGCCTCCTGTTCCAGCATCGCTGACAGCATGGTCTCATACATCCTCTCATCGATCCAGTCATCTCCGTCCACGAAGGCGATGTAGGTTCCCGTGGCAAGTTTCATTCCTGCATTTCTGGCATGGGATAAACCGCCGTTTTTCTTATGAATGACCTTTATCCGATCATCCTCCCGGGCGTAATCATCACACATCTGACCGCTGTGATCCGTGGCACCATCGTCCACCAGAATGATCTCCAGATTGCTGTAGCTCTGACGCTGTATGGACTTCACACATCTGTCCAGATACTGTTCAATGTTGTATACCGCTACTATGACTGTAATGCGTCCTGCTATGCCATCTCCTGTAGTCACATTAACTTTGGTGTTATGAAGTTGTGCATTATACTGCTCTATGATTTTCATTTGTCAACCACTCCTGAAGCATTAAAAGGTACCAGATCTGTACCCGCCACACGCCATTTTCCACGTAGTCCTTCCAGATAAAGTTTACGGTATCCGGATTGAGGATGCCCTGCTGTGCGATGAGCTTTGGGTCCAGCAGGGTCTCTGCCCAGGCGCGAAGTTTCGGCTGTTTCAGCCATTTATCAATGGGGATGGCAAAGCCTGTCTTTGGACGTTCCATCAGTTCCCTTGGCACATAGCGGTACAGCACGTCCCGCAGTACCAGCTTGCCGGTATCCCCCTGGCGGAGATAATCCTGGGGCAATGTCCAGGCAAACTCCACCACATCCTTATCCAGCATAGGGATTCTGGACTCCAGAGATACCGCCATGCCACATCGATCCACCTTCACCAGAATGTCATCCGGATGGTACATGATGAGATCCATGAGCATGAGATTATGATGTGGCTCCTGTAGGAAACCTGTCTCATATTCACTGTATTTATAGGCCGGATGGGTATGATTCCTCGTTATGCGGTCTGCGATATTTTCCTCCTGATTGGAGATCTCATACAATTTCTCCGGTCCCTTGGCCGCCAGGAGGCGTCCGCGGACACAGATATCTTTATTCCGTTTCAAAGGGGTGTGAAGTACCAGGTCACTGCATATCTTTCTGATGGGATAGGGTATCCGTGCCAGTCTGTTCCACAGACCCATCACAGAGGGATAGGAATTATACCCACAGAAGAGTTCATCCCCGCCGTCCCCGCTAAGGGATACCGTCACATGCTCCCCGGTCATCTTACTTACCAGATAGGTGGGGATCTGTGAAGAATCCGCAAAAGGTTCACTGAACATATGGGAAAGACCCGGAATGACATTTTTCGCATCCTCCTCAGAGATGTACATCTCTGTGTGCTCCGTACCCAGATGCTTTGCAATCTCCTTGGCGATAATCGCCTCATTGTATGCTGCATCCTCCATACCGATGGTGAAGCTGCGTACCTTCTGACTGCTCAGTGACTGCATCAACGCCACGATGGTACTGCTGTCGATTCCCGCAGATAAGAATGCACCCACCGGCACATCCGCCACCATCTGTCCGGCGATGCTCTGTTTTAATAATCGCTCCAATTCATCCGCTGCCTCCACACGGCTGCCTGTGAAAAGATGGCTCTGTCCCTTTTTCGCTGCATCCTTCATAGACCAGAAAGTCGTGATCTCGGGAGTACGACTGGTAAATGGTGCTTTTGTCCGCAGGATCGTGCCCGGCTCCAGTTTGTAGATATCCCGATAGATGGAATAGGGTGCCGGTATATATCCATGGACAAAGTAAAGATCCAGAATATCTGTATTGATCTCATTATGAAAATCCCTCAGCACGGAAATGGAACCCAGATCTGATGCGAAGACGAACCCATTTCCCACAAAACCATAATAGAGCGGTTTCTCTCCCACTCTATCTCTCAACAGGTATAATTGCTGTTCCCGGGTATCATATAAGGCAATGGCAAACATCCCCTTGCACATGTTGATAGCCGACTGTACGCCATAAGCCTCCATCGCCTCAAGGAGTACCTCTGTGTCGGAGGTACTGCAAAACCTCTCCACTTTATGCTCCGCCAGCAGCTTGTCACGAAGTACTTTATAATTATAGATCTCTCCATTATAAACCATGACGAACCGACCGCTGTGGGACACCATGGGCTGTGATCCGTTCTCTGAGAGGTCTACGATGGACAGACGCTGATGCCCCAGTACCACAGACTTATCCTCCGTACTCCAGATGCCCGATGCGTTGGGTCCTCTATGGTACATTCTGTGGTTCATATTCTTAATGTCTTCTTCCCAGTTGCCTGGCAAATTACAAAATCCTGCTATTCCACACATAGTTACCTCCTGTTGGGAACGTCAGCCCATCTCAAGGGGCGACGCAATTAGTCCTGGGCTTTCTGATCCAGATACGCTCCTGCGGCTATCTTCTCCTGCAGCCCTGCCCTGGATTCTTCCATCTGCTGTGACCAGCGCTCATATGCCTGATCCCAGCTCTTATAGTTCTCATGATCCTTTTCTGCCTGTTCTAACTGACGCTGATCCAGACTCTGCTGTGCCGTGGATGAAAGTCTGTGATCCGGCAAGTCATAGTGCTGATCCAGATAAGCACCCAGAAAATCCGTTACCTTTTCAGCTCCGATGGCATTGGTGTGTACACCCTTATCGTAAAAATCTGTTGCATAATCGAAGCCCATCTCCTCTGTGTAATCATTCAGATTCAGGAACTGATATCCATAGGATTCCACGATTCTCTGCATATAGTTGTAGTTACGCTGTTTATCTGCTGACTCATAGACATAGGGTGCCACTGTGAAAAGTGCCTGCATATCATGATCCTGCAGATACTGCAGCAGTTCCCTCAGATATCCCTCATAATCTGCCTCTATGGGTTTCATATCTGTCACCTGGGAGCAGTCCAGCTGCTCCATGGGATAATAATCTGCCTTGAACTCAAAGCCCTTCAAAGGCTCCAGACGTTCATAACGCCAGCAGGCGATCTGACTTGGCAGTACCATGGTCTTCCAGTTACTGTGATATTTAAAAATATCAAAATAGTAGGTATAGCGTTCTCCCACCTCGGGAACTGCCCTGTTAATGGCATCGATACGGTTCCAGGAATATTTCATATTATCCGTGACCCCTCTGGTATATGCCATATTGTCCGCCATATCTTCCTCATTTGCCGTGAACTGTTTTAATTCAAAGAGATAGAGCTTTGGATGCTGGGTCTTCTCCGTCTCTTTTACCAGAGACAATGCCGCCATGGGGCGCTGCATGTTGGAGGACAGCGGATAGGCTGTGAATCCATGGGAGCCATACATCTTTGCCCCCGCGAAGCACGGGAATACAGGGCTGGAGCCGATCATCACCACGTCCAGCGTATTATTTTTCTCCCCATAGAATCCTGTAAAGCGATCCTTTACCAATCCGTTGGTGCGGATGATATAAGTCACCGTCTGGAGAAGAAAGAGAAAAATGCACAGAAAAGCAGCGATCTTTATGAAGTTTTTATGTTTCATGATAAATTGTCTCATATGACCTCCGACCCTTAGAATCCCTGATAGATAAATTCTGCCGCACTGAAATCCGGTCCATAGTTACCCAGGAGGATCACATAGAAAATCGCTGCGAAAAAGATGATCCATCTCACAGGAAGAGGCTTTTCCGCAATTCGCTCCCGAATGCCCTTTTTCTGCTGGAGTACCGATACCAGCAGTAATATGCATAATGATACCACCGCTATGGTAAACTCGATCCAGTCCAGTCCCAGTTCAAAGAGGTATCCATTCCATAAGATCTCCGGATTCCATTCCTTAAAGATACTCCCCAGCATATGACACGCCGCAGGCACATTGTCTGCGCGGAAAAAGATCAGGCCTATGGTCACCAGCAAGAACGTACGAACCCTCTGGAAACATACAAATCCCCTGGAGCCATCTGTGACGTGGAACCAGGTCTTTAATCGCTTCCATAACGGTTCCAGCACTTCCCCTGATACGATATAGAACCAGTGGAGCAATCCCGAGCCAATGATATATTTCCATAATCCACCATGCCAGAAGCCTATGGTGAACCAGAGGATCAGCATTGCCAGATAGGTGGTCAGCTTTTTGGCTGTCTTTTTGCCGAATTTCGGTTTTAGCTTCTTAGGAAGCGTACTGAAGAACTTTGTGCGGAGCAAGGGATAGAAGAGGTAATTTTTCAGCCAGGTGCCCAGTGTGATGTGCCAGCGCCTCCAGTACTCTGAGATATTGGTGGCGAAAAATGGAGTATCAAAGTTCTCCGGCAGGATAATGCCCAACGCTTCCGATGCACCGATGACGATATCCATACAGCCGCCAAAATCCGTATAGAGCTGGAAGGTAAAGCAAACAGCACCGATCACTACGGTAAGACCGGAATGATCCTGATACTGATTGAACACGGTATTCACCACGAGACCCATACGCTCTGAGATGACAAGCTTTTTGAAAAATCCCCATATCATGCGCTGTAAGCCGAAAGTAACGCGGGTGTAATCAAAGGCATGTCCCGCATAGAGCTGGTCTTTCACTTCCTTGTACTGCACGATTGGCCCCGATATCATGGTGGGAAAATAATACCCGAACAGTGCCAGCCTGCCTATATTGGTCTCCGGCTCTCCGATCTCGTAGTAGACATCGAAGAGATATCCCAGCAATGTGAGGGTATAGAAAGAGATTCCAAGGGGTGCCAGCAGGCCCAGATGGAAGTATTTTAGGATACATAATAGAAAAACGCATAATACAACAACAAGTGAAAGAACAATCTGTTTTTTCTTCTGCTCTTTCACTCTATGTAGATACAATGCGCCAAAATATATGATCATGATGGTTGTCACCGGATAAATGATCAGCCACCATTCACCGGCAGCCTGGAAAAATCCAATGCTTGCTATCAGCAAGAGTCCCCACTGCATTTTCTTCGGTATGATGTAGTATAACGCCAGCAATACCGTAAAAAAGCAGAGGAACTGAAATGAAGTAATGTTCATGTAAAGAGATTCCTTTTCCGTTACAATTTCTATCTGTCATCTTAAAGTCAGTCGTTTCATGACTTCCTGACACGGATCGTATCAGCCCAGCTTTTCCTGAATAATATCCGCCATCTGTCCCACATTTTTCATGGATACGATCTGTCCCATGGTGAATTTGATGCCGAACTCTTCCTCCACTGCCGCCATGAGGTTGATGTGCTCCAGGGAGTCCCAATCTTCAATATCATTGGCTGTGGTGAGATCCGTTACTGTGATATCCTCATCATCAAATACATCTCTGAATACTGTATTTAAACGCTCAAATAATTCTTCTCTGTCCATAGTTTCCTCCACAATTAACGCTGCGATTCACTGTTGACCTGAATCACCTTATTTTTATGTTCGTATGAATTTTCTATCTTATAATACCATACTGTGTTGCCATTTTCATCTTCTTTTTCTTTGGTGAATCCCTGAAGCCCGTAAAATTCCCGCACCATGGCATTTTTCGCGGTGGGATAGTAATAGCCTTTGATCTTCGTGATGCCTCTCTTCCGGCACTCTTCCACCAGCGCATCCATCATGGCAAACTCCATGTCTCTTTTCAGGACACGGCAGCTCATGAGCCACAGTTCTATGTGCAGTGTCTTCTCCTCCGATTCATCACCCCAGACAGCCCGCATCTCTCCCGTCTGTCTCTCATCTCCCATGACGATGGATACCACGCCGTTATCACCGAACTTATCCTCCAGCTTTCCATAGAGGGTAAGTTTCTGCGCGTCTGCAGCCGCCTCCTGGATCTCACTCTGGGAGAAGCGTTTGGTGGTGAGGTTGAACTGATTGCTCTTGTTGGTAAGCTGGGCGATCCTTGCCATATACATGGGTTCAAAGGCTTTTATGGTCCCCTTCATATCCAGAGAACGCAGATACTCACTGTAATCTGCAAAGCCTGCCTCCTGCTGATGACGCTGTACATTGGCTTTGTACATCTCGTTTCTCTTCCTGTCGTCCTCTGACAGTTGTGTCACTTCGAAAAATCCCGAGTGATCTAATACGCTGATGTATTGCTCCGGACTGCCTATCTCCGGGATAGACACCCCTGGAACCTGCTGTCTTACGATCTCCCGCTCCGCTGGATTGTCATCTACAAATACAAGACTCTCCGGCAGGATATTTAACTCTTTTGCGATATTCTGTATATTCATGCTCTTGGGATCCCAGTTCGCCTTGATGAGAATAAAATCCTCCGGTTTCAATGGGGCGTCCGGATGTTCCAGTCCTGCAATAGCATTTTCCTCTTCATTTTTAGAACTGATATTCAGCATGACGCCGATATCCTTCTGATCCTTCACATACTGCTGGAACTCGGAGAATACCTGTCCCATGGAGGTCTCCTGACCAATTTCCAGATTTTCCACACCGTCATCCCCCACGATGCCGCCCCACAGGGTATTGTCCAGATCCAGTACCAGGGATTTCTTATTTTTCCCGTAGATCGCCTTGATGATATTTGCCACATTGTAGGACAAATTGGGAATGGCAGGAAGACATAGGGCATATTTGTACATATGCCAGAATAACGGATCCGACCACTTGTCAAGTCCGTAGCAGGAGGACAGATATTGAATATCATTGATGTAAAAGTTCTGATGGGCATTGGCATACTGATAGAACTTTTCATTTAACTGATTGATAAAATGAATGCGCCCATGGATATCACTGGCATCCCTGTTTCCCAGCAAACGATAAAATGGCAGCTCCATATTATTCTGGATCACGGGACAATGATAGACCTGCTCTATTCTCTGCCACATGGTCTCGAAATGGCTGTAAGTCTGTGTCAAAAGCCCATCCACGTCCGCCGGACTGTCAGACACTTTAGGATATTCATGTATATTTCGGTTGCTGGTATGAATATAGATGATATCCGGCGCAAAATCCTGCAGCTCCTCATTGAACATCACATCCTGCCAATACTGGGCGTACTCCGACTCATAGAAAACGGGCTCAATCCCATAATTCAGCAGAAATAATTCCAGCACTTTACTAATATCATGGGTGGTACTGCCGCCCAGTACTGCGATTTTTTTCTGAATCCGTTTGGTCTGTTCCTTCAGCAATGCCTTTTTCAGACTCTTAGATTTTTTAAGAATATATTCATTATCGAAAGGATACTCTAGTTCTCGCAACATCTTATATGCTCCTCTTTCTACCGGTTTTCAATCAATCATATTACTTCTTACATAATGCAGTCAGATATGCTCTCCAGACCTTATTCACTTTATCCGGCGACAGTTCCTGCTGTAACTGACTGGCATTGTCACTCAGTTTCCGCTCCAATGCAGGACTTTCCAGAATCCTGTGTAACGCCCGGGTCAATGCGGCTGTATCTCTCACCGGCACCAAAAGTCCGTTCTCCCCATCCTGAATGACGGTTCTCGGTCCACCGCAGGGACAGTCTGTGGAGATCACTGCCAGACCAAGTGACATGGCTTCCAGCAATGCATTGGGCATACCCTCCGTATCTGATGTCAGCACGAAAATCCGTGCGCGCTCTATCTTCTCCGGAATGTCGCTGACATTTCCAGGCATCTGAATGCGATCCTGCAGTCCCAGTTCTCTGCCATACTGTAACAGTGGATCTCTCTGATCTCCATTGCCATAGATCACCAGCTTCATCTCGGGGTGCTTACCTTGTACTGCAGCAAAAGCGTCTATGAGCATCTTATGATTCTTATTCTCATCCACTCTTCCCACTGCTACGATGACATTCTCTTTCTCTCCCTGATACCTGGGTCTGATACACGCCACATCCAGTGGATTGGGCAATATCACCGATTTTCTCTGCACCTTTTCCGGGAAAAATGCCCTGGCATCCGCTGTCTGGAAGATCACCCCATCCGCCCTGTTAAAAAGATGCTTTGCTATAAAACGCATGACTTTATTATAATATTCCTCCGTGGGCTCGCCACGAACCGACACTGCCACTTTTGTCGGCAGACCCTGGACGGTGGCGATGGCCATGAAATTATTCTTCCCAATAAAAGATACGATCACATCAGGTGCTTCCTGTTTCCAGATGTTCCGAAGCTTTGTAAATCGATTCTTGAAGTTGCGGATACGGCTGCCTGTCACTTCATCCCCTGTGATCTCGGAATAAACCCTGCGGATTCCGTCACTCACCTGATATTCTTCCTCCGCCTGAAAAGTCGTGACCAGCACCACCTGGATGCCCTCCTGATAGAAAGCCTCCGCCACATTCACGATCACGCGCTGCGCTCCGCCCTTGTCCAAACTGTTGATGTAAAATGCTATTTTCTTCAAACCCATGTATTGTTTCCTTTTTTATTTGATCTGTTTATACAGAGACGCTTAGTTCTCGATTACTTCGGTTTTTCCCTCACATTGCTATCTAAATAGATGATTGGAAACGCATATACTTCATGTACCATTGCTGGAACATGAAGTATGACCAGGCTGTCTTAGAGAAATTCTCACCTGTGGCTGGTCCTCTGTCTCCCACCTGCAGATACCGCATGATAAAATTATGCACATAATCGCTGTTAAAGATTCCCTGTTCTCGTAGGAACTTCAAATCTGACATCTCTGTCAATTGTTCCTTCAACGGTCCCCGAAGCCACTTATCCAGTGGTACTCCGAAACCTACCTTGGGTCTGTCCAATAATTCCTTTGGTATATAATCATAAGCAATTTCTTTCAAAATATGCTTCTTATCTCCATTTGCAAATTTGAACTGATGTGGTATCCGGTAGGAATATTCCATCACATCGGTATCCAATATGGGACAGCGGGACTCCAGGGAATATTTCATGGAGGCACGGTCTACCTTGCACAGAATGTCTCCCGGCAAATAGGTGTCCATATCCAGCAGCATTCTGCGAACCTGCCAGTCCTTCACTCCGTATTTGCTCTCTATCTCGAACTTGCTGGGCAGTGCTTCCCCGTTCAGCATCTGATCAACGGCTTTGATATAATTCTCTCCACCGATCTGGGTCTTGGTCTCCGGATTGCGGTTGGTTGCCACCACTCTCACCCGGAAGGGAAGCTTATCCATCGCATGCATCTGTTTTAATGGCGGCAGTTTACACAGGCCATCCACCATCGCTCCCAGCAGATCTATTTTCTGCGCTGTCGCTACATTTTCATAGATATTATATCCACAGTAGAACTCATCTCCGCCATCACCGGACAATGCCACTGTGACTTTCTCCCGCGCCAGCTTTGACACCAGCATGGTGGGAATCTGCGAACTGTCCGCAAAGGGCTCATCAAAGTACCTGGGAATGCTCTCCACCAGGTCGAACATCTCTGCCTCATCGATATAGGTCTCCGTATGGTTGGTACCCAGATGTGCTGCCACCTCTCTGGCATACTTTGCTTCATTATATCGCTCTTCCTTAAATCCGATACAGAAAGTCTTTACAGGCTCCGATGATAGCTCCTGGGCGATTGCCGATACCAGGGAGGAATCATAACCGCCACTGAGGAAAGTGCCCAAAGGTACATCCGCGATCATTCTGTTCTTCACGGAAGTGCGCAACAGATCTTTTAAGGTGGCCTTGGCTTCCTCATAGGATTTCACCTGATGCCGTGACTGCTCTTCGTATACTTTGGCAATATCCCAGTATTTCCAGATCTTTACCTCTCCATAATGATACTGGAGGATGGCTCCCGGCTCCAGTTTGTATACATTCTCAAATATGGTTGCCGGTGCATTGATATATTGCTGGAACATATATTGTTTGATCACATCCTGACGGATCTGAAATGGAAATCCTTCCAACGCCATGAAAGGCTTTAATTCCGATGCAAACACGATATTGCCGCTCTCCATCCAGTAGTACAGAGGCTTCTTTCCGATCCGATCCCTTACCAGATAGAGATCATTCGTCTCTCTGTCAAAAAGTGCTATGGCAAACATTCCTTTAAAACGGTTAATACAGTCGATGCCCCATTTCAGATAGCCTGCAATGATGACTTCCGTGTCACAATCTGACTTAAACGGATAGTCCTTCAGCTCTTCCTTCAACTCCTGGAAATTATAAATCTCTCCATTGTAGACCACACTGACCCTGCCGTTATCGGAATGCATGGGCTGGTGTCCCAGAGCGGACAGATCCAAAATGGCTAAACGTCTCTGCGCCAGTCCCAGAGCATATCCGTCCTTCAAGGGGAAGATTTCCTCTCCGCTGTCATTAGGACCTCTGTGGTACATGGTGTCATTTATTTGTTTCAGTTGATCCAGAGTAATGGTCTTTCTGGATATAAAGCCACATATTCCGCACATCTATGTTATCCTCCTGCTCTGTTCCGTCTTCCTCTGCTTTGCATCTCCTAATGATGCTATTTACGATAAACTGCATACTCTCTCTGAATCTCTTTTTTGATACCTGCAAAATGCTTGCATTCCCCATCGATGGTATTGATCAGTTCGTCCGTTCTCTCCTGTATCAATGTCTGAAAGTTATGAAGATTATCGTACCCATACTCTGTCCAGGAATACGGATGGGTAAGAATCTGTACTTTATCATAACCCAGCAAAGTTTCTTTGTCCGGTGTGCCATAATTCCAATGGTGCTGTGCGTCTGAGATATATTTTACTTTCACAGGGGTATCTTCTGTCACATTGTCTGCAAAGGTAAAGAAATCATCCTGATACGCATTGATAATATCCGGAACCCGAATATCCGCTGATAATACCTCCTTGGATGGACGATGCACCGAGAAAGTATCCACATTGAACTCCAGCATCATATTCCAGGCAAAGATCTCATGCTCTATTCTTCTCTGGATCTCTCTGATATCTGTCAGACCATTGGTGGCAAAGTGAAGGCCGATTGCGTGGCCATCTTTGTGCATCTTTGTGATGATATCCTTATTGCGCTTTGATAAGATATTGTAGGAGTTATTCGTCCACTGGAAAAAGTAGGTGGAGGTAAATCCCATGCTTTTTTCCACCTGTGACAGTTCAAAGGCCCTATCTACGCTGAACTCCACATCATGACGCATAATAATGAACTGATCCATTTTTTTCGCCTCCTTGAAATTGGCACCTTTGCCGCTTTCCTTGACGATTTCAATTATTTTTCTATATTCTTCGTATGAAAACATTTTTTCCCTTTCTTTCGAACTGCATAATCAAGTCATATTTTACCACACAATCCCCGGAAACTTCTTTTGTTTTTGTAATTTATCTATGAATATTCTATAAATTTTAGTGTGTACAATCTGCGATGATGGTCTCCACATAGTCCTTCCACTGTACATAAATCCCGTGGGCATTGGCTATCTCTCCCAATTTACGCGCCTGATCTCCAAGCTTCTCTGCAAATTCCGGTTCTTCGATCAGCCTGCACATGGCAGTAACCAACGCATCCTCGTCCTTAATGGGTATCAGCAGACCATTCTTTTCATGCTCCATGATGGTCCTGGGTCCGCCGCAGGGGCAGTCCGTGGCCACGCAGGGGAGTCCCAGTGCCATTGCCTCCATGAGCACATTGGGAAGACCTTCCCAATCCGATGTAAATGCAAAAAATGCAGCATGCTCCGTCTCCCGCGCCAGATCGTCACTGGCCCCCATGAGCTTTACAGAATCTTCTACATGGCAGTCTCTTATGGTATGTTCCAGAATCTCTTTCGTCCCGTCAAAGGAATCTCCCCCAAAAATCTTCAGCGTATAGTCCGGATATTTTTCATGTACCTTTGCAAATCCTCTGATAAGCAATGGCTGATTTTTGAAATCTACCAGTCTGCCCACATGGGCGATCTCCTTTGTGCGGTGAGTGACTTTCTCTCTTCCCACATATTTCTCATTGATGGGATTCAATATAATTCTGGACTTTTCCTGAATCTTTTTCTGGAAGAAATCCCTCTGTCCCTCCGTCTGAAACACACATCCAGCCGCCTTGGGATAGAGCCATGGAATCAGGATCTTATCCCAGGGAGCTTCATAATGTCCCACCGGATCTGTACGCACAGATATGAGCACAGGCACCTGACTTTGAAGCGTTGCCATCAACGCCCTGTAGTTCGCTTTGTAGGCAAAGGCTATGACCAGATCCGGCTTCTCTGTCTCTATCATTCTGATAAGATTATGAATGCGGGCGAAAAATTTGCCGATTCGGCTCTTTTTTTCATCCTGCTCTGTAAGACCTACATGAACTCTTCTGACCTTCTCATCTAATATAAATTCATTGTCCGCTGTCCATTCCGTTGCCACCAATACCTCATATCCATCCTCTGCGAACTGAGCTGCCAGATTGGTTACTACACGTTCTGCGCCCCCCTGCTCCAGGCAATTCAAATGAAAGACTATTTTATGCATATCCCGTATTCCTTCCATAATTATTCATTATCTTACCACTGTGTATCCAGATATTCCACCCGATGGCGTATAAAATCATCCAGCATGTCTGTATGATACTCAAATACTTCTTTCATTTCCTCTTGATCTGTTGTTCCATGTAATCCCCACCGTATCTTATCCATCACAGCTGAAGTCTCTATCATATCCCGAACTTCATTAAAGCCACCTTGAATAATACTGTCCAGATATGGATGAAAATCCTTGTAATAGTGCTCCACCATAACCGTATAATACTCCGGATGCTGATAGAGTCCATACCAGACACTGCCGGCGGTGATAGGCTGCATGGCAGTCAGTCCCTCAAAGTCAGCATAATTGAACCCGTAAATCTCTCCAAAATTACCCCAGGCCCTGTCATAATCCCAGACGGGCCCTGCTTTCAGTCTGATATCAACGGTATCGGAATATTTATAGATATTCTGGCTGGTAATATTGGCATCCAGATTGCCACAGATTTCCTCCACCAGATATTTTTTCGCAAAAGAATCCACATCGCAGTACTCGTAGTAGGCAAATCCTGTCTCCGGATTCACTCCGTCCTCGGCATAAAGTGCATCCTCAAATTCCTGATAGCGTCTCCGGATATAATCGATTTCCGCCTCAGATGCATATTCGGGATTTTTCACCACCACCGCCTGATTGCGGCTGGTAACAAATCCCGAAGGCTCCGGCCAGTATCTTCCCGCAGTATCCAGTTCCATGAGATATCCGCCTGTAATATCCAGAGGATCCTTTGGGATGTCTACCCACTTTGCCGTGCCAGGCTCTGTTTCCACGATCTCTCCGTCGGTGGGATTCACCACTTCCAGTTTACTCAAATCCGTGTCTTTATTGGCATTTTCATTATTCTTTCCAAGATCTGTGATATTAACACGATTCTCGCCCACCTCTACCTTTTCTGTGAGAAGGTAATTGCCGCGGTATACACCATTGATATAGAGATCCACATATTGGGTGTCCGTCACAAAATCTACACCTGCCGCCTTTGCCATATTGTACGTAATATAATTACGCATGAGGGAATAGTCCTCAGTATTGGATATGAGCAGCCATTTTCTCGCCTCACCCATGTCAAATAAATTTGCTTTCTTGGACAGTTTCATCTGATAGGAAAGTTTGTTGTTTTCCACGAACTCCTCATGTGGTGTCTCACTGCCCTCACCGCCTGATTCATCCAGTCCTATATTTCCATGAACCTTGAATCCATCCAGTTCCCCAAAATACATTGGTTCCCCTGCTTTATTCATGATAAAGGTATCACCTTTTTCACTGTTCTCCTTGTTCTCGTGAACATTTACCAGACTGCCGGATTCCGTATCAATAAATATCGCTGGCAGATTTTCGGATTCCATGACCTTCAGCGCATATTGTTCTCCGTTCTCTACAGTGACTATATGATCCCCTGTGGTCAATGAAAACTGATCCTGATATGCAATTCTGTTCCCATCCAGGTAGATATGGTCCGTGCCTTCCAACCCCAGACGAAGTTTTGTCATGTTACTGTACGATGGCATGAAGAGATAATATGTATTGTCACTTGCATTATAATACCACTCTATTCTCTTCTCCCGACAGCCCGAAGAGCCTCCCCTTGACACATTCGTCACATACAGGTTCGTGAGATCTCCCTGTTCATCCATGACGATTACCTGTCCATCAGTTTCAAGCCGGTATTTCTCCTGGAGCAGGCTCAGGAGCATCCCCTAGCCAAGCACCAGAACCAGGATCACCACAACATTACAGATCCTACCCCATTTGTACTTTTTATTTTCGTTTCCACTTATATCCATCTGTTCTCTATCCTACCTTATCTTGATGTCTTCCACAGCTACACGAGCTACATCATTTTAGCATTTCACTTCCGGTTCCATATTTTTCAATAATTCCCTTAGATAATTTTCCTCCGAGAACTCTCTGGCTCGTTTCAGCCCCCTCTCAGCATAACGCTGTGACAACTGTTCATCTGTCAGCAGGCGATATAACTGCTGTTCCAGGATCTCTTCCTCCGGTTCCAACTCACGTTTGGATACCTCTTTCACAGATGAGAATTCTGGAATCAAAATCCCGTAACCCCCATCATAGACCTTGTGGGTGTCCACAACATCTATGGCATGTCCCATCAGAATCTCTGCCGGACCGCTGGGGCAATTGGCAGCTATTACCGGTAACGGCAGTGCCATCGCCTCCACCAGTCCATTGGGGAATCCCTCGGAGAGAGAGGTCAGTGCATATACGTTTGCATGTTTCATGTAAGCAAAGGGATTCGTTCTCACACCGGTAAACAGTACTTTATCTTCTATGCCCAGCATCTTCGCAAACGCCCTATCGGACGCAAACTCCCCTTCTCCCATGATCACCAGTCTCGCCTCCGGAACTTTTGCTGCCAGCGCTGAGAAACTTCTCAGCAAATGCCAGAATCCTTTTATATCATCATCTCTTCCAGCAGAGATGACGACTTTCTTGCCCTCGTAGAAGGCTTTTTCCGTCTCCGACATGGCACTCTCCATCCGTTCTTCGCTGGTCAGTACCTCTATACGGCTAAAATCAAAAGAATTGTAGATGGTCACCGCATCCTTCTCCGGGTAATCTCTATGAACCTGCCGTTCAATCATTTTTGCACAGCAGATAATCTTATCTGCTCTTCTGGCAAAAATGGGATAGACTTTGGACTCCAGATCCAAAAATCCGCGAAGCCCCACCCACACCTGCTCCTGTGCTCTGGAAAGTGCATTCACCAGATTGGCTGTCAGACCAAAGCTGTAACAAATATCTATTTGTTTTTCTTTTTTTATTTGTCTTACCTTACGCACGCGTCGGTAGACATTCCATGCCTTTTTCAAAGGCTGATCCGTGCTTCCCATATCCAGATTAATGACCTCTAATCCCGAGGTATCAAAGGCTATGTCCGCATCATCGAAGATCAGTATCGCTACCTGGCAGCTTGCCTGCAACAGCTTTGCTGTCTTTATGCATACACGCTCGAATCCTCCCTGATGGAGCATGGGAACCATAAGTAATATTTTTTTCAATCTTTCTTCCTCTTGTCTCTTCTGCTATAGCAAATCCAGATGATAAAGCCAATGATGGATATCATCATTCCAAGTTCTGCAAAGTAGTTCCTGTAAGTGAACATAATCTGGCTGTCACCTGCCGGAACGGCAATCGCCATCAACCCATTGACATCCACGATCTTTGCCTCTGTCCCATTCACTTTCGCGCGCCATCCGATATCATTTGGTACGCTGAAAAATACATAGGTGTCCCGTTCTGCATTCAGACTACAGGCGAATCCTGTATGAGATTGTTGAAACTCTGCTGCGGTCTCCTGATGTTCCTTCACCAGGTCTGGCATGTCCATTTCACCGGGAATCCCCTCTTCTTTCATGTCATAATGCCTCAATGTATTTTCCACTAATTCCTCTTTTGCATCGGGAATTACCAGGGTTTTCAACATTAGAATCGATCTTTGTTCATCGCTGCAATTCTCAAATTCGCTCCGCGTCACATAACTGTCATACGTAAAGCCAAGGGGTAGCACAGATTCCCTTTCATACAGATAATAGTCTCCCGTATTGGTATTGATTGTCTGAATCAATAGATCTTCCTGTTTTTCCTGGGTTACATAATATTTAGCAGATAACAGCTGAACCGTTCCGTGATCTAATTCTGGCGTAAATAATTTTCTCTCTTTATGCAATGCATCATAAAAGTCATAGATGGATCCATTTACTGTGGACAGGAAAGATCCTGTTCCGGCAAATGGTACGACCATATTAATGGTGTTATCGGCAGAATCTACACGATATTCCTCCGGCAATTCCTGTATCTGTTGCAATTTTATCATTTTATCATAATAGTCAACAGGCTTTCCATTCCCGCTCTCCACGCTGCCTCTCGCATATGCCTGATAGGCATCACACACCCGATAGGTCATAAGTGCTGAAAATACAGAAATGGAACATAAAAAAGCAAGAAACAGTACATTCTTATTCTTTGGCAGGCACAGGCACACTATTGTAATGATAATGCCTGCTGCTGCAATGATAAAAAGCTCCTGAAAACCCGTCCTGTCAAAGATCAATTGAAATTTGTTCTTATCCCACCACACACTTCCCAGATAGAATAAGACCATTCCCACAAAATACACCACAGTACACTTTAACGCCGGAAACTCTTTTCTTCTCTCCAATACAAGTACCGATGCCATGGCCATGAAAAAAGCGAACATATAAAGCCATCGATAATAATTTGTATCCGAACATAAATTAAAAAGACTATTAGAAAATGGTACTACAGAAAAGCATGCCAATGTGACCAATAATCTGGTCAACCATGTTTTTCTCATTTTGATCATATAGCAAAAGACCAACGCCATACCGATCATGGATAAACAGGCGGCCTTGGAAGCATAATTACTGTCATAAATAAAAGATTGTCTGCACATACTCTCTGCCGGCAGGACAAACGCACGTAACAGATAGAGAAGCGCTCTCCTGTCTAACTCGAACCATCTTTCCATCGGTAATAAGACATAACTCCTGGGATTCAATAGGGTAAATGCAATGGAAGGCAGATACAGTACCATCGCCATGCATATGCCCAGGATTCCTTCCAGTATGCAATGCAGGATTTTCTTATAGTATAGACGGTTCTCCATGAAAAATCTTACAGTAAAATACAAAATACAGAAAATCACTTCCGAAGTGAACACATAGAAATTAGCACATGCATTCACAAAAACTCCAATTGCCAGATACCCTTTCTTATCATCAAGTACCAGCTTGTCAACACCGATGAGCATCAATGGAGATAGTGCAATACTTCCATGGAACTGAAACATCATATTCATGATCTGGAACCCCGAGAAGGAAAAGAGGACAGAACCTATAATTGCGTATTTTTTATCCCGAAAATACCGTTCCATATAGCAATAAGACAGCCATCCTGCCACCGCATATTTCAACATGGATAACCATCCTGTCAGATAGGGGAACCAGCTTTTGGGAAATAGGAGTGTTATCAGGAAAAAGGGATCCCCCAATGTATAAAAACTGGTAGCGCCAATAAAACTGGAGCCCATATCGATATTCCAGTTCCAAAAGATATTCCCTGCTTTTATTGCTTCGTTGGTAAGCATGCTTAAGGGTATTGTCTGATTGTTAAAGTCATCACAAAGTGTAAAAAGACCGCCGTTACGCACAATAAGCGGGATCAACGCAAAAAAGGCAATCATAAAATTAAGTATGAATACCTGCATTTTTTGATTCTGTATCAATTTTTTCAGATCTACTGGATTACCCTTCATACTTCCTCCGATTACGAGCTATTATCTCTTTTCCTGCAAATCCTGCAAATTCTGCGGATCCTGCAAATTATGCAAATAAAAACGTGAAAGCTTCTCCGCCTGCTCCCTCACATCAAAGCCTCTCTGTTTAAGCAGCTCGCTGTTGCCACTGTTACGCTCATATGTCTTATTCTGTAAAATACTCTGTGTCCATTCTGCCACGGGTCTCTCGATGGACAGCATCTGTACCAGAGGTGTCGCCATCACTTCCCGGGTAATACTATCCGAAATCAGGCAGCGCAGACCCGATGCCTGTGCCTCCACTACGGTTCCCGGCAATCCCTCAAAGCGTGATGGGAATACCAGATAATCCATCATCTGATAATAGTCCTGCACCGCGGCCTGATTCCCTGTGTAGAGGACGGATTTTTCTATTCCCAGCTCTTTCGCTTTGTCTTTGACCGATGCCATCAGGGGGCCTTCCCCTACCAACAGTAGCACCGCATCCGGTTCCGCTTTCAATACTTCGTGAAACACATCCAGCAAATATGCATGGTTCTTCGCATAATGGAACCTTCCCACATGTCCTATCACAAATCGATCCCCAAGCTTATACTGTTGGCGCATTCTCTGACGCACTGTATCATCATACTGAAATTTGTCCACATCAATGGCGTTGGGAATAATGCGTACTCTTCCCTGTTCTACGGCTCTTTTCCCAAAGACTGCCACCGAGGCCTCCGGTGAACAGGAAAAACAGTAATCCGCTCTTTTTGCCAGGGAACTTCTCAATATCTTCGTGATGATTCCCTTTGCCCCCGGATCTGTTCCGGCACTTCTGGCATGGGCAATGGTCATGGGTACCCCATACTTTGAGGCTATGGGCAGATATAGTGACGCAGTGCTGGTCATGTGTCCGTGAACCGCCTGGAACTCCTGATGTTCCCGAAAAAACGCCTTCCATGCCCGGCAATAAGCGATACTGTTATACAGCTTAAACCGGGGCATGCGATAGATATTTCCTCCCAGTGCCCTGATTTCCTGATTATAATGGTCCTCCGTCTCATTGTGCACCATAAAATCGAACTGAATCCTGTCTCTATCCATATTGCGGTACAGATCCATAATACGGCTCTCTGCACCACCCAGTGAAGTTCCTCCTAATACATGTAACACCCTGATCGGTAACTGCATTTCTTTTCCCTCATGGCAAGTAGAATTGCCTGTCTCTACATTTCTAATTTTCATTGCTTTGCTGCTTCTTGAACATCAGCATACGTACTAACAGGAATTTGCATCTGGCAAGGAATTCTTCCCTGGCCCGCGTCCATATCGTACTCTTTGCCGGAGTAATCTGCTGATACTCCTGAAAGGTAATGAATTCATCCCTGTGCCGCTCCATCAATCTCCTGTGTCTTTCCAGCTGTGCATCCGTCATCTGATTGATGTGATATACCAAAGTCGTGTAACTTTCTTTCTTTTCTATATCTTTACCACTTTGAAAAGCAATCGGGAGAAAAGTCAGCTCATATTGCTCCCAGTGATAGGGACGATCACCAAATCCATCCGTCACATAACGAAATCCTGCCTTCTGTAACGCCCGCAGTGTATTCCGGTCATAGGAGTGTCCCGGGGCCATGAAGATGTCCGTCTCTATGCCATGTGACTGTAGTGTCCGCTTTCCATAGGTAATCATGTCCAGTTGCTGCTCATAATCTACCCCGGCAAATTCCGAGAAATGATTCAAGGGAAATAATCCGCCTTTTCCCGTGGTATATACATGGTGATACCCATGCAGTGCTATGGACCAGCCTTCCTGCTGTAGCTGCCGCATACAGTCCCAGAAATCGTCCCGGAACCTTCCCCGCTGCAGGTTGGAATCCTGGTTATCCGGCACCACACCTATGAGCGGTTTGATTCCATAGGTATCCAGCAATTCCTTGAACCTGTGAAAACTGTCCCAGTCCATATCCGGCGTCATATCATCTATTCTCACTGCTATCATATGTGTGCCTCTCTCTCTATTCGTGAACATCCTACCCGAATCCGGATTCCTGTATTACTTCAACACATCACCTGTCTGTAAGGGTACTCTGCAGTCATATTCCTCTATCAACAGGGAACCGTCCAATGTCCTTACCATTAATTTTCCATCAAAAATATCCATAATCTCGCCTGGCGCATAGGCGGAAAAATCTAAAATATCATCAAAGGGATGGACCTGCCAGATGGTCACTTTCTGTCCTTCCTCTTCCTCATTGCAATAGGCAAAAGCACCTGGAAATGGTCTGGTCACACCTCGCACCAGATTATAAATCTCCCTTGTGCGCTTATGGAAATCAATCTTTCCGTCTGCCGCAGTACGTTTCTGATACCATCCATCGAAATCTTTGGATTCTCTCCCTATGACTATGGTTCCCGCCCGATAAGCCTGCAGCAGCTTCCCGATCAGTCGTTTGGAGACAATCATATTCTTATACTGGAGTGTACGGATCGTATCGTGTTCATTGATGGAGAACATCTCATTGGCAAATACATTTGGACTGTCCGCAGCCTTATCATACTGGAACAGATTCAGGATAAATCTGCTGTCCCCGTTGATTACGGACCAGTTCAGTGGAGAACGTCCTCTGCCGAAAGGCAGATATCCACAGCTGCCATGGAATCCGAAGATTCCCTCCTCAAAGGAATCCAATACATTCTCCGGGATTAGTCTCTGCCATCCCATAGAAATACCAATGCCAAATTCATTTTCTGCGAAAAATCCAGTAGTTTCCTCATCATTTAGTCCATAGGCATGGGTCTGAAAGACTTCAATGCCATATTTTTCCTCAAAAAAAGTGAGCCCTTTATAACCGGATACCTGATTCCCTTTTAATACATCCGGATGGATGGTAACGATCAGATCAATCTTACATACATGATTGTGCACATACTCCACAATCTCTTCCGTGGTATCTTTCACACCAAATAGTACTACTTTATACTGCATCTTATTTCCTTTCATGGGATGTTGCGTTCCCGTTGCTCATCTAATAGCAAAAAAGCAAAATTGCATGCAAGCATGTATTTTGCTTTTTCCCTACTTGATTCTGCTTATGCGCGCAAGTTTTCTTTATACCAGTCAATTGCAAGGGCGATACCCTTTTTAAAGTCATATTCCGGATCATATCCTAACAGTTCTCTTGCCTTGCTGATATCCGCATTGGAATCTCTCACATCGCCCAGCCTGTCCGGTCCGAAGTTCGGTTCCACCTTTTTGCCAAGTGCATCGCAGAGTGCATCGTAAATATCAATGAGGAATTCTCTTCCGCCTGCGCCGATATTAAAAGCATTTCCGCCTGCTTCGCTGGATGCAAGACATGCTTTAAGGTTGGCTTCGATCACATTATCAATATAGGTAAAGTCTCTGGATTGTCTTCCATCGCCATTGATGGTAGGCACTTCATCATTGAGTAACATCTTGATGAACTTGGGAACCACAGCAGCATACATACCATCCGGGTTCTGACGGCGTCCAAATACGTTGAAGTATCTAAGTCCATAGGTGTCCAGACCATATAAATTTTTGTATAATTTTCCGTACTCTTCATTGGTTCGCTTCGTCAGTGCATAAGGGGAAAGTAACTCGCCTTCCACGCCCTCTTTCTTCGGAAGCTGTGGATGATCTCCATACACGGATGAACTGGACGCGTAGACAAACTTCTTAACGCCGTTCTGTCTGGCTGCCTCCATCATATTCAGCGTCCCCCTGATATTATTCTCTTCATAAAATAATGGCATCTCGATGCTTCTCGGAACGCTTCCCCACGCTGCCTGGTTCAGCACATAGGTAACACCCTTACAGGCTTCCATACAGGTATCCAGATCTTTAATATCTCCCTTGATAAAGGTATAGTTGGGCCTGTCCATAAGCATATCAACATTTTTCTGTAAGCCTGTGGACAGATCATCCAGACATCTTACCTGATATCCCATATCTGTCAATGCTTCACAGATGTTGGAACCAATGAATCCTGCGCCGCCTGTCACCAGAAATAAGCTGTCTTTATCAAATTTTAAATTTTTGTATCCCATTTTTTTTCTCCTTTTATTTTCATAGTGCTATAAGCAGACCGACTGAAAACCTTTGTTTTTCGTGGGCTCTGCTTATAGACGCCAGTATAGATATCCTGCTTCTGTATATTCTTTTCTATCCAAAAGTCCTTTGATATCTACCAGGACTTTTTTCCCATGTTTTTTATTATAGAAGTTGGCGATATCTTCCCTGGTCAACTTCAGGAATTCCGTGTGGGCTACAGCGACGATCACTGCGTCCATATCTTTGATCTGGTCCATGCCAACGAAATCAATCCCATAAAGTCTCTTTGCTTCTGTGGCGTCAGCGGTCTCATCTGTCACCATGGGGTTAATGCCGTATTCCTGTAATTCCTTATAGATATCGATCACTTTTGTATTACGTGTATCCGGGCAGTTCTCCTTGAAGGTAAATCCTAAGATACCAACTTTAGCACCCTTTACCTGGATATCTGCCTTGATCAGATTCTTTACAAGACTTTCTGCCACATATCTGCCCATATCATCATTGATACGACGACCGGACAGAATAATCTGTGAATGATATCCCAGCTGTTCTGCTTTGTAAGTGAGGTAATAAGGGTCCACACCGATGCAGTGACCACCTACCAGACCTGGGAAGAATTTTAAAAAGTTCCATTTTGTACCTGCGGCCTTTAGGACTGACTGTGTATCAATACCCATCTTATTAAATATGATGGATAATTCATTCATAAACGCAATGTTAATATCTCTCTGACTGTTCTCGATTACTTTTGCAGCCTCTGCCACCTTGATGGATTCTGCACGATGCACGCCCGCATCTACCACCAGTTCATATACCTTCGCAATGGTGTCCAGAGTCTCTTCATCCATACCGGATACGATCTTGGTAATGGTCTCCAGACGATGTATTTTATCCCCGGGATTGATTCTCTCCGGTGAATAACCGATCTTAAAGTCAACGCCACATTTCAATCCCGATTCTCTCTCCAGGATAGGAATACAGATATCCTCTGTAACACCTGGATATACGGTGGATTCAAACACTACAACAGAACCTTTTGTCAGGTTGCGTCCCAGGATCTCGCTGGCTCCTTCTACAGGGCTTAGATCTGGTGTGTGATCATCGTTGACTGGTGTTGGAACCGCTACAATATGGAATTTAGCTTCCCGCAAGTTTTTCTCATCTGCCGTGAATTCTACTGTGGTATTTCTGATTACCTCATCCCCAACTTCTCTGGTGGGATCCACACCTTTTTTATACAGATCGATCTTGGCAGCATTCAGGTCAAATCCTACTACCTTTATTTTCTTCGCAAATGCTACAGCGATTGGCATACCTACATATCCCAGACCTACCAGCGATAATTTTTCTTCACCACTTACGATTCTTTCATATAATCCCATGTGATTATCCTCTTTTCTACTATTCTATTTCCTGTGATTCTTATACCTCTATATAAAATGCATCAAAATACATTTTGTATCTCTTCCAGATAAATTGCCACTACCTTCTGACGGTCGAACCGTTCTGCCACATAATCGCGCCCTGCCTGTCCCATACGTGCGCGTTCCTCCGCTGTCTTAGATAGCACCAGACGTAATGCTGCTATCAGGGAGCTGCTGCTTTTCGGCTCACATCCGATTCCTGTGATGCCGTCCTGAAAAGTTTCCTGGCATCCGGGCACTCTGGTGGCAATGACCGGTCTTCCTGTAGCCGCCGCCTCCAATAGTACATTGGACATTCCTTCGCTGTAAGATGGATTCATGAAAATATGGCATTTGTTCATGATCTCCTGTGCATCTTCCCGATACCCATAATACCGCAAAATACCCTTTTCTTGCAAGTCCTTTATCCCTGACTCATATAACCCACGGCAATCCTCCTCGTAAGAACCTGCAATTTCAAATACCACATTGGGATATTCCGCCTTGATCACAGGGGCTGCCTCCAATAATTCCCCGATTCCCTTAGCCGTCATGATCCGTGTGACATTCAAGATACGGATTTCATTCTCTTCCTCCGGATAAGGTGCATAGGGATGATCTGTGAGACTTACTCCTGACCCTGGCAGCATTCTCGTCCTGCCATGGATACACCCACGTTTTTTTACGAAATCTCTGTTATATTCATTTTGAAAAAAGACACAGATTGCTTTTTTCAAAGCAATCTTATAAAGAACCGTAATCACTTTCTGCAGCTTCCCGGGATTCTCAAAAGCAATTCCCAACCCGGTAATATTCACAAGATAAGGAATTCCACACAGGCGGCAAGCCATACATCCATAGGTGTTTGGCTTGATGGTGTAAGTCAGTACCACGTCGGGCTTTATTTTTTTCAGTAATCTCACATAATACAGAAATAATTTTGCGTCATGAACGGGATTCATACCACGTCTGTCAATAATCGCCGGTATCACTTCACAGCCCAGTGCCTCGATGCGCTCTCTATAATTGCCCGCAGGCAGCGATATCGTCACGCGAAACCCTTCCTGTACAAATCTCTGTAAGACTTCTTTACGAAAATCATAGAGCCCTGATTCACTGTTGGCCAATATCATGATCGTCTTCATAGAATACTCCAATCACATCACATTTATTATACTATCTCTGTTCAAAACCGTTCTCTGTACCAGGCGAACTAACGAATCATGATCTCGTTATACTTCATCATACAAATCCCTTCCTGGTATTCCCCAATGGTGCAGGGATTCTCTTTTCCTGACAGATTCATGAGGATCTGCGCCGGTACATTTACCCCACAGGCAAAAGCATGGGGATATCCGCCCCCAAATCTGGGGTTTACTTCTGAGATATAATAAGTTCCATTTACTTTAAAGATATCGATATCTATGATTCCTCTAAATCCCGCACGCTCCACGAATTCACGAATCATGGTGAATAATGCATCATCCTTTATGGACACCGCTTTATCTGTTTCTCCCGCACGCATCTTGATCTTTTCCTTGATAAAGATCGAAGTGACCTTCCCGGAAAGAAGATCGATATAGACATCCGCGCCGTACTCTGTCCCATCCATATATTCCTGTATCATGAGATCATCATACAGTTCAAACAGCAGATCCACTTCCTTTTGACTGTTGACTTTACTGATATTCATGCTGGCACTTCCTCTTACCGGCTTTACGAAGACCGGATAGACTGCCTTACCATCCTGCACATCCTGGTAAAATGCTTCCTTTTCCACATAGCTTTTGGCTGTTGGGTATCCGTATTTCGTGAGAAGTTCATACATACGATACTTATCAAAGCAAATCTCCACCAATTCATAATCCGGTACGATGCAGGTGGTTCCCACTGCCCTGAAGGATTCCCTATGCTCCGCCAGCATACTAAGTTCCGGATCGATCAGGGATAGCACTCCATCGATCTTTTTCTCCTTACAGATCTCTAATATTCCGTCAATATAGCCCTCTGCATCGATGCGGGGTACGATGACATATTCGTCTGCCTCGTAGATAGCCGGTGCCAGATCACTGCAGTCTGTGGCAATGACTTTTCCAGCAGTTCCCACCACACTTTTAAAATATTGTACCACCTTATCGCGGGTTCCCGCGCTCAATATAAGGATATTCATACGCTCTGATCTCCTAACTGACTGCTCGTTTTTTTATTTTCACGCTTATCTTATCATTCTTGCTTTACTGTTTTCTTCTATTATCAATGTTATATCAATGTCAACTGTTCGTTATTCATTGTTAGTGATTAGCCTCTCTGGTCCTTGTCTGTCTTCGGATCTTCCTCCGCCTGTGCCATCTGTGCCTTGCGGATCTCCGCAAAATTACCCTCCGCCTGATTGGTGTCCTCCGCCACGTTGGACGGTGTCAGTGCCACCTGCACAGTCTTTAGGAGAATCTTACAGTCATTGAGAAATGTAATGTGCTCCACATATTCCACATCCTTCTCAAAACGTTTGTCCCAGGACAGATAATTGCGACCGCTGACCTGTGCAAGTCCCGTGAGTCCCGGACGCACAGAGTGCCGCTGACGTTCCCGCTCTGTATAGTAAGGCAGATAACTTACCAGTAATGGTCTGGGACCAATGAGACTCATATCTCCCACGAAAATATTCCATAATTCCGGCAATTCATCCAGACTGGTGGCACGTAGAAACTTACCAAAGGAGGTAAGCCTTTCGTGATCCGGCAAGAGACTCCCCTGTTCATCCCTCTTATCCGTCATGGTGCGAAACTTCTTCAACGTGAAGATCTTCTCATGAAGTCCTGGCCGCTCCTGACGAAACAAAATGGGGCTTCCCAATTTCGTCCGCACTAAAATGGCTAAAATCAAATAGACCGGGCTTAGTATGAAAAGCCCGGCTCCCGACAGCATAATATCAAACAGCCTTTTGATAAATCTTCGATACATATGTCTACTCCATCTGTTATTTTATAACGATGCAGCACCTCATGGCAGCATCGTTTTTACCATTATATTACAGTAGAGATTCAAAAGCTACTGTAAACTATTTCTTTGGAACATAGGTGGGTACGATCTCCTGAATGAGGGTACGCACATTGTCGTCCTCTTCCTCCACCGCATCCTTCAACTTCTTCAGATGGCAGAAAAATTCTGTCTCATCGATCTCAATGGGCTTTCCAATATGAATAAGTTTATTGGCTGTCTCCTGAAGTCCTTCCTCGTCCATGAGTAATTCCTCATACAATTTTTCCCCCGGGCGCAGACCGGTAAACTTGATCTCGATATCCTCACCCAGCTTCAAGCCCGACAGGCGGATGAGATTCTTGGCAAGATCCAGGATCTTCACAGGTTCTCCCATATCCAGCACAAAGATCTCTCCGCCTTTCGCGTAGGTACCTGCCTGTAATACCAGGGATACTGCCTCAGGAATCGTCATAAAATAGCGAATGATATTAGGGTCTGTAACTGTGACAGGTCCGCCCGCCTCGATCTGTTTCTTGAATAGTGGAATGACACTTCCGTTGCTACCCAGCACATTTCCGAAACGGACTGCCACAAATTCAGTCTCATAATGTCTGTTAAAGATCTGAATGATCATCTCGCAGAGTCTCTTGGATGCTCCCATGATATTGGTGGGATTTACTGCCTTATCCGTGGAGATCATAACGAACTTTTTGGCTCCATAGAAAGCAGCTGCCTGAACAGTCTTCCAGGTACCGAATACATTGTTTTTGATTGCTTCATTTGGGCTGTCCTCCATAAGGGGAACATGCTTATGTGCCGCCGCATGATATACAATATCCGGGTGATAGGTCTGAAATACCCAATTAATGCGATTGGTATTACGGACCGACCCGATGAGCACCACCAGATCCAGCTCCGGATACCTGGTTCGCAGTTCCTGCTGGATATCATAGACACTGTTCTCATAAATGTCAAAAAGAATCAACTGCCTGGGCTTATGCCCCGCCACCTGTCTGGCAATCTCACTGCCGATGGAACCGCCGCCGCCTGTTACCATGACGACTTTTCCCTTTACATATTCCAGGATCGCATCCAGATCCACTGCGATGGATTCTCTGCCAAGGAGATCCTCCACCTCCACGTCACGGAGCTTGCTGACATCTACCTCTCCATTTACCAACTGATACATGCCCGGCAGCGTCCTGAGCTTACACTCTGTTTCCTGGCAGATCTGTAAGATTTCTTTGATGGTCTTCTGGGAAACTGCCGGCATGGCGATAAAGATCTCATTGATATCGTAGAAATTCGCCATCTCCACGATCTTATCCCTGCCCCCTACTACCTTAATACCTTGTACAAAGCTTCCCCATTTCTGAGGATTGTCATCTATGACACATTTAATCACCATACGGCTGTAATTACTGCTGACGATCTCTTTGATTATGGCATTTCCGGCATCTCCAGCCCCTATGATCATGACACGAATGCCATTTTTCTTATTATTCTGTTTGTGTTTCAGTCCTCTCACGAATCGATAGGAAAAACGATTCACAAACGTAAACATCAGCAGGAATCCTGCATTGGTAAAGTAATAACTTCTGGGTACCAGGTTTCCGGTAAAGGAAAGACCAAGTCCCTCCAGTGCAGACGCAATGAGGCAGGCAATGAAGATATTCTGCATCTCCGTAATACCAGCAAACATCCACAGACTGTGATACAGTCTGAAAATATAAAAAATCACTATAGTGATCAATACGGTAGCCGGCATAAATACTTTAATGGATTCCAGGAAATGGGGGGCGATCTCATCATAACGCAGATCATATCGAATCATTAAAGCCATGAGGGATGACAGACACGCCGCCACCACATCGTATGCCACCAGAAATAATCTTCTGGATACCAGCTTTGAATTGATACGTTTCAATTTTTCTTCTAAGGTTGTCATCTTATTTCTCCAAGTCTACTTTCGTGATCAATGGCATGATCATCAGTAAAAATACAAATCCCAGCGGAATGGTGGGTCTGAATACATATTCTACCATACTGGATATACCAAAGGTAGCAAATATTGCCAATGGAAGCAATGCATATCGGTCGTTCTCTTTTCTCCTGGAATAATACCAGATACTTCGAAAACCCAATATCACATACAATAAGAAGAATACCACTCCTGTCACAATACCGCAATCATATGCCATCTGTAAAAAGGAATTATGGGCATGGACAAAGCTATGTCCATCCTCCGTCTCCAACCCTATGACCGGATGTCCCGTAAGGTTCAGGTGTTTCAGATACGCTTTGTAGGTATCCATACGTCCGTTGGAATAATCAGGATTGTCTATGGTATATTCATCGCCATAGTCATCCACATAGGTAAGCTTATCTCCATCCACCGATACGCCATTTTCTGTGAGGGTATCCTGACCGCTCTGGGACATGGTAGAATCTCCGGATGTATTATTATCTTTTGCCTCTTCCAGTACTTCCTCTACTGTTTTACCAGACTGTGTAACAAAGTTCAAGTCTGTCTTGCCAAGCATTCTTTCATTGGACACGCCCAGCACTTTCTCAATGGTAATATAACGGAAAGAATCCACCGGTTCCCCCACACGGATCGAGTCCTGAAATTCTTCTCCCACATAGATCGTTGGTCTGTTCACCAATGCCGGTATGGTGCGGCTGGCCGTATAAGTGATTGGAATACAGCATACCACTGCAATCAGCGCATAGAGCAGGAACCGCACGGGATGCAGTTTTTTCTTCTGTTCTTTATAATATTTTTTGTTACATAGAATATAGACCACACATGTGGCAATATACACCACAACGCAGCTTACCATACCCGTCCTGGATAAGCTTAAAAATTCATACCCACAGGCAAGTCCCATGAGTAATAGTTCTTTCCATACATTGCTAAACTTCGTGGATTTCTCGAACTTTGCCAGATATCTGCACAATGCCACCGCAAATACCATTCCCAGATAGACTGCCGTCACTGTAACCGTCATAAATACACCGGAATAACGTACCATGGTGTAATAATGATAAGGGCGGTACAACAATGCCTGCAGCGTGGTGATCACAAAGGAAAACAGGATTCCATTGGCAATATTCCCCAGGATCTGCTCTGTCTGCTGACTATTTTTCGGTCGTATATAAAACAGCGTGAAAGGAACTACAATGGCCACTTCCCAGATATTATTATTTCTGAACACCAGTAGGAGTACGAAAAATACAACTGTGAGAGCCGCTAACGGCAAGTTAAATCTTGCTGCCTTCCTGTGTGCCAGGTTATATGATGTAGAAATAAAGATTAATCCTGCGGTGGCCCACATAAGTGCTGTCCGCACTGCTGTCTGAAAAGGTTCTCCCTGTCCCACAAAAGATCTGCTGTAAAAAAATACCATGAGTCCCGCAGCAATCACATAGATCAGATTCCAAAGATTGCACAGTTCCCTCCCGGTAAACATGGTGATCCCTGCCAATGCAAAGAAAATGCACATCTGTCGAATTGCTAATCCCTGGGCATAATTCGACCCTGCATTCACAAAGTCCACGCAGGCCAAAATTGCCATGCCCCAGAACACCACCTGCAGATACTGTGGCAGCTTCCCCGTGAGCCATGAGTGCCAGGATTCCTTATTCATAAAAGTAATGCGGTTCCAAAGATCTGTCACCGATATTCGTGTAATACCATATCCCACTGCCAGTGCTGTCAGGAGCGTCCCTATGGATAGCACGGTGTTTTCTATAACGTAGGCACTGAATAAATGTTCTATGATAATCAACCGTAATGCATGGATCGTTCCCATAGCAAGATAAGTGATTCCAAACAGATGACATACCTGATCCACTGTCATCTCTTTCAGGCAGATCCTACTGCCCCTTCTGGTACACACCACAAGCGCACCGCACAGAAGTAACCCAATCAAAACGATGATGCCATCATAAGCGATCACTCTCTTCGCACTCAGCGGTTCTTCATACTGATAGGCGGCTATCACATGACTTTCTGGAAGCTCCTGGAGGGCATAGTACATCCTGCCACTGTCTCCAATGGACTCACTGTCCTCATCCGTGGCATAACAGACAGAGAACGTGGTGTCATTGTAGATAAATTCATAGTAATATGGCTGTCCAGCCACAACATCCTGATCTAAATGAAATGTGTAGCTTGCAATGCCAGGGCTCTCATTGAAGCGTTTTCCTGTCTCACACATCACATTCAATGCGGCATCATATAAGCGAAGTTTAAATAACCCTGTGGAACTTCCCAGGGAATCTACCATCACCGTAATAGAATGCAGTCTGTTCTGAGAAGGAATAAACTCCTGCAATACTTTATTTTCATCCAGCACAACACCCGTCTCAGAGTAAGTGTTGGTCACCACCTGATTCGTTATCTTTGTCTGAAATACATTCCCTGGCCAAATTGATAACATTATCGCTACGCAAACTGTTATAATTAGAACCAGCAGTGCTTTGTTCAATGGAATTTTCTTATTCAATCTGATACCTCTTTATCTGCTATCACTATTTTCTATCCTAGATTCTATCTCTCTGCAGGTTCTGTCTCATTCACCGTCTCACGAATCACATACTGTGGCGCATTGTTCATACAGATATAGATTCTGCCTATATATTCCCCAATTAGACCCAGCATAATCATGAGCATACCACCGATGAACATCATGGCTGCCATGGTAGAACTAAACCCTGCCGGTACCAGGGGATTCATCATCCTCTTTATAATGGTATAGATGCCATAGGCAAATCCCACAGTTGCACACAGACAGCCCGCAACGGTTGCCATTCGCAGCGGTTTGATGGAAAATGCCGTAAATCCGTTAAACCATAGTCCCATCAATTTGCCAAGCGTATATCCTGAGTTGCCAATTTCCCGCTCTCTGTGCTGTACCACCACATTTTCGATATTCTTCGTGGCACGAAGTACCAGGCCAATCACATAGGGATATGAGTTCTCATACCGGATCATCTCATCCACCACGAACCTCCGCACCGCAAAATAGCTGGATATATACAACTCTTTCGGCTTTCCCAACATATAGCGCGTCATCAGTTCGTTCGTCTTACTGCCCATGTTTCTAAACAGGGAATGTTGCTTATGTAAATACTTTGCATAAACAGCATCTGCACCGGCTTCAATTTTCTCCAATAATTTTCCCACTTCATCTGCTGGGGTCTGTCCATCATCATCCAGACATACTACGATATCTCCCCTGCACCAGTGGAACCCAGCCATAAGTGCTGCATGCTGACCAAAATTTCTGGCGAGGTTGATTCCTTTTATATTGTTATCAGTCTCACATATTTTTCGAATTACCTGAAATGTATCATCCGGTGAAGCATCATTCACAAGGATTACTTCATACTCATATTCCTGCATCGTTTTCATGGTATTCCGCACTTCATCTACTACTTTTTCTATAGTCAGTTCCGAACGGTAACATGGAATTACAAAGCTTACTAATTTCATCTGTCTATTTCCCTTCCTCATTAACGATTGCCATCAATAACATGTCACGATAAGAGCCGTCTATTCTCACATCATTTCTCAAACATGCTTCCTCCACAAATCCTGCTTTTTCATAACTTCTGATAGCCTGTACATTATTCGCATATACACGCAGGAAAATGCGGTGTAGATTCAATTCATGGAACGCATAATCAATCATTAATCCCGCAGTTTCCGTACCGAATCCTTTTCCCTGAGCATCATTTTCTCCAATAAATATTCCATACTCTGCCTTATGATGCGTCTGATCAATATCTCTCAGATAAACGGAACCTATCTTTCTGTTCCCATCCTTCTCAAATATTATAAATTGAACAGCGTTATGTTTCGTAATCTGGTTATTTATCCATCTCTGATGGGTCTCTCTTGTAAACAGTTCCCTGAAAATAAACTTCTCCCTGATATTGGGATTATTTCTCCAACGAATAATATCATCCGTATCCTCTTCTGTCATCAGTTGTAAATATATATTGTCACCATCTATTCTATCTCTGTTCAATATTATGACCATGCCTTTCTCTTTGTTCACGCTTTACTGTCTTATACCGGGATTCAATTTTCCAAGCAGGACGACGCTCTTATATTCCCCATTGACAAATACATCATCCTTACAAAATCCTTCTTTTTCCAAGCCTCCTCTATAGGCACTCTTTAAAGAAATAATATTATCCTCCAGCACTCTGGAATAGATTCGGTGCAAATGTAACGTCTCAAAAGCATATTGTAACATAAGTGCTGTTACCTCTCTCCCGATTCCTTTTCCTCTGGATACACTCTCCCCTATGAACAGACCATATTCACCCTTTTCATGCTCTCGGTCGATATCGCGGATATAGGCAGATCCTACAGGTCTGTCTGTCTCTTTCTCACAGATAATCATCTGAACCACCTTACCTGTATCCACCATAGTCCTGATCCATTCCTGGTGGGATTCTCTGGTAAATGTTCCCTGATAGATAAATCTGCTGCGCACAGAATCTGTATTTCTCCATTTTACGATATTGTCCGTATCGGAATTCACCATTTTTCTAAGATAGATTTGTTCTCCCTCTAACATATTAATTCTCCATTTTCCCTATCATTTTACATCCAAATTACGAATCTGGTAAATGCCAAATAATGCTTCTCCATTATCCTCTATACTGTCCTCCAGCATAACATTGATCTCGATTCCTTTTTCATTAAAATAATTCTCAATCCACTCCATGGATCTCTCCACCTTAGAAACAACATATACCTTTTTATTGTTAAGGATCGCATCCTCAATATCTGTAATACCATATGCCTCCAACTTTTCTTTATCCGCCGGACTTTTGCAGGCCCATCCGCCTAAATAGTCATAATTTCTGAGGCTGTTATCCACATTTACAAACATCTTCTCCGAATAAGCAGAAACGGAATAAATATCTAGGAAATAAAAGCTGTCCTTATGTGTACTGCAATAGTTCTGCAATTCCCAGTAAGGTGTATTCAGATTCTCTCTTCTCATCATTTCATAAGCAGTCCTGGAATAATTACCCATAAATATGAATAGTCCCCCTGTCAGCACAGCTATGACAATTATTTTGCTGCACTTTTTCTCAATATCAGCTCTCAGGGAATTCCTGTTACTGCTCCACATTACAAGGATTAACGCCAACAGTAACAGCATCTCTGTCAAATATAGCGAATGACTTATCCTGACAGGGATTCTATTTCGATATACGATAAACAGCCATAGTCCGGAGCGGACCAGACCTAAAACAATCAATTTCCAAATCTCATAATACTTTCTAATCATACCTATCAGTATGATCGCTGCTATATATTCCATACAGATCACAATGTTCCACTGCACATCTGTATGATCCCTCAGCAATAGAAGCCGTATGTATTTTATTATACTTTCCTGCAGTTTTCCCATAATGTTCTGATCACTATGGCTTATCTCTCCTGCATAATCAGCAACCTTTCCCATGGCGTCGGCATCAATGCTCTCATCTATTCCATAATCATAGTTTTCAAGTAATGCCTGCTCGCTCTGCCGCATACCAATACTCTCATAAAAGCTTTGATGCTCTTCATAAGATGGAATCTTCTGAAAATCATATAATTCTGTCCGGTTATCAAAAAGTTGATAAAATTCTTTCCAAGAAGCATCTCCATAAGCTGCCATGTTTACAATTTCACTTAAAACCATTCCAATGATAATGACACTTATTAATAACATATATTTTTTCACATTTCGAATATCGAAAATCTTTGCTTCCAAAGACCATTTGAACAGACCTGCCAAACCTATCATTGGGAAGATCAGAAGAAGCATCTCTGTCCGTAGCTGAAATGCAATAATGACCAGCACAATGCTAATAATATTATGGGAAATGAATTGTCTCCCAGGCAGTTTTGCATCTGTTGTAAACAGTAAAAAAATGGCTGTTGCACCCATGATCGCGGATGTAATTGTATATTGAACAAACACCAAATCTGATAAATGTAATGCCAATATGCCCCATACACACATGACTGCTACAACAGCCTTGGAAAAATTGCTCACAAAGAAGCTTTCCAGTCTGTTAATAATGAGAAAAAAGCAAAGAAAATGACAGCCTGTCAAAAAGTATCCATACCATGGTAATGTATGATTAAATTTGTAAAATACACTAATACACCAGGAAAGTGGGTATAGCATCTGAATGTTATGCCCCTCTGGTGTACCCGTGAATGCACCTGATAAAATATCTTTCATCAATGTATCATCATTAATATCATAGTAAAAATCGAATTTGTATGAGATAAAAAAAATTATTACCGCCAATGAAACGATCGCGCATATTAAATTTTTTTTCTTATCACTCAGACAAATATTACGCATAGAATTCTCTTACCTTTCCAATAATATAATCGACCTGATCTTTCTGCAGACCATAGTACATTGGTAATCTGCAAAGTCTTTCACTCTCTCTTGTGGTATAGTTATCTTCCCCATGGAAACGCCCGAATTTCTGTCCTGCTGGTGCTGTATGAAGTGGTATATAGTGGAAAACTGCCAATATACCATTCTTCTTCAGGAAAGCGATCAATCTGGTTCTTTCCTCCAAATCTTTCGCTTTGATATAAAACATATGTGCATTATGAACACATCCTTCCGGCACGAAAGGTAACGCTATCTTTCCGGCATCTGACAATTCCTGCAGTCCTTCTCTATACTGATTCCAGATAGAAAGTCTCGCTTCATTGATTTCATCCGCCATTTCCAGTTGTGCATAGAGATAAGCCGCATTCATATCACTTGGCAAATAAGAAGAACCGTAATTTACCCAGGTGTATTTATCGATCTGTCCACGGAAGAATTTGCTTCTGTTCGTTCCTTTTTCACGGATGATTTCTGCTTCTTCCACATCACATTCATTTTTAATCAATAATGCGCCGCCCTCACCCATACTGTAATTTTTCGTTTCATGAAAACTAAAGCATCCAAAGTCTCCAATGGTACCCAGGGCTTTTCCTTTATACGTAGACATAATTCCCTGTGCCGCATCTTCTATCACAAACAGATGATGCTTATTGGCGATCTCCATAATCTTGTCCATCTCGCAGGAGATACCCGCATAGTGAACAGGTACGATTGCCTTCGTCCTGTCTGTGATTGCATTCTCTATAAGATTCTCGTCAATATTCATGGTATCCGGTCTGATATCTACGAATACCACCTTGGCTCCCCGCAGTACAAAGGCATCCGCTGTGGACACGAATGTGTAAGCAGGCATAATGACCTCATCGCCCTCTTTTATATCTGTCAGTAATGCCGCAAGCTCTGTGGCATGTGTACAGGATGTGGTCAATAAGCATTTGATGGTCCCTGTTTTTTCTTCAAGCCATGCGTTACATTTCCTGGTAAATTCACCATCTCCACATATTTTCTGATTTTCAACAGCTTTTTTAATATATTCCATTTCCTTGCCAGTGTATGGCGGTACATTAAAGTTTATCATGTTCTTTCCTCCATCGATTATTGTCATCCATTTATTGGAACACTACAAATTTACCATTAAAATAAGCTTCCTGGTATTGCATATTTTTTACATACTCCCTGATGAGCAGTGCCTTCTCATCTTTATCATACTTCGCGGGATCTACACCATACATATTCATAGCCTGCAAGTCTTCCTCCAGCCATGCTGCGAATCCAATGCTGGTGATGATAACCGTATTCCTGTCTCTCATCTGCTCTGACTCCAGCACCGCAATATCCTTTTCCATGGTAGGCAGGGTATAACTTGCCAGATCCGCCCAGGTGGTAGAAAGCGCCGACGGCAATTCTAAGAAACAGGAAAGTGCCGGTACATCACCGTATAATAATGCTTTTTTTCCATTTTCCTTAGTAATTTTATTTTCCCGGCAGTATGCAGTGAGTGTTTCCAATGCTTCCGCATTTTCCCGATTGGTATACATCCCTCTCAATACTTCGTTTCTTGTTATTCTGGTGTCTCGCTTTTCCCCTGACATGCCATCCCGAAATACAAAGGTAAATCCAAATGCCGAACTTTGTACGAATACCGCTAACAGTACGGATACCAGCATTGCTTTCACTGGAAACGCGCTTGCTTTTGAGATTCTGCTGTCTGAGACAATATACTGTAATAGTAAGTATACCACCACTGGTGCTGCCAGGAAAAGATTATTTATATTTGGATACAAATAATTATCGCTTCCCAAGGGTGTCATCATAATGACAAGTAATATCATGGACGCCAGGATCTTATCTCTTTTCGAAGATTCTTTTCGAATCAACTGAATCAGACAGACGAGTATGGACAGGATCAGGAAGATCACAGTCCACTGAAACATCGATTCATATGCATAATATCTAAAATTGAACATCCCTCGTCCATAGTAAAATCTGAAGAGTACCAGAATCATTCCCACGTAAACAATTTTTTTCGTCCTTACCAGTCTGTCTTTCCATACCGCAAATAATACAAATCCACCTAACACGATCAGCAATGAGAACATGAACCATTTGCATCCTACCAGGTAAGCATCTATGATAGACCAGACCATATCCCCCAGCGAATGTCCTTCTACCCCTCCGCCGCTGCCTCCGAAAAGGCTGCGGATCATCTCAAAATAGGAAACTGCTCCATATTTTGCCATGATATAGAGGAGAATGCCGCCAAATCCGGTTACAAATCCACCTATACATATCATGGTGTCCTGCAAGATTCTTCCAATTTTATCTTTATAAAGCCATCCCGCATACCAGAGGGACAGGATCAATGCCCCATGGGTAATGTTGGGAAATCTGGACATGACATCTAATCCCAATAGAACACCCGCCGCAAAAAGCCACACTCTGTTCTTCTTTTCAATGCCAATGTATAGACATATAATCATCACTGTGAAGAAGAAATAGGTCAGATAATTGTATAAGATCACGGTGGGACACCAACAGAGACTAATTGCCAGAAACTCTCCCAGAAAAGAAATCCAGGATGGAATCTTGCATACTATGGTCAAAAATAAGTACGCCAATACCGCCGTAAGACTTACGAACATCCCTGTATACAGATTCATGCCCAGCATGGTATTGCCAAAAGGAAGCCGTGCGAAAAAGGAACCTGTCACCGTGGCAAGATAGGTAGCGAACTTCACCCATGTCTCTCCCATCTGTTCTCCACCATAAATAAAGCTTCCCAGGCTATAGCCCGTATCAGTCACATCTACTCCAATATTGCACTGTAAGAGCGGCAATATGAATAGTGCCACTGGAAATATCAGATAGTCCATATATTTCATATTTTTCTTTGTAATAGTCACATTATTTTCCATATTCACGATACCTATTCTAGATTTTCAGGATTTCATCTATGTGCTCCAGATACTGCGCACCTTTTGTGTGCCTGAGCTGTTTTCCAACTTTATGAAATATTACTGTTCTGAACCAGTCAATCATTATTCCCCCAATAAAAATACCTATAATGGTCACTATAAAATGAGGGAGGAACCAGATCGTGGCACTAATCTCCCTTACATGAAACCACTCCGGCCACAGATATCGTACATCCATCTGCTCATGAAGCAGATAAACGCCAAATGCATAGGGCGATATTCTGCAAACGAACCTGCTAAAGATTCCATCCCTGATCACAGTGTAATAAAAGACTCCAAAAAATCCCACAGAAGCTGCTACACACAGGATATGATTATACTGAAGTACCTCATTCATCTGATCCTGTAATTTCCCTGTAGAGAGTGTAAACAGACCCATTCCTATGCCAAGGGCAAAGACAGCAAGTGCACCGCCTATGTAGACCATGGCACATTTTTTTCGATTATTCAGCCACTTTATGGTATCCAGTCCGTACCGTCTGATATAGGCACCGATCACATACACGCACAGGAACCATACCAGATCATAGCCTTTCCGGTCTGTTGCCAACGGGATGGGAAGGATGGACTTTGGCATGGAGAACGCCAATAGCAAAAATCCCAGCATGATCTGATGCTGTCTCTGATTCATCGCCTTGATGCCGCGATTCAGTAACGGGGTACACAGATATAAGAAAATATAGTACGTAGCGAACCAGTAATGCTCCGTCTGAATGGGAAAGATATCGTTTCCAAGGGTATACAGATTCATATCTCCCGGATTGATCCCCCCAGCCATGAATAGCACTACCGGAATTAACAATGCGTAGAATAACACCTGCCCTGTCAATTGGAGCACTCTTCTGCTCCTGAACTGTGCGTTAACAAGAAAATATCCGCTGAGCATGATAAATACATTCACTGCGACAATACAAAAAGACTCCAGCAAATAGGCAGGATATTGATTGATTCCAGGCATTTCTGCTTTAAATGCAGGCAGTACATATCCTTTGGACAGATAATGCAATGCCACCACCATGAGCATGGAAATTAAACGTAACAGTTCAAAGTTCGCCTGACGCTTTTTTATGGTTCCAGCCATGTCATTTTGGCACTGTGCACTCTTATCTCCGGAATCTGCCATACCTTGCTCCTCTCTTCCATCTTATCTGTCTCATGGGCTTTAGCACTCTATCTATTTCTTTTTAAATATGAGTAATTTGCTCAGTACATAATTAGACAGGATGACTAACACCTGCGCTACCGCTTTTACAATAAGGTCATTAAATTTCAGCAGAGACACTCCCACGAACATGATCACGATCTCCATGACCCCTGTAGACAATCTACAGGCGATGAACATCCAAAGTTCCTTTATCACACCTGTAAAGTCCCGCACCTTGCTTTTAAATACAAAGATACGATTGGTGATATAGGCAAACAGTACTGCAACCACCCATGAAATCACATTGGCAACCATATAATTCATGCCAAGCGGCTCCGCACAAATATAGTACGATACCATGCAGATCAGGAAGGTACATCCTCCAAAAAACAGATACAATATCACGTCTTCATATTTTTTATACATATTCCAGATAAATTTCATTAGTCAATCCTCAATTCCATTTTGTCATCTCTGCTTCGTTCCAGTTGAATCAATCGATCTGCGATCCTGGAAGCACCATCACCATCCAGGAGCTGTACCATCTTCTCACAGGCTGTATTTCTCATATCGTAAGAGTCCAGATAGGAGTCCAGATACCCCAGAATCCGCTCTATCGTCCCGCTCTCGTCACTGCTGATATCCCCGGCGTTCAGTGCTACACTTTTGCCGAAAGATTCTGCCACCATTTTCTGATTATCCGCGAAAAAATAGCAGACCGTGGGGATTCCCATGGAAGATAATTCATACATTGTGCTCCCGCATGCCGCAATGGCCACATCACACTTTTTCATCAACTCCGCCATGTGTCTGACATTCTGATACACATGAAAATTAGTGTTTTCCCGTTCCAGTTCCCGCAGCTTCTCTATATTCTTATTAAAGGCGCCACTGACCACATGGAACTGGATTCCCCTGTATTTCATACCTGCATCCCGCAACACCTCCAGGAGCTTACCCGCGATATTCTGTGGGTCACTGCCACCTGTGGTAATAAGTACATCCTTTGCCATTCTCCTGACTTTGGTATCTATGGTCTGAAATTCTACCCGAAGTGGTGCATATTCACAGCCAATGAGTAATTGTGGCACTTTCATGAGTCTGAATTTGTACTTTTCCTCATATCCGATCTCCGGTGCGTAGATATTATAATTTATGAGCATATCAACGGGATAGATCGTCTCTCCCAGATCATCCATGTAGATCGTCTTTACTCTTTTTCCCACCTGCTGCATATAGTTCGTAGTCACAGAATAGCTGTCAATGAGCAGTGTCTCTATGTCATTATCTTTCAGCACAGGGAGCAGCATCTCCAGTTCTCCATCCATATCATAATATTTGGTCTTCAAGTTCAATACCCCGAATCCCTTGCTGGAGATCAGCTTTGCAGATTCTTCATCCGCCGTAATAAAGATAGTTACTTTTCCCCTGTTTTTCAAAGCTTCCGCAATAGATATGCAGCGCATAATATGACCTGCACCAATCTTGGTATTTCCATCCGCACGTATGTAAAACATATGGATCACACCGCCCTTTTCATTTATTTCTATTTTCTATTCAGAGCCAGGCAAATTCATAAAAATATGCGAATCATGCTCGCATGAGTGAGCTGATTTTTGTGAATTTATTTGGCGAAATAACCACATAAGCAAAAGGAAAGCTTCGAAGAAGCGATTTTGCGCATGGGGTTCTGAATAGTTACTCTATTTTTACTTTTTCACCGGAGTCATCCAGTCGAAGGTTTCCAAAAGCCACGCCCCTACAGATGCCTCAGCATCTTCATCTTCAACTCCGCCATGGCCCAGTCCTCCTCTGTGTCTATATCCTGCACTTCCATCTCCGACAGGATAATGGGAACTGTCTTTTCCATAACGATCTTTTTCTGTTCCATAAATGCCCTGACGGCAAGCCAGTAGAACTGACCCGCATCATGATAATAAGGTTCCAGATCCTGGGAGCGCATAGGCATACATTCCGGCCATTTCGGTGTAATATAGGCCCCTGACTTTACCACACATCTCTGAGGTGGAAAGGAAAACTGTACCACCGGCATAGCTGTATCTGCACAATTTTTCTCCAGCAGTTCCATACCTTCCGTCAATCTGTCGGATGTAATAAATGGTGCTGTGGGATAGATGCAGCAGGCATAGTCAAAGTGCTTTCCCTGCTGTTCATAGGTCTCCAATACTTCCTGTACCACATCCGCCGTGGTGGCATAATCATTGGCTGTCTTCTCTGTCCGATAGAATGGAACGACTGCCCCTGCTTTTCTGGCTATCTGTGCAATCTCCTCATCCTCCGTGGATACCATGACCTCGTCAAAGATACCCGTCTGTAAGGCAGCCTCAATGGAATATTGCAGCATGGGTTTTCCCAAAAATAATTTTATATTTTTCCTGGGTATTCGTTTACTGCCTCCCCGGGCAGTGATAATCGCTACGTTGCTCATACGATCCTACTTTCTGCTGTTCTCTACGATCTTGGTCACCGCATGGATGACGTCTTCTACGTCCTGGTCCGATAGTGCATAATAAAGGGGAAGGCTCATCATCTCTGTATAAAGCTTCTCCGCTTTAGGGCAGATTCCCTTCTGATATCCCAGATGTTCATAATATGGATGCCAGTAAACCGGAATGTAATGTACATTACAGCAGATATTCTCTGCGCCCATTGCCTCGAAGAACTGTTTTCTGTCTATGGTAAGTAATTTCGGTTTGATCCGTAAGATATAGAGATGTCTGGTGGTATCGGATTCCGGGATTTCCTTTTGAACAGTAATCTCCGGAATCTCTGAAAACGCCTCATTGTATCTGGCCACGATCTCTTTCCTTCTCTTCTGGAAAATTTCCAGCTTATCCAACTGGCTGCAGATCAATGCTGCCTGAATATCCGTCATTCGATAGTTCATGCCCAGAGCCACCTGCTCATAATACCATGGTCCATGAGAGTCATGCTCCATGAACTGTTCGTCCCGGGTGATTCCATGGGAACGGAACAGCACCAGCCTGTCATATAACTCTTTGCTGTTGGTGAGGACTGCTCCACCTTCTCCGCCTGTCACTGTCTTGACCGGGTGAAAACTGAAGGTAGTCATATCTGCCACTGATCCCACCATTTTCCCATCATAAGCAGTTCCGATAGAATGGGCACCATCCTCGATCAATACTGCATGATGCTCATGGGCAATCTTTAACAGTGGATTTAACTCCACCGCCTGTCCTGTAAAGTCTACTGCCACGATTGCTTTTGTCTTCTCTGTGATCTTCTCTGCAACAGATGCCGGATCAATATTATATGTCTCGGAATTGATGTCTGCAAATACCGGTGTGGCACCACAATACAGTGCACAATTGGCGGATGCCGCAAAGGTAATGGGTGTGGTGATCAGTTCATCCCCGGTGGTAAGTCCTGCCGCCTGACAGGCGATGTGCAATGCCGACGTTCCGTTGCTGCATGCCACTGCATATTTCGCTCCCGTAAGTTTACATAACTTTTCTTCCAATTCTGTTATCTTGGGTCCACAGGTAAGAAAGTCACTCACCAGCACCTCTGAAACAGCCTTCACGTCAGCCTCATCTATATATTGATGTCCATAATACAATTTTGTATCGCGAACAGGTGTTCCACCATTGATTGCTAATTGCTCCATATTTCTCCTCCATAGAAAATCTGACACATACGAGACGAACCCGATAGCACGGAGCTTTCGAGTTCGTATCACTTACTTTATCTTTATTGTTCTTTATGCTATTTCTCCAGATCAACGTCTTTTAGTAATTCTTTGATCTGCTCCACAGTGAGCCATTCTGTATTATTTCCTGAACTATAAGAAAATCCTTCCGGTACTTTTTTACCAGTAGGCGTTGGTGTCTTATCTTTGCTCCATACCATCTGTGGATACACAATAAAATGCTTATCATATTCATAGGTAGTGAAGGAATCTTCCACAGTGACCATGATCTCATGGAGTTTCTCTCCTTCGCGAATGCCCACTTCCGGCATCTCACATCCCGGCATCATAGCCTGGGCAAGATCTGTGATCTTAAAGGAAGGGATCTTGGAAATGAAGGTCTCTCCACCTTTTGCTTCCTCCAGTGCTTTGATTACCAGTTCCACGCCCTGCTGTAAACTGATCCAGAATCGAGTCATTCTGTAATCTGTAATAGGCAGCTCTTTGCCGCCTTTGTTGATGATATTCTGGAAAAATGGAATTACTGATCCACGGCTGCCGGCCACATTTCCGTAACGCACGATAGAAAAACTGATATCCTTATGTCCTGCGTAGGCGTTGGCAGCGATAAATAATTTATCGGATACCAGCTTGGTACCACCATATAAGTTTACCGGATTCACTGCCTTGTCCGTAGATAATGCCACCACTTTTTTTACACCGGAATCCAGTGCAGCATCAATAATGTTCTGTGCTCCATGGATATTGGTCTTAATAGCTTCATTGGGGTTATATTCACAAGCCGGAACCTGTTTCATAGCTGCTGCATGGATCACATAATCCACTCCTTCAAAAGCACGCTGAAGTCTTTCCTTGTCCCGCACATCACCGATGAAGAAACGAAGCTTGTCCCCATACTCCTTAAAGTCATTCTGCATGATGAACTGCTTGAATTCATCTCTGGAATAAATGATAATCTTCTTTGGTTCATAATGTGTCAATACATACTTTGTAAAACACTTTCCAAATGATCCTGTTCCACCTGTGATTAATATTGTTTTGTTATTTAACATGTTTGCTCCTATCTATGGTTTTCTATCCAATGAAAATCCTGTTTTAAATATTTAAATTACTTTGTAAGCTGGTCAAATTGACCTTCGGCACTATGTGCCTTCGTGACACAGCTTACTTTGTAAGCTGGTCAAATTATATCACACCTTAATTTCAAAAACAATATCGCCATATGCATCGGTATATGTGGTGTTTGTATGATTCCTGTAACTATTGGCCTATGATAATAGAGTGCGCAGCCTCCGATAAAAATATAAAACTTTATAATAAAAAAAGAAAAAATATACTGATCTGCTAAAGTAATTTATTAATTTTTTCTCTTCTGTATCTGCCAGATCTCCATAATACCTATTTTTTTCAAATTCAGGGAATGCATCCTTCATTCCTTTTTGCAGCATTTTCAGAAATTTAATATGTTTGGGCTGATCTCCCTGCATGTAGGAAAATAAGGTATTTTTCAGGTAAAGTTCCCCGAATTTTCCTTCCAGTTCTTCCCGATAGTTATCGTATAGATTTCTCTTCCTGCATTCCTCCAGCAATAATTCCAATGCTCTCATGCGATCCATACATCGTTCTTCGCTGACATGATGCACGGTGGAAGTATCATGCTGATAGTAATAATATAACGGTTCATTTACCTTTTCAAACTGTCTGGCATAGAGCATCCACAATGGGCTGGAGCAGTTATCTTCATAAAAGATGTGCTCAGGAAACCATAATTCATGATCCACCACCATCTGTCTCTTCACGATCTTAATAACCATACTGCCGGAACGCATAAAAAGTTTTTTGTGTTTCGCCTCATCCAGAATCCCCGTCTGATCATCCGTATTATTCTGTACCGTCTTCCCTATTTCCATAGTATGTGCATGCACCAGCGTATAATCGCAGCCCACCACATCTGCACCAGTCTCCCATGCCCGTCGCAATAACTTCTCGTACATATCTGGGGCGATCCAGTCATCGCTGTCAATGATGCCAAGCCATTCACCTTTTGCTGCCCGGATGCCAAGATTCTTGGCACCGCCCTGACGACGATTCTCCGGGGAGGCAATGACTCTTATCCGTCCCGGATATTTTTTTTCATACCCACGCAATACTTCCAGCGAGTGATCCGTAGACTTGTCATCCACTGGGATAATCTCGTAAGAAGCTGCATCAATGGTCTGATTCAGCAGCGAATCCAGGCAATAATTCAGTTTTCCCTCCCCTGCCATATTGTATACAGGTACCACAATGCTTAATTTCATAAAATTCTACCGTTCCCCTGCTACATGACAAATTCTATTTAGAATTTGTCACAATACGTGAACATCAGCCCATCTTAAATTTGCTTTCAGCAAATGGGCTGACGCTGCATGACAAATTCTATTTAGAATTTGCCACAATACTTGAACATCAGCCCATCTCAAATTTGCTTTCAGCAAATGGGCTGACGCTACATGACAAGTTCTATTTAGAACTTGTCACAATACGTGAACATCAGCCCATCTTAAATTTGCTTTCAGCAAATGGGCTGACGCTGCATGACAAGTTCTATTTAGAACTTGTCACAATACGTGAACATCAGCCCATCTTAAATTTGCTTTCAGCAAATGGGCTGACGCTACATGGCAAATTCTATTTAGAATTTGCCACAATCGCTTTGCCATTTTCTACGCGATAGATTATGTCGCATTTCTCGATGGTCTGGAGTCTGTGTGCGATGATTACCAGTGTCTTCCTGCCCATGAAATGATTGATGGAATCCATAATCGCAGCTTCTGTATCATTATCCAGCGCGGAGGTCGCCTCATCCAGTATAAGAATCTCAGGGTCGTTGTACAGTGCCCTGGCGATACCGATCCTTTGTCTCTGTCCGCCTGACAGACGAATACCACGTTCACCGATGCTGGTATCTAATCCCTCCGGCAATCCTCTGACATACTCGTCCAACTGCGCTTCCTTCAACACTTCCCACACGCGTTCCTCACTGATCTTTTCCTCCGGTACGCCAAATGCTACATTTTTGCGAATGGTCTCATCCAGCATAAAGATTACCTGGGGGATATATCCGATATTTTTCAGCCAAGAGCGATATTCCGTCTTCACATCCACGCCATCCGCATAGATGGTTCCCTCCCGGGTCTCCAGTAATCCCAGTAAAATATCCACAATTGTAGATTTACCAGCTCCGGAACTGCCTACCACCCCCACAGAAGCACCTACCGGTATCTCCATATCGGCTTTATCAAAAATCAGCACATCCGTGTTGGGATATGCATAGGTAATTCCCTTGATCTCGATCTTATCTCTGACCTCCAGCTTCTGATCCGTATCCTTCGCAAAGCTCATATCCACATTGTCATCGCTGATCTCGTCCTGGAGATTGTCGCTGACACCGAAAAATGCCGGCTCAAAATACGCCATGGTAGTGAGTTGATTATTGATACGGTTGGCACAGGGCATCAAACGCACTGCTGCCAGTGCAAAAGCAGAGATGACTGGTAACATGTCCACCATCTCATGACCAGTGAGGATGAGATACAGCATATAACCCACCATGCCGATGATGCAGACAGTCTCTATCAACAGACGCGGTGTATTGTTGTAGATGCTGAATTTCTGAACCGCCTCCACATAACCGTGACCACATTTTACATATTCATCGATAAAATACTGCTCTTTTCCCCCTACCTTTACTTCCTTGATACCGGTAACTGTCTGGGAGATCCATTTGAATAATCCGCTGTAATAGTCCTGATTATCCTGTCCGGCTTTCTTCATGATCGGTTTAATGACTGCCTTGATGACATAGAGCGTCACTACCAGCAACACGGCGATGACTATGGTCATCTGCGGGTCTACCACCAGCAGGATCCCTGTGAGGGATAAAAAGATGATCACTTCCGAGAGCAATTGTAATACTGCCAGGATCAGGGCATACATATTATTCACATCGCTGGTAATATTTCTCTGTATGACAGCCGTGTCACTATTTAAGTAATATTCATATCCTTTTCTAAGGTAATTGCGCATCATGCGCTCCGAGGTACGGAACTGATTGGTATAGATAAAGTGATACAGCATCTTCTGCTGGAAAAATAAAAAGGCATTCTTCAGGATAAAAGCCAGAATCAGACTCAGCATAACGAATATGGTCAACTGTATCTCGCTGGTCATTTGAAGGCTCTCATATACCATGCGAAGATATTCATTGGACTGTGACGCATTTGGTTTGATGACGATGGTGATGACCGGTATGATCAGTGAAATACTGGCTGTCTCCAGTACCGCACCAATAAGCATGTTGATGAGTAATACCACCATATTGGCTTTTTGTTTCCCATCCAGTAAGATGTTGATTTTTTTCAGAATTTTAAACATTTTGTTCTCCTATATTAAGGTATTGCGTTAGTTCCGATACCTGCGGATTGATACGCACTTCGTTCTCTCAATCCTAAAAACATATGAAATCTACCCTGACGGGCTGCTATCTTATGTCTTTTTGACCCTGGTATCATCAAATCTGATCATTGTATCTGTGAATGGAGGGATCTTCGTATTTATCCATGAAATCTTCCCCCAGGAAAACGATCTCATCCACAAATTCCATGGAATAAATGGATTGGGTAAATACTGAAATTGCTCTGTGAAAATGGATTCCCTCTATGAGATTCATGACCTCCAGGGGAAATTTCCCCTTGATAACGATCTGATCCGGATACATTCTCTCATAGTCCAGCACATCTCTGGGATGTGGCTTGATAAAGATCCTGCATCCCCTACAATATTCCTCTATAATATCATCAAATATCTGTTTTCGCACTGCCAAATCGCACAGTGGCTCCGTGAGGATCAGTACATTCTGCATCTGTGTATCCCGTGCTGCCCTTGCCACCTGTGCCAGCAGGACATCCGCATCCTCCACAAAGGAGCGCACGATAATCTCTTTGGCTTTTGCATCCAGTGCCTGTTCCAGCGGTTTTCTCGGTACCACCACATATTTCGGACAGTCATATTTCAGGCATTCCCTGTCGTTGATCTCCATATCGATACAGTACTTGGAATACCCGTTCTGGATAAAAATAAGATTCAGGGATGCCATAAATACTTTCAGTTTGAAATGACCTCTGTTGTCGAACCGCGCCGCGTCAAAGATTTTCAGACAGTTGATGCCGTCCTCCATGGCATGATAGGGAATCTTTTTATAGTTCAGGTAATAACCGATAGGGTCAGAATCACAAAATACATAGATGTCCTTGTACTGGGTAAAATCAATATCAATGTAGGTTTCCTCGAACTGGGCATAAAGCTTGGTGAACTTCATGCGTGCGATCATATTTTTCACGATGTTGCCCCTATCCTCTTTCAGGGGTGCCAGATCTGGAAAATAATCATCTCGTTTCTCATTCAGTTCCCTGACTTCTTCCCAAAAGCAGAGTTTGTCCATACGTTGTTTCAGTTGCCCGAAATCATTGGAAAGGCGGCTTAATACCATGGTTGCTTCACCGCGGTGCTCCCTGCCCAGTGCAAATTCTTTCAAAAATGCCACATACACATGATAGTAGGTATGGCACACATATATTCTGTCTTTCATATTCTGCTCCCTTCGTTTATTTGCATCCGTAAGCCATAGCATTCATTTATGTTAAAGTAAAGGTTTACTTCTGTAAGAACTATTTGAATTTCTTATGAATCACACGAAGTGACCTGGGTGCTATTGAAAATAATAATAGATATGCTTTATTTTTTCCAGTTAAAATTTTATTTGTCAATCCTGATATAAGGTGCTTCCTCATATAGCTCACAATATCCCGGTACTGCTGATTCTCTCTGGTCATCTGGGATATGGGGATATGGAGGAGATATTCCAGGCGTTGGAAGATGTTGAAGCGGAGGGCTACGGGGATGAGATCGGGGTAAGTCCGGCTTACGAGATCATAGACCATGTCCGCATTATCCACGCAATCGGCATAGACTCTGGAGAAGTCTTCCCTGGATTTTTTCCTGGTATTGCTGCCTGTTCTATAGTATACATCATACATCTGTAACGGGCTGCTGGCAACTCCCCGGGTAACGCCGAGCATATGTACCAGAAGGTTAAAGTCTTCATTCAGGACACCTAACGGGAACTTCTGTCTCCGAAAAAGAGACTTCTCTACGAGTTTGGTGCAGAAGGAACAGTCTCCGCGATGCATGAGTAACTCCGTGAGAAATTCCACTGACGGGTAAGCATAGTCTGTATCCGCTGCAAAGCATACCGGTGGCAGTTCTGTCCCATCCTCTGCGATCTCATGGCGTGCGATCTGGGCAATCTGCATGCCTGTTCTCTGTATCTGGGCATAGAGCGTCTCATACATCCGTGGCTCTATATAGTCATCACTGTCCACAAATCCCAGATAGGTTCCGCGGCTTGCATCGATTCCCATGTTTCTGGCAGAGGAGGAGCCCCCGTTTTCCTTATGGAAGACCCGGATACGGACATCTGTCTTCGCCAATTCATCGCAAAGTTTATCTGTTCCATCTGTGGAGCCATCATCTACCAGAATAATCTCCAGATTCTCATAGGTCTGATTGCAGATAGACTTCACACAGCGTTCCAGGCAATCCATAATATTGTAGACAGGTACGATAACTGAGATCAGCGGAGATATTCCATTATACTTTTCATTCATATCAAACAATTCCTTCTATGCTTTCAATCAAATTTATCATTCTTATTTACTGTTAAGAACATCTACGTTTGCCCACTGCAGGCCTGTTTCTTCAAATATCGGTACATCTTTCCTGGCGGGATGATTTTTGCTTTGCTCATAGGTCCGTAATCCTCAAAGGTAATGGGGTGTCCCTGGATCATTCGCTGGCACTGTTTCAGCAGGCAGGCTGCTGCGTGGTCTGCGTTCCAGGTGGTCTGCATGGCCTGATAAGCGTTTCTGCCCAGATGTTGCCGTAATTCTTTGTCCCGAATCAATCTTACCACACATTGATAAAATTCTTCAAAGTCGCCATTCTGATAGATGAGGGCATTCTCCTCATCCATGCAAATCGTAGGGGTCGCACCCGCCGCCTGGTTAGCCACCAGGGCACAGGCACTGTTCATGGCTTCATTTGCCACGGCACCCCAGCCCTCGCCGTAATCACTGTTGAACAGATAGATATTGGATCGTTTCATATAGTCACGAATCACTTGTGGCGGCTGGAAATCCAGATGGGTAATCATATCCTCCAGGTGCTGCTCTGTAATCTCAGATAAGACTTTCTCCGCATCGGGGCCTCCGCCGATAAAGGTGATGTGTGCCCGGATGCCATCCGCTTTCAGTCTGGCTGCCAACTGTGGGATCTCCCAGGGTCGTTTGAAATCCACGAAGCGTCCTGTCCACAGAATCTCAGGAATTTCATGATTCTTATCCACAAAAAGCTGCTCTAAATCGTAGTTTTCCACCTTTGGGAAATAGCCCCATGTAAACATCTTATCAGGATATGCTCTGACGATGTGGAAATCTGATGCCACATACCCCCCATCGCATAGGAGATACACTGGCTTTTTGCGATATCTGGTATGGTCATGATATTTTTTCATGAGCCCTCTGGGGGAGATTGCTTTCCACTGTCCCTCCTTGTAGAGCCGCTCACTGCTGCGGATCACGATCTTCCCCGCCTGAAGGCGTTCTTCGATATAGGATTCATCATCCACACCACCAAAGATCACGATGTCGCTTTCCATGATAAGTTTTCTGGCATACTCCGGTTGTTCATAATATGGCACTAAATATGGGCAGGAAGCAAGTCCTGCTCCCCACCCCATTTTGACGCGTTCCTCTTCCATAGGTTCTGTCTGAATAAAATGATACCCCACTCCCAGTTCCCGATAGAGTGCATTGGAAAGTGGAATCTGATGATGATTGATGTAGTTGGACAATGTTGTGATCGTCATGGTGTAATCCTCATATATCCTGTCATTTGTTTTTGCTGAGATTCCTATGCCTTTTAATCCGCCGTCATATCCTTATAAATCTGCAGCAGTGTCTTGTAGTTTTTCTCCGGATCATGGGTCACTGCGGCGTGCGCTCTGGCATTTTCAGACAGGCGGTTCGCTAAGGCATCATCCGAAAAGATCTTGCAGACACAGTTCGCCAGAAGGTTCACTTCCCCTGCCGGATAGAGGAACCCATCCTCCTCGTCCGTGAGAATACTCGGTGTTCCGCCCACCCTGGAGGCTACCACCGGTGCCCCCAGCAGCATGGCTTCTCCCACAGAATTCGGGGAATTCTCCATAGTCGATGGGGATACTACCACATTTGCCTTTAACATTTCCTGACACATGCAGTTACTGTCCACCATGCCCAGAAATGTGATACATTTCTCCAGATCATTCTCCGACATCAACTGACGGAGATATTTCCCATAAGAAGACAGTTTTAATCTGGATTTCAAATTGTCATACCGGGTGATCTCGTTGCCCGCCACATACACGCGGGTGTCTGGGAATACGGTTCTAATGCAGGGCAACGCCTGCAGAAAATAATGAAATCCTTTTAAGGGATAATCTCCCTGACTCACAAAGATTGTATGCCTTCTGCACTGGTTTACGTCCCATTTCCCCTGATAGAAGGTGCTGCGCAGGGTCTCATTCATAAAATGATACTGAATGCCTGGATGAATCTTTTCCGTGACAGTCTTGTCCAGTTCGGTGCGTCCTGTCACATGGTTCACTCGTTTTAAGGCTTCCGCCTCTCTCCCTGCCCTGATCTGGAACTTTCCCTGTTGGGCGGCAATGTTATCCTTTTTCAGAAAGTCCCTGAACGTGTAGCCGTGCTGTACATAAGACGGAATCCCGTCCATATAATGCTCCGCGCAGGCTGCACACACGCCCTGCATACCGATCAGTGTGCGATCCGGCTTATCAAAAGCCTTCACCATAGCCAGCGTATGGGGAAACTCCGTTCCAAAGATGTGCACCATATCCGGTTGAAAATCCGCCAGTATTTTCTCCATGCTGGCATCTAAGGTCTTCTCATATTCTGTCTCTTTCGCCACATCTTCATAGAATCCATAATAGGAGATCCCGTCTACCTGTCCCCTTATCTCCCCAGACGGTTCATTGGTGGGAAAACACACGCCCAACGTGATTTGATTCTTCCCCACATCCTTTTGAAAACGCTCTGTCAAACCTGTGAGCCAGCCTTCCCGGTTGCTGGCCTTCACGCCAATATGTTCCGCAATCGTCGGCAGCATAATGTTGCATAACCACAATACTTTCATAGAACCCCCACTTCCCGTCATCTCCTGACAAAACCCATATTACTCACCATATATCATCTGTTTTATCCCATTGTATATTCCGGAAAACCACTTTGTCCTACTCAAATATTTTCGAATCGGCATCAACGTCACGATCATAAATAACCGATATTTTCTCAATTGACTCTCTGTCATGTATTTCTCCGTAATCTCCCGATGCTCCTGTCTGTCCAATGCCTCATTTTCTTTCGTTTCTGAGAATCCGCCGCCCTCATAGTTCGCTACGATAAGCCCCAGATGACGGGGATTCGCATTTTTACAAAAATAGCTCCACAGAAAATGTTCATAATCTGCCCGTATCTTATAATGGAGATCGTACCGTCTCTCCTGAAATAATTCTGCTGCATAGAAGCATGCCTGATGGCACGGAATATGCCGATAACAGGTAAAGGGCGTGATCTTGCTGTTCATAGTCACAATACTCTGGGCATACTCATTAAAAGTATCTCCATAATAGATCAGAGAATCCCTGTCCTTGATCAACTGTGCCGTGTGATCCAGCACATCCCTGTTATAAAAAGAATCCCCACAATTCAAAAAAATATAATACGCTCCTGTAGCATGTCCCACTGCCTGGTTCATGCCATCATAAATCCCCTGATCCTTACAGGATATCATCTTGATCTTATCATTCAACGGTATCTTTTCCAGGGAACGATCTGTGGACATGGCATCTTTGATAATGATCTCATACTCCTCATAGGTCTGTTCCAGAATACTGTCAATGGTATCTCTCAGTTTATCTCCAGCATTATAACACACTACGATCACACTAAATCTTATATACATATACGCCTCCACTTGGGAAAATCTATCACAATATGGGAACATCAGCCTATTATAAATTTGCTACGCAAAGGGGGCTGACGCTGCATGACAGATTTTCCTGGAAAATCTATCACAATACGGGAACATCAGCCCATTTTAAATTTGCTGCGCAAAGGGGCTGACGCTGCATGATAGATTTTCCTGGAAAATCTATCACAATATCCATGTAGCGTAGGGAATGATTCGGAGTTCTACGCCGCCTGCGCGATGGATAAAAATTGCAAAATACGCCACATATGCCAATGCAATGATGATCCCAAATATTCGTTTTTGTCTCTGGTCTTCAATACGCTTTATTATATTTGGTATTAAAAATATCTGAAATGCATTGAAATAAAAGCTGATCCTGGACACCTCCGGTATGAAGGAGGCGAACACATAGACGAGCAGCGATGCAATATTCAGATAAAAATAGAACATATTCTGCCTGTTATCCTTAATTGCCGCTTTATAGTACAGCAATGCGAATACCAGAATGCAAAGTCCCTTTGCAATGTTAATGTAGGAAGTATTGCCTGTATCAAACCTGGTGTTTTCATAATAAGGATAGATCATAAAGATCAGTTTCCTGTAAAAATCTTTGAAAAGGACTAGGGATGCACAAAGTGCCAGCACTGCTGCCATCTCTCTTTTCTTCCATTTCCTCGTAGCGAACCAGTATACGGGTATCACGATGAGTACGGTCTTATGGAAAAAAGCTGCGATCACGATCCAGAACAGGAATCGGGCGTAGTCTCTTTGAATCATATATTTAGCGGCATACATGGCAATTGCCAGCGCAAAGTAGTAACGCACCGTATTCAGACTGGAAAGATAAAATCCGGAAGCCATGAACAGGAAAAAACTGTAGCCGAACCAATCTGACTGATCATAAACTGCTTTCATGAAAAAAAATACCGTCCCAAAGGAGAAAACCGCAAAGATTGGAATGAACTGGTCTTTCCCGCACAGGAACTGAACGAACTTCACTACCCCATTGAATCCCATCTCACTGGATACCGTGCGGTTCAAATAAATCTTTGCAAAGCTGTCCACATATTCTCCATAATCATTTCCCACGTAATATCTCCCTGCAGATACCAGAAAAAGTATGGTAAATATAGTCAGCATACATATCATATTCATCTGCTGCTGCCTGGTGCGAGGCATATATCTGCCTATTTTCCCATGACAATGTAGTACAGACTGCTTTTGATCCAGTTTCCCCTCTGTGGAGTATTCATATCGATTATTCACTGCACATGCCAATAGCACTGTGAGTATGGTAAGTCCTACGTACAATATCATCTATCCGTATCCATACCTTCCTGTAAGCTATATTACTGTATTGCAACATCAAAAAAATTTCATGACTTTCGGTGCTTTCTGCTCTGTGATTTCATTCCTTTTTGCATCAATTGATACGCTTTTCCCAATGGTATCTCCTGGCACATGAGATTCTTATGCCTTATGAGAAACTGAATCGCCATGGGCACCGCCACTTTTCCATAGAGATAGTGATAGAGCACACCTCTGTCATAGAAAAATTTCTCTGTATATCCACGAAACCAGGTGGAGGGTCTTCCCTCCTCCGTTCCGATGACCGCCGGAGAAGTGTATACTTTTAGTCCTCTTCTGATGCATTCCCTGATGAAGAGACTGTCCTCCCCATTGCTATATCTGGCTCCACCGCCAAACAGCAGGGAGTAAGTCACATTGATCTGATGCATCCGCTCTGTGCGAATGGCAAAGCAAAAAGTGGGATATCTACCGCAATTATAGCGATGTACCTGTTTCCAGGCCGTATTGTGATAGGTTCTGCGTTCCTCATTTACCTGAAAATTAAAGAGAATCATATCCGCTTCCGGATGCTCCTGAAAGGCAGTGCACACTTTTTCTTCATACCCATCCTGATACACGATGTCCTCATCGGAGAAGAGACTGATCTCCTGATCTGCCCGCAGTAATGCATGATTGCGGCTTAATCCAACGCCACGTTCTTTCATGGAAAAGAACCGAATCTGTCTGCCACGATGGCAAAATTCTTCATATCCGTAGGTATCACATTGATTCACAATAATGGCATCTGTGGCAATATTCATTTTTTCTACCAGTTCATGGGCATCTGCATCCATGACCGATACCAGTAATTGTAAGTTCATATAGTACTCCTGCATATTCCGCTCTGCTTACGCTAAGTCCTGTTACCTTTATCTACGTTATTTATCTGCGATATTCTGTAGAATTCTTTTTCTTATTCACCAGTTTTCCCAGATATCTTATTCTCTTTTCCGGCTGTCCACAGTGGATGATAGTAGGCTTTTAACAAGTGCTCATCCCCCTCTGTGAGTATCATGCCCAGAATCTGTTTCCCACGCTGTTCCACCTGACCCATGGTCTCCTCCAGAAGCTTTCCATTCTGTGCCCCCGATGGGACTATGAGTACCGCACCTTCATACGCATTCAGTTGTGACAGTAATTCCGGATTGGTGAAAATATTTTCTGCTTTGCCCGTCTTTATCTCAAGGTATGGAGCATCCCCGCAGAAATATGCCCGGTTCTCCTCCAACTGCCTTTGTAATTGTTCCCGAAATTGATTTCCTGCATTTTTCCTGTTATCCGATGCCAGCATAACACCTAGTACCGGGTATCCATATCTCCTGCGAAGAGTCTCTGGCACATACACGGAATCGTCCAGTGTCACCCGGATCAGCAGGATAAAAAATACCAGTAGTCCTCCTAAGATACCACCCCAGATCACAGCGCGCCAGGTGGCGGTATCCACCCACACACGTTTTGCAGTATCCGCTGACGTGAGGACACGAATCTGCTGGATCTCCTGCATGCTGTCGCCAAATACAGGGAATGCCTGCTCTACAGCATGGGCAATCACCACCGCACGGTGTGGGTCTGTATTCGTCACCAGCAGATCTACCACCCTATAATCCGCATCCACGCTGGCATCTACACTGGCACGCATCTCTTCCTTGGTAATGACTGTGGAAAACTGCTGCGCCACCGGATCTTTCCCCAGCACTTCCATGGCTTTGTCCAGTATCTCATCCGTCTTCACAAAGCCTGACCAGCCAGCAGTATTAAATGTATAGTATTTCGGTTCCTGACCTTCCCCTCGGACAAAATCCACATACATCATGGAGTGTGCCACGTACTCCGGTGCAGGTGCCAATAGTACATGCTTCACATAATATCCTGTCCCGCATACCACCGCACCTGTGACAATTGCCAGTAACAGTATCCATATTTTTCTAAAAAACCGAATAGCCAGCAGTTTTAAATCCGCCGGCTCATTCTGACTCTTACTTTCCCACATAATTCTTCCTCTATCCTGATCAAAAACTGTTACCTATACGGAAACCCCAAAATTCTTATGATTTCTCGTCCTCATTTTTCATCGCCGTGACTTGTGTCGTCTCCACACCTTCTGTACTTTCCAGCTTTAACAAGATTTTCAAGGTGAGCATCATCAGCTTGATATCTAACCAGATGGTGTAGTTCTCTATATAAAATAAATCCAGTTTTAATTTATCATACGGGGTGGTGTTGTACTTTCCAAAGACCTGTGCGTATCCTGCCAGTCCGGCTTTTACCCGTGTGCGAAATGCGAACTCCGGCATCTCCTCCACATATTGTTTGATGATCTCCGGTCGTTCCGGTCTGGGTCCTATAAATGTCATATCCCCTTTTATAATATTAAACAGCTGCGGCAATTCATCAATTCTCACTCTTCTGATGAATTTACCAATAGGTGTAATCCTTGAATCATTTTTGGCTGCCAGACGTGCCACTCCGTCTTTCTCCGCATCTACACGCATACTGCGGAACTTCAGAATACCAAATTCCTTCTCACCCAGCGTGCACCTGATCTGTCTGTAGAGGATTGGACCTCCATCATAGCACTTGATGCAGATCGCTGTGATCAGCATAATGGGAGATGTGATGATCATGAGCAATATGGCACATACCAGATCGATCATTCTCTTAATCACTCTCTGCTCGATCTTTAATGCATATTCTCTTGTCAATAAGATTGGCGTATCAAATAAGTGTAACTGCTCCGATCCTTTTATAATAACATCCGTTATCTTTGGCATGATATACACACGGATCTCTTTTCCATAACAATATTTCAGTATCTTGTTGCGGTCTTCCGTCTTAATATCCCAGATCACTACCGCATCATATCTGTTTTCTGCCTCTTTACAGATCGCAGGGATACCTTCCGAAATATTCATGCAGTGACATATCTTGTATTTATCTTTGCGGCTGTGGAACTTTTCCATGATATCTTCAATGGGCCTGTCCCCATGTATCAATAGCAATTCCCTTGGCGCGAAGATAGACTTGTACAGCCAGTTGGACACAGCCGTCCAGATCGCGATTCCAATCATGTCCAGCAGCGTTACCCGAAACAGCGGACCCGGTTTTATTAAATTACCATTTAATAAAGATATCTGAAAGTAGGCAAACACATTGGCGCAGATGGTGGCAAATATCTGGGAGAAACATACCTCCACAGGCTTTAGGTACCCCACCTGATATCCTCCATAGGTTCTGGAAAAAAAGAATAACAGGACACCATAAATAATAATGACCAGCCAGTGACCACGTTTCCAGAAATATACCTGGATGGTATCCGCATAGTTATTGAACCAAAGGACTGCATATAATGCTACCTGAAACAGGAGATTGATCCCTGCCAGCTGCAGCACGATAATTCTCTTAAAAGATTCCATTTTACGCAAAGTTCATTCCTCAACTCTCATTATTCCTCACATCAAAATGTGCTTCTTAGATTTCTTCCTTGATCAGATAAATAGGACGATTTTTTACTTCCATATACATCTTGGCAAGATATTCACCTATGACGCCAATACAGAATAGCTGAATTCCCGCAATGGTCAATATGATACATACCAGAGAGGGCCAACCGGATACCGGATCCCCAAAGATCCATTTACGAATCATGATGAACCATATGAAAATAAAAGCTGTGGCACAGAACAGTAATCCCATAAAGGACGCAATCGCCAATGGCGCTGTGGAAAATGCCATAATACCATCCAGCGAATACAGGAATAATTTCCAGAAAGACCACTTGGTCTCCCCTTTTGTGCGTTCTATATTCTCATACTCCAGCCATTTCGTCTCAAATCCGACCCACCCAAAGATCCCTTTTGTGAATCGGTTGTACTCTGACATAGACAGTATGGCATCCACCACCTGTCTGGTCATGAGGCGATAATCTCTTGCACCGTCCACGATATCTGTCTTGGAAATCTTTTTCATCAATTTGTAGAATGTTCTGGCAAAGAAAGAGCGAATGGCAGGCTCTCCCTTCCGATCCACGCGTCTGGTAGCTACAGAATCATAACCTTCCTCGATGTAGGAATACATCTCCGGGAGCAGAGATGGCGGATCCTGGAGATCCACATCCATCAACACTGCAAAATCTCCTTTTGCACGTTGCAATCCTGCATAGATCCCTGCCTCTTTCCCAAAATTTCTGGAGAAAGATATGGCATGTATGCGCTGGTCTCTCTCTCTCAGTGCCTTCACTTTTTCCAATGTCTTATCTTTCGAACCGTCATCCACATAGATTAGTTCCACATCCAGATCCTTCTCTGTGAAAAAGGGCTCTAATTTTTTAAATTCATCATAAAATGGTTCCACTGTTTCCTCTTCATTGTAGCAGGGAACAATAATACTTAATAATTTTGACATACTTCATGCCTTTCTCTTATCTCATCTCAGTCCAAATAATAACTCAATATCCATAAAACCCAGTCAAACTACCGCACTCTAGGCATATCATATCACAAAACGCCTCGTCTGAAAATGGATAGAATCTTAAAGTCTTCTTAACGTGGTGCGAATTGCATAATATATAAAATTGTAGGCACTGTATCCCAGAGACAGCTTTTCCACTCTGCGATAGAGATTCCATACCCTTTTTACCGCCTCCAGTTTATTGGAGGACAGTGACTTGGCAGGGCGGCGATAACGCACCAGCACTTCATCCAGTCCATATGCAGTATACCCGGAACGCAGGATCCTCCACCAGGTGGCTGTATCCTCGCTCTTGACCTCCGGCATCATGATCTCCTCTTTGCTGATCCGCTCCATGTCGAACATCACGGTGGAAGTGAAGATAATGGTATTTTTCAGGGCTTCTTTATAGGTCAGGCTCCCGGGCACATGGGCGATCCTGCCATTTCCAATCCCCTGTGCATCTGCAAATTCATAGGACAGGAAGGAAAAGGCGGCCTTTTTCTCCTCCATAAAAGCGATCTGTTCTTCCAGCTTCCGCGGTTCCCACAGATCATCTGCGTCCAAAAAGGTGATATAACGTCCCCTGGCCTCCTGGATTCCTCTGTTTCTGGCTCTGGCGGCGCCCTGATTCATTGTTTGCTGAATCAATTGTACTCTATCATCTGATAAAAATGTATGAATTTTCTCTAAAGTTTCATCTGTGGAACAATCATTTACCAGCAAAAGTTCCCAGTTCTGCCAGGTTTGCTCCTGCACTTTCCGGATGGTGGTCTCTATAAAATGCTCCACATTGTAGACCGGTACTACGATGCTCACAAGTCCTGTATTACTTTTACATCTATTCTTGTCCATATTTTATCCTTTATTTCATTTTATCTGTTCATCCCATTGTTCCCAACTCAAATTCTATCCCCTGTTCAAAATAACAAAGTGTCTTCGATGTTATACGTCAATAGGTGCCATCGAAGTCACTTTCGGCGCAGTATATGATAATACGTGGTCTCCGTCAGCGCCTCATATCCATTGAGGCACCACTTCTGCACATCCACGGACAGATCTACGATCTGATTGGGATCTCTCGGCACTTCCGCCTCTTCCTGCTCCCGCCGTCCGTTGGATATGATGAGATAACCGCACCCCATATCTGCTGCCAGCCCGGTAATCTCTTCCTCATGATCCACCGGAGTCTGCATCAGCTCATATAAGCGGTACATCTCCGCCGTATATCCGTCCGTGGTATCATTGGGTACATTGGGATCCCACAGACTGCTTCCATATACGTTAACGATGGAACCATTATACTTTCGTGATACTTTCAGCACATCATTGACTGCCAGTAAGGTGATCGGTCCCTCCACCTGATCCAGGCACTGCAACGCTTCCATATCCCTCTCCGGGATTCCATACCTGTTGTCAGCCGCCTGCACCGTATCTGATTCACTGGGAACAATGGTGCCTGCCAGGGCAATGATCACCACGACTGCCGCCAGATACCCCCAATATATCTTTTTCCCTTCCTGATGTGCTGTAGTCTCCTGAAGCGCTATGGTCAGCCCATAGGCAATGACCATCTCCACAGGCAGTACCCACAGCAGCTGCCAGTAAGCCGCCACCTCCGGAAAGGTGTGTATGATCCCATATACGAAAAGTGGATTCCAGAATAACAGCAGACTTACCACACTGTATCGCAATACATCCTGATTTTCTTTTTTCCTTTTAAAACATAAATACACCAGCGCTACCCAGAAAAGTGCCTGATACTTTCCATATATCTCTATGGTATTCTGCACATGTAAGATCAAATCTATAACTTCCTGCATTCTACTCCATGCCTTTCTACATCTTTAACCGTTCCATCGCTCCACTGTTACATTTTGGTATTCCTCACCATGAAATCTCTCAATTTACCGCAGATCCATATGATACCTGCAATGATTACAATGCATAGCAGATACACGATCCCTTTTCTCCATGGCATCAATGGTATGACTGTGACGGATGCCAGCAGGAACCGTAAAATTGCCATAGCTCTGATATTCTTTTCTCTCAGTTGCAGCAGACATCCCAGCAAATAAGGAATCACCACCGTAATAACAATAGTCTCACCCTTCCACGCACCATGAATCAATTGATAACCCGGGGTCGTAAAGAGATATCCTCCGAATGTCAGCAGTATACCATAACACACCAGAAATAATTGTCGCCTGCTGTCAGATCCCCCATTCTCTTTCCTGAATAATCCTCTGCCCATGGTACTGCACGCCATATAAGACATGAGTAATACCCATGCCGGTATAAGCCTGTAGAGAAAGACCGCAGGATCTGCATTAAATATCCGTATAAAATATGCATAAAATAAAGGCAGATTCAATAGCTTTCCCTGCAGGGTCAATCCCGTCTCATAAGGCTGTCCCGTCAGTGGATTGACCGCCCCAATAGTGTCTGTGGTGATGCTGGTCTGTATCATTTCCATGGTATTATCATCACCCGTTACCGGCGCAAAATGTGCCACCAATAAAATCTGCGCCAGGAACACCAGCAACAAAAGTATGAAATATACTTTTTTCTCTGCTTTTATTCCCTGTAATGTTGCAGATTTCACATCTGGCGGCAGCAATAATATTTTCAGTTCTCTCTGGCACAGCACACAGGAAATCCCGCAGAGCACCAGAAAGAGTACACTTACCATCATCACGACCTTCGAAAATGGCATATCAAATTTCATAGACAGAATCACGACCGCCTCAAAGATACAGAACATCACAAATACTCCAGACAGATAAGTCCCAGGAAAATTTTTCCCCGTGATCTCAGGTGCCTGTGCAATGTGTAAGGACTGCCATAGGCGATTCCACAATGCTCCCAACAGTAAAGGAACGATCAATAAGATCAATATTGCCAGTAATAACCCGCTCATTATCTCACTCCATATTTTCTAACGATATAATGTCACTCTTATAAGTTTTCCTCATCCGTAAGTATAGCATACTCAAATTAAGTAGGCAATCAAGAGCGAAATACACAAAAAGCTCAAAGGTGCGAAAAAAGCGAGGGACCGCAAACCCTCGCTTTTCTATACAACTCTATCCTCGCTAAGCTGATACCCTATACTCCAAACGAACTTTATCTGCAATGCGGGCGATATACTCGCTGTTCGTCGGTCTTCCTTTTCCAGAATCTGTAGAGTAACCAAACAAGTCCTCAAATGATTCTATATTGCCACGTACCCACGATACTTCAATCGCATTACGGATAGCTCGTTCTACTTTTTGATCCGTTGTATGAAATCTCTTCGCTACTGCTGGATATAAAAGTTTTGTCACACTACTTACCGTCTCCATATCATCCTGTGATATGATGATCGCCTCTCTCAAATAGTGATACCCTCTCAGATGTGCCGGCACTCCCATGTCCAGCATGATCCTTGTCACGTACTTCTCCAACTCTAACCTGTCTCTCTCCATCACTATAGCTTCCCCCATTAGCATTCATATTTTTCCAGCATACATTCCTCATTATGTATTTTACTGACTTCCTGCGGTTTTCAAGTTGTATATTAACATATCTTGTCATGTTCTGCCGTTAAGAAAACGTTAAGATTTATTTACATTCGGGCAGAATCCACATTTTCTTTGAACCAGTCATATGCCAGCTGAACACCTTCCTCCAGGTCAACTTTGTGGTTCCAGCCCAGTCCATGCAGCTTGCTCACATCTGTGAGTTTTCTCGGTGTTCCGTCAGGCATATCTTTATTCCATAGGATCTGCCCCTGGAATCCCACCGTCTTCTGTACGGTCTCCGCCAGCTGTTTGATGGTAACTTCCACCCCTGTACCGATATTTACATGCTGCTCTCCGCTGTAGTTCTCCAGTAGGAAAACACATGCGTCTGCCATGTCATCCACATATAAGAACTCCCGGAGCGGTGTACCTGTACCCCACAGCTCTACCGTTTCCGCCTGATTCATTTTCGCTTCGTGGAACTTACGGATCATGGCCGGCATGACATGGGAACCGGATAATTCATAGTTATCATGGGGTCCGTAAAGGTTCGTGGGCATACAGCTGATAAAGTCATCCCCATACTGGCGTTTGTAGAATTTGCACATCTCAAGTCCTGCGATCTTTGCGATGGCATACGCTTCATTGGTCTCCTCCAAAGGTCCTGTGAGCAGTGCATCCTCCGGGATGGGCTGTGGAGCCATCTTTGGATAGATGCAGGTGCTTCCCAAGAACAGTAATTTCTTGATCTTATAATCATGACAGCATTTGATCACATTGCACTGGATCTGCATATTCTCATAGGCAAACTCCGCAGGTGTCGTATTATTGGCATTGATGCCTCCCACCTTTGCCGCGGCAAGTACCACTACGTCAGGCTTCTCCGCTTCAAAAAATGCACGTACCTCCGCCTGGCTTGTGAGATCTAACTCTCTGTGGGTTCTGCCAATGACATTGGTATAACCCTTCGCCTGTAAGTTGCGGACGATGGCACTTCCCACTAATCCCCGGTGTCCTGCCACATAGATCTTATCTGTTTTTTCCATCTTTTCCATTTTATATTCCTCCTAATCTCTCTTGAACAACAGGCAGGGAATCATGCTGTTACGATTCATGATTCCCCGAAAATAATGATTCTTATTTACCGCTGTTCTTTCTATATTCTGCTGTGGTGATCCCCATGATATCCTGAAGATCAGAATCCATCATCATGGCTACCAGCTTCTTAAAGTCAACGTCACGTTTCCAGCCAAGCATCTTCTCAGCCTTTGTGCAGTCGCCCCATAAGAATTCTACTTCTGCCGGGCGGTAGAACTCTGGATTCACATCTACCAGAAGCTTACCCGTCTTTGCATCATATGCCTTTTCATCCGCTCCCTGACCTTCCCAGCGAAGTGATATGCCCAGTTCCTCAAAAGCAGCATTCACGAAGTCACGTACTGTATAGGTCTCGTTGGTAGCCAGCACATAATCGTCCGCTCTGTCCTGCTGGAGCATGAGCCACATTCCTTTTACATAGTCCCCTGCAAATCCCCAGTCACGTTTTGCATTCATGTTGCCAAGAGATAACTTCTCCTGTTTTCCTGCCAGAATATTGGCGATTGCCAGCGTGATCTTTCTGGTAACGAAGTTCTCACCGCGTCTCGGTGACTCATGGTTGAAGAGAATACCGTTGCAGGCAAACATATTGTAGGATTCTCTATAATTTACAGTGATCCAGTAGGAATATAATTTTGCCACACCGTATGGGCTCTTTGGATAGAATGGTGTTTTCTCACTCTGTGGTGCTGTCTCCGGAATCCCGCCGAACAGCTCTGAGGTGGATGCCTGATAGAATCTGCAGTCCTTCGGTCCGTTGACACGAATTGCCTCCAATAGTTTCAAGGTACTGTTTCCCGTTGCTTCCGCTGTATATTCCGGCACGTCAAAGGATATTCCCACGTGGGACTGTGCTGCCAGATTATAGACCTCGTCAGGCTTGATCTCCGCGATCAGTCTCATGAGATTGCTGGAATCTGTGGTATCTGCGAAGTGAAAGAAAAAGTCTTTTCCATTATGTTCTGATTCGATCAGATGATCGATTCTGGCTGTATTGGATATACTGTGGCGGCGGATCAAGCCATGTACCTCATATCCTTTTTCTAATAAGAACTCTGCAAGATAGGAACCGTCCTGTCCTGTAATACCTGTCACTAATGCAATTTTACTCATTTGCTTTCTCCATTTCTTTTTAAATTTGTTTCCTATTACATGATTCTTAATATCTGTTATTCTGCTTATGGTCTGTATCTAACAAATAGGATAATCTTTTCATGTATTTAGCGTAGACCAATGAAGTATACTACTGAATAATCGCAACTTCAATCTAAAATATTGCCTTAAAATAGTAAAATATTGCTACCACATCAATATGTCATCACTATAACTGCCATAAGAATACCAAGTATAGCACCCATCAATACCTGGAGCGGCGTATGACCCACGAATTCTTTCAGTTTATCCTGGGGCGTCATATCACTTCCCATGTTCTGGAACACCTCCATCATCTCATTGATGATCTTCGCCTGGATTCCTGTCTCACGGCGCACCCCTATGGCATCATACATGACCACCATGGCAAAGATCATGGACATGGCAAATTCAAAACTTCTTCCACCGTAGAACATACCCGAGGCTGTTGCAAGAGCACACACCGTTGCCGAGTGGGAGCTGGGCATACCACCGCTTCCCACCAGACGTTCTGCCACAAATTCCTTGGTGAACCACATATGGATCAATGTTTTCAATACCTGCGCCACGGACCAGCCGATCACTGCGGACAGCAATACCTTATTTTGGAACATTTCTTTTATGAAAATCATACTGTATCTCCTTTGTTTTCAAATCCCTGCTTTCGTCACTGCGTGCCATGACCCGGCATATTCTTACCATTTCTTGTATCTATTCAGAACCCCATGCGCAAAATCGCTTCTTTGAAGCTTTCCTTTTGCTTATGAGGTTACTTCGCCAAATAAATTCACAAAAATCAGCTCACTCATGCAAGCATGATTCACCTATTTTTATGAATTTGCTTGGCTCTGAATAGTTACCATTTCTTTCTGTATTCCAGAGGAGTCATTCCCTCTGCGCGTTTAAACACCTTTATGAAATAAGCATCATCCTGAAAGCCACATTGCATACTGATCTGCTCCACAGAATCATCGGTAAATCGCAGCATGGACTTTGCCATGGACACCCGTTTGGCATTGAGTGCACTCCCTATGGTACATCCATAAGTCCTCTTAAATTCCCTTGCCAGATGATACTTGCTGATGAAAAACAGGTCAGCCAGCTGGTCCAGTGAGACTTTTTCCGTTGCATGTGTTTCTATAAAATTACGAATCTGCTGTAACTTGTTTCCAATGGAAGTTACCTTTCCATTCTCCTGTCTGTTGGCCTGGTAACAATAAGTGATCAATTGAATCAATAATTGATTCGTCTCAAATTCCATAAAAGGCTTTTCTTCCCTTTGGCACTGATAGATAGCATCAATGCAGTTGGTAAACTTGGATAAATCGTAAGATCTGAAAATAAATCGACAGCCTTTTTCCAGAAAATACCCATAATAGTAGCCAGCCTGAATACCGTCAAAATGAACCCATGTAAGATTCCAGGGATCTTCTTTACTGCTCTCGTGGGCATATTGCTGGCGGCAATCAATCCAGACGCAGTCGCCGGTCTCCAGAGAATGAATCTGACCCTCATAGGACAATGTTCCCCGCCCCGATGTCACCACAAAAAATAAATAAGAATTCAAATTCTGCCTGGTACTGATATGGGGCTCTATACTCTCCAGGCTGCCAACCTCCTGCACATACAGTAAATGCCCGCGGGCGTTCTCAGAAGGGGTCGACAGAATTCTGTTGGATTTTGACTTCGCCATAGGCTATCCCCTTCCCAATATGCGATCGACCAGACTCTCTCTGGCTTTACTATTCTTACCAAATAAAAGAAAATTAGTGATTTTAAATTGCTTTAATAAAGTGATGGACACAGTGGTAAGCACACTCATAATAACAAAAGTAAGTGCCACGACTCCCACACCTTTAAAACTGTAAAGAGACAAGTGTTTATCTGCCATCCCAAGGATCTGTGCAAAATGGTAATGGATCACATAGATTTCCAAGGTATAGTTACCGATAAATGACAGAAATTGTTTGCACTTATGATCCGGCAGGAGATGAATCAACGCCATGCATAGAAAACATCCACATAGAGACGCTGTCATCTGTGCCATGAGCTCTATCTTATTGTTGGCAACGATCATATCAAAGGTAACGATAAGTACAATGAACAGTCCTGCCAAAAGGGTGGTGGTGACCGCCGCCAGCACCTGATCAATAATCGTCTTATTGATCTGCATGATCTTCCTGCGGCGTCTCCATATCCACACACAGTAAATTCGATACGCACGATATAGGAGATTGCCCAGGAAATAAAAGGGCATATAATATAAAGTCAAATGGGGGCTCAAAAAATGATTTCCTATTCGGTTTTGCCAGAAGATCAGACTTCCTGCAAGGAACCATACCCCTAAAAATCCTGCTTTTCGAAGTGGTGTCATATTCTTAACCGCCATGGCGACATACATGATCACCGTCAATATAAATAATGTCACCAGGAACCACAGACCTCTGTCCAATTGAAAAAGCGTATCCCAAATCTCACGTGGAAGACGTTTCCACTGAAGGATCAAAAGCCATGAAACAAAAGGAACCAGATAGGCAATGGCTCTTTTCCTGATCTTCTGTCCCAGCATTTGCAGGGTGTTGATCCGCTTCATCATCCCTGTGGTGAACCCCGATGCAATCATAAAAAGCGGCATTTGAATCGCCTTGATGGCATCGTAGATAATCCCCTCCTCCATCTGGTTCAATACGATGCAATGCCCCATCATGACCAGAATAATAGCCAGTCCACGCAATGCATCCAGATTCTGATTGCGGCTAACTGTATTTTGTTCTGGTTCTTCCTCGATTTTTGTTGTTGTGTCCGACTTCGGGAATGCGACTACTTTTCCTTTTTTTGCTCCATCATTTGCCATGAAGATTTCCTCTCCCCTGTCTCCATAAATCATAAATTGTCAGAATCGCTAACGTAGCTGATACAGCCATTGCTTTTACGAAGACTGACAGAAACGTATCCTGTGATAACAGGTCGGGTAGTAATATATTAATTCCTGTTTTAATAAACATATATATAAACATATGAAGACACATGATCGTGAGAGAACTTCTTCCAATAAATGCCGCCCCCACAGGGATGTGATCTCGCAGCAGATAGCACAACAGGATCATACTCTCAGAACTGAGGATTCCCACTACGACTCCTATGGCGATGGAGTTTCCAAAATCCCCCACAGATACATTCATAGGACCATTAAATGCGCGAAGCAGAATCGCAGTCACCGTTAATATAACAATCGTTATTATATGTCTTATTTTCTGTTTCCGGGCACGTTTCGTATTCTGCTCCTGTTCTCTCTCTTCTGACCCTCCGGAATCCTCTTCTCTTTCCGCTTTTTGCTTTTGTGACTGATCAACTGCAATCATGGTATTCTTCATAACATAGCCCGCCGACATAAACACTTCAAATAGGAATACGGTATCCAGACTCCATGGGAGCAATATGGGTGCCATATACATGATGCAGATGCCCATGGCAAGAATGAGGATATTGTTGGAGAGCATTTTCCTCCAACTGCTCCCCGAGATTCGAATACAGATTTCAAATAATACGGACGCTGCAAAGAGTGCCAGCAGAAACCACATGGGAGAATTCAGAATCGTGAGAAAAAAGAAATTGCTGCTGGCATCCATGGGATAGAGGCAATTTCTCCCATAAAAGATACCAAGCAACGGCTGCAATGCCTGAATGCTCACTTTACCCGGAAGTAGATAATCTTTCAGGAAAAAGAATATGTATAAGAAAAAGCTATATCCAAAGTATGGAATCAGCAGTCTTTTCGCTTTTCTTTTCATGAAATCCAAAAAAGATTCTTCTTTTCGTTGATACACAAATCCTGCGAGAACGAAAAAGATGGGAACATAGAAGGAATACCCGTACTCTGAGATAAGGGGGATCTCTAGCTCCATATGACTTAACAGTACAAAGAGTACTCCCAGGAATTTCACAAAGTCTATCCATGCAATCCTTTTTTCGCTGTTGTATTTCGTCATCTTCCCCTCCTTTTCGTTAGTTATATCTTGATTTAATTATTCGCCACAAGTTTGTCTGTGACATATTCTGCAAGCTTCTGCCCTGGTCTGTCCACCAATTTGGTGAGCAGATATGCCACACAGCCCGATGCCCACATCGTCAGCAGATAGTTCATGGCCACCAGCACATGATAATTCATCTTTCCGTACATGGATACGAAAAAGGAAGCCGACACGGTACAGAGGATGGGGAAGTGAACCAGATAAAAGCTGTAGGAAATACGGTTGAAAGTCGCCCATACCCTGGCACTGAGAAATCTCTGTACCAGGGACAGATGGTAGATGGCGAACAGCATCGTGGGAATCGCTACATTATAATAGAATAATACTTTAGGTGGAAATATGGCATAGATCGACCCCTGCAGGTTCTCTCCGTAGGAGGGATAAGTAGCAAAGAAAAATCCCACGATGAACAGCAGACGCATCAGCCATTTTTGTTTCACAAATACCGCGATGTAAGAGTGCTTTGTGTAGATCAGATCTGCCACTACCATGCTGAGTATCATACCCAGAAAATCCGTTCTTATTAAAATAACACTTGCTATTATATATACCGGATACCTTGCCTTTTCCTGACCTGTAACCGCTAATATGCCAGCCACCAGCAGGCATCCCCAAAATTCATACTGTATGAACCAGATTGGTCCATTATATTGATTCGCTCCTGTGAGGAAGCATCCCCATACCGCCTCTTTTATGGCAGACAAAAGATTCGGCGTAAACTGATTATAGCTGCTGAAAAAATCTACAGAATCTGCCAGCACTGCCGCATGATCATTGTGAAAACAGCCAAGACGCATGGCTATAAATACACCGATATTTACCACCAGAATCGGTAACACCAGACGAAAATATCGTTTTACACTGGCTCTCGCCAGGACTGTATTCACACCGCGATAGTCTGTACTTTTTTGGAGGAAATACTTCCTGGCAAGGAGAAAAGCGCTGACTGCCAAAAAAATCCGGGCACCAAGTTTCCCAGCGTAGACAATATTAAGTGGAGTGGCACCAATGTACCACTCTACTCCATGCGCTGTATGAAAATGTTCCGGACTTAGGGTATAAATACCGCAGTAATATGCATTTAAAAAGTGAATGTTAAACACCATAATGGTCGCAAGTGCCTTGACACCCTCTATAAACCCAAGCTTTTCCTGTTGTTCCATAGACGATTTCCCCACATATCAGATAGATTTATAATGACTTCATGTAGACCTCGATTGCGTCCTGCCACTGTGCGAATTGGAAATCTGATGTCAATTTGAACATGTAATTCTCCAGTACGGAATAAGCAGGTCTGTTGGCTGATGCCGGGAATTTTTCCGTATATTCCGCTGTGGTAAGTCTGTTTACTTTTGTAGATTTACCAGCGAGACGGAAGATGTCTTCTGCGAAATCTGCCCAGCTGCAGGAGCCCTCGCAGGTCGCATGAAATGTTCCATAATTTTCTGTTGGTACCAGATATGCGATGGCTTTCGCCAACTCCACCGCGCTGGTAGGTGTGCCGAACTGATCTGCCACAACACCCACTTCATCACTGTTCTCAGCCAGTTTCAGCATGGTCTTGACAAAGTTATTGCCATCGCCGTAAAGCCACGCGGTACGCAGAATAAAATATTCTCTGGCAAAGTCTTTTACAAAGTTCTCACCTGCTAACTTTGTATAGCCGTACATGGATGCCGGTCCTACCTGATCAAATTCCGTATAAGGTCTTGTCCCATTTCCCGGGAAGACGTAATCGGTGGACACCTGGATCATCTTTGCCCCCGTCTCTGTGGCTGCGATGCTTAGATTCCTGGGCCCGATGGCATTGATCTTATAAGCCAGATCTCCCTGGGTCTCACATGCATTTACATTGGTATGCGCTGCACAGTTGATAATGGCGTATGGCTTCACTTCTCTTACCAGTTCCATGACCTTATCAATATTGGTAATATCCAGCTCCGCCACATCCGTATTGATGAGTTCGTATGCGTTATTTCCTGCATACTGCCGGTTCATAGCTCTTCCCAATTGTCCGTTGCATCCTGTAATAATAAGTTTCTTCATCTTCCTAATCCTCCTGATTTTTCAACATATCTTTTAATTCTCTGATTTCTTTTTCATTCATGGCTGCTGCCTGGGATAACTGTCTCACCTTATCCGAGAGACGGGACACGATCACTGTCAGGGTAAATAACAGTGCCAGTGAAAAGATAAATCCCAATAAAAATAACGTATTCACCGGTGTGGCAATTCCAAAGCAATAGGAGATCACACTGAGAATCGGCGGAAATATATCCACGATCAGCATCAGTATAATTGCCGTCATCCAGGAAAGCGCATATTTCAATTCTAATTTGCGTCTGCGAATCATATTCACGATCCACAAAAGTGCCAGCAATAAAATAAGACCTGCCACTATTTGTAATTTTATCATCATATCCAATACCCTTTCTATCTGATTTTGTACCTGATCTATTTATTTAACAGGAAATTCCCTGGCAATTTTCTATAGGCAGCATCTTAAATGATACAGCTAAACCCTGCGTATCTTTTCCATAAAAATAGCGAGCGTCACTTTGATCATATAATACACGCTTTTCACTGGTGAAATAGAGGAGGTTCCCTCTGTTCTCTCACGCATGATCACTGGATACTCCATCACCTTCATTTCTTTTTTCAGGATAGTGACCACACTCTCCGGCTCCGGATAATCCTTGGGATAGGATTCCATAAATAATTGTATCACTTTTCTATTTGCCATGCGCATCCCGGAAGTGGGATCTGTAATTCTATTCCCTGTAAGGAAGCAGATCAAATTACTAAAATACTGGATTCCTATTCTGCGGATTCCTGAGGACTGAAATCCTTCTTTTCTGATAAACCGGGAACCAATGACCATATCTGCCTGCTCCTGCACAAGATATGCCTGCATTTTCTGTAAGAATGCCGCATCATGCTGCCCGTCCCCATCAAACTGCACCGCAATATCATAGCCATTTTTATCAGCGTAGGCATAACCCGTCTGCACGGCACCCCCGATGCCCAGATTTACCGGCAGATGCAACACGTTCAGGTGATGTTCCTCACACAATGCCCTGGTTCCGTCCGTGGAGCAGTCGTTGACAATGATATAGTCGAAATCCGGCGCGTTTGTATGGATGTCAGCAACCGTCTTCTCTATGCTTTTTTCTTCATTATAAGCGGGGATGATAACCAGACTTTTCATCTTTTTCTCTTTCTGACCTCCGGTCTTTCGTTGGCATTGCTCTTATCCATTCTATTGCAGCAGACAGTTCGTCGGGTGCAGGCATCCCCCACAGTCCGCCTCCTGTCCGGTCTGCTTATCTTGTAAACTGTAACAATACCTTTACGGTACGGCAAATATCCGTAAAGAACGCAAATTTGACTCCGTTTTCCTTCAGGGCTCTGTGCCCCTCTGTGAGAGAGGTCATGTATGCACCGAAGCTGTTGTTGCTGGTGCCGCCGTAAGCCATGTGAATGAGGACTTCGGGGATATAGGAAAGTTTAACCTGTTGGCGATAGAGGATGCGAACCATAAATTCATAATCGGCAGATACTGTATAGTCCTCCTTGTAGTCTCCGTAGGTGTCATAGACCCATCTGCGCAGATAGAGGGTGGGGTGTCCCGGGAGCCAGCCGTAGCGGATCCTGCCCTGTCCCTGATGCCATTTACGGACGATTCGGTCCCCCTCCATATAATAGAGATCTGCGTGAACGCCGTCCGTATGCTCTGTTTCCATAATGTGCACCATCCTGCTGATGACATCTCCTGCCGTGTATTCATCAAAACAGCAGCCGATGATGTCTCCGGTGGCCATATGGATTCCTTTGTTCAATGCATTGTAGATTCCCGTATCCGGTTCGGACAGTACCTGTAACCGTTCTCCAAAATACTCCTTCGCTCCCTCTATCACATCCATGGAACGATCCGTAGATGCACCATCCACAATGATGTATTCTATATTTTCGTAATCCTGATGCTGCACCTGGCTGATGATCTTCTCAAGATTGTCTGCATTATTATAGTTGGTGGTGATGATGGATACCTTCGGATTCATTGGTTACCTTTCCATATAAGCTTTTATATAAATCAATATATTTTTGAAAACAAATCGTGCTGTCATACTGCTCTGCCCGTTTCACGCACTCTTTTACAGGCTTTGGTCTCCCGGCATATTCCATCACCGCTGTGTAGAGTGCCTGTACATCAGTGGCTGGTACGGCAGCTCCGATCAGAGGATTTCCCTGTATTGGCTCCGGGCTTCCCCCTGTTGCAAAAGTAATCACCGGTGTACCGCATGCCAATGCTTCCAGATTGGTGGTGGGGAAATTATCTTCCAGGGTGGTATTGATGTAGAGATCCGCTGTGTTGTACAGATCTGCCAGTTCCTGTTGATTTTCCGTTCTGGTAACGCCCGTTATTTTATTTTTCAATAGGGAATCTTTCTCTATTTCTTTGATCTGTGACGGTTTCAATCCCACCATGGTGATGTGATAGTTCTCCGGTAATCGGCGGGCTAATTGCTGAAAATAAATAAAACCCTTTCTCTTTTCCCAGATATTCGCTACCCCCAGCAACTGAATCTTCCTGTCTTCTGCAGTTCTATTCTGTCCATTTTCATACGAACCTGCTCTCGTGAACTGTTCTGTCCCAGAGCGTTGTCCCATGCCAGGAGACTGCTCCCCAGATATGAATTGATCCATCTGTGTTTCCTGAACAGCAGCAGATGCCCTGAATATTCTTCGGTCAATCCCGTTTGGAATTACCTCCACAGGATATTCCCGTAAAAATGACTGTTTTACAAGGTCAGCAAGCCATTTGCTGGGCGTTACGATGGTGAGATTCTGTACCCCTGTAAAAGCTGCTTTTTTTCTCTCATAATTGAGGACAGAATGATCCTTAAACAGTGCGTAGGGATATGCACTGCGATGCTGTTCGCAGTGATGACAGCCTGTTTTCCATTTATCACATCCCACATAATCAAAGTAAGCGCAGTGCCCCGTCATAGGCCAGCAGTCGTGAAGTGTCCAGACCACCGGCATATTTTTCTCTTTTATATAGGAAAATAGTAACTCTATCTGTAAATAAAATCCATGGATATTGTGGAGATGGATCAAGTCCGGTTTCAGCTCGTCCAGTTCCCTCAGAAATGCTTTCGTTCTCCTGGCAGAACCGAATCCGCTCTCCCCCATGAGAAAATTGCGCAATACATGGGCATACATATCTAAGGACGTTCCTATTTTCACAGCACGCATCTGCTCTGGTGCCGTTCCACGTCCATATCCCACATATGCATCTATTCCCTTTGCGGTACTTCTCTCATACAGGCTGGCAGTAATACGACCCACACTGCCTGTCCCCACTACCGTATTCACTTGTAAGACTCTCATGATTTCCTCAATCTATTCTGCATATGTCACGTTCGCCCTTATGATGCCCTGGGTCACGATACGTTACACACTCTCATAATCCTATTACATGATGTAAGGGTCAAAAGGTGTTTTTCCCCTTGATACTTACGGGTCCCAAATTCATGCTTTTTCGTGCGAGCACGAAACGCATAACCTTTTGACCCTAGTATCATAATACAACCTATCGGGCTTGAATGCAACAGAACTTGCATGGTCACATTATGCTTTGAAGTACAGGGATACTGCCAGGTACATAGGGAAATAGAAATGCAGCTTCATAAATGCCAGAAATAATCGCTCTGCCTTAGTAAGCCTGTCCATGTTACAGGTCTCCAGGGCTTTCCTTACATCCGCATCCTCACAGACGCGTTTGATGTTCTTTCTGGCTGCCCAAAAGCCATCCTTTTTCTGTGCCATGATGCCGCCCTTGATATGAAGCACCACCAGACACAGGAAATCATTCCATATCTGCTGTTCAAAAGGATAGACATTTTTCACCCTCGAAATGCGAAGGAGCTGCTCTTTCATGCACTTGATCTTATCCATATACCGTAAATCGTAGGCACCTGTCATAGACGTGGTGTTGATGCGATAATAATAGGGCAGAAATCCCTTGATGATGGCAATCTTGGGGGCTTCCAGGAAAATAGCGAAAGAAAACTGATAGTCCTCCCCCACCGTCACATCATTGTGGCAAAGATACATGTTTTCCATGACCAAAGACCGCTTTACCAGCTTGGATACTCTGTTGGGCTGAAGACCTCTTCCCATGAAGCTCCCATCATTGATAAAGGATGGATATACTTTTCCCCGCATTTCCTGCTGGGTATAGGTATCCTCCGGGAACTGCATCTCATCGTCCCAGTCTGCATGGCTGTGATCCTGAAAAATATGCCTGATTCCGCAGCAAACGATATCTGCCTTCGTTTCCACCGCTTTTTCATAGAGTCTGGCGTACATATCAGGAGCTATCCAGTCGTCACTGTCCACAAATCCCACATATTCTCCCTGTGCAAGCTCCACACCTGTTTTCCAGGCGGCTGTCAATCCCTCATTTTTCTTGTGAATCACTCTGATCTGTTCATAGATTCCCGCATATTCATCGCAAATATGCTCCGAACCATCCGTAGATTCATCGTCCACCAGTACAATCTCTATTACAGGTTCCTGTAAGTGGTTTTTTCTTTCCCCTCTTTGTGCCAGGATGCTTTCCACACAGGGCCGCAAATATTCTTTTGCCTGATAGACTGGTACGATCACACTGATCATTGGTTTCATAAATAAAATCTGCCTTTCATAATTGTGTTTCAAAGCAATTAATACATATTATCTCTTTATCATTCTTATTTTGCAGTCTTTTGCATGGAATATCACATGTTATGCAAGTCAATTTTCTTGAGTTTGAATTGTTCTGCAAGTTTTCTTTCATTTATGTGCTTTGAAATAATTGTTATTGTCAGATAACTTGTGTCAATATTTGTCGAATTCCGTTCCCACATTCTTATCCTGATTTTCTATAATAAGATGTAGCCCGGCCAGAGTTTTTCCATTTCTAATCTGTTGTATTCCTGATTATTGCGGTGCTTTAGCGGTCTGATCATCCGTTTATCCGGATTCTGGTTCAGGCGGGCACCCCAAAAGCTGAACGTACTGTTAGCACAGATATTATGTTTACAATGGCTCATTAATTGTATATCAAAATAGCTATTGTCGCCCTGATTCCAGTCAATTACCGTGTATGACGAAGTATGATACCTTTCTCTTGCATAGTCTGCATCATCGGAAAAGATATAGAAATGTGGATTTTGTATTTTTACACCTATTGTATTAATAGCCTCATCATAGTATGCTTCCGTACAGATATTTCCAAACAAAGCGGTATTTGCCGGGTCCAGGTAGTCTCCCCTGCGAATGTGGATGCTGACAGAGTTCTCCTGGGCCATCTTTTCCATGGTCTGTCGGTTCTTCTGTGCGATTTCCTCCTGCCGGCAAACCGGAAACACCAGTTTCTGTTGCAAAAGTGGCAGAATATCATGATAATAGCTCTCACATGCCCAGTAGCCATCCACGTAGGCATCCCTTAGCGCGAACACCTCCGGCAGATACATTCTCCCGTTTTCAGCGAAATAACGGGATTTCCCTGGGAGCAGACGTCTCTGCAGTTTTGCAAAGAGATCATTCTCTCTGCCTATCAGGTCTGTTTTTTCTTTTTCTGTGCACTCTTCCAACATAAGTCCCTGGAAAAATGATAATTCCAATTTTCTGGGCATGATCTGTTTTTTCTGAATGTCCTCGCGAAACCAGCTAAGATCCACCTTCGTCTCCACACCCAGGGATTTAAATTTACAGTACATGGCATATTGCTGTAACTGATTTCCAAGACCGCCCTGTATCCTGACTATAATCATCCTGTACCCTTCCTTATTTTCTGTTGTAACTATTCAGAGCCAGGTAAATTCATAAAAATATGCGAATCATGCTTGCATGAATGAGCTGGTTTTTATGAATTTATTTGGCGAAGTAACCACATAAGCAAAAGGAAAGCTTCGAAGAAGCGATTTTGCCCATGGGGTTCTGAATAGTTATTTTCTGTTTTTTCGTAGTTTGCATCTAAGTCTCACTGTATACAGTTTATCCATCGCCTTTTGAAAGAGGGAAATCTTAGGGAGCGGCTGATATTGATTGACCAGCTCTGCAAAGTTTTCTCCGTTGACCTGTCGCTGAAATTCTGCTGCCATAGGATGGGGTTCTGCCGGCACGAACAGATTGCGGTTCATGCTGCCGATCTCCTCCACAGGTACCTCCAGACATATGGCCAGCTTTCCTTCTCTTTGCAATTGTTCCCAAAGCACCATTCCTTTCTCACTATGGATCAGTACCGCTGAGGTTCCCCCATCGTCATCGCATTCCCCGTGAAGCGTCCAGATCCCCCAAAAATCGCCCAGTGTCACATCGCTGACTCTGTCACATCCCTTAAAAGCACAGCTACAACACCCGGTCTGTAATGACAGGCTGGACATGAAAGCTCTCATGTAGAGATTATCCACTGCCTTTTCCCGCACCATTTTTCCATCCTCATAGCTTCTGGAAACGCTCGCCATGTAATTGCTCCATCCTGTAGTCTTATCCCGCATATTCATTTTGGGAAGTGTGGTTTCTCCATCTGTTTTCTGGCAATAAGATACGTAGCTCTGCCATACCTTCGGTACCGGCGTACCATGACAGATGTTATCCACGGTAAGTAACCTGTCCACATCTGTTTTTTGGTGCTCCAGATACTTTTTCAATCCCGCTATCTGGCAGGGCGTTCCTGAGAACAGAACCTTGCGCCCCCGTCCTAACTGCTCCGCCACCTGTGGAAAGATACCCTTGAGATCACTCTGCACATATTTGGCACCATAAAAAGATGCTGCATCCTCCATGGTCTGTGCCGCTGTGTGACGCACCCAAAGCTTTCCACCTTCTGTCACATACTGCGCACCGTAAATAATGCCCTTTTCCTGAATCATTTTCTCACACAATAGTGGGAAAATTGCACCTGATGTGCTCTGCGCTCTGGATACTCCGTGATGGGCGTATGCCGCGAATCCCCGCGTCTGCCATTTTTCTGTATTCCTATTTTCCACCATGTTATCTCCTCAGCATTTTCCTGACAGGTCCCAGCAGCATTTCTTTTTCATATGGATTCATCATGAACAGATACATAAGCAGGCAATAGCATAATCCAAATACCACCACCCCGCACACGAACATGCCCCGTTGATAGAAATCAACGATTCTGCCAATCCACAGGGTAATGACTGATAATAGAATCGGAACCAGTGCAATCCTGCCAATCTGTCTCCAGAAATCAGGAATATCAATGCCCGTAACTTTCCAGTAATATCCGTTCATGATAAGTCCCTGCCCTATGAGATAGGCAATACAGGAACAAAGTGCAGCTCCGATACCACCCATATATGGGATGACCAGGTAGGTGGATATGGCATTGGCAATGGCAATGACCAGATATACCATGGCACGAAATCCATGCTTTTTCTGGGCAATGATGATATTAAAGCCCACGTTCTGTATCAGTGGAATGACCAGTGGAATCATGGTCAGCAGCGCGATGGCATAGGCATCCTCATAGGAATCTCCTACCCAAAGATGTATAAAATATCGTCCAAAGGATATGAATCCCGACACTACCAATCCTATGATCAGGAACTGAATCCTGCCAATGCGGATAAATAGATCCGAAAGTTCCTTCCTGCTGGCTTCCTGCACTACCATCCCCGTAATTTTCGGAATCAATACCCCGCTAATGGCGGTGGAGAGCTGCTGTATCATGTCATTGAACATGGCACCGATATTATAGACCGCTACCGCCACAGTTCCCACCAGGGAACCCAGCAAAACTTTATCTGTCGCCCAAAAGAACATGTCCACCAGGCTTCCAATAAAGATAAACACCGAAAAACGCCATATCTCTGTGAGGAATGGTTTGTTCGGTCTTTGTAATATTATATGCAGATTTAATTTTCTCTTACAGTATGCCAGGTAGACCGGAAGCAGACTCAATTGAACAAGCATGGATACGCACGCCATGGCAACGGATGCGAATCCCAGATATAATGCGGTAAGATTCAGAATCGGTGTTGCCACAGTAATAATCAGATCCAGTATTCTGCGGAAAATATATTTTTCATGGGAAATGACAATGGAACTGAATACGGAGGATACGAATGTAATCGCCATATTGCAGGATAAGATGACCAATAAGATACGCAGTCTGTGGATCTCCGCCCCGGAAAGACCCTTTGCGAAAAATCGATCTGCAAAAATTGACAGTGACACCCCGAACAGAATCACGATACCTGCCAGGATTGCATATAGGTACAGAAAAGATCCGATGTTGAATTCCTCTTTCTCTTTTTCCCCCTGAATCCTATACTGGGTCACATATCTGACAATGGTACTTCCCAGTCCAAAGTTCAGCAGGGAAAGGTACGCCACGATGGAGGTGGACAGACTGTAAAGTCCATACTCCAGCTGTCCCAGCATCTTTAACATCAATGGGGTATACAAAAAAGGCAGCACACTGCCCAGTAGCAAATTCACATATGAAAGTACTGCTCCTGCTTTGATCTGACTTTTCTCACTCATGTATATCCTTCCCAATTCCCTGTTACTTTATTTTTTCACCATTTTATCCAAAATATCCCCTGCTTCCCGGGCCTTGGCAATATATCCCGGCATGACTTCCTGCAACTGTTCCCTGATCTCTGCCTCATGTGCCATCAGCCACTGGCATTCCCGCCAGAGGTCTTCTTTGTCCTGCATCTCCTGCACCGGAAGTACATAATGTCCCTGTGTCCCGAAGAGTTCCTCCGCGATGCCCCTTGCCTTCACAGAATAGCCTGTTACCAGCGTTGGCACGCAGGTGGAATATGCAGCGATACTTGCATGAGTTCTGGCCGCTACCATGAATCGCATCTGACTGATGATTCCCTTTAAGGTCATACAATCCTGATCCTCTATCAGGATCAGGCGGTCATTCTCCTGAAAGCATTCATACAATTCCCGCAAAGCCTTACGATCATCGTTATTCTCCCACACCACGTGGGGAATCAGCAAAATCTTCATATGGGTATGTGACAATAACTGCTGGATGAGGTATCGATAGTTCTCCAACACGATTCCCTTTTTCTGTTCCTTGCCAATGACCATAGGGCTGATATTGATGCCGATGCAATTATTTCCCTCGACACCCACAGGCAGTGACGTTTCCCGCGCCTGGAGGGTAAATGCAGGATCAGGATAGCAGTAAAGCTTCTCCTCCGGTATTCCAGCCTTACGCAGTGCCTCGTAAGTCTGCTGTTCTCTGGCAAAAATCGCTTCGTAGAGATTCATATCCGCCACCAGCTCCGGGCGTGTGAGAAGCATGGGTTCTATGGAAGCCCCCCACAGAACAGTGCGCATATGTTTCTCGCGAAATGCCTGATTCAGTAAAATCAGATCCTGTATCTGCTCCGGATAACAGTAATTATCTCCCCCCACAGAAATTACCAGATCATATTTATGATCCTGTAATACCTCTCCAAACCGGTACTTGATATAGCACATGGGATTGCGGGTCAGAATCTTTTTCAGCAGATAAAAAGCATGAACCCACAGGCTCTTCGTAATCTTTTTTTCCTGCAGGATCTCACAAGTCTGTGCAAGAGAATATGTTGCATCCTCCTGCCTGCGATAGGAAATCAGTGTTTGATGTCCCCGAAGCATGGCACAGGTACTATTCACAATCGCCTCACAACCGTGATTGCCACTCCCTGCATGCATATATAATAAGACGTTTTTCTCCTCCATGGGACACCCCTCTTTCCTTTTCTCTGCCTATCCTTATATCCTTCTTAAATCTGTGACTATAATCTGTGAATTTAATCTGTAACCTTTAATCTATAATTTTAATCCACAACTTTAATCTGTGAAATTTAATCTATAACCCTAATCCACGACTCTAATCTGTGAAATTTAATCTATAACCCTAATCCACGACTTTAATCTGTGACTTTGCTCTACGATCTTCGCAATAGTTTCACCACCAGGCTGCGTAACAGGATCATCAGGTCTGTGACCCCGATCCATCCATGTCGAAAACACCCATAGATCATCTTATAATCCAGCAAAGCCAACTGCGGCTCACAGGGATATGCTTCCTGCAGCTCCTGCCATGCCTGATAATAGTTCTGAATTTCTTTTCTCCTGCCCTGGGTGTTCCTGGGCAATTCCAGGGGAAGATTCTCCATGGCATCCAGATACTCCACTGCAATCTTGCTGTTGAGAATCCTGACACGATTACGGGAAGTCTCTTGCCCTTTGAATATTTTATCACAGAATGTCATGACCCGGTCATACAGCACTGTGGCTGTCTCCATGCGGTCTTCCCGCCTCTTGGTGGATAATGTGGTGCCTCTGTCGTCCTGGATATAATTGCACACAGGCTGCTGCAATACCGTGTAGGAACGAATCTGCTCCATATAGGACAGATTAAAGCAAAGATCCTCCCCCAGCGTGAGGTTTTCTGGAAACCCCTGGCAGATAAATTCTTTTTTATATAATTTATTCCATGGCATATTGAGGAATTGCGTGCCATAGAGTGTCAGAAATGTCTCCTCGGAAGTCTGTAGTGGAAAAGTTCCTGCCATGGGAGGGATCTTCAATATATCTCTTCCAAAATAAAGATGATGAAATCCGGCGATGACCATGTCACTTTTCCCTTGTATCATAGCCTCCATCATGGAATGTAATGCATCCTCCACCAGATAATCGTCACTGTCCAGAAATGCAATGAACTGCCCTGTGGCGCGATGGATTCCAGTATTGCGCGCCGCGGAGACGCCCTGATCAGACTGATGGATCACCTGGATCCGTTCATCCTGCTCCGCCAATCGGTCAGCAAGGATTCCTGATGCATCCGGTGGACCGTTCACGATCATGACGGCTTCCCAGTCCCGGTATGTCTGTTCTCGTATGCTGTTGATACAGCGTTCCAAAGTCTGCTCGCTGCGGTACACCGGTATGATGACACTGACCATGACATTCTCCCCTTAATTTCTGTTTTGTTCCACTTCTGTTTTTACTCTATTTATACTTGTATTTCTATTTTTGCTTTATTTTTGCCCATGCTCCTGTTTCTGCTCTATTTATGTTTTTGCTTCCGTTTATCTCATATCTGCGGATCCTGTATTTTCCTATCTTGTCGTGACTATTCAGAGCCAGGCAAATTCATAAAAAAATGCGAATCATGCTTACATGAGTGAGCTGATTTTTGTGAATTTATTTGGCGAAGTAACTACATAAGCAAAAGGAAAGCTTCGAAGAAGCGATTTTGCGCATGGGGTTCTGAATAATTACATCTTGTCAAAAATTTAATGGCTGTAGTGCCAGATGGTAAATGGCATACAGATTCAATGCCACGGCAAATCCCACAAGTATCTTATGATAGTTTACCACACTGATCTTACATTTCCACTTATTATTGCACAGGCAGTAGCAAAAGGGAAGGAACAGCGGCATAAAATAGCGCGCCTGCACACCCTGGATCTCTGAAGCCCCCACAGGTGTGTAGGAAACGTACATCGAGGTCCAGATAATGGCTGAGAGACCCAGAATCATGATGATGTTCAAAACCTTATATTGTTTACCGATGACATTTCTTTTATCTGTATTTGGGGAAAATACACAGCCAAGAACCAATAGCACTTCCCCTATCACCGTATACACACCGGACAGATTGCCCAGATAGCCATAATTGAAAAAAGGAAGTTTTCCTGACACATATTGAAACAGATCGCCAAACATGGAGGACAGCAGCAGACCCGTATAAACTAACGGATACTGTAAGATGTACTCTAACTGACCCAGGACACTGGTTCCCTGATTTCTCTTGTCTCCTGCATAGGCAAGATTTCCTACCAGTTCATAATTGGCGCTGGTGGATACCGGCGGGAAGAAGATTGTGTACATCAATAACCCGATGATCACCACAACAGCCGCTCTGAAGCCCCATGCCTGTACAGGATTTTGGAATCTTTTCCTGGAAAAGAACACCAGCATCAATGCCATGACAATATAAACAGGCTTCGCAGTGCTGCCTGCAATGTAGGCACCCAGCACCAGCAGGACCTGAATCCAGGTAATTTTCTGATCCTCCTCCAGCATTAAGTTGGTGGTCAATACCACCGCCAACAGCAGGAATCCATTTACCACGCCATCGTAGGTGAAGCCCCCTGCTGCAAACAGTGCGTTGGGCAATAATGCCAGTAATGCAATGATACCTTTTCCACTTTTTGCATATTTAACTGCAAGATAACACAGAAATGTATAGCATAGCAGATTTCCCAGTTTTCCCAACATCATGTTCCATGCAAAAGGCATGTGCAATGCTCTGCCCAGCTTTATCATAACAGAGATGGGCAGATAGGATCGGTCTGTGTAAGATACGAATCTGCTCTGGGTGGAAATATCTGCCCAGGAAAAGTCATTATTCACATTCTCATACGCCTCCACCAGTCCCCGTTCTTCCCGATTATGGAAAAAGGGCAGATCATTGGCACGCATACGCATGGCTGTCTCCGTGGTCTCTATGGTGGATCCAAAGGAAACTTCATAGGCTCTGGCAGCATGGGTATATTCGTCAAATCCAATCTGGTTTGTTCCCACGCTGAGGATCAGGATACCGCCCAGTGTCAGTGAGGCAATGACAAATACGATCTCCAGTCTATCATGAAAGAGCGAACGGTTCCAGATAAAGAATCCCAGCAGCATCCCTGCCGCAGCAAAGAACAGTATGCGCAGCCAGTTGATGGAAGTGAGATTCACCACAGATAACTTCATGTGTGAGAGTTCCGGCTTCTCCAGGGATTTAAAATGATAGATAATCTGATCACCACTTTTATTCACCGTGACCACCGAAGCTGCCAGCTTGGCATCCATGATGCCGTCATAACCATCAAATGTCGTCTGATCTCCATCTTTCATTTGAATGGTAAAGCTTCCATTCTCTTCCATTCCCCCGTAGCTCAGATGTAATTTCCGTATATAACTTCTTTCCGGTAATGTCACTGTGAAGCTGGTGTCTATTTTTCTGCGGAACAGCTTTCCATCCTGCTCCACTAATGTATCATCGGTCTCCTCCACATAGGGCGTTCCGTTTACCTCTGCCAGAATCTTAGCGTTTTCCCGATTCATCTGGATGCTGTTCTGCTCGTCCCGGGTCAGAGGCTCCAGTATCTCATTCTGCTCCACCATGACGTACTGGCTTTCCTGAGACAGGTCATAGACCTGTAAGGCTATGGTCTCATCCTGCTTTTTCCCATTGTATACCAGCACCTCCAGGAGCAGTGCTATGACTATGGAAAATAAAATTGTGCAGACGATCTTCACTGCTTTGGAGGATTTACATACTCTTTTATTCATGTGACTCCTCCTCGTTCTTCCTGCAATGATCTGCATCCCTTTTATTGCCTGTTTCGTTTTTATCACTGACTTTTTTTATAGGATTGTTTTCTTTCCCATTGCTTATTTCTTCTTTATGATTTCTGTAGTTCCCTATATTTTCTCTGTTGTCTCCACTTTTTTTATAATTCACCATCATGGATGCCGCGAAAAACAATACCACCAGAATCCGTAAATCATATACCAGGGGATAGGTATCGTGGGTATAGATATAGATAGTCTTCAGGTTCCCATCCATTTTACTGCCATCCAGCTCTGTATGAGCATCCGTCAGCACTTTCCCGTTCATCAGTAATCCAGGAGCTGTCACATTCTCATCTGTCTCCAGAGTGTAGGTAAATTCCATGGTGATATCACCCCTACACTTTTCATAATCCTGAAATGGAAGATATACATACTGTACGTCTTCCCCCTGGTTCAACAAATATCCGTTCCCGCTCACCAGCGTGCCATCCGCCGTGTAGACATTGCAGATCATCGCCGCCGTATCATAAGTATTCCCATTTTTCGCCACGCCTACATGGATTCCCATCATAGGTCTCGATCCCGTGTTCATATGATAAGTGAGCTTCATACCCGGTTCCAGTATCTGTATCCGCTCACTGTCACCCTCGTCCTCCGTGGTGTTCGTACGGTAGGTATCGATTACTTTTTTGGGAATGAGATAACTGCATACCAGCATCACCGCTAACATAGCTGTGATGATTGGAAGGATGAAACAGATCTTATCCTGTATGAAATTTTTCATATGGCTGATGATTTTTCCAGGCATTTTCTTATTCCCTCTTATTTTCTTATGCTTCCCACAGTATTCAAAAGATGCCAAGTGCCCATTTGGACGCTTGGCATCTTTCATAAAACGCTTCTATTTCTACTATTTTATCAATATCTCTATCCTGTATCGCTATCTCGCTTAATCTACTGTCCCAGTCCCAGACGGTTGACTGCTGAGAAGATTGCTCTCACAGAAGCCCTCGTGATATTGGAGCTTACGCCAACACCGTAGGTAACTGCTCCATCATCTGCATTCAGTAAATGGATGTATGCGGCAGCCTGGGAATTAGAACCGCTCTGTAATGCATGTTCCTCGTAGTCCAGGATCTTGATGCGAATATCAAGTTCCTGCTCCAGACCACGTTTTACTGCATCAATAGGTCCGTTACCAATTGCCTCGAAGTTCTTCTCTACGCCGTGATTGGTGTATACAACAGTAACTCTTGTGTCAAATTGTGAGTCGGTCTCCCCGCTCAGGTCATCCACACGTAATCTCTTGAAGTGGATAGGCTCTTTGCGGTCCAAATAATTTTCTCTGAATTGCTCCATGATCTGATCCGGCGAAACTTCTCCGATTTTCTCGGAAATTTTCTGAATAACATTTGCAAATTCTTTGTGCATTCCTTTCGGAAGCTTGAATCCAAAGTAACTGTCCATAACAAAGGCAACGCCACCTTTTCCAGACTGGGAATTGATACGCACGATTGGCTCATACTCTCTTCCGATATCGGCCGGATCAATTGGTAAGTATGGTACCTGCCAATGCTCCTGTCCGCGTTCCTTCATAGCCCTGACGCCCTTATTGATGGCATCCTGATGAGATCCTGAGAAAGCAGTGAACACTAACTTACCTGCATATGGGTGTCTTGGGTGAATGGGAATCTTGCAGCATCTCTCATAGATCTCTATGATCTCATTAATGTGCTCGATATTCAGTTCCGGATTGATCCCCTGTGAGAACATATTGTAGGCAACGTTCAGCACATCCACATTACCTGTTCTCTCACCATTTCCAAAAAGAGTACCTTCCACACGTTCCGCACCAGCCAGGATTGCAAGCTCTGTCGCTGCCACGCCCGTGCCTCTATCGTTATGAGGGTGTACACTTAAAATAATGCTGTCTCTATTCTTAAAGTGTTTATTCATCCATTCGATCTGATCTGCGTATACATTTGGTGTAGTCATCTCCACTGTAGATGGCAGATTGATGATGATAGGATTCTCAGGCGTAGCTCCCCAGGTCTCCTGAACAGCCGTACAGATATCTAATGCATACTCTACCTCTGTTCCTGTAAAACTCTCCGGTGAATACTCCAGTATGATTTTTCCCGGAAAAGATTTTGCTCTTTCTTTTACCATCTTCGTTCCCTCAATGGCAATCTTTTTAATCTCTTCCTTATCCATATGGAACACTACATCTCTCTGTAATACAGATGTGGAATTATAGATATGTACCACAGCCTGCTTGCAGCCCTCGATAGATGCAAATGTCCTGTCGATCAGTTCCTCGCGGCACTGCGTCAATACCTGAACACGCACATCATCCGGTATCATCTTACGATCGATCAGTTCTCTTAAAAAATCATATTCGATCTGACTTGCTGCCGGAAAACCGATCTCAATCTCCTTGAAACCAAGTTTGATGAGATACTGGAACATCTCAATCTTTTCCTGTACTACCATGGGATCAATCAACGCCTGATTACCATCTCTCAAATCAACACTACACCAGATGGGTGCTTTCTCAATCTCTTTATTTGACCATTCTCTCTCCGGGAATTTAATGACCGGGTTTCTTCTATATCTTTGATAATTTAACATGATTTATCCTCCATCCATGAACATCAGTCTCTTAAAAGACTGACACAATCTTTTTATTATGTTTTATTGCTTACTTTGCTTCATATTATTAGCTTTGGAGTCGATAAATCACGCCATACACATCAAGTATAAAGAATTTGCTCCTGACTACTCGTTTAGCCCCACTTTTCTCACTTCTTTCTTTGTCATCATCTGAAATTTTTTCAAAAAAAGCCCATCAAAAAAATGATGGGCTGTCGGTCTTTCCGGTTATTCACCTAAACCATTTTCAATTGCTGCCACAAGGGTCTTCAAAGCTTCTTCCTCATCTTCACCCTCGCATACAAATTCAACTTCGTCGCCACATTTTACACATGCGCCAAGTACACTAAGTACACTTTTCGCATTTACTGTATTCTCTCTAAATGTAAATGTTATCAATGATTTAAATTGCATTGCTTCCTTACATAGGATACCTGCTGGTCTTAGATGTAGCCCTGTTGGATTCTTGATCACTACCTTTTGGCTTACCATACAATTTCCTCCATTCCCCTTATTGCTAACCCTGCTAATACTATACCATTTTTTATAGTTTCTAACAAGAGTCCTAAGGACAATTTTAATGTGCCGTAGACATCTGCCATCGGAACCTCGTTTCTCCGTGGCATACGCTTACTTCGTATGCTGGTCATAGCATTACGTCCTGAATTAATTCGGCTAACTTTTGTGCCTCTTCCTCTATCTGTTTCTGATCTTTTCCCTCTATCATGACACGAACCAATGGTTCTGTACCAGATGATCTGATGAGTACTCTGCCTTCTCCTGCAAATTTATCACTGATTGTCCTAATGGCATCCGCAATCTCCGGATAATCCATGTAACTGTCTTTTTTATGATTTGGAACTTTTGCATTTATCAATGCCTGTGGAAGTACTTCCATCACTTTGGCAAGTTCTGACAAAGGTTTCTTCGTGTCCACCACTACCTGCAGTAAGTGCAGTGCGCTGAGGAGTCCGTCACCTGTGGTGTTCTCGTCCAGGAAAATAATATGTCCTGACTGTTCCCCGCCAAGATTTGCTCCAATTTCTTTCATTCTCTCCAGAACATAACGGTCACCGACTTTCGTCTGCTCCGCATTGATCTTATTTGCTTTTGCCATGAGATAAAAACCAAGATTACTCATAACTGTCACAACGATGGTATTATCTTTCAAGGTTCCGGCTGCTTTCATATGATTTCCCACGATGGCCATGATCTCATCGCCGTCCACCAGTTTACCATTCTCATCCACCGCCAGAAGTCTGTCTGCATCGCCGTCAAAAGCAAGACCAATATTTGCCTTTTCTGCCACCACACGTGCTTTTAGCTCTTCCATATGGGTGGAACCACAGTTGGCATTAATATTCGTTCCGTCCGGTGCTGTATGAATGGATACCACATCTGCACCCAATTCCTTGAAAGACTCTATGGAAGTGTAATGGGATGCACCTTCGGCGCAGTCCACCACAATCTTCAATCCCGTGAGGTCTACCGGTACTGCCTTGATGGCGTGGTTGATATATTCTTCTCTGGCATCGGTACGGTATTTCACCTTGCCTACCCCAGAGCCAATGGGAAACTTGATATCTTTCATATCGCTTCTGATCAGTGCTTCGATCTCATCTTCCAATTCATCTGGAAGTTTATATCCATTTCCGTCAAAAAACTTAATCCCGTTAAATTCTACCGGATTGTGGGATGCGGAAATCACAACACCTGCATCTACTCTGTATTTTCTGGTAAGGTATGCAACTGCCGGTGTAGGAACCACGCCTACGAATACGGCATTGGCTCCAACAGAACAAACACCTGCCATAAGTGCATTTGCCAGCATATCCCCTGAGATTCTCGTATCACAGCCTACCATAATAGTCGGTTTATGCTCATTTTCTTTCGTCAGTACATATGCCCCTGCCATGCCTAACTGCATTGCTAATTGAGGTGTCAACTCTTCGTTTGCCACTCCCCGGACACCATCTGTTCCAAATAATCTAGCCATTTTTGTCCTCCAAAATTTATTGTGCATTTCCACTCACAGTATTTTCTGCACTGTTTGTAGTGTTGGTATTTCCCGTACTGTTGGTATTATCTGCATCTACTTTAATCTTCGCGATCTCCACCTCCACATTAAAAGGTTTCGACACTACGATGCCCTCCGGCAGCACAAAATCCACATCCACATTATATTTTCCCGCATCCAGAGATTCTGTTCCCATGGACTGCTGTAATGCTGTGAGGTTAATATTTCCCTGAACTGCCAATTCGTTCACCGTATCGATTACACTGGATAATCCCGTGATATCGATGTTTACCGTGTCATCCAGTTCCCCCAGCGTACCCTTTATGCCTGCAGGTACATTGGTAACAATGATATTCTTAGATGGAATATTCAAAGTCTTTGTGGTCTGTTTCTCTATGCCTACCACGATGGTCACATTGACGTCGCTGCTGGTACCGATATAGCGCACACCCTCTGGCAGATAATCCTTGATATTGATCATGGTGGTCATATCACTGCTCTGACCTGTCACATTGAGATCTCCAATCCCTATTTCAGATATGGTGTCTATCACTGACTTTTTCCCTGCGATAGCCACCGTTCCCGGCGTACCTGTAATCTGTCCTGTAATCGCATAACCTGCTGCCGGCGTCCCCACTGTCTCGTAGGCCAATGGAACCGTTGCCTTCGCCAGGATCTCCACATTTACATTTACAGAGGATATGTTTGTGGTGATCTTCTTATTATCTATCTGATTACCGTCCTCATCATATAATTTCAGTTCTACTGCAGTACTGATATCTGACGTCATGCCTGCCACGTTCACACTTGCCACTGCTTTGCTGACCTTAGAGATCGCTGATTCCGGTCCGGATAAACGCACCAGGTTCTGATCCGTGGTAATATTGCCCAGCATATAACCCGTTTCCGGTTCTCCCACGGTCTCGCAGCTCACTACCAATTGATTCTTCCGCATATTCTCTATGTTTACCTTCAGACTGTCCGTAGAGCTGGTAATACTGTCCAGCTTATCGTTATATTTATTGGAGGACAACTGAATTCCAACTGTATCCATAAAGGTGAGCTGCTCCATGTCCGCAACAGCCTTGATATTATCTTTGCTGAGAGAATCTGCCACAGAACGATTGGCCTTTACCACCACATCGATACTGTCTGTCCCGTCCAGAATCTCATACATCTTGCCTTGACTGACAATGGAATCCGCATTGATGATCTCCACAGGAATTCCATAAAAAGAAACTGAGATAACAGGGTCATTTATATTTACCACAATAAGCCATAAAATAATCGAAAATAGAACTGCAAGAATTTTAAGGCCCAGATTATTCGTCAACATCTTTTTCATTCTTAGACCGTCCCTTCCACAATTTATATTTCTTATCTTCCCCCTGTTTGTTCTGAAGTTCTGTTAATTTTATTTTTAATGCTTCCGCTGTCACATTGCGATAAAGTTTTCCATCATAGGCAATGCTCACTTTACCCGTCTCCTCAGACACGATCACCGTAAGGGCATCTGTGGATTCCGAGATACCCACACCGGCACGATGTCTTGTTCCCAGTTCTTTGCTCAGTTCCATATTATCTGATAATGGCAGATAGCAGGTAGCCGAAGTCACTCTGTCCCCCTTGATGATCACCGCTCCATCATGTAACGGTGTATTATGCTCAAAAATATTGATCAGCAGCTGACTGGATACAATGGCATCCACCAGGATACCCGTTCTCTCATATTCCGCCAGCATAACATTCTGTTCGATGACGATCAGGGCACCTGTTTTTACTTTCCCCATCTCAAAACTTGCTTTTACGATCTCATTCACTGTTCTGTCCGAGAATCTGCCCACCACTGTCTTTGCCGTATCAAAAGGAAGCAATGTGGTTATGATATTTTTCTGTCCCAGGGATTCCAGCGCTCTCCGAAGCTCCGGCTGCAGTACAACGATAATCGCTGTCACTGCCAATCCCAGTACATTCTCAACGATCCACAATATCGTAGTCATATGGAAAAAAGCCGCGATTAAAATGAACATCATAATCACACACACGCCCTTTAAAAGAGCCCATGCACGGGTGTTCTTGATCCATACCATGATCTGATATACGAGGAAAGAGATAATAATAATCTCCGCAATATCCTCCCATCTCACATTGGGCATGTGAACCAACGTTAAATATTTACTTATGAATTCTTTCATCTGTTCCATATGCTATATCATCCTAATTTATTAGTAGTCTCTGTTCTGTCTTGTTCTATTCTGGGACATTCTGGCTTCCCGGGCTGCTTCCGTTCTCTGTGGATTGATCTTCTTCACTTTTTTCTCTGGTGTGGATACTGTGATCTTAGGAACTGCTTTTACATAATAATAATATTCATCATCCTCGAATTGGACCGTCTCTGTGCGTGAATAATCCAGGTTGAACATGAAGAACTGTATCACCATGGCTATTGCTGCTGAGGCTATCGTTCCAATTACGGTGGCTAAAATTGAAATCTTTGTATCAAAGATCAAATCACCTACCAGTAATACGATCACATTGGTAATGCTGCCTGCAATAATCGCAATACGCCAGGAGTGATCCACGCTCATTCTCCGGACGATATATACCAGAAGAATAGTAACTGCAAATGCTGCAATGGTCACCAGCATTGCCTTATTACTGATCACGCCGTCTATCACATAGCGAAACTTCTGTGAAGTTCCATCAGCTTCTGTAGAATTCAGTGTATTAGTGCCTGCACCAATATGCTCCAGCAGATAATATACGATCACACCACTTCCCACCGACACTGCGGAGGCAGGTGTTCCGATAAGTCCCATGGTAAGTGGTATCACATAGGGAATCTGCAGGAAGAAGCAGATCGGAGTGAGGATGACCACCATGGTATCCCTGGGAGAAAATCTAAAATACAGTAAGAATAGTAAAAGGAATAAAATCCCTGCAACTGCTGCACATTCTATGGATAACTTATACAAATGTAATAACGTTACCAAAGCTGATACTACAATAATCATATTTGTAGGTAAAAAGGAACACATCAATGCCAGGATCAGGACTACCATAATATGATTCAGTTGCGGCATATATCCTAATTTTCCATTGATCAGCAGCAACGAGATAAGTGCCACCAGAAATTTAATGAGTGGTATGAGATATACCTCATTTTTACTATAAAAACTTCTCAAGTGTTCTTTTAAAACAAGTAAATTGGTCATTCTAAATATCCTTTCGATGTCCGATGCTATTTTTCCTCATAAAGAGTTGAAAGCTGCTTCAAATTCGCATAATAACATTTCAGACTTTTCTTTGCCATATTATATCGATGTGAATATACCAGGTAAGAGATCAAAGTATATACGCCAACTACTGCCAGATATGCAATCAATAACGTTCTTCCAATCTGAATGAGATCCAGCTTATAAATATCCTGCATAAAAGAACCTATATCATAGGTTACCACAAGTACCACCATCAATACAAACGCAAGGGTCGCAGATATAATTGATTTAATCAACTGTAATCCTATATAGTCTCCCCGGAAATAACTCCCGATGGAAACATTTGTTTTGCCTTCATCTTCCTCATATGACGCCATGCGGGTCATGAGGATCACTCGTTCTTCATTTAACATAAGCATTTCATTCCTATTCTATCCTATAAAAACCGCATTTTAGGGTTTTCTCTTGGGTCTGTCTTACGTTGTGACTTTTCCTTTTTAGACGTAGGATTGAATCCCTGTGTCAGAGCCGCTTTACATTTATCGCAGTAACGCCCCGTCTTTATCATAGTTCCACAACCTTCACATTCAATTCCCAGTGGCGAATCCTCCGCAAATACCAGTCTTTCTTCTCTAATCCACTGCTGGATCTGTGAGGTCTCAATATCACAGTGCTCTGATATTTCTGGAATGTTTGCACCTTTATTTTCACGAACGAATTCCTTTACTTCCGAAAATTTTGCTTCCATTTTCTCACGGCAGCTCGGACAGATATTAGGTCCTACCACATAGTTATATATCCTTCCACATTTCCTGCAATTACGTACATTCATCCCAATTCCTCCTAGCTAAGACCCTTCCCAATTGAAAGCGCAATATAATATATTTTATCGATTCCCGCTTTCTTTAACTCCCCTGCAATCCCATCGATCGTACTGCCAGTTGTATAAATATCATCAACGAGTATAATCGATTCTAATTTTACATCATCTCGTGCAATTTTGAAAGCCTTTTTCAAATTATTTTGTCTTGCCTGAATGTCCAATTCCTTTTGTGGAATGGTCTTTTTGCAGCGTTTTACAATATCTTTATATACAGGGAGGGAAATATACCCTGCCAGCGCATCTGCTATGATCTCCGCCTGATTATAGCCCCGCTTATTTTTACGGGTATAGTGAATGGGTACCGGAATAAAGGCATCTGCATTCCATTGGCGGACCTCCTGTCCCAGCTTCTCTGCCATATCCCTTGCATAAAAATCTGCATATTCGCATCGTCCCTGATATTTAAAGCGAAAAATGGAATCCTGTACGGAGCGATATTCGTATAAAGCGATCCCCTGGTCATACTCGTGTTTCTTGTGACCACAGTCAAAGCAATATTCCTCCTCTTCCTTTTTCAATCCTTTTCCACATTTTTTGCATCTTGGTTCCTGTATATATCTTATTTTTCCACTGCATTCCCCACAGATCAATCTGCCTTTGGGATACACGATACGATCGCATATGGGACACCTTCTTGGAAAAACTAACTCTATCATTATTTTATATAATTTTCGTGCATAATTCATTAAGATTGTATGAATATTTAATTCAGCTCCATTTCTCTCATACGACTTCCAAGACTGGTAAATCGCTTCTGTTCATTTTCATTTTGTATCATGGTATTCACCATCTGTTTACTGCCCAGTATCGTGACGCAGGTCTTAGCCCTGGTGACCCCTGTGTACAGGAGGTTCCGGTTAAAGAGCATTCTCGGACCTGTGAGCAGCGGCATGATCACCGCAGGATATTCGCTCCCCTGGGATTTGTGGATGGTTATGGCATAGGCAAGTTCCAGTTCGTCCAGTCCCGCAAAGGGATACGTCACACGCTTATGTTCATCATACTCCACCGTGATGTTCTGCCCATAGTCATTGATCTCTTTGATAATTCCCATATCTCCATTGAACACACCCAGCCCTTTATCGATGGGAATCCCATATTTGCTGACAATCTCCCATTCCAGTTGATAATTATTCCTGATCTGCATGACTTTATCGCCTTCGCGAAACAGACCTTCCCCTGTATGATATTCTTTTTTTGAATCCGACGGCTGATTCAGATATTCCTGCAGGATCTTATTCAATACCTCTACCCCGAGATTGCCTTTCCTCATAGGAGTCAATACCTGGATGTCGTAGCTGGTGGCATCTACGTAACGAGGCAATTTCTCTGTGATCAACTGAACCATATGTTTATATATAACATTCACGTCATTTCTTTCCAGGAAGAAAAAGTCCCTGCTCTTATTGTCGAAAGAAATCTGTTTCCCTTCATTGATCTTATGGGCATTCACTACAATATCGCTCTCCCCTGCCTGACGGAATATTTTCTGCAGGATAACTACAGGGATACAGCCACTGTCGATGATGTCCTTCAGCACCTGACCTGGTCCCACGGAGGGAAGCTGATTCACATCCCCCACCATAATCAGTCGTGTGCCCACACAGATCGCTTTCAGCAACGCCTGGAACAGGAAAATATCCACCATGGACATCTCATCGATAATCACAACATCTGCCTCGATTGGGTTTTCTTCATTGCGCTCAAAGGACGCATTCCTTCGGCTGGTATGATCCTCCTCCATCACGGCACCGTTTAATTCTAACAGGCGGTGAATGGTCCTGGCCTCATATCCTGTCGCCTCCGTCATTCTCTTTGCCGCTCGTCCTGTGGGTGCTGCCAGAAAAATGTCCATACCCTCCGCCTCAAAATATCGAATGATCATATTGATGGTGGTGGTCTTTCCCGTTCCAGGTCCACCGGAAAGGATAAATACGCCATTGCGGACACTCTCTACCACCGCTGTTTTCTGAAGATCGTCCAGGTGAAGATCCAGACTTTTCTCCAGATCTTCTATTTTTTTCAAAATGCGGGTCTCCTCCGATGGGAGTAGTTCCTGCTCTCCCTCCACCGATACATTCAAGTCATAGAGCATACGTGCGCAGCTCAACTCCGCATAATAATTGGTAGCTGCGTATACCAGAAGATCCTCTCCCTGCTTTTTGATGACGACTTTCTTATCCATCATGAGGTTCTCCACCTGAGGGCTGATCTGATCCGCTGTCAATCCCAGAAGTTCCCCCGCACGATTCAGCAAAAGCTGCTCTGGAAGATACAGATGCCCCTCCCCCGTGGCCTGTAGAAGCGTGTAGAGGATGCCGCTCCTGATACGGTAGTCTGAATCCGTGTGAATTCCTATCTTATTAGCAATCTCGTCCGCGATGCGAAATCCAATTCCAGCGATGTCCTCCGCCAACACATAGGGATTCTCCTTCATCACGCTGTAGATCCTCATGCCGTAACGGTTGTAGATCTTGATGGCAAGGGTGTTGGAAATTCCATACTTCTGCAGGAAGATCATGGCTTCTCTCATCTCTTTCTTATCTTCCATCTGTGTGGCAATCTCTCTGGCCTTTCGCTCGCTGATACCCTTGATCTCTATCAGGCGTTCCGGCTCCTCCTCTATGATACGAAAGGTATCTTCCTTAAACTTTTTCACCACGCGCGCCGCCAGTGCAGGTCCTACCCCCTTGATGGCCCCTGAACCCAGATAGCGTTCCATGCTCACCGCGTCCTCCGGCGGGATGATCTGGCAGGCCTTTATCTTGAACTGACTTCCATACACGGCGTGTTCTATATATTCTCCCTCCGCTTCCAGCGTCTCCCCCTGGTCTGCAGACTTCAATAATCCCACGCAGGTAATATCTTCCCCGTCACGCATCATGTTGAACACCGTATAGCCATTGTCACTATTTCTGTAGATCACATGCTCTATAAACCCCTTGATTGTCTCCAAAACTTTTGTTCCTCCAGATCCCTGTCTCTAAACGAAAAAAAGACTGCAGGCTATGCAGTCCTATATTATTATAAAATTCAAACTATATGTCATAATTGCGCTTCATCTGTTCAAAGAGTGACTGTGCAAGTCCTAACTGATTCTGCTCTGTAGACTGTGATGCCAATTCCTGTATCGCCTGCTCTTCGAAAAAATCCATTCGCGTGGACATTCCAGCGGTGGAATAGTCTTCCTCCGGTATTGTCTTTTTCATTTCTTTGAAAATCTGCTCCAGGAAATAGGATTCAAACTGTTTGCATACATCCATCAACTCTTTATCTGAAGCATCTGACTTATCCGATGACAATGCTGCATCAAGCTTCGTAGCCGACTCCGACGTAGCTGTTGTTGTAGATAAATAATCTGCATAATTATCATATAAACCACTAATATCCATGGCAGGTTCCACCTTTCTGTCAGCCTGTATCTCTTATCACAGACCATTAAATCATTCTATTACCGTTTCAGTTGGTTCGCTGTGGACATCATATCATCCGATGCCTGTATGGTCTTAGAGTTCATCTCATAGGCACGCTGTGCGACGATGAGATTTACCATCTCCTCCACTACCTGAACATTAGAAGCTTCCAAATATCCCTGTACAACTTTACTTTTTTTCACATTATTGTTCGTGGACTCATTCATCGCTGTTCCACTGGCACCTGTAGGAGAATATAAACTGCTGTCGTGTTTTTCCAGACCTGACGGATTGGAAAACTGATATACGCCAAGGGTAATACCAAGACTCTGTGGTATATTATCTGCATCCGGATAATAGAACGTACCATCTGAAGATACGGAAAGCTTACTTGCTACAATATTGTTGTTAAAGGTGATCTGTCTTCCTCTGCTGTCCAGCACCGGAAGACCGTCCGTGGTGCTCAGCATCAATCTGTTCCCTGTGTTGGTGGATAAGATAAAGTTACCATTTCTGGTATAATAATTCTCTCCATCCTCACCGCGTACTGCAAACAGACCATCCCCCTGGATGGCAAATCCTGTCTTATTAGATGTGGCTGTCAGACTGCCCTGACCAAACATGGAAGTAATGGCTGAATTGCGAACGCCCAGCCCCACCTGCGCGGCAACAGGTTTCTGTGTACCATCTGCCGTGGTTGTGGCAGACTGCAGATTTTGATACAGCAATGTCTTAAATTCTGCCTGTTCTGTTTTATATCCTGTGGTATTTACATTTGCCAGGTTGTTGGAAATCGTATCTACATTCGTCTGCTGTGCAACCATACCCGATGCTGCTGTCCATAATGATCTTACCATCTATCTACCTTACCTTTCTACTACCTGTAATGCATTGTCCTCTAAATGCATTACCCACGTACATGGCTTTGCACCCAGTGCAAACTCGCATGCCATGTGCTCCTTGCATTGTCCTCTAAATGCATTACATACTATAACTTACCAAGCTGGTTCACTGCAATATCCAGTGCTCCGTCCTGGGTCTGTATTACTTTCTGTCCAGACTCATAGGCTCTCTGAATCGCTATCATATCTACCATCTCTTTTATGATCTCCACATTGGAGTTCTCCAAATATCCTGCATTCACTTTAACTGTCGCCGGCTGTTCTGTAGCTCCCTCTGTGGCAGTAAATAAGGTATCGCCAAAATGCTCCAGGTAATTATAATCCGTAAAATCGGTAATTCCTATTTGAGCGACTCTGGTACCGTCCTGATAAATAGTGCCATCCGCTGCAGTCTGAATCGCACCGCCTGTTGTGGCTGTTCTGATAGCTCTTCCATTGGTATCCAGCACCCTGTTGCCCTCCGATGTGACGAGGTATCTGTCTGCATCAACGATAAAATCACCTGCACGAGTATATTTGGTGGAAGTATTTCCATCTGCGTCTGTATATTCAATATTGAAAAATCCATTCCCTGAAATCGCAAAATCTGTACTGTTTCCAGTCTCTTTCATAGGCCCCTGATCATAGTTGGTATAAGTCTCGCCAATCTTCACCCCCGGTGTATTTGCCCCGATTCTTTTTGCAATATTGGGATTTTCAGAAGCATCCTTGATCTTATAGGCCAACGCTTCTTTGAAAGTCTGGCTGGTAGCTCCTTCCTTCTTGAATCCAACAGTCGCTGAGTTCGCAAGGTTATTGGATACCACATCCAGTCTATTCTGTTCATTCAACATGCCTGTCCAGCCCGTATATAATCCTTTTAACATCTGCCAGTCCTTGCCTTTCCGGGAATATCAGCCCGTCCTGAATTTACTTTACACTCATTATTCTATATCTCTGTATCCTGCCAGAAACTCTACATATTTACCAGTTCCAATCGCAACTGCTGTCATGGGTTCCTCTGCTGTCATGGTATTAATACCTGTCTTGGATGAGATCAGATCCTCAAGACCACGCAGTAAGCTTCCACCGCCTGTCAGCACGATGCCGCGGTCTGCGATATCAGCCGCAAGTTCCGGTGGGGTCTTCTCAAGTACGCTGTGAATTGCCTCTATGATCTGTGCTGTAATCTCTTTCAATGCTTCCTCGGTCTCCTCTGAGGAAACCTTTACTGTCTTAGGAAGACCTGTTACCAGGTTACGTCCGCGGACATCCATATAGTCAACTTCTGAACGTTTATAGCAGGAACCGATCTTGATCTTCAGATCTTCTGCCGTTCTCTCACCGATGAGGAGGTTATGCTTTTTACGCATAAAACGCACGATAGCCTCATCAAAATCATCACCTGCAATCTTGATAGAAGCACTGACTACTGTGCCCCCCAGAGAAATCACTGCGATATCTGTAGTACCACCACCGATATCAACGATCATATTTCCACATGGTTTTGAAATATCAATACCTGCACCGATTGCTGCTGCGATCGGCTCTTCTATCACAGACACTTCTCTGGCACCTGCCTGATAAGTAGCATCCTCAACTGCCTTTTTCTCTACTTCTGTAACACCACTTGGTACACAGACTGAGATCCTTGGCTTACGAAATGTTCTCTTTCCCAGCGCCTTCTGGATAAAATACTTCATCATCTTCTCTGTGACGGTGTAATCTGAAATAACACCCTGACGAAGTGGTCTGACTGCGATAATATTGCCCGGTGTTCTGCCAAGCATCAGTCTGGCATCCTCTCCGATGGCTCTGATCTTATTTGTATCTCTGTCAAAAGCAACAACAGACGGCTCTTTCAATACGACTCCCTTGCCTCTAATGTATACTAAAATACTTGCTGTTCCCAAATCAATTCCGATATCGGTAAATTGCATAATTGAAACCCCTTTCTATGGTTATCTATCATCATTGTTTCCAAATGTTCAATCGTTAAACACGCGTAGATATTATAACGCAAAAAAGGGTTTTTTCAAAGCATTTTCCGCAAATTCATAAATTCTTCATATAAAAAGAACGCATAGCAACAGCAACGGTTCCCTCCGTTTTCTATTCTATGCGTCCGTGCATACTTACTCAGCCATATTTTACATCGGCATGTTACACCCAAAACTTTATACTTTTTTCAAATTTTTCAAAAGGTGTTTTGCCCCTTGATGCTTACGGATTATTTCGCACTTCGTGCTTTCTCCAGCATCTTTTTAATATAGAGGCCGGTATAGGATTCCTTACATTTAGCGATCTGTTCCGGTGTTCCGGTGGCTACGACAGTTCCACCTTTATCCCCGCCCTCAGGTCCGATGTCGATGATATAATCCGCAGTCTTGATCACATCCAGATTATGTTCGATGACTACCACAGTGTTGCCACCCTCGGACAGTTTCTGCAGAATATCAGTAAGCTTATGCACATCCGCAAAGTGCAGTCCTGTGGTGGGCTCGTCCAGAATGTAAATAGTCTTCCCGGTACTTCTGCGGGCAAGTTCTGTCGCCAGTTTAATTCTCTGGGCTTCACCACCTGACAATGTGGTGGAGGGCTGTCCCAGCTTAATGTAGGAAAGTCCCACGTCATACATGGTGGCTATCTTTCTATAAATGGAAGGTACATTTTCGAAGAAATGCATTGCTTCTTCCACAGTCATATCCAGCACATCATAGATATTCTTTCCCTTGTATTTCACATCCAGGGTCTCACGGTTATATCGTTTTCCACCACAGACTTCGCAGGGCACATACACGTCCGGAAGAAAGTGCATCTCGATCTTGATGATACCATCCCCGCTGCAGGCTTCACAACGTCCACCCTTTACGTTGAAACTGAATCTTCCCTTGGCGTATCCTTTGGCCTTGGCATCGGAGGTATTGGAGAACAGATCCCTGATCTGATCAAAGACACCCGTGTAAGTTGCCGGATTAGATCGGGGTGTTCTTCCGATGGGAGACTGATCTATATCAATGACTTTGTCCAGTTGTTCCACGCCTTCGATCTTCTTATGTTTGCCGGGTATGGTTCTGGCATGATTCAGCTTCCGTGCCAGATATTTATAGAGTATCTCATTTACCAGAGAGCTTTTCCCTGAACCTGACACACCTGTCACACAGGTCATGACGCCCAGGGGAATCTTCACATCTATATTTTTCAGGTTATTCTCCGCCGCTCCCCGGATAGTCAGATACCCGGTCGGCTTCTTTCTCTTAGCTGGAATCGGAATAAAGTATTCCCCGCTGAGATATTTTCCTGTGATGGAATCAGGGTTCGCCATGATCTCCCGGGCATTACCCGTGGCGATGACTTCACCTCCATGTTCCCCCGCACCCGGTCCGATATCCACAATAAAGTCCGCTGCCATCATGGTGTCTTCGTCATGCTCTACCACCAACAGACTGTTTCCCAGATCCCGCAGTCGGAACAGGGTGTTCAACAGCTTATCGTTGTCTCTCTGATGCAGACCAATACTGGGCTCATCCAGAATATAGCAGACCCCTACCAGACCGGAACCGATCTGGGTCGCCAGACGGATTCTCTGTGCCTCACCACCGGAAAGTGTCCCCGTGGCCCGGGAGAGAGACAGATACTCCAGCCCTACATTGATCAGGAATCCCACTCTGGCCCTGATCTCTTTCAAGACCTGCTGCCCGATGAGCTCCTGTTGCTTTGTCAGTTTCATATCTCCCAGAAATTCATGTAATCGCTGGATGGACATAGAAGTAATCTCATAGATATTCCTGTCACATACCGTCACTGCCAGCGAGGTCTTTTTCAACCTCATACCGCTGCATTCCTCACAGGGTGTGATGCGCATGAAGGTCTCATATTCCTGTTTCATCACATCGGAGCTGGTCTCACGATATCTGCGCTGCATATTCCGAACCAGACCGTCAAAGGTCACATCATAAACGCCTTCCCCTCTCTGTCCCTTGTAATATACCTTTACCTCCCTGCTTCCTTTTCCATAAATAATGAGATCCTGGATTTCCTGTGGATACTCTTCAAAAGGTGTGGTCAGTTCAAACTTGTACTCCTGGCTCAATGCGGACAAAATAGCATAGGTGTAACTGGATGGATCTGTGCAGGACTGCCATCCCATTCCCGCAATGGCTCCCTGCATAATGCTGAGACTCCTGTCCGGAATCAGCAGCTCCGGATCGAACTCCATCTTATAACCCAGTCCAAAACACACAGGGCAGGCACCAAATGGATTGTTAAAGGAAAAGCTTCGAGGCTCGATCTCATCAATGCTGATACCACAGTCCGGGCAGGCAAAGCTCTGGCTGAAATTCAACTGTTCTCCGCCTATGACATCCACCTGTAACAATCCCTCTGCCAGATCCAGCACATTTTCGATGGAACCTGTCAGTCTGCTCTCGATACCTTTCTTTACCACCAGACGATCCACCACGATTTCTATATTGTGCTTATTGTTCTTTTCCAGTTTGATCTCTTCGGTGAGCTCATACATGTTGCCGTCCACGCGGACTCTCACATAACCACTTCTCTTTGCACGGTCAAAAACCTTTACATGCTCTCCCTTTCGTCCCCGAACTACCGGTGCCAGCAGTTGGATCTTCGTCCCCGGTTCCATGCTCATGATCTGATCCACCATCTGGTCCACCGTCTGTTTCCTGATCTCTCTGCCACACTTTGGACAGTGGGGAATACCGATTCTGGCATAGAGCAGTCTGAAATAGTCATAGATCTCTGTCACCGTACCCACCGTAGAGCGGGGATTGCGGTTGGTGGATTTCTGGTCAATGGAGATTGCCGGGGAAAGTCCCTCGATCTTCTCCACATTAGGCTTCTCCATCTGCCCCAGGAACTGCCTTGCATAGGAGGACAGGGATTCCATATAGCGTCTCTGTCCCTCCGCATAGATGGTATCAAAAGCCAGGGAAGACTTTCCGGAACCGGATAAGCCTGTGAGGACTACCAGTTCATTTCTGGGGATATCCACATCGATATTTTTTAAGTTATGTTCGTTGGCTCCCCGGATCTTGATATATTGCCTGGGGAGCATTTTCTGTATTGTTTGTTCCATTTCGTTACCTTTCCTGATTTTATATCTTTCTACATCTTTCCATATTTTTCTGTTTCCAGGTTTCAGACAGACGTAAGATCATTTTACGTTGCTGTTATCCTTCCTGTTCATTCTGTTCATCCCAAGTATTATTTCTCTATCTCCTGTAATTTATTTTTAAGCTCCACCATCTTGTCTCTCAGTTCTGCGGCTGCCTCAAAGTTCAGATCTGCGGCAGCTTTCTTCATCTTCTTCTGAATACCGGCGATGAGTTTCTCCAGTTCCTCCTGATTCATGGATTCCGGATCTTTCTCGAACTGCAGTTCCTCCTTGGCGATGACTTTGGAGATACTGATAAGATCACGCACAGCCTTTTTGATGGTCTGGGGCGTGATGTTGTGCTCTTCATTATATTTTTGCTGAATCTGTCTTCTTCGATTGGTCTCCTCGATGGCGGTTCGCATGGAATCCGTCATCACATCCGCATACATGATAACATGTCCTTCCGCATTACGGGCAGCACGCCCTACAGTCTGTATCAGAGATGTGGAGGATCGCAGGAACCCTTCCTTGTCCGCATCCAGGATGGCCACCAGGGCGATCTCCGGGATATCCAGTCCCTCCCGGAGAAGATTGATACCCACCAGCACATCGAACACATCCAGACGCATATCCCGGATGATTTCCGCACGTTCCAGCGTATCAATATCAGAATGGAGATATTTCACACGGATTCCCACTTCCTTCATATAATCTGTCAGATCTTCCGACATCCGTTTGGTCAATGTGGTGACTAATATCTTATTATGCTTCTTTGTTTCCTTTTTGATCTCACTGATGAGATCATCGATCTGTCCCTCCACAGGACGCACCGAGATCTCCGGATCCAGAAGTCCCGTAGGGCGAATGATCTGCTCTGCCCGCAAGAGTTCATGCTCTTCCTCATATACATTGGGGGTAGCAGACACAAATAATAGCTGGTCAATATGATTCTCAAACTCCATGAAATCAAGAGGTCTGTTATCCATGGCTGAGGGCAGACGGAATCCAAAGTCAATCAACGTCTTCTTGCGGGACAGGTTGCCCGCGTGCATACCTCTGATCTGTGGCACGGTGATATGGGACTCATCGATCATGATGAGATAGTCGTCCCCGAAGTAATCCATCAGGGTAAACGGGGTCTGCCCTGCCTCCATGCCGCTGAGCTGCTTGGTATAGTTCTCGATACCGGAGCAGAAGCCTGTCTCTCGAAGCATCTCCACATCAAAGTTGGTACGCTCCGAGATGCGCTGTGCCTCCAGGAGCTTGTCCTCCCCCTTGAAATACTTTACCCGCTGCTCAAGTTCCTGTTCAATATCCTTACATGCCTGCTCTATTTTCTCCTGTGGCACTACATAGTGAGACGCCGGGAAGATGGCAATGTGTTCCAATGTGGCATGTATTTTCCCGGTGAGCGGTTCCACCTCCGCGATACGGTCGATCTCATCCCCGAAAAATTCCACACGGAACATATAATCGCCGCCCTGTGCCGGGTAGATCTCCACCACGTCCCCGTGTACCCGGAAAGTACCACGGTTCAGATCCAGGTCATTTCTCGTGTACTGGATATTGATCAGTCCACGGATGACATCATCCCTGTCCTTATCCATACCGGGACGCAGGGATACGATCATCTCCTGGTAATCCTCCGGGCTTCCCAATCCGTAGATACAGGACACACTGGAGATTACGATGACATCCCTTCGCTCTGACAGAGATGCCGTGGCAGACAACCGCAGCTTATCGATCTCGTCATTGATGGAGGAATCCTTCGCAATATAGGTGTCACTGGAGGGAATATATGCCTCCGGCTGAAAATAATCATAGTAGCTTACGAAATACTCCACCGCATTATTGGGGAAAAATTCCTTAAATTCACTGTATAATTGTCCTGCAAGAGTCTTATTGTGGGCAATGATCAGCGTTGGCTTATTCATCTGCTGGATGACATTCGCCATGGTAAAGGTCTTACCGGAGCCGGTCACGCCCAGCAGCGTCTCGAACTGATTACCCTTTTTGAACCCATCCACCAGTTCTCTAATTGCCTGAGGCTGATCTCCTGTGGGCTGATATTCTGATACTAATTCAAAATGATCCATGAAAGGCCTCCTTTATGAATCCGTGTGTATGCTGATATTTTTATTATTGAAACGTTATGGTGGTATTATACCAGAGAATAAAATAGAAGTACAGAACAAACTCGAATGTTTGTTCTGTACTTCTATTTTTTTAAGATCCCGATTCCATTTCCCAGGACATTCCCTTGTAAAAGATATTTTTTGGCACTTCTCTGTAAGTTTGTCTTTTCCGGATACAGGGGCAGCACTCTCCGGACCTTCCCGAAGATCCTCCATTCCCCTTCCCGCTCCCGATATTCCACCTGGGGAACATAAAATAGTTGCTGAAATTTCAGGATATTGGAATCCTCCGGCAATATTTCCTTTAACTTTGGAAAGAGGAGCCAGGAATGGCAGATGTATGTGTATTCCTTTCCCCAGAATTGAAAGGCCTGCTCTATGGATTCCAGGCAGGCTTCCATGGACAGTTTCTCGCCCCCCGGAATGTGGATATTGATGATCTCGTCACCTTTCTTCACATGGCCATAGGCGGTGTCAAGCTCCCATTCAGAATCCATCCTCTCGAATTCCAGCCTTCCCAGGCGGAATACGGTGAGGTCTATATGTCGGAAGAACCAGTCGTATTGATCAATACCGTATTCTCCATATTCCTCCCGGCAGGCATCGCACCAAAGCTTCAGGTCATAGAAGGTATCCCAGAATATCTGATCCGATATCTCTCTTTCCCGATACCTCTCATAAGTGTCACAGCCCATTCTGCAATATAAATATAAAAAGAGCTGTCTGTAATTCTTCTGTGCCAGAACACAGTCCCAGAATAGTCGTGCGTCTTCCTTATATAGCGTTAAATATCCCTCATATTCTCCCTCCGTCAAAAGAATAGACGCCACAATTTCTTTTGCCTCTTCCGGTAAATAGATCTTCTCACAAAACGTTGTTAATTCCATAGGGTTTCCTCTTATTCCTCCTCTTTTACATTTTGATTTTCCAACTGGTAATCCTTCGGTGAATATCCCGAATATTTCTTGAAAAATTTTGAGAAATAGGTGGTGTTCTCAAATCCAAGTTTATCCGCAATCTCGTATATTTTCATATCCGAATGTCTCAGGTATTTTTTTGCCTGCTCCAATTTCATTTGATTTAGCGTGTAGATGATGGTCTGACCTGTTTTCTCTTTATAGACTCTGCTGAGGTAACTGATGCTGACCCCCAGTTTTTTGGCAATATCCGTGACGAGAATGTTCTTGTCAAAATTTCGTTCTATGTATTTATTGCAGTCTTCGATCAGGGAATTTTTCGTATTCATGCCTATATGAATCGTCTTCGCTGTGGAATTCACAACGCGGTTCAGGATTTCCTTATAATCCTCCCAGTTATCGCAGTCATAGATGATCTTGGAGATACTTCCCTCTATGCCCGTAGTCTCATAGATGGATTTCCCCACCTTGTCCAATAAGATTCTGCAATTATTTTGAATGGCAATTCCAATATTCTTCACCAGCATGGCAGAATTCTCATATTTTCTTTCCAAAGTAAATAATTCTTCCAGGATCTGTTGTGAGCCTGGTGCATTTCCATTTTCTATCTCAACATCCAGCAGCTCCAGCCGTCTGCTGATCTCCGTGGGAAATACATCTGCATCCTGTTGATGATTCTCATATCGCAGTATCTTGCTTCCATTTTCAATAAAATTACTCTCCAGTGTTTCCTTCGCTTCCCGAAAGGCATCACTCAATTCCAGTATTTCTCCATGCTCTGCCCCGATGGATAGATACGCATCCATATGCATATAATTGTCCATGGTATCTATGATCTGTCTGCACTGTTCTGACAGCATTTTTTCTCTTCCGTTCTTATTGAGGGACACCACGATGGCAAAGGTATCTCTTTCCACCGGAACCGCACCCAGCAAATTTTCTCCGAAGGTCATCTCGAAAAAATTCTCAAGACTTTCATAGGTGGTCTTTCCACCACGGATCTTATCCTCATCCCGTATCATAAAGCGCAGCAGAAGAACTGCATATTCTGTGGTCAATTCTGATAACCCCACCATCTCCGCTGCATCCAACACTTCATCTTCTTCATAGAGTGAACCGTTAAAGACTGATTTGAAAAAATTCTCCACATGTTTTTTCAAGTCAGTCTGAGTATTTTTTTTCAATCTGTTGCATACGTCCTTTGCCTTTTCAACTGCCTCCACAAGGCTGTTCAGATTACCGTCTTTGATCACATAATCCAGCACCCCCAGTTTTAACGCGGACTGTGCAAATGAAAAATCAGCATATCCCGTGAGGAATATAATCTGAATATCCTTTTTTTCTTCCCAGATATATTTTGCGATTTCAATCCCCGTCATTCCAGGCATTCGAATATCTGTAACTAAAATATCCGGCTCACAGGCATCCAGATTTTCATATACATCCTGTCCATTCTCTGCCACATACACGATCTCACAGTCCAGTGTTTCCCAATCCGTGAGATTGATGAGCGCTTTACGCATAATCGGTTCGTCGTCCGCCAACATGATTCGATACGCCATGATCTCATCCCTTCCCCATTTACTCTTTGCTATCTATTGGAATATGAATACAAATTTTCGTTCCTGCCCCTTTTTGTGAATACACCGTGATACCATATTTCTCCCCATACATTAACTTAATGATATGCCCCGTGTTATTCAGACCGATGTGGTTATGAGAACTGCTTTCCTCCTCCATCACGATGGGCAATGGGATATATCCGTCCTTGTCAAATCCGATCCCGTTGTCTTCCACTTCTATGAACAGAGAGGATTCTTTCTCATATATATTTACATGCACTGTACCTTTTTCCATTTTAGGTTCGATTCCATGCACCACCGCATTTTCCACCACCAACTGGATACAGAACTTCGGAACGTACAGCTCCAGCAGCTTATCATCCTGGAGATCCAGGCTGTATTCCAGCCTGTCACCGAAGCGGAATCTCTGCAAATGCAGATAATACTCCACATATTCCAGCTCCTGTTTCATCACTACCTTTTCATTGTTATTGCGATATATTTTGGCCCGTATCAACTGGGAAAAGGAAGACAGGAGGCCGGCAACTTCTTCATTTCCATCCATTCTCGCCTGCATGGAAATACTGTTCAGCACATTGAACATGAAGTGGGGATTCATCTGGGTCTGAAAAATCTTTAATTCCATTTCCTTTAAGGAAATCTGCTTCTCATAGACCTGATTGATGAGATAGTTGATATGTTCTGTCATGTCATTAAATGTGGTACTGATCTCATAGAACTCCGCATCATCGTATTCTGGAAGCTTTACATTATAATTTCCCTCCTTTACTTCCCCCAATTTTTTCGCGAACTCCTGCATTGGTCTGGTGATCTTATAGGTAAAGTAAGCAAACCCGATCAAGCCTACCAAAATAATGCTCACCATGGCAAAAACATACCATTTTATGGAATTATACAGGATGACTGCCGCCTGATTTTCCGGAATGCCCGCTATGATCCTCCACCCCATGGAAGAATCTTTCTTTACGATCCGATATTCCTTACCCTGTACGGTCAACAATGCTTTCCTGTCAAAAGGTTCTCTCTCCAGTTCGGTCAGATCCTCCTGCTCCAATCCCCTATTGGAGCAGATCGTATCTTCCGCGTTATAGTACGCCCAAAAAGCCCCCTCATAACCTGATACCACATCAAAAGGCTCAATCAGTGCATCTTCATTGATCTCAAAGACCACCGTACCGCAGTCTCTCATATCATCATCATACAGAACATATGCAAAATACATCTTTCCATTTTTGTTTTTCAGAAAGAAATCCTCACTGCCTGCACTTTTTCCCCTAAATTCTCTCTCCGTCTCTCTGCATATCGAATTTCTATTGGCTATATCCATGTAATTCAGCGCGTAATAGAATTCCGAATAGTAGTTCCCCTTTTCATCAAATAGAAAGACACTTTCCACAATAGGCTCATTCCATCCCGCAAGATTCTTTTCACTGCTGAGCTTCACTTCCTGCCGGAACTGATTCCCCATATCCTCATTCCTGTTTTCAGCAATACTTCCACTCGTTACCACTCTCATCAATTCCTGGGATTCGCGGATTCGATAGATGACCTCCTCCATGAATGTGATCTTGTTATCTGCATTGTTACAGACCTCCGTGAGCAAAAAATTCAAATCATTTTTCGTATATTTCTCTACCAGCAGCGTAACGGACAGAAGGAAAAGACCTCCGCAGATAACCAGTGCCGCGGCGGCAATTCCCAGATTCATGACCATCATTCTAACGCGTAAGGAATATCTTCTACCAGGATCTTTTTTCATGAACATCTAACCTCTTCAGGCACATATCTGTCCTATTTTAGTCTTAATTCTATGACAGTATCTACGGTCTCTTCCACGGAAAAGGAAAAACATTCCGGGGTGCCATAATTTATAAATTCATAATCTGGAAACTCTTTCGCAACCCAGGGGGTAAATAGGCGCATCTCAAATCCATCTGCTACTCTTCTGGCACGTTCCACTTTTCCCTTTAGACCAGGCATTGCGATGGCTCCTATCACTTCTTCTGTGATATGGGCGTATATGGTATTTCCTTTGCGGGTATATCTTCCCCACTCCGGTTTCTCAATGTCCGCTGCCCTGCATCCATAGATGCTCTCACCGTTCTTCTGCATCCATTTTCCCACCTGCTGCAGGATTTCAACCTGCATACTCGGTATTTCTCCCTTGGCTGTGGGCGAGATATTGATGATCATATTTCCATTTTTGCTGGTACATTCCACCAGCTTTTTGATGATCTGGGATGCAGATTTATAATGCTTATCCAGAGGCGCATATCCCCAGTTATTATTCAATGTAAAACAGGCTTCCCAGGGAATATCCACTCCTTTTGGCGTCTTTAGACCATATGGAGGGATGATCATCTCCGGACATGCAAAATCTCCCGAAAAAATATTGGGTTCATCGCTCATCACAGATCCGTAATTCTCACCGTTCGCTTCCAGTCTTCCATTTAAAATAATGTCCGGCTGTAACTCCCGCACCATCTTTACAAGTTTTTCCCCATCCCAGTCTTTCCCATAATGTCCTTCATAGGAAAAATCGAACCACAAAATGTCGATCTTTCCATATTCCGTCAGCAGTTCTCTCACCTGATTATGCATATAGGTAAGATATTTACTGAAGTCATATTTTTTATGTTCATATTCTTTATTTTCCCTGTCCGGATGATACATATCACCATATACAGGATAATCCTCGTGATGCCAGTCCAAAAGGGAGTAGTAAAAACCCACTTTTAATCCCTCCGCCCTGAATGCATCAACGAACTCACGGACCAGATCTCTCCTACATGCCGTGTTGGTACTCTTATAATCTGTGTACTTGCTGTCGAACAGGCAGAAGCCCTCATGATGTTTGGTGGTGAGTACCGCATATTTCATGCCCGCTTCCTTTGCAAGCCTTGCCCATTCTTTTGGTTCAAACCGCTCTGGATTCCATTCATCAAAATATTTCTGATATTCTTTCTGCGTGATCTTCTCATCGCTGTGAACCCATTCGCCTCTTCCGGGAATGGCATATAATCCCCAATGGATGAACATACCAAAGCGATCCTCCATGAACCACTTTGTACGTTTGGCTCTCTCCTGCATATATGTTTGATAATCCATAATTCTCCTATCCCTTTACTGCCCCTGCAGTCAAAGATTTTACAAAAGTTTCCGACAGTAAACAGAACACAATGATGGTGGGTACCACTGCCACGATAATGGCAGAGAACATACCATTCAGGTTCTTGGAGTATGCCGTGGTGAACTGTCCCAGCAGTGCCGGAATGGTCATCTTTTCTTTTGTCTTTAACAGCAGTGATGCAAAGTAGAATTCATTCCAGTTATTTAAGAACACCATGATTCCCGCCGTTGCCAGTCCCGGCTTTGCGATGGGCACGATGATCCTGAAAAAAGTACTTGCATATCCGCATCCGTCCATCCTCGCCGCCTCTTCCATCTCTTTGGGTATGGTGAGGAAATAACTCCTGATGATGAAAAAAGTGACTGCTATTCCCAATCCCGAATAGATAAAAATCAATCCTGCTCTGGAATCTTTCATATGCAGCTGTCCCAGCAACCGATAGATTGGAAAACTGATGGATATAGAGGGAATAAAAAGCGTGGATGCGAACATGGCTGTGACGATTCCCTTGGCTTTGAAATCGATTCTCGCCGATACATAGGCTGACATTGCCACGATAATTACACTTATGACTGTTGAGGCTGTGGCGATCATGATACTGTTCATGAAATAGCGTCCCACATTCAACTTTGTGAAAATTGTAACATACCCATCGAACACCCATTTATCCGGCAGTCCCAGTCCCCCAGGCACTTCTTTGAAGGAGGACAGGAATACCCATATAATCGGATATAGTGAGACAAACAGCACAAATGCTATTACCATACCACTGCATATCCGTCCTAAAATTCCACTGTTTCTTTGTTTCATGCTACCGTCTCCTAATCTGCTTCATTGGTTCTGAACGCTTTATTGATAAGACCTACCAGTACGATTCCAAGGATAAATTGAATCACACCCGCCGTATTTCCTCTGGCAAAATTTAACTTGGTACTGCCTAACGCTGTTCTGTAAATATAATAGCTCAGACTGAATGTGGCATTATCCGGGCCACCTCCTGTGATAAGTGCGATTTCATTATACAGGAGCAGGGCGTAATTGACAGCCATGACTGCCACTGTTCCGATCATAGGACGCATCAGTGGAAGGACTATTTTGGTATCGATGTGCCACGCATTGGCACCATCCACTTTTGCCGCCTCGAACAGACTCTGATCAATGGAAAAGATCTGTGTCAGCAGCAGGATACAAAGAGAACCTCCAAAGAAGATAAATGCAAAAGTCACGCCCCAAAATGCATATTTTTCGTTTGCTAAAATGCTGATATTGGAGCCTGGTCTGATCTGATTCATGATCTCGGTGACGATACCCCTGGACGGATTATAAATATTCAAAAAGATCAGTCCAATGGCTGCTGTTGATATAATATTGGGAATGATAAATACATTTCTGGTAATCTTCCATCCCCTTGGTTTTTTAGATAAGATCAATGCCACAATCAAAGTAAACGGCACCTGAATGACTAAGGTGAGCACCACCCATTTCATGGTGTTGATCAACGCCATTTTAAAATTGGCATCCGATGTGAATATCTTTATATAATTGTCGAACATATGGCTCCAGCCAAGAAATTCTGGAGCCTGAAAGTTCTTATAATTCCATTTGCAAAATGATGTGACAAAAATATTGATCAACGGATACGCATAAATAATGAAAAACAACAAGATTCCAGGTGCCAGAAAAGCACATATAAATCCATTTTTTCTGGTTAAAAATTTTTTATGCTGTTTCACAGTATCCTCCTTTTGCCTATTCTGATGCAGCCAGGAAGTCGTTTAACTCTTTCACTACATCGTCTGCCGTCTTTGAACCGTCCATGAGACCTGCATATTTTCCCTGGATCTCACCTTCCGCATCGCCGAATGTGTTGCCAAGTCCAAGTGCCTGATAATCTGCCTTCTGGCAAAGCTGGCATGCCTCTACCAGTAATTTTGCTTCCGGCGCTGACACTTTACTTAACAGTGCATCGTAATCCACTGCCGTGCTAGGTGCCATACCGATACCTTTCTCTATAATCCTTGCAGCGATTTCAGGGCTTGTCATATATTTGATAAATTCGATGCATGCTGCTGTCTGTGCTTCGTCCAGTTTATTGGATACTACGAATCCTGTACCGCCTGACAGTAAGGCTGCTCTTTTGCCCGCTTCATCTGTAGGGAAATTAGCAGGTTTGATATTGTCTATACCAGCCGCACAGTCAACTGCTCCGCCTGCATCCCAGACACCATTGAATAACATGGCTGTATTGCCGTCAAAGAAATCTGTTCTGTATTGTTCATCATCATCACCGCCAGGTCCAAAGTTCGCGGTATCGATCTTCTGTAATACATTTGTCTGCATAAAATTTAATGTATCTTTAAAGGTTGCATCATCAAAATCAGTAACGCTCCTGCCTGTCTCATAGAATGCTCTCGCATCGCTGCTTCTCTGTGAATAGCCTGCAGTGAGAATATTGGTTGGCCATCCTGCGTTCAATCCAAAAGGCATGATGTCTGCTGCCACCAGTTTATCTACCGCTGCGTCAAAATCAGCCCATGTGCTCCATTGATCAGGCGTGTCAGCTCCTGCTTTCTCAAATAATGCTGCGTTGTACCAGAAGCCTACCGCTTCGATCTGCTCTCTCACGGAGTAGATCTTTCCATCCACAAGATTCTGATCATAGCAGACACCTGCGCCCTCTTTAAAGGCTGCGTCTTCATCCAGGTATGGTTTTAAATCTAATATGGCATCCGATGCGCTGGCAACGGGTACGATATCCCATCCGCCGAAATCAGCAATGTCATAAAATTCTCCACTGCTGAGATCATTCAGTGCTGTATTGTAGATACCCTCTGCCCCTGTCTCATCCGCCTGGACCACAAAGTTGAACTCATCCTTATGTAACTCGGCAAATTCATTGTAGATAGCCCTCATTTCCCCTGCTGCTGCCCACTCGGACTCGTCATGATAATAGCCATGTGTAAATGTAATGGTAGGAAGATCCCCATTGACTTCCTCCGTTGTGGTCTCCCCGGTCTCAGTCTCCGCTGCTGTATCTGTGGCTGTATCCGTCGCCTGTGTTGTCTCTTCCGTTTTTCCGCATCCTGCGAGGATCATGGATGATACCGTGACGATACTCAAGGTTGCTGCTAATAACTTTTTCATTTTCATAGGTTAAACCCTCCTTATTTGATTTAACCTCATTCTATCAATTTGCCATCCGGTATAGAATGAACATTCCACTAAGAAAGTTGCACTTTTTTATCATTCTGCTGATTCCAGTTGTCTTGCCATGGCAGCAATGTTCTCCTGATTATATTCATCCTTCTTCACATACTTCTCCAGCACGGTCATCTTATTTTCTGACCATACCGATCGGATCATCTTGATCTGCTTATCTGCACTATACACTTTATCGATGGCGTCTGCCAAAATAGCGTTCTGTTCTTCTACTTTGTCCAGGCTCACATTGGGGTTGGATGGCATCTGACCTGTTTTCACTGCCAGTTCCTGCTGGACTTCCGTGCTTAGCATGTATTTCAGAAATCTGATACATGCTTCCTCCTTCTGTGCATTTTCCTGTTTTGCAAATACATATCCCGATGATGCCGATACATATGCCAGCTTATTATTCTCATCAAATGGATAGACACCATATCCAAAGTCCGCACCGTTATCCACCAGTGCATTGCTCTCCCAGATACCATTGAAATACAGGATGCTTTTCCCATCCATGAAATCCTGTCTTGCGCTCTCAATGTTATCCACTTTCTTGGAAAGCTTTTCGATCCTGTCCAGATCTGTCATGACCTGGAGCAGTGTGGAACCATCCCCGTGAAAGGAGGCACTTGTTGCCATATTCCATCCCATATCCCCTTCCGCTGCCAGACGTGCCGGGAACAGGAACTCCGTCATCTGTAAATTCTCCAGGCTGCAGACCGATATGTTTTTCTGTGTCTGTGTCCACTGTTTCATGGTATCCATCATCTCCAGGAACTCATTCCAGTCTTCCGGTTCTCTCACTTCACCTGCAGCATTGGTAAGTCCTGCCTGCTCCATGTATTTTCTGTTATACCAGAATCCAGCTACCTCCAATGCATCAGGAACCGTATACAGATGATGTCCTGAAGTCTCCCAGGTGGTATATACCGACGGATGAATCATCTTGCCAAGTTCCTCATCCTTTTCTATATAAGTCATGAGATCCAGTGCCATCCCCCGCTCCACCGAGTGCTGCACAAAGTAAGACAGCCCGTTGGTGCTGATAATATCCGGCATCTTTCCCACTGCCAGCATATCATTTGCCCTTTCAACTGCAATACTGCTGTCTGAATAAGAAACGCAGTTCAAAATAATATCCGGATTCTCTTTCGCGAAATCGTCATAGATCTCCTGCATGATCTTATGGGTCTCCAGTGTTCCTCCCCAGCCATGCATCAGGGTGACCTCTGTCACCTCATTTTCTTTTCCGGCACAGCCTGTGAGAAGCAGCACCAGCATCGCTATCAGAATCAAACTATTATTTTTACTCCTGCATTTCATTTGCATTGCTCTGCAATCTCCTTCTCAAACTCCCGAAAATCAATGGTCGTCCCCTGCACTCTTGATCTTTCCGCCGCAAGAGACATTAAGTGGCTCTCCACAGATACAGATGCATCTGTTTTCCCGGTGATGGTCTTGCCCGAGGCTACCATACCTACAAAGTCTTTCATCATATTGTTATCACTTCCATTGTGTCCCCTGGCTGGTGCATTCAGTTTGATGGTCTCCTCATCACCGGATACAAAATCCCGCACCACGATGGTATTATTGTCCATCTCCCCCTCAATCTGTGCTTTTGTTCCCATAATATTTATTTTTCTGGTACATACCTTGGAAAAAGCACTCATGGTCAGAGAGGCAACGGATTTATTTTCAAATTCCAGATTTACGATCTGATGATCCACCACATTATTATCACATCGGAACACGCATCTGCCGTATGGTCCCTTCTGAAGCGCCTCCAGCAGCTTACCCTGGGAAATATCTTCCGAGACAGCATATGCCAGTCCGTCCTCCACAGCCTTCGGATGCTCCAGATAGAAGCGCGGTGCATAAAATGCACATTCATTTCTGTGCTCACATCCATCCATACATCTCCCCGGCGCGTGAGCCGGTGCATTTTCCTCTTTGAAGTAGGACAGTTCCCCAAAAGAACTGATCTTCGTACATTTACTACCCATTAACCATAACAAAATATCCATATCATGACAACATTTTTGCAAGATCATGGGGCTTGTCTCATTGGAGTTCCTCCAGTTTCCTCTCACGAAGCTGTGGGCATGATGCCAGAATCCCACCTCCTCGATATGATGAATATTCACAATAGTTCCTATTTTTCCAGAATCGATGAGCTCTTTGATCTTTGTAAAAAATGAGGAATATCTCAGCACATGGCATATCATAAATATACGATTGCATCTCTCCGCCATCAGCCCCATATTCATGATCTCCGTTTCATTGGTAGACATTGGCTTTTCGCATAGTACATGATAGCCCTTTTGTAAAGCTTCCATCACCGGTTCATAATGCATTCTGTCCTGGGTACACACCAGCACGCAATCTGCCATTTTCTCCTGTGCCAGACATTCCTTATAGGAATAAAAGCATTTTTCTGCCGGGATGTGATGCAGTGCCGCGAACTCCATCCGCCTTGTATTATCCGGTTCCGCAACTGCTATGACTTTAAATTCATCCGGATGTTCCAACGCATACGCTGAATACACATGTCCTCCTCTTAATCCTGCCCCGATTACCATTGCTGTCACTTGTTTCATATATTTTCTCTCCTTTTTTTGTATTAAACACCAGCCCATTTTATTTCATACCATAACCATATGACGGGATACCTTTATTTTTAATAAACATTTCAATATTTTTCATGCACATTTTTGACATAAGAAAAGGCATCCCATGCCAGGGATGCCTTTTCTTATCTAGTTGCGTTTTATTGAGCCGTGGGAACCTTCTGCCATAATTTTTTCAGGAATACGTAGGTGAGCCATTCTTTATTCACATCTACCACACCGCATCCATAGAAAAATCCGTCGTCCATGGGCTGCTTTCGAATGCATTTTGTATCTATTGCCAGTTTGAATTTATGTTCTCCCACTTCATCCTGAAACTGTATCTTTACCTGCGTTCCTATATTGATTGCGGAATCTATGGCATGAAATGCCATCCCCGTGTTACTGATGTTCAGGATAGTTCCATACACTGCCTCTTCCGCATCTCGCCTGGTAATCTCCCCAGACAAATTCAGCAGGATCCGATCATCTACCCTTCGGTCACTTTCTGTTCCGATCTTGCCAAATCCAGCCGATGTTACCAGATAGTAATCTGTCCCCTGCCATTTTCTGACAGACAGGGATACGGAACGCCAGCAATATCGGTTTCCATATCTCTTATCTGTACAATAAAGATTAAATACAATTCCCGAGAATTCTTTGGCAGAAAAATCGATGGTATTTCCCCCGATGGAAAGAGTAGGTATATAGATTCCATTTGTCTCTGTTCCAACCATTTTGGAAGGTATTTCAAAATTTTTCTCTCCGTGAATAATCTCAAGACAAATGTCTGTTCCAATCAAAAGATCCTGAAGTATCATGTTATCGTCCCATTTCTTATGTGAATTTGCGTATTTTTTAATTTTTGTAAATTATCGTAATCTATGTGATTTCTGTGATTTACTTCGTATTTTTAAGCTGCTCTTTGATGATTTCAACTGCTCTGTTCAATTGATTATCCGTTCCATTCTTCAAGTAGCTTTCCACATCCAATTTTAGTTCTTCATCCGGTTCAATTCCTATTTTATGAATATTATTTCCGTTTGGCGTGTAATACTTGCTGACGGTGAGCTTTACCGCGGAACCGTCACTGAGAGAGATAATCCTCTGTACGATTCCCTTTCCAAAGGTAGTCGTCCCTAACAAAGTTCCAATCTTGTAATCCTTCACCGCACCTGCCAGGATCTCCGATGCACTGGCACTGTTCCCATTTACCAGCACTACCATAGGAACCTTTATTTCACGACTGCCGTCACAGGTGTATTCCTCTCGTTTTCCATATTTGTCTTCTGTATATACGATGAGTCCTTTGGGTAGTAACTGTCTGGCAATGTCATTCACCGCAGAAAGGTTGCCTCCCAGGTTATCCCGCAGATCAATGATGAGTCCGTTCATGCCGGATACTTTTTCCTCCGCCATGGCCTCCGTGAACTGATCCACTGTCACGGCATCAAATTCAGATATCTGAATATAGGATATTCCCCCATCCAGGGTCTTATGGGTGACGGTAGGACTTTCAATCTGTTTTCTGGTGACTTCCAATTCCACAGGATCTGTCTCATTCTCTCGCAGCATAGTCAGTTTTACCTTCGTACCTTCCGGTCCTTTTACCTTCGCAATGATCTCCTCCAGGGTGAGTCCCTTTACATACTCATCCTCCACTTTATAGATGTAATCCCCCGCCAAGACGCCATCTGCCTCCGCGGGACTGTTGGGCATCACTTTTGAGATGCGCGCCATTCCCACATCGGTATCCATACCAATGTAAGCACCGATACCATAGTAGATTCCCTGGCTGCTCTCCTGGACTTCCACTAACTCTTCCTCAGAATAATAGGTGGAATAAGGGTCCTCCAATGCCTCTACCATGCCATGATATGCGCCTTCCTGTAAGGTATCTGCATCAGTATCCTCCATATAATAACTACCGATAGCTTCCTGTAACACCTGCATTTTCTGCATGGTCTTACTGTTTACCACGGAAGCTTCCTTCACGCCATTACTCTGTGCTGCACTGATATTTGCCCTGGGGTTCGTGATCACATATTTTCCCAGTAACAGTGCTGCCATGGATATGATCACTGCCGCTGCAAGCCCTGCCACGACTCCCTTCATAAAGGAACCACGATTGTTCTTCGTGGAACTGCCCTGTGTCTGCTCTGTTTCCTGTTGCTGCATATCTTGTTCTGTTTCTGTTTCCATTATTCTTCCTTCTTTTCTATCTTTCTCCCTTTATGGTAGCGGCAGAGCGTTTTATATAGCTCTTCCTCTTAAGGTAATGCCCCCTCGCTTGCGCTCAACGGCAGGTCGTCAGAGCTGTTTATAGATATAAAACTGCGTTTTATATAGCTCTTCCTCTTAAGGTAATGCCCCCTCGCTTGCGCTCAACGGCAGGTCGTCAGAGCTGTTTATAGATATAAAACTGCGTTTTATATAGCTCTTCCTCCTATCGGGATATATAATTCCAAGGGCTTACGTATGCCCCGTTCAGTCTTACTGAAAAATGTAAATGAGGACCGGTGGAGCGTCCTGTGGAGCCTACGGATCCGATCTGCTGTCCTTTGGAAACTTCCTGTCCCTTGGAAACACTCAGCGCGGAGGCATGCATATAAATCGTGTAGAGTCCGTCTCCATGATCCAGCATGACGTAATTCCCCATGGTGCTGCTGTAGGTTGCTGCCACCACGGTTCCATCATAGCCTGCCAGAATTGGAGATCCATTGGGAGCTGCCAGATCCACACCATTATGGAATTGTTTCACACCCAGTGTTGGATGAATCCTGTAACCATAATCGTCAGAGACCCGCTTATAGGACGGTGCCGGAAATGTGAAAATACCGCCATCATATTTACGGACAGCCTGATTTGCCTCTTCCAGTCTCTTCTTTTCCTCTGCGACCGCCTTTTCCAACGCGGAGATCGCCGCAGTCTGCGCTGCGATTTCTGCTTCATATTCTTTTACCAGATTTGATTTGTTGGAAATATCCGCTTCGTATACGCCTATTTCCTGCTCTTTTGCACTGATCAAAACCTGCATGGAAGCTTCCTCCTGCTTTGCTGCAGTTTTTGCTTCCCCTAAAATCTCCTGCTCCTCTTCCAGTTCTTTTTTGTACTGGTCGATGGCTTCCTTGGTCTCCTTATAATTCTGGAGCATACGCTGGTCATACTCTGCCAGTTTTTGTACATATCCATTCTTATTCAGAAATTCACCAAAGCTTCTGGAGGTAAGTATCATTTCCACATACATGGCATCGCCACGCTCATACATGAATTTGATACGTTTCTTCATGCTCTCATACTGTTCTTTTTCAACAGCTTCCGCCTTTACCAGCTGGGCTTTTGTCTCTGTGATCTCCTTACTTTTCTCATCGATCATTGCATTTAGATCATCCAGCTTTTTCTGGATGCCATCCAGACTGGAATCCAACTGCTGCACATAACTTGCCAGATTCTTTTTGGAGCTTTCCAGCGACTGTAAGATCTTCTTCACATCCGTCACCCCAGACTGTAACGCCTGCTTTGCCTTCTGTGCCTCCGATATCTGACTCTGCTTTTCCTTGATACTGTCATTGGTCAATTCCGATGATTCTGTCGCCGCTGCGTATTGTACCTGACTACCGGAAAATGTGACAATTACACACAAGACTACGCATATTCTCTTTTTCCATTTTCCCATAGTGTTCTCTATCCTTCTGTTATTACACTCTAAGATGCTTTCTAACGGTTACAAAACTTCCAACAAAACCAATTCCCACGCCCATTCCAATGGATACCGGAATCAGTGTAGCGAAAATCGTATGTACCGGCAGGAATTGTAACAGGGAATTCAATATTTGGAACTTTGTAGCTACATATTCCACCACATTATTGTAGATAAAATAGATAACGATCAATGGAAGTGCAGAACCAAGCATTCCAATAATGATACCTTCCACCACAAAAGGTGCACGTACGAAGAAATCAGTGGCACCAATATATTTCATGATCTCGATCTCTTCCTTACGAACGGAGATACCGATCGTAACCGTGTTGCTGATCAGGAACACGGATACCAGCAATAGAATTCCGATAATACCTGCGGATACATATCCGATGAGCATATTTACGCCGCTCAGAGTATTCGCCGTCACTTCCGATTTATTCACCTCACGGACTCCATCAATGGATTCCAGATACGTTACCAACTGCGCCTGTTTTGAAACATCCGCCATGTAGATCTCATAGTTCGCGGAATCCGCCAAGGGGTTCTCTGTGAATCCGTCTGAGTACTCCCCCAGATATTCATCTTTAAAAGAATCCCATGCTTCATCTGCGGATACATAGACGACCTTGGATACTTCCGTCCTCTTCTGGATCATATCTCCAATCCCGGCAATCCTGTCCTCCGTGATTCCCTCGTCAAAAAATACGGTGACGGAAACACCTTCCTCTGCCGTCTTCACCACATTCTGGAAATTCACGATCACTGCGTAAAAAAGTCCGAATAGAAAAAGACACGCACTGATGGTCGCAATGGATGCAAGTGAAAACCATTTATTTCTAAATATACTAGTCACACCTTGTTTTAATGTATAAAAAAATGAATTAATCCTCATCGATATAACCGCCTTTTTCTTCGTCGCTTACAATAACGCCCTTTTTCATAGTGATAACACGCTTCTGCATGGCATTCACGATCTCTCTATTATGAGTAACGATCAGTACTGTAGTACCATTCTGGTTGATCTGCTCCAAAAGTTTCATGATATCCCAGGAGTTCTTGGGATCCAGATTACCCGTCGGCTCATCTGCCAGGAGGATCGGTGGCTTATTGATCAATGCTCTTGCCAATGCGACTCTCTGCTGCTCACCACCGGAAAGCTGCTTTGGCTTTGCCTTATACTTACCTGCAAGTCCCACTGTGGACAGGATCGCCGGTACGTTCCTGCGTATCTCCCTGGTGGGTGCCTGGATGATACGCTGGGCAAATGCAACATTCTCGTATACATTTCTGTCCTTTAATAATCTGAAGTCCTGGAATACAACACCCATATTCCTTCTGAATTTGGGCACTTTTCTTCTTTTCAGTTTCTCCACGTCAGTACCATTGACTACGATTCTTCCCTCCGTAGGTGTTAACTCACGGAGCAATAACTTGATCAATGTAGATTTTCCCGACCCACTATCACCAACAATAAATACAAACTCTCCTCTTTTGACACGAAGATTGATTCCATTTAACGCCGGTGCACCGGTAGAATAAGACTTACTGACATTATCCAGGCATATGATCTCATCACTACCGACCTTTTTCATTTTCTTATCGACACGTTTTTTGTCTTTGGTTCTCAACATTTTATTTTCCACCTTAATTCATAATCAATATTCAAACGACTCCATGTACTTCATATATTTTACCACCATAAGTGCGATCTTGAAGGTAATCGCGTCCTCGAATACCCGCAGATCCAGTCCCGTGCTTTTCTGAAGCTTGTCGAGACGGTATACCAGCGTATTTCTGTGAATAAATAACTGTCTGGAGGTCTCTGATACATTCAGGCTGTTCTCAAAGAATTTATTGATGGTCATCAAAGTCTCCTCGTCAAAATCGTCCGGACTCTTTCCACCAAATATTTCCTTGATGAACATCTTGCAAAGTGGAATCGGCAGCTGGTAGATCAGACGTCCGATACCCAATTCGCTATATGCGATAATATCCCGCTCATCGAAGAATATCTTTCCCACATCCAATGCCATCTTTGCTTCCTTGTAGGAGCGGCTCACTTCCTTGATCTCATTGACGATTGTACCATAAGCGATATGAACATTGCCAATTCCTTCTTTTGCCAATACTGCTTTGATGGTTTTGATGGACTTTTCAATTTCCTTTCCTGTATCCGGTCCCTCTAATTCCTTTACTACAATGATGCTGTTCTCATCAACTGCTGTAACAAAATCCATATTATTTCCAACATTGGCACGAACTGCCTCCAATGCATTATTATCTTTTGCAATGCCGGACTCTATGATAATGACAACACGCTTTGCATCCGTCTGAATATGCAGTTTCTTGGAACGGCTATAGATATCCACCAGCAACAGATTATCCAACAACAGATTCTTGATAAAATTATCCTTGTCAAAACGCTCTTTATATGCCACCAGCAATGTCTGAATCTGAAATGCTGCCATTTTTCCAACCGTATAAGCATTCTCTCCCGCACCGTTGACCAATAAAATATATTCCACCTGTGCCTCATCATACACCTTAAAAAACTGATATCCTTGAACTTCCTGGCTGTCCGCCGGAGATTTTACGAAATCCACCACCGCCGGTTCCAGACTTACCATATCATCCATAGTAGATGCAATCGCCTTTCCGTCCACATCTATGACTGTAAAATCCATGCGGGATATTCCCTTCATTCCTTCAATCGTACTCTGCAAAATTTGATTTGATATCATAACCTCGCTCCTTTGTTTTGTATAAATTTACAATTCTTGCTGCACCCAATTACTAATTTTAACTACACCCGTTCTCTATTTTAATATATTGTTACAAATTAATCCATAGTATTTTCATACTTTTTTATGCATTTTCAATAAAAAATCCATAAAAAAAGATTAGTCAACTTGAACTAATCTTTTTTATCCTGCTCTTTCTGTGCATATTTGGATACACGCCTGTAAAAAAGTTTGCGATAGAACCATTCTACCAGTTTGGAAGACCGCATTCCTTTTTTGGCCTGTGTCACACTATGTTCCGGCAATGCCAGCCACACATCGGCATTTACCTTCATTTTATTTTCAAAGATAAGCTGTTCCTGTAAGGGATAGGGAAATTTGGATACGATCACCGTAGGTACCACGTCATTGACCTCGTTGATAAAAGAATCAATTCCCGCATTCATATCCTCCAGCACATACTGTCCCACGATGTTTAATCCCTGCTGTATTTGAAGCACGCGCTCTTTCAGGTGCATTAACTGCTGTTCACTGTTTGCCAGCAGATACACTGTTTTGCGCCCTCTGGCAATGCGGTGAAAAAATTCCTGGAGAAATTCTCCCTTTTCCACTTCCCGAAGTCTGTTCCGTGTGGCATTGTCAGCCGCTCTCAAAATATCAGTCTCTCCCAAAATGGTCAGATCCATGGACTCTATCCATTCCTTGTGCTGTGGATTCTCCGCCGCCTCTACCAGAATCTGGGTGGAAATAACGGATATGGTATTCAATGCACCGTTATTAATATATTGATTGGATAACTTTAACGATTCTTTAAGACTATAATCCGTTAGCGATATCCCAAGTAAGTTTATTTTTTTCATATGACCACCTTCTCAAGATTGCTATAGTATATCAAAAACATTCGTCGATTTCAACAAATTTCTAATTAAATTTAATCTTTTTTTAGAAACTTTTACAGTAATAACTGTAATGTCATATATACAAGGCAAAGCACAAAGCTGATCATGAGCGGAATGGTAATGATCCTGCCTTTTCCCATTTTCCTGCCGTACCAGATTCCCTGGAGGCAGCCATCCCTGCCCTCGTTCCTGGCGATCCACACCAGGATACATCCGGCTATGGCTGTAGTTATGGTCGCCACCACCATGAAAATGCTTATGGTATATATCAGCGTCTCCGCGGTGAGGGGCTCCGCGGAAGTCTCCGAGAGCGTTGGAAACCATTTGGATGAGATATAGAGCATGATTACCGTGTTGGAGTTGAAGATCACATGGTATACGATGGAGCCCCATATGCTGCCTGTGGCTTCCTTCAGCAATACCAGCAGGAACCCTATTACGAAGGCATACAATGCCTGGTTAAAATTCATATGCATCAGTCCAAAGAGTAATGCCGATCCCATCATCGCCTGCAGTGCTGTGCCGGATCTGCGGTATCCTGAATGCACGATTCCTCTGAACACGAGTTCCTCACAGACCGGTCCGAATATCCCCATCATAAAGAGCATGATCAGAAAAGGCATTTGCAGGATATCTGTGCTCATTTCCTCCACCACATTCTCCGAAAAGAGCATGGTGATGGCATTGATCGTGGTAACTAACGGCATGGAAAGATAGGTAAATACAATGATCATCAATGCCGTTGATATCTTTATGGGTCTGAAGTTCCACACCTCTCTGCATTTTGTCCCGGTAGCGAGTACAAATATCATTGCCGGAATAAACAGTATCATCTCGCTCAGGAAAAGATTCGACACAATGCCAATGGAAACATACTGATAAAAAATACCCAGTAAAAATACGATCACAAATTCCACCAGAATGGTGGTGAGAAACATCCAATTTACTTTTTTGCTATTCATAGTCTTCCTCTTAAAGTTCATAACAACATAGTGAGCCTCAAAAACTTTGTTTTTGAGGCTCACCCATCTAAGCATGTATCTTCTCTACAACTAATCGTTCATCATGAAATCTACGATTTTTGAAATATCCTCTGGTTCGTATGCAATAATCTCTAATTCATCGATCGTTCCGTCAGAGAAAATATTTGCCAATGATACATACTGTGATAATTTAGACTTCAGATTTAATCTGTCACCTTCACCTGTCACTAATTCTACTTTACCAGCGCAGCCGTCAACTACCTTAAAAAATTTGTCAATGTTCTGAATGTTTTTTACTTTCATTTTCTTATCTCCTTTTATAATGATTTTTTTGTGATACTTTTCTCATTAATCTGTATGCGGCCTTCCTTTAATAAATGACCCACCGCACGTTTAAACTCATTCTTGCTCATCTGCATTTCCCGATTGATGACCTCAGGATTTGCTTTATCAGTAAATGGCAGAGCGCCATCAAAACTGTCAATTGCCTGTATTACACGTTCTGCATCTTTGCTTATCTGCAGATAAGCCTTGTCACGAATGCTCAGATCCAGTTTTCCATCTTCCTTCACATTGGTGACCCGTGCCTGAATCTCATCTCCGATACGCACTGATCCGTACAGCTCTTTCTTTGGAATCAATCCTGAATACTTGTGGTCTACGGCTACGAAAGCGCCAAATTCATCACTGGTCTCATATACGCGTCCCTGCACCTGATCATCCTTTTTATAAGGACTGTCCGTGACCAGATATTTGTATACATTCATTGTAGCACAGAGCCTACTACTCTTGTCAATATATAGTGCTACCAGACATTCATCATTTTCTGCCACTTTTCTTGTCTGTTCTTTAAAAGGAAGCAGTAAATCCTTCTCCAGACCCCAGTCCAGGAATGCACCGATCTTACCCACTTCCACCACGCGAAGTTCTGCCACTTGATGCAGCTCCAGCTTTGGTGTGTTGACTGTGGCAATGAGACGGTCTTTGGAATCCTTGTACACAAATACTTCTATGGAATCTCCAATATCTGTATTTTCCGGCACCTGCTTTTTGGGGAGCAGCACACGTTCCTCTCCATCTCTATCATTTTCTGTTGACAGGTATACACCAAATTCCACCTGTTTTACAACTGTTAAATTTTGTTTTACTCCTAATTGAATCATATTTCTCCTTATGCTACGCCTTGTGCTCCAGCAGAGCCTCGAAAATCTTCGATTTCCTCGGTCGCGTTGCTCATCAAATGATTGAATAGAAAGTCTTACATGCAAGCATGACGTCTTTCTATTCAACCACTTGACTCTGCTTCATCACGCATATTATACCTTATGACAGCCGGTATTGCAACTATCGGTATGTGCATTGGATCACTGCGTAGACGTCCCCTGTCTCATTTTCCAGGGATGCGGTATATCGATTTTCTTCCGTCAGGGTTCTGGGGATGATAACGTCTCCCAGGACGGCTGATTTTTTATATTCTGCTCTCATCTGAGCGATCTCCACATCTGTATCCGCATATTCCAATGCCATGCGCAGATACTGTCCATTATTCACGTGATGGTTAGTGTCCAGATGATACGGTTTGATCTCAATGGATTCCTGAGATGCCAGATTGTCTGGAAGTTCTATCTTCCTGGGAGCATACACCATGGGAAGCTTTGGCTCCAGTACATATCCTTCCTTCATCTCCGGCAGTATCCGGGCCGGTCTTCCCTGCTGGATATCCATCAGGGTCCAGATGGAATTGGCATACGCTGCCTTTTTCCCTGTGGCATCTTCCATGTAGAAATTACGGGTTCCCATGAATCCCTTGAAATCATAAGGGAAGGTGGCTACCTTGATCTGTTCACAGCACAGGGGATACCGTTCCACCACGATCTGCCATGCAGACAGTACCCATGCCAGATGGTGTTCTCCCAGATATTCAATTCCCAGTCCCAGGTCTTCTGAGTGAAAGGTGCTCACGTCCTGAAAGTAGTCGAGAATCGCCTCCAGAGTCAATTTTCCTGCTGCATCTGTTTCGCTGTATCGTACTCTTGTGTCAAAACTATACATTTTTATTCCTTTTCTCAATCCTTCCCTGGCAAAAACAGGGTGTCTTCCACATTTCCTATCAAAATAAAAAACCCGATGAAATCTGTTTCATCGAGTTTACATGAAAAGCTGGGCTACAAGGATTCGAACCTTGAGATGACGGAGTCAGAGTCCGTTGCCTTACCGTTTGGCGATAGCCCAATATAATATTATGTACATCGCTTAACGAATGACACTAGTAGATTATATATTAGATTTTTTAAAAAAGCAAGTACTTTTTTATATTTTATTTAAAAAGTACTTGCTCGTATTTTATCTTATACTTCGAAGATCAGATCTGCGTAAGTAGGCATCGGCCAAGCTTCCTTATCTACCAGCATTTCAAGGGCATCCACTGGTGCTCTCAGAGCGTCCATGGCAGGTTTTACGGCATCTTTATAGAAGAATGCCCGTGCTTTTCCATCCTCCATGGCACTTGCCTGTTTTTCCGTATTTTTCAATATGGTAAGTGCTGCTTTTGCCTCTTTTAAGAGTCCGGAAAGCTCTGTCAATACTTCTGCCTGAACAGATGCATCTGCTCCGGCCTCCTTCACAGCGATGACTGTGCCGGCAAGTTCGTTAGAGTATTTCATAACCGCCGGGATAATCTGTTTGGAAGCCATATCCATCATAGTAAGTGCCTCGATATTGATGGTCTTCGCATATGTCTCATATAATACTTCTTCACGCGACTCTAACTCCGGTTTTGTGAAGATATGGAATTTCTCAAATAAAGCAACTGCCTTGGGTGTTGTCAGAGTCTCAACAGCTTCCACCATAGATTTGATGTTTGGAAGTCCACGTCTCTTCGCTTCCTCCACCCATTCATCTGAATATCCGTTTCCATTGAAGATAATTCTCTGGTGTTTTGTCATGTACTCTTTGATGAGATCGTGTACTGCCATATCGAAATCATCTGTTTTTTCCAGGATATCTGCTGCCTCACAGAACGCTTCTGCTACGATGGCATTCAATGTGGTGTTAGGGCTTGCGATGGAGTCCTCCGAACCAACCATACGAAATTCAAATTTGTTTCCTGTGAACGCGAATGGTGATGTTCTGTTCCTGTCTGTAGCATCCTTCCGGAAGTTAGGCAGTGTGGATACACCTGTATCCAGGATTTCACCCTTCTTGGAAGAGCTTGCAATACCTGTCTCCACCAACTGTTTTACCACGTCCTCCAACTGTTCTCCCAGAAACATGGAGATGATAGCCGGCGGTGCTTCATTGGCTCCAAGTCTGTGATCGTTACCTACGTTGGATGCACTCTGGCGAAGAAGGTCTGCGTGAGTATCTACGGCTTTCATAATACATGCCAGCACTAATAAGAACTGCACATTCTCGTTGGGAGATTTACCTGGCTCCAGTAAGTTCACGCCATTATCTGTGGTGATGGACCAGTTGTCATGCTTACCTGATCCGTTCACACCTGCAAATGGTTTCTCATGAAGCAGGCATCTCAGTCCATGCTGTCCAGCCACTCTCTTCATGGTCTCCATCACTAACTGGTTGTGATCAACAGCGATGTTGGCTGACTCATAGATCGGAGCTAACTCGTGCTGAGCAGGCGCTACTTCATTGTGCTGTGTCTTGGCTGGAACACCAAGTTTCCACATCTCTTTATTCAAATCTTTCATGTAAGCTCCGATGCGCTCTCTGATAACACCGAAGTAATGATCCTCTAATTCCTGTCCTTTTGGAGCCGGTGCACCAAATAAGGTACGACCTGAGAAAATAATGTCCTCTCTCTCCAATGCTTTTTTCGCATCCACTAAGAAATATTCCTGCTCCGGTCCCACAGATGCTGTTACTTTCGTAGCTCCTGTGTTACCAAACAAACGAACGATACGAAGTGCCTGCACGCTGATTGCTTCCATAGAACGAAGGAGTGGGGTCTTCTTATCCAGCGCTTCACCTTTATAGGAACAGAATGCTGTAGGAATGCAAAGAATAGGACCTGTGCCTGCTTCCTTGATAAATGCTGGTGATGTGATATCCCATGCTGTATATCCTCTTGCTTCAAATGTAGCGCGAAGTCCGCCCGATGGGAATGAGGATGCATCCGGTTCACCTTTGATCAATTCTTTTCCAGAGAACTCCATGAGCATTGTGCCATCTTCGTTGGGAGATGTCACGAAAGCGTCATGCTTCTCGGCAGTGATGCCTGTCAGCGGCTGGAACCAGTGTGTGTAATGTGTAACACCTTTCTCAACAGCCCAGTCCTTCATTGCTTTTGCTACCACATCTGCTGCTGCAAGGGAGAGTTCTCCACCACAGTCCATTACTTTTTTCACTTCTGCAAATACTTTTTTCGGCAAACGTTCTCTCATTTTCTTTAAGGTAAATACGTTTTCGCCAAAGACTTCTTCTACGTTTAGCATTTCACTCATATTCCTATCATCCTTTCGTTTTCATAGAAATCAGATACCAGAACCCTTTTCATAACTCCTCTTATTAATGAAATAAAAAAGCGTTCCAAAAAATAATCTTTTTGGAACGCCATCGTTCATGATATCTCATTATTTTTGAAAGTTGCCTTTCATTTCTTATAAGATACCTTAATCAGTATAAAAATGCAAGTACTAATTCAAAAAAATTATTATGTTCTTTCATCATAAGTAATACACCTCTTACGAGATGTATTACGAGTATTGTACAATGCATTTTAGTTCTACGTCAATGAATTATTCAATTTATTCTTTTTCTATCTTAGGAATTGTCAGTTCCGCCATCAGTATTCCGTATTCCCGACAATGTACACCACCGCCTCATAAGGACGAAGCACTTCATCCATACGATGTACATAATTGCTGATAAGGATCTCGGAATCTTCCCCCATCAGTTCCAGAGCACTGCCTGGTGTTACCACGTCTTCCTCAGTGAAATTACAGATAACCAGCAATTTCTGTCCATCCAGTTCTCTGGTAAACAGGAAAAGTTTCTCATCTGCAGGCTCCAGCAGTTGATACGTTCCGTATACGATGATTGCCATCTCATGACGCAGGCGAATCAGTTCTTTGTAATAGGAAAATACAGAATCCGGATCTCTGCGCTGTGCTTCTCCATTGATTTCCGTATAGTTGGGGTTCACTTTGATCCATGGATCCCCTGTGGTAAATCCTGCATTTTTGCTATTATTCCACTGCATCGGGGTTCTGGCATTGTCACGGCTCACCTTTTTCAGATACCCCATGGCAACATCTTCTGGCACTCCATGTAAGGACTTCAGTTCCCTGTATATATTTAATGACTCAATATCTCTATAATCTTCGATTTGGTCGAATCCTGCATTTGTCATGCCCAATTCTTCACCCTGATATACATACGGAGTTCCCTGCATCATATGAATACAGGTCCCCAGCATTTTTGCCGAAATAATTCGATATTCTTCCTTATCATTACCGTATTTTGACAGGCATCTTGGCTGATCATGATTGGAGAGATAGAGACTATTCCAGGCTTTTCCCTCCAGTTCAGTCTGCCACTTACTGAGAATGGCTTTCCATTCTGATAACGGCATTTTTTCCTGATCCCATTTTCCATATTTTCCCGGCTTTCCGGCGCCTTCACCCACATGTTCGAACTGAAATACCATATTGAGTTCCCGGGTATCCTCGCCTGCATACAGTTTTGCCTCTGGAACTGTGACCCCTGCCGCTTCACCTACGGTAATCAAGTCATGTCTCGACAGCACCTTTTCATTCATTTCCCGAAGATATTCATGCACCCTGGGACCATTCATATAATAGGGTGAACCATTTCCATAAAGTCCGCCCTGCATATCACCATCGGGCAATCCTGGTACTTTTGATATCATACTGATCACGTCCATACGGAAACCATCGATTCCTTTGTCGCACCACCAGTTCATCATATGGAATACATCCTCTCTCACTTTTGGATTATCCCAATTTAAATCCGGCTGTTTCTCTGCAAAAAGATGGAGATAATACATCCTGGTCTGCTCATCATATTTCCATGCAGAGCCGCCGAAGCAGGCACCCCAATTATTGGGGGGATTTCCATTCTCTTTTCCCTCTTTCCAAATATAGTAATCCCTGTATGGATTATCTTTGCTCTTTCTGCTTTCCACGAACCATGCGTGTTCATCTGATGTATGATTCACCACCAGATCCATCATAATCTTAATCCCCAGCTCATGAGCTCTTGTAAGCATTCTGTCAAAATCCTCAATGGTGCCGAACTCCTCCATAATTGCCTGATAATCGCTGATATCATAGCCATTATCCGCATTGGGTGACTGATATACCGGTGACAGCCATATTACATCGATTCCTAACTCCTGCAAATATTCCAAACGTGAGGTAATGCCATTGATATCTCCCACACCGTCTCCATTGGAATCCATAAAACTTCTGGGATATATCTGGTATACTACCGCTTCTTTCCACCATGCCTTTTTCATGCTCTGTTCCTCCTCGTATCTTCTGAACATCAGCCCATCTTAAATTTGTCCTGTTAAATCCTTAATCCCTTTGGGATAATCCTTCCTTCGGAAGCATTACATTCGACAAATGGGCCGACGCTATGTGTCAGGTTTTCATAGAAAACTTGACACAATCTATTATATTGTACCTTGCGTATTTGTTCTGTCGTTGAACCTACTTCACCGCACCTGCCACTACACCACTCATAATCCATTTTTGACAGAAGATATAGATTACCAGTATAGGGAGAATTACCATCACATAAGATGCAAATGCCAGATTGTAGTTGACGGAAAATTGACTTTTAAAAACATATTGTGCTAACTGAAGGGTCTGCTGCGTCTCATCGCTCAACAGTACCAATGGCATGGTAAAGTCGTTCCATGTCCACATAAAGGACAGTATAGCTACCGTGGCCGTGGTTGGCTTGAGCACCGGGAAAATGACTGACCAGAATATCTGCAGTGGATTGGCACCATCAATCTTCGCTGCCTCATCCAGCGCAATGGGGATGCTCTTCACCGCACCACTGTAAATAAATGTATTCATAGGCAAGCCAAATATCACATACAAAAATGTAATTCCCATCACATTATCCAAATGGAAAATATTTGCCTGTACTACCAATGGCAGCATGATGACACAGAATGGAATGAACATCGCACTGATAAAATAGTAATACATGATGCCAAAAAATTTGCTTTTTTTACGATTTCTGGTAATGGCATATGCCACAAATGAATTGGTAATAATGGTAAATCCCAAATTGACCACGGTAATAAAAGCGGTATTAAAGAACTTTCTGGGAAATTTTGTCATACGCCACGCATCTGCAAAATTCTCCAATCGCAGAAGTTTTGGAAAGGACAGCACCTGGTTCATGTCAGAAGGGTCCTTGATAGCGATGAGTATTGTCATATACAGAGGCAGCAGAATAAAAAGCGCGGCTCCCACCAGTAAAAGTGCTGTAATAATATCGTTATATCTTTTTTTCATCCTATTTTTTCCTCCCTTTTCTCTAATACTCTAAGTTGGAAAACGGATACTGCCACCACCACAATAAACAATACTACTGCATTGGCCATCTGATAAGAGAACTGTCCACCTCCAAAGCCCTTTTTATAGATAAGCACTGCGATGGAAGTGGTACTGATGCCCGGTCCTCCATCTGTCATTGCCATAATCTGATCGTAGACCATGAGGTACCCCTTCGCTGCCAGCACCATATTAATCGTGAAAGAAGGGGCTAATAGTGGAAATGTGATGCGGGTAAATTTTCGCAGTCCCTTCGCGCCGTCAAGTGCTGCTGCCTCATACACATCCGTGTCAATTGACTGCAGTCCGGATAGATAAATAAGTGTATTAAAAGCACAGCCGCTCCATATGGTGACAAAGATAATGCCCCATATGGCGCTTGTCGTTCCCAATAGGTTGGTACTCAATGCATCGATTCCAAGATGCTGGCCTACCGCCGGAATGAGATTTGCAAAGATAAAGTTGAAAATAAAACCTACGATGACGCTCCCCAGCATATACGGGAGAAAATAAACTCCCTTTACAAAATTTTTGAACCGAATATTGGAATTCAGTGCACATGCCAGTATCAAACTGATTATATTTACCAGAATCGTACAAATAATTGCAAATTTGAAGGTAAAAAGATAGGCACTGATGGTGTCTGTATCCTTGAAAATTTGTAAATAGTTGCGCAATCCCACAAAGTTCCAGTCTCCATACCCTTTCCAATCCGTGAAGCTGTAAAACACTCCTTTTAGAAAAGAAATGGTATGAAAAAGGAAAAATAAGACACCCATAATTCCCACACCTGCATAATATATTGGTTCAACTCCACGCTTTTTCTTTTTCATATTGGTGCTCCTATCTGTGCTAAATTTGCATGATGTTCTGTCCAACGCTTATTGTACATTGGAAATATCGTATTTTTCATCGCATGATGCCAGGAACTGCTTAATATTCTCCCCACGGTCCATTCCCTCTGTATGATTCAGGCTCATCTGTGACAAAAGCGCAGCCAGATCAAATCCGTTGGGATAATAATGATCAGGGAAGTTTGCTACTTTTCCATTGGCGATGTCTTCTTTCACGCCGTCCACCTTAGCGTCTTCCTGGACTACCCCTTCTACCGCTGAGAATGCGAACTGTTCATTGATATACTGCTTTGCATGATCCGGCTCCATCATAAATGCAACAAATTCTTTTGCCAGCTCCAGATTTTTGGAATCTTTATTGACACAGAAAAGAACATCAACACCTGAAGTCACATAATTTTTGGCAGGGTCATTGGAAGCCGGAAACGCAAACATATCTACATTAAAATCGGTATTTGCATTGGTAAACTGACTGATTGCCCAGTTCCCATTAATCATCATCACTGCTTCCCCATTTGCAAATGCCTTATTTCCATCATCATATCCAGTGCCCATGAAATCTGCCTGTGCATGGTCTAACAGGGTCAAATATTTTTCTGCAATTTCCGTGTGGGTATCTGCAAAAGTAGTTTCATTGGCAAGACGTGCATCTGTAAAACCATCCGGCTGTAAATCCGGTGCCATACTGTTCCATGGGCACAGACCTGTCCATTTATCTTTCAGTGTAAACTCAAAAGGTTTTTCCCCCGCTGCTTCAATGGTATCAATGACACTCAGAAATTCGTCCCATGTCTTGGGAATCTCTAATCCCAATTCCTCAAATTTATCTACATTGTACAGTACGCCGGAAGCGTTGGTGGCATAAGGCACTCCATAAGCAACCTCTTCCTTATCTTTCTGCACATCATATACCATCTGCTGGTAAGATGCCTGAATGCTGCTCATATAGCTCTCCTGACCAAGGTCTGCCAGAACGCCTGCTGACTGTACTTCTGTATAATTCACATCACCGCCCATTGACATAATGTCCGGAACATCATTTTTAGCAAGTCTTGTTTTCAGAATCGTTCCCGCATCTGCCGGAGTATTCAGGACTACCTTCACTCCTTCGCTTTCATGCAGTGTATTAAATTCATCTACCAATTTCTGTAAGCTGTCAGCGTTCTCTGCCTTTGATGAAAACAATTCCAATTCCTTCGTTTTCTCTCCACAGCCTGTTACCAATAGACAAGTCATACCTAATACCAATGCTAAAGTTCCAAATACTCTTTTTCTTCTCATTCTTATCTCCCATCCGCGGTTAGATCCGCATGTACTCCTTTTGATGCCTTCCATTTCAGGCATTGTTGCATATCCGTTAGTTATGCGCATAACTTATAAATTAAAAATAACACAGGCTCTCGCCTGTGTCAAAGGTTATGCGCATAACCAGCAATATGAACCATTTATCATTCTGTTTTTTGTATATTTTTACTGTTTTCAAGAATTGCACTCTTTTATTCATTCACTTTCTGCACAGATTCCCGTTCTATCAGGTCCACCTGCAGAAGATAATCGGTGTTCGTATCTTTTTTCAAGAGATGAAGTAAGGCGTCCACCGCCATGCATGCCTTTTTTTCAATATTCTGGTGCATGGTAGTCAATCTCGGTTTTGCCAGCTTGGCATAGACCAGATCATCAAATCCGGTTACGGAGATATCCTCCGGTATGCGGATTCCCTTGTCTCGGAGAAATGAGCACCCCTCCAGTGCATAGTAATCAGAGGCATAGAATAATACTGTATATTCCCGCAGCCGTTGAAAGAGTTCTTCATAAACTTCCTGCCTGTGCTGATATTCCACAGGTATCAGTATATGCTGTTCCTCGGTGAGCACTACTCCTGCTTCGCGAAAAGCTTTCTGAAATCCCATCCAGCGGTAATGGTCTACGCCCTGGTCATTATCCGCAATCATAGCGGCCCGTCGATGCCCCATGCCCCGCAGATAACACCCCATCTTATATCCACCGCCAAAATCATCTGTCATAATATTAATAAAATTGTTTTTACGGTTCATATAAGTATCGATGGATACTATGGGGCACTGGCACCTCTCATGTAATTCCATTAAAAAAGCAGTGTCAAGATTGCACACCACCAATCCCTCCAGCTTCCAGGTCAACACCTGCCTGTGGATTTCTTCCACCTCTGGTACTGTAATCATCAGCATATAGTGCCCGCTCTTCTTAATTTGTTCCTCCAAATAACCCACCAGAGTACTGTAATACGGATCTGCCAGTGCAGGTTTCCTGTCGTCATCCTTATTCAGCAGAACTACCCCCATAATGCCGGAATAATTCTGTGCTAACATCAGCGCGCTCATATTGGGCACGTATCCCATATCCAGTACCGCTTGCTGTATGCGCGCTCTGGTCTCCGGGGACACCCGCTGTTCTTTATCATGTATTACATTAGAAACCGTAGTGGTACTGACCCCCACCGCCTCCGCAATATCCTTGATCCGTACCATGCATTTTCCTCGCTTGCAATCATTCAATTCATTCTTTTTTATTTTATTTCAGAATTCGTTAACATAAGTATTCACTAACTCCATTACCACTTTTGCAGTTTCTATCTGTTTTACCGCTTCCTCTTTACTGGCAATATAGAAATCATCATAATCACTTTTATGTCTGATTTCTTCTAATTTTGCAATTTTGCATCCTATCTCTCTGGGAAATTTTTCAGAATGTACATAATTTTTATTAAAATAAGCCAGCGTATCTTTATGTCTTTTAAATGCGACTGGTTCTAACGCCAGTACTGCATCTATCGTGTGAAAAACTGAATAATAAGCCCTATTATTCGCCGCCTTATACAAATCCTTTTCCAGCATGCTCATACGAGTGTTATTCCCTCCTCATCTATATTTTTATAGAACATGTAAGCATTCTTCCAATAATTAAAATGCAACTCATTTTTAATGATTGGCATAATCTCCACGTCATGCTCCCAGTTAAAATCAAAGGTCATATCAAACACTTTATCATCATAGCTCGAGATTTTGTCATCCGGTAATGTTGTCAATATCATAATATCAATGTCAGATCCCTTATGAAAATCGCCACGTGCATAAGAGCCATACAAAATGATCTGTACCAGTGAATCACCAAATATGGATTTGATCTTTTCTTTATATTCATTTAATACCAGCTGAATCTGATCCGGCATCCTATACACCACCTCCCGTTTATGCTTCCTGCTTAAAGTATATCGTAACTTTTAAAGAATGAACAACTTTTTTATTATAAATGTACTATCGTTTCTGCACCCGCAGAATATCATACTGTTCCGGCTGTTCTGACAGTTCCAGATACAACACCTGTTTAGGATGGGGCGCACCTTCCACGGCTGTGCCTTCCTCATCGTACATGGCATTTACTGTAACAGATGTATTTTCTCCATTTGGTTTCATGATCTCGATCTCGTCACCCACAGAAAATTTGTTTCTCTGTTGGATTCTGGCAAGTACTTTGCCTGTCTGTTCTCCGGCAACACTGTTCCCGGAGCAGTCTCCTACGATTCCCAGATAAATATATTCATTTACATAAGTATTGCTGTCATAGATCTGCGTAGTCTCGTCCGGTTTGCCAAAGTAAAAACCTGTGGTGAACTGGCGGTAAGTACATTTGGATATCTCAGAGTGGTACCAATCCATGTTTGCACGGTATTTCTCCTCCGATTCCAGATAATCATCGATTGCCTTGCGATAGGTTCTGGCAACAGTCGCCACGTACAGAGCTGTCTTCATGCGCCCCTCGATCTTGAGGCTATCGATTCCCGCATCCAGTACCTCCGGGATATGTTCGATCATGCACAGATCCTTGGAATTAAAAATATAGGTTCCCCGCTCATTCTCATAGACCGGCATATATTCATTGGGGCGAGTCTCCTCCACCACGGAATATTTCCAGCGGCATGGATGGGTGCAGGCCCCCTGGTTGGCATCTCTTCCCGTGAAATAATTGCTCAGGAGACATCTTCCGGAATAGGAGATACACATCGCTCCGTGAATAAAGCTTTCGATCTCCATCTTTTCGGGAATATGTGCCCTGATCTCCTTGATCTCTGCCAGGGATAATTCTCTGGCGGACACCACGCGGCTTGCACCGAGACGTTCCCAGAAAAGATAAGTCTCATAGTTGGTGTTATTCGCCTGGGTGCTGATATGGATGTCGATCTCCGGACATACCTCCTTCGCCATGGTGAACATTCCAGGGTCCGAGATGATCAGTGCATCCGGTTTGATCTCTTTTAATTCCTGAAAGTATTCTCTGGCACCTGCCAGGTCATCATTATGTGCCAGAATATTGGCTGTAACATAGACTTTCACATTTCTCTCATGAGCGAACTGAATCCCCGCCGCCATGTCCTCCATGGAGAAGTTCTTTGCCTTGGCGCGGAGTCCGAAAGCTTCCCCTCCGATATATACTGCATCTGCGCCAAAAATAACAGCCGTTTTTAATACTTCAAGACTGCTGGCAGGAATCAGGAGTTCCACCTCCCTGCCGCTTTTCGTCACCTTTTTTGTTCTTTTCTGTATGGTATCTGCCATCTTCCTTACCATGCCTTTCCTGCGTTAATCTCCGTTCACTCTACCGTTCATTTTCTGTTTTCTGTGTTTTATTTCTATAACTTTCTGGTTTACATTATTCTATAAAATGATGTAAGGGTCAAAAGGTGTTTTTCCCTTGATACTTACGGATTATTTCGCACTTCGTGCTTTTATAATTCTAAAAACATTCAAAATCCGTCCTAATTAGGCTACTTTCTCACAGACAGCGTCATGCCATCTCCCACGGGTAATACCGTAGTCTCCAGCTCCAGGTTGTGTGTGAGTTCATAGAGATATTCCCGCATTCTGGAATGAATGGTGCGATTCCTCCTGGTCACTGCATAGCGGGACTGTAGGACATCTCCATCCTGCAGTACGTTGTCGGATATGATAAGTCCGCCTTTCTCCACCAGTCTCATGATCTCCGGGAAAAAGTGAATATACTGCCCCTTTGCTGCATCCATGAAAATAAAGTCATAAGGACCGGTAAGCTTGCGAAGTTCCTCAGTAGCATCCCCCTCTATGAGGGTGATACGTTCCTCCACATCACCCCTTTGAAAGTTCGCTTTTGCAATGGGGATTCGCTTTTCGTATTTCTCTATGGTGGTAATATGACAGTCTTCCGGTGCATATTCACTCATCAACAAAGCAGAAAATCCTACTGCCGTCCCCACCTCCAGTATTCTTTTCGGTCTTTGCATCGCCAGCAAGAACTTCAAAAGATTCTGAGTGGATTTACGAACAATAGGAACCTGTGTCTCAATTGCCTGTTTTTCTATTTCATCCAAAAAAGGAGTGTTACCCCTATCCAACGAATCGATAAAGGTAACCATTCTCTCATCTACGATCATATAAATTATCGTGCCTTTCTAAAACTATTGACTGATGTCTTCCCGATTGCCCTCTGACATTTACTGCTCCTCAGAGGTCTCTTCTGACATTCCTTCTGTGTACGCTTCCTCTGTCATAGACTCGGATGCACCGCCCTCCTCAGTGGCGTCTTTCATGGACTCCGAGTTGCCACCATAGTCTTCCTCAGCGGTACTCTCCTCATCCGCACTGGCAAGCACTGCCATCATTTCCTCTGCTGTCATGGACGTACTCAGTGTGTAAGTGCCTGGTTTGATCTGATCCTTATATTCTGATACCTTTTCCTGAATGTAGAAAAGCTTTGCATCCTGAATCAATCCCTGTTTTTCCAACATTTTCCCAATATCCATAGTGCTCATATCATCCGTGATCGCCACGCTGATGTCAAGCCCCGGTGGGTTTGATACGGGTTCCTCCGTAAAGACACGATATCCAAAATCATACGCAACTGTAGAGAGTCTGATCACAAATATAACAACCGCTGCTAAGATACCGATTCTAACAATACTGCCCGCCAGAGACACTGTCACATTTCTTCCACTCATCTAACCATTTCCTACTTTCTACACTAAAATACATTACATTTTCACAACAGCAGGGATCCGTCCATACACTGTCTGTTATTCAAATCCTAAACTGTCCGATATTGTGGTGTATACTTTCTGCATCATCCGGCAGAACTCCAATTCTGCCGTCAGGAACGCATCTACCATGGGGTCTTCACGAAATTTCTCTGATTCCTCCTGAAAGGCATCGATCTTATCAAACAGATCCTCCGAATCATCACCGTTCTGTAATTCAAAATTTCTTTTCCGAAACTCATCAATTTTTTTCTTCAGATCTGGTTGTCTGTCAATCTTGTCTCTCTGGAGGATATAATTCCGATAGGTATCCGTCTCTTTGACTCTCTGTACAAATACCTGGATTTCTTTATCTAATTCCGTTACCATCGTATTTTCTAACCGCCTTTATTTGGGAGCTGGCCCTTTGTTCTTTAGACTTCCATAATGATAGGAAGTATCATCGGGCGTCTCTTTGTCTTTTTCCATAGAAATTCACTTAAAGAATCTTTTGTCATGGTCTTGATCTTGCCCCAGTCGTTGCCATTCTTGCTCAGACTTCGATCCAATGCATCATTTACCACTTTTCTTGCTTCATCCATAAGTACGTCAGATTCCCGCACATATACGAACCCTCTGGATACGATCTCCGGTCCGCCCACCAAAATATTGGTGGCAGAATCCAGCGCAATTACCACGATGAGGATTCCATCCTCCGCAAGATGCTGTCTGTCTCTCAGTACCACATTTCCCACATCACCCACGCCAAGACCATCTACCAGGATCGCACCAACAGGCACTTTTCCTGTCACTGCTGCACCATTCTGGTCCAGTTCCAGTACATCGCCGGAATTCATGACGAAGACATTCTCTTTGTCATATCCCAGGTCTGTCACGATCTTTTTCTGCGCCATAAGGTGTTTATATTCACCATGGACAGGGACCGCATACTTAGGCTGTGTCAGGGTGTACAGTAATTTGATCTCCTCTGCACAGGCATGTCCGGATACATGAACATCCTGGAAAATAACATCTGCGCCCTTGCGGAACAGTTCGTTGATGACCTTTGTGACTGATTTCTCATTTCCCGGTATGGGATTGGATGAGAAGATAACAGTATCACCTTGTCCAATTGATATCTTTTTATGCATGCCGCTGGCCATACGGCTCAGTGCTGCCATGCTCTCTCCCTGGCTTCCTGTGGTAATGAGAACAGTCTTTGCCTTGGGGAAATTTTTCAACTGTTCGATATCGATGAGGGTGTTTTCAGGAATATTCAATACTTCCAGTTTCTGTGCCGTATCGATGATATTGACCATACTACGACCTTCCACCACTACTTTACGTCCAAATTTATATGCAGAGTTGATGATCTGCTGTACTCTGTCCACATTGGATGCAAAGGTCGCTACAATGATTCTGGTTCCCTTGTGCTCCTCAAATAACGTGTCAAAAGTCTTTCCTACTGTCTTCTCTGACTGGGTGAATCCCGGACGCTCCGCATTGGTACTGTCGCACATCAATGCCAGCACCCCTTTCTTGCCCAGGTCTGCGAATCTCTGGAGATCGATGGCATCTCCAAATACCGGTGTGTAATCCACCTTGAAATCACCTGTGTGAACCACGATACCAGCCGGACTGTAAATTGCAAGTGCTGCCGCATCCACAATACTGTGATTTGTCTTGATAAATTCGATTCTAAAGCATCCAAGATTGATGATCTGACCGAATTTAACGACTTTTCTTCTCACATTGTTGGTGAGATTATGTTCTTTTAATTTATTCTCGATAATGCCCATTGTCAGTCTGGTAGCGTAGATGGGCACACTCATTTCCTTTAAAATATAAGGCAGGGCGCCAATATGATCCTCATGACCATGGGTAAATACAAACCCTTTTACTTTCTCAATGTTATCTTTCAGATAAGTAACATCCGGTATCACCATATCAATTCCCAGCATATCATCTGTTGGGAAACTCAGACCGCAGTCCACCACAACAATACTGTCCTCGTATTCAAAGGCAGTAATGTTCATACCAATTTGTTCCAAGCCACCTAATGGTATAATTTTCAGCTTAGAACCGTTTTCATTTTTATTTTGTTTCAATCAATTTTCCTCCTGTTTTCTTTGTGACCTTTGTCATTTATATCTTGATTGGCAACAAAAAAATTTGAAATCTCCCGGTGCTTATTCCTCTTCTAAAAGAGTAACGTCATCCAGAAGGCTTTCAAACATCTCTGCTACTGCATTCAATTCTTCTTCCTCTGATACGATCTCATAGTTCGCTTCCGTATCCTCCGGTAAAGATAAATCTTTCAGAATCAGGGCGTCTCCGTCTCCCTCTTCCTGCTCTGTGACAAGAATATAGTTGATTCCATTAATCCTTGTCTGCTCTAATACATAAAATTCAACTGTATTCCCATCATCTAATGTAAATGATATTTTTTCCAATATAAAACTCCTATTCTTTCCTGTTGCTCTTCAGATCCAGAAATCCCTGCAAGATAAATGTCGCAGCGATCTGATCCACATATTCTTTTCTGTTCTCTCTGCGAATACCGGCTTCCATCATGGCCTTATCCGCTGCCACTGTGGTGAGACGCTCGTCCCACATAGTGACTGTCAATCCTGTCCTTCTCTCCAGCATTCCCTTGAACTCCATGGTCTTTTCCACGCGTTCTCCCACTGTGTCGTTCATATTTTTAGGCAATCCTAACACAATCTCACTCACTTCATTCTCTACAATGAGTTCCTCGATCCGTGCAAGTGTCTGTCTCAGCTTATCCTCTGATTTTCTCCTGATGATCTCAACGCCCTGTGCCGTAATCAAAAGTGGATCGCTAATGGCAACACCTACTGTTTTTGAGCCGAAGTCCAAGCCCATTATCCGCATATTTCTAACCTTACCCTTCTTATTACTTATTACTTTACTTAGACCAGTGATTCGTCTTAATGTATTCTCTTAACATCTCTTCCACAAGTTCATCCCGCTCCACTTTCATGATGAGACTTCTCGCGTTCTTGTGGCTTGTAATATAAGTCGGGTCGCCTGACATGATGTATCCAACGATCTGATTTACCGGGTTATATCCCTTTTCCGTCAACGCCTCATAGACCGTTGAAAGTATAATCTTCACGCCTGTCTCCGGCTCTGCCTCAACTTTAAAAAATTGTGTATTTCCTAAATCCTGCATCACATCACACCCTTTTCTCTACGTATAATTATCTTCTATCTTACTCTAAATAAAGAAAAAAAACAATGCCCAACCTGTTTTATCCCTTTTTTTCTCGTTCTTTTTCTCTGGAAAGGGAGTAACCATACTCCTTTTTATACAGCGCATACAGGTAATGCCAGTCAGAATAACCCAGTACCTCCGCGATCTCATATATTTTTTTATCTGTTGACAAATACAGGTCTTTTGCTCTTTCCAATTTCTTTTTCGTGATATAGTCCACAAAGTTAATTTTCATCTCCTCTTTAAAAAGTTTACTGAGATAATTTTTGCTGATGCCAATATATTCTGACACCGTCCACAAAGATAATTCCTTATTGCACAGATTATCATTGATATAATCCAGCACCTGCCATATTTTATCACTGATCTCATGCCTGGCTGCTGTGGAATGAAACAATATCAATTCTCCCATTATATTTGCTTTTTGTGCCAGTTCCATTGCCTGCGTCTGCAATTCAAAGAGATCATCCATGGATTCACTTTTTTCACTGACTCCCATAGAACATTTCATTTTATAATATTTTTGGAAATAAAATTGGATTTCCTCCGCATACATCATTAAACGCGTTTCCATGTCATTATCAAAATTCGAATCTTCCGTTTCCCATACTTTAAAGTAATAATCATAAAAATTACCACTTTGAATCTCACAGGAAAATTTATTTTCTGCAATCTCGGTAATTATATTTTCTATTGTAAATCTCATAATTTCATAATCGCCACGAAATGTATCTTTCAATTTTTCCTGATACATGGACAGAAGCATTCTTACCACGTAGATCGGTTTCTTTTTATCCGCACGCCGACTCTCCTCCACCCACCCGTTCTCTTGTTCCTGGACCTTGGCTGATACTTCCTGTACTGTCTTCAACACATCTTCCGGCATCATCGTTGGCTTAAAAATATAATCATAAGCACCTAGCTTCATCGCGGTGCGAACCAGTTCAAATTCATTGTAACTACTCATCACCACACAGATAATGGCAGGATTCAATTTATTGATCTGCCTGATTAGTTCCAATCCATCCATCCTCGGCATCTTGATGTCTGTGATTACAATATCAATTTTATCTTTTTTGATAATCTCCATTGCCTCTGTCCCATCAGATGCCGAGTATGCTGTGAATCCATAGTCTTCCCATGGAATTCCTTCAATAATAATATCTCTTGCGAGACTTTCATCATCCACAATTATTACTTTTATGATCTCCAAGTGTATTCCCCTTTTTGTCATCACTGACTGGTATGTAAAATACAATCTTTGTTCCCTCCGATATACAGCTCTTGATCTCGTAGGAAAACGCATCCTTATAAAATATCTTCAATCTCTGAACAACATTTTTCAGGCCAATTCCCAGCAGACTTTCCAACCCCTGATATTGAAATCCTTTCCCATTATCTTCCACACAGATTCTAAGTCTGTGCTCCTTTTCCTCAACGGAAACACTGATTTCTATAAGATTTTCAGACTCTGCTTTGTTTTCTTCATCAAAGGCATGAAGAAACGAATTCTCCACGATGGGCTGCAGGATCATTTTAGGCACCTTGTAGGCTCCTGCTGTCTCCTCTATCTCATATTTTACCAAAACTTTTTTATTGAACCTTACAATCTGTATATACATATAATTTTTGATAAATTCTATTTCATCTTCTACCGGCACTAGGGTATCCGTATTTTTATAACTATATTCCAAAGTGCCGCAAAGGGATACAATAATGTGAGCGATGTCCATCTGCTTATTTTTAATCGCAAGTAATTTGATCAGATTCAATGTATTATATAGGAAATGGGAATTAATCTTGGAGTTGAGCGCCATTAATTCCATCGTCGTTCTCTCGTGCTCTTTCTCCACATTCTCTTTTAATAACCGGTCAATATGCTCCACCATGGTATTGAACGCATCTACCAGTTGTGCGAACTCATTTCTTCCCATACTCTCCACATTGATCTCGAAATTTCCCTTGCTTGCCTTCAGCATATAGTGAATGATCTGGACGATGGAACGGTTAATGCTGATGGACAATATATATGCCAGAGTAACAGCGCTGAAAATACACAGTGCAGATATCAGGAACCAGGTGTTCCGCAACTCCCGGTTCGTACTTTTGAACATCCTGTCACTGTTGAACTGTATGATTCTCCAATTAAAATCTGCAATGTCCATCTGTCTGATTGTATTATTTCCATCATTATATAAGTTATTCAGTTTCAAATTGTCCAGAATCTTTCCATAATTGTATCTGTTATCCTGAATCTCCCTGATATTATGTTCCAGCCAGCTTTCATCTGGTGCATACACAATATTATCCTCCCCGTCGAGAATGATCACGAAATCTGTATTCGTCATATTCCTCATGGATACCGCATCCACGATGGTATTATACCCAATATCGATCTGCACAAGTCCAATCTCATTTCCCGGTGTGTATTTATTCAGATATTTTTGAAAACTGATCAAATTCTGATTTCTATAATAAGAAGCAGAGTGGGTAGATTGCAGTATCTCCACGCCACTCTGATTAATATCAATCTTTCTTTTCATACTTTTTATAAATTCCTGCTTATTCACATCTCCGTTGGAAGAATATAGTTCTCCCTCAAAGCTCATTACATAAATATTGTTAATGTACTTGTTTGTAATTGCTTTATTGGACAGTTGATTTTTCATATCCCGTGAGATGAACAGCTTGTCCTGCAATGAGGACTCCGAATAATGGACAAACGTATCCGAAACAATGATGGTACCTATAATTTCATCTGCGATCTCTGTAGTCCGCCTTGCGATATCCTGGAGTTTTGCCTGCATCACAGTAAGTTCATTCTCCTGATAGATTTGTATTTTTTCCCTATAAAAATCCTGCATACTGTTTAGATAATACAGCAGCAAAAAAGTACAGGGGATAATCGCAATCAGCAGCGATCCCAACACAAATCTGGCTTTATAAGAAATCTGGTTCATAACATTTTTTTTCATTCTGTTCCGCATGCACAAATTCTTCCCATTCCTGTAACGTAAACTGATATGCCAGAATCTTTTTCCCGAATTCCTCCTCCACGCAGGCACAGCATTGTTGAAAAGTCTCAGGCTCTGGATCATACCGATCGGATGTCGTCACAAGATTCAGTTTACCATTTTTCATTTCCAATATACAATTAAAATATACTTTTTCTCCTTTATTTTGTAACCACAATAAATATACTTCATTCTCACCCTTCATGTGACAAGATAACCACTCCAAAAATGATTGTTTTTTATTTCTTTCCATCACTGTAATTCCCGGTGTATCTTTTAATCTTTGAAAAATCCATGTAATATACGCATCAATATCCTGATTCATATCTGCTTTATTCTGAATTCTTCTATAAAATTTCTGGATACCTTCTTTCGTCAGATAGTAGATCACATCATAGGATCTCTCTGCCTTTAGAATCTTCTCTATCTTATCCTGCTCCCATGCATGCTCTTCTAACAGACTTTCTACTTCGGGATAATGCTGACCTGTCTCATCCAGCACCCGGAATCCAGAGCTGCATTCATATACAAACAATTTTCTCTTTGTTTGAAAAGGTTCTACCACATCACTCACATGACCCCATAGCCATGGATTCAGATATTCTGCTTTAAATTCTTCACTAATCACAGCTTTCTTTCCTCCTCAGTTTCATCACTTGTATGGTATAGGCAGGTATGGTAATCTGCATCCTCCCTGTTCCCGCACTTTGATACTCCGACCTCCATAATCCAGTCACTTCATATGATTCCTGCATCGTTACCATAAAGTGCTTATTCTCCTCCGTCGTATTAGCAATATAGAGATGGAATACTCCCTTTTCCTTTGTATTATGAAGGGAACATTCTATCCCTGCCTCCGCAGTACTTACCATAGGTGTAGTAAACACTTTATGATACTTTCTCATATCCGCTGCACCCTTCAGGCAGGGAATGTGGTCCAAGAGACGATAACGCTCCATATATTCATTCCATTCAGGACAGCTCGGTCCTATAAAAAGTGTATGTCCCTCACCCTCTGCATAACTACATAACAAATTCTGATATTCTTCTGACATACTTGCATAAGTAGAGGCTATCACTACTTCATATTCCTGCAACTTTTGCTCATTTAAATACATATCTGACAAATTGTATTCAATCCAGTTTTCTGTGAGATACGCGGCTATTTCATCAATCCAGTTTTCCGATGTCATATCATTTCTTTTGCCATCTGGCTGCAGCTTTTTCTCCATCTCTGTGCTCAGTTTAGATTCCAACAGTGCCTGAGGAATTTCCGGTCCTGTCACAAAGCAGTTGGAGGATAAGAGGTTCAGACCCATGTCATACAAGGATTCTTTTATTCTTCCCATCTCATAGTTTTTCAGCAATAACACCTTAGGTTTTCTTTCATCCTCATAAATACGCTGCTCCAGCAAAAATTCATTTAATCGGCAAAATAATGTATAATACTCTTTTCTGACACGCCCGTCATTTCTCAACGGGCAGCCAGTCCAACGGTTTCTTTCTACCAACATATAATAGTTGATTGCCTTTAATCCGTTCATAAATGCATATAAATAACTGAATTCCTCCTGCTCTGCACTCATGATCAGATTTCTGTCGAACCAGGAACCAGAACCGAACTCAGGCACATAGGGTAGTCTGCTGCTCCCTGCCAGGAATCTGATGCGTTCCCGAAGCATCGTCGTGTCACCAGGTTCCGGATAAGCATCCATTCCCGCCACACTGAGATTATCAAGACCCTCATCTCTCTGCACCGATATCGGTGTGTAAGTCTGATAAGCGCAATTATGAAAGATCGGTATGGCAAGATGCATCTCTTCAATAAAAGATATGATCTTTCCTAACGCATATAAGATCTGATATTCCTTATAAGCGATCCATTCCTGACATTCCAGATAATTTTTTTCAGAATATCCCTTGGGCGCTGTTACTCGTTCAAAGGAACTATACGTTGTTCCCAATTTTTTATTCATACAGTTAATGGAATCATATTTTTCGTACAAGAAATTGTGATACAAAGAAATTGCTCCCTGTGAATAGTCCATAATAAAGGGATTGTCTCTAAAAAAGTTACAAGTCTCGTTGTCCGCCTGTATCGCCACGATCATTCCATTGGGATAGGCATGTTTCTGTAAAATCGGAGTCAATGCATTGAAATAGTGATGTACTTTAGCATAAAATTTGTGGCTGCAATACGATGGTATGGCAAAGGGCTTCGTAACATACGGATACACCACTTCTGTCCCCCATGGGTTTTTTGCAGTCATTTCCTCATCCTCGAGAACCCAATGTGGATACCCAAATCTCGGCATTTCCGCGTTAATATGAGGACCTGGTCTTACGATTACCCAGATATTCTTTTCCTTGCACAAGGTCAAAAAGGCATCTAGATCTTTTTCCTCTATATTTTCTCCAAATTCAAAGACACCTTCCTCTTCCTCATGGACGGACCAGGGAATGTACGTCTCTATTATTGAAAATCCCATCTCTTTAATGCGATCCAGAATGACATCCCAGTCCTTTCTCGCGGAACGCCAATAATGAAATGTTCCACTGTAAAAAGGAATTTCTTTTTCATCTATACTGATTCCCTTATTTGTAAAATAAACCATATTCTTCCATCTCCTCCTCTATCCTTTCACTGCGCCTGCTGTCATTCCTGATATCACTTGTTTTTGAAAGAGCAGATACATGATCACCACCGGAATTATCGTAATCACGAACCCCGCACAAAGCAAACCATAGTTCGCTGCAAAAGATCCCTGTAGTGCTGAAATTGCCATCGTCAGAGTTCTCTTGGCAGGTGTTGCGATTATAACAAGGCTCAGCAGCAAATCATTCCAGCAATTCAGAAATGCCAATGTTGCCACAGTTGCAATTCCCGGTTTTGCCACCGGCAAAATTACCCGAAAGAAAGTCTGCACCTTTGTACATCCATCTATTGTCGCCGCCTCATCCAATTCTTTTGGAATACTTTCCATATATCCCGACAGTATGAACATACTGAAAGATACATTTTGTGCTACATATATCAAAATAAGGCTCAATAAGTTATCCTGCATATGTAAGAATTTAAAAATAAGTACCGACGGAATCAGTAATGCATGGATCGGCACCATGATTCCTAATGTAAAATATCCTTTTAAAATTTTATGTTGATAGACCCTTGTCAAAATGTAGCATGCCATTGCAGTGATTATAATCAATATTGCCAAGGTAGTCATGCATACCAGAATACTGTTGACAAAGCTTCTTCCCACATATGCACCCTTCCATGCCTGTACGTAATTTCCCCAGTTAGGGGTTTGGGGCAGTGCAAATGGATTGCCATATATCTCGTTATTATTTTTCAGTGAAGAGATCACTACCCATATAAATGGATATAGCGAAATAATTGATCCCAGAATCAAAATAAGATATTTTACGCCATCATATAAAACAGTTTTTTTCAATTTTCCCATGTTGTTCCCTCCTGTTCTACTAGTCCGAATACTTATTGTTTATGATGTTTAACAGTATTGTAAATAGGAGGGATAGTAACACAATCGTTACTGTGATGGTACTTCCTTTTCCAAAATCCGAATTTACAAAGGAGGTCTTATACATATAGACACCCAGATAAGCGGAACGAACCCCGGGTCCTCCCTTTGTCATGATCCATGAATGGTCAAAGGATTTTAATGATCCTGTAACACTTAATATTAAACTGATCACAATAAAATTTCTAATTTCCGGGATGATGATCCTGTGTAAGATCTGTAGCTTATTGGCGCCATCGATTTCCGCTCCTTCGATTATCTCTTCTGGAACAGACTGCAAGGCTCCCAGAAAAATCGTAATATATAGTCCTATGTATTGCCAGATCTGTGGTGCCATCACTGCATACAGCAATGTCTTAACATTAGATAACCAGTTGTTCTGCAATGCACCCAGTCCAATTGCTGCCAAAATTTTATTGAAAAGACCGATCTCACTATTATAAAAAAGCGAAAACATCAAGCCAATAGCAACGGGTGCTATTACCACTGGAAGGAAAAATATTGTCCGGAATATTTTCATTCCTTTTACTTTGCAATATAACAAATAAGCCACCAGTAATCCCACAGGTATCTGTATCACTGCCGATAAGCCTACCAGTTTCAGTGTATTCATAAAAGTAGTCCAATAATCCTTATCCTGTAGGAGCTTTACGTAATTGCTTATTCCCGTAAAAGTTGTCTCAGTTACTCCATTCCATTGTGTAAAACTGTATACGAAAGTCTGAATTAGAGGAATAATCATGAATAACGTATATATTATGAAAACTGGAAATAAAAAGACAAATATTGTAAATGCTGTTCTCCTGCTCTTCATAGTTGCCCCTTTATAGAATACCCCGGATACTGCACCGAGGTATTCGCACTTTCTATTTCGTTATTGATTCCTGAACCTTGTCTACATATTCTTGTGGTGTAATCGCATTGATAAAGAGTTCATCAAGACCTGACTCCATCTCACTGATTGCACTTGCACTTGGAAGCTTCGTGTAGTGTACCTGTACCAAATCTTTGCCTTCTGAATAATCCAATGTTTTCTGCATAATCAATTTCTGATCTTTATAGGGTACTTCCACATTTTTACATGGGATCATTCCACTCTTCACCAATGAGCTGTTCAATTCATCAGAAGCTATGAAATCACACACTTTTACCATTGCATCATGTTTTGCCGGATCTTCGTAGGACGCTTTGTTGATGAGACATCCATATACAGTAAATCCTGTCTCGATAGTGGAACTGTCAACTGTAGAATCGGGCATCTGTGGCATAGGAATAACATCGCTCATTTCCTGAATATTTTCCGGTATAGATTCGAACATCCATGGATATGTATAAGTCATGGCTGCCTTCTGATCTGTATAAAGCTGGAGACATGGTCCATATCCACCATTTGTCACCGTATCCTCCGGAAATATTTGGTGATTCTTCATATCCTGGATCACTTCACCTACTTTAACTGCATTTGCTGTATTGAAAGCTCCACCTGCGGGCAATGCCTCCAGTTCTTCCTCTGCACCTGCATATTGATTATAAAGTTCACTGAAAAAGAATTCTGATGGAGAACCTCCATTACTTCCCATGGACATTGGAATAATACCATTTTCATTAAATACTTTTGCGCATGCCAGTAAGTCGTCATATGTTTTTGGATACTCCAGGTTATATTTCTTAAATAATTCCGAATTTGCCATGAGGATGCCTCTGGTGGATTCAATTGGAATTCCATACGTATTTCCATCACCTGCTACATAAAATTCAAAGGAACCCGGTTCGAAATCTTCTCTTTTCACCGTCTGGCTGTCTTTAAAATAATCATCTACATTTAGCAGTAATCCTGCATCACACATATCTGCCATCATACCGCCGCCCCAATAGGTAAATACATCTGGAAGGCTTCCTGAGGCCGTTTGTGTTTTTATCTTCGTCTTATAATCCTCTGTTGTATAAGTCTCCAATGTGATATCTATGGTATCCGCAACAGATTCCTTAAATTTTTCAAACTCAGGATAAAAATAATCATACTTTGCATCACCTTCACCCCAATTCGTAGCTAATACAATCGATACTTTATCATTTTTTGCTGCGCTGCTCGCTTTCCCTGTGCTGGTATCTGTCTGATCCGTCGAAGGCGCCGTTGCTCCACAGGCTGTCAGCCCCATTGTCATAACAATTGACATTCCTAACGCCAATATTTTCAGTGTTTTATTCTTCATGATTTTCCCTCCCATTGTTTTGGTTTTCCAGTGACTGCATGTCTCTTCTGCTCAAATATATTTGATATATTAATTATAGCAATTAAGCATTTTTATGAAATATGACATTATTACAAATAATGTTATAAAAAATTACACTAAAAAAACAATCTCCATCATAGAAATTGTTTTTCGTTTTTTGTTTCACTTATCCTGTTTTACTTTATGAAAGTTTGTTGATTCTCATAATATCCTGCTGCAAAAAGTTCGTGATCCTGCCCTTTTTTATCTGATTTGCCAGGGATTCCCTGCTTTCCACTGCCACCCTCACATATTGTCCGGTATGACCGATCCAGTACCTGGTTCCCTGGATTTCCTTTTCCTCCTCGAACAGGACTTCCACCTCTTTGCCAAGATAATACTGTCTGAATTCCTCCGACTGCGCCCTCTCCATGTCCAGGAGGATGTTACTGCGCTGTGTCTTTACCGTGTCATCCACCTGGTGCTCCATGGCTGCTGCCACTGTTCCCTCTCTCTTGGAATATTTGAAAATATGCATCTCATAGAATCCGACTTTTTCCAGGTACTCTCTTGTCTTCTGAAATTCCTCATCCGTCTCCTGTGGAAAACCGACGATAACGTCCGTGGTGATGGCGGGATGCTCAAAATATTTTCTCAAAAGTTCTACTTTTTCATAGTATTCATCAGCCGTGTAGTGTCTATTCATCCGGCGTAAAGTTTCATCGCATCCGCTTTGGAGAGACAAGTGGAAATGCGGGCAGACTTTTGGAAGATCGCCAAGCCCACGGGCAAATGCATCGGTGATAATGCGGGGTTCCAGGGAACCGATTCTGATACGTTTGATCCCTTCTATTTTATGAATCTCACGGATGAGATTCAGGAGATAGCCTTTCTGTTGCGCAATATCTTTCTCATTCCTCGATTTCTCTGTCCCAAGATAGTCTGTAGTTCCTTTTCTCACAAAATCAACGCCGTAGGAACTGATATGGATACCCGTGAGCACCACTTCCTGATATCCTGCCTCCACCAGTCCGTGAATCTCTGACAGGATATTAGCGGTATCGCGGCTTCGCACTCTGCCCCGGGCATAGGGAATGATGCAGTAGGAGCAGAACTGATTACATCCGTCCTGAATCTTGATGTACGCTCTGGTATGATCCGCTGTCTTTGTCAGCTTCATCTCCTCATATTCATCGGTATGGTTGATATCAATGACAGCATCCTCCACTCTGTGCTCCGAGAGATACCCTTCTATGATCTTTACGATATCTTTTTTGCGATTATTTCCCACCGCCAGATCGATACAGGGATCAGCCTCCAGCACTTCCTGACCAGTCTGAACATAACACCCCGTGGCTACCACGATGGCTTCCGGGTTCATTTTCTTTGCTTTATGGAGCATCTGGCGACTTTTTCTATCGGCGATGTTGGTGACGCTGCAGGTATTAACAATATATATATCTGCCTTTTCATCAAATGGTACAACAATATATCCTTTTTCTTGTAACATTTGCTGCATAGCATCTATTTCATAGGCGTTTACCTTGCATCCAAGATTGTGCAGTGCTACACTTTTCATATTAATCCTCACTTTTTTTGGAACATCTGCCATTTTAAATTTGCTAACAGCAAATGACAGATGCTACATGCCGAGTTTTCGACGAAAACTCGCCACAATTTTTGTACTGTTTTATCATTGACTTTTCAAATGGAAACCTTTAGTATAAAAATGAAGGTAGCAAAAAATCAAGGAGGTATTTATCCAATGAAAACAGTACAAATTTCATTAAATTCTATTGACAAAGTTAAATCTTTTGTTAATGATGTAACAAAATTCGATTATGATTTTGATTTAGTATCCGGAAGATACGTTATCGATGCAAAATCCATTATGGGTATCTTTAGTTTGGATTTATCTAAACCAATCGATTTAAATATCCATGCTGAAGAAGCTGTTGAAGATGTATTAAATGTATTAAAACCATACATCATCTAGTCAGTATTTCAATCCAAATCGAACAGTTTTAAAAAGCAAGACAGATGTCTTGCTTTTTTGTTCTGTTTTTTTGTTCTATTTCACAGTAATGACTTCCTGGGTACTGAGTGCTGTCTCGATCATCTCATCGATCTTTTCTTCCAGATTTCTCTCATGGTTCTTGATCACTTTCAGATTTGGCTTCGTGACAGGGTGCTTTGCCACAAAGATGGTGCAGCAGTCCTCAAATGGTAAAATAGAAGTCTCGTAAGTGTTGATCTTCTCTGAGATCTCCACGATCTCCTGCTTATCAAATCCAATCAAAGGTCTGTATACAGGCATGGTGCACACTTCGTTGGTAGCTGCAAGACTCTGCATGGTCTGTGATGCCACCTGTCCGATGCTCTCCCCTGTGATCAGTCCAATGCATTCATTTTCTTCCGCAATGCGTTCCGCGATCTTCATCATATATCTACGCATGATAATGGTAAGCTCTTCATGCGGACATTTCTCATAGATATATAACTGAATATCCGTAAAGTTAATCACATGAAGGGTGATAGGCCCTGAGTAACGGGTCACTAATTTGGCAAGATCTACGACTTTCTGCTTTGCACGTTCACTGGTATATGGTGGTGCATGAAAATAAGTGGCATCAATCTTCACACCGCGCTTTGCGATCATGTATCCTGCAACCGGAGAGTCAATACCGCCTGACAGGAGAAGCATTGCCTTGCCTGCCGTTCCGATGGGCATACCCCCCGGTCCCGGAATGATAACCGAGTAAATGTAGATCTTTTCGCGCACTTCGATATTTAATATAAAATCCGGTTTATGGACATCCACACGAATATTCGGAAACGCATCCAGGATATCTCCACCCAGTTCACAGTTCAATGTCATGGAATCCATGGGGTAATTTTTTCTGGCTCTTCTGGCACATACTTTAAATGTAATGTTTTTATCCGGATATACTTTATCCACATAGTCCACTACGTCCCTGGACAATTGTTCGTATCCCTCATCCTCCACATGCACCACCGGGCAGATTCCTGAGATACCAAACACTGTTTTCAGGTTATCTACGGTCTCATCAAAGTCAAATTCACTCAATGCCTCCACATAGATCCTGCCCTGTGTCTTGTGTACTTCAAATTCCCCTTCGCATCTGCGTAGTGCAAATCGAATCTGGCGAACCAGTGCATCTTCAAATATATATCTGTTTCTTCCTTTAACGCCTATCTCGGCATATTTTATCAAAAAAGCAGTAAACATGTTTTTCCTCTTTCTCTTTAAGCTTCTATTCTACTTTGCCTTTTGCTTTCACGCAGAGCCTCGAAAATCTTCGATTTTCTCGGTCGCGTTGCTCCCAAAATAAATTTGCATGTAACTACGTAAGCAAGCTTACTCGTTACCTTCAATTTTACTTTGCTCTGCTATTTTCGCGTAAATCTTCGTAACATCGGTATCATATCATACAACGTTTTAATTGTATAGTTTATTTCTTCCCTGGTGGTGAACACGGACAGGCTGAAACGGATGGTGGAATCCAGCAGATCTTTCTCCACGCCGATGGCTTTCAGGGTAGGAGATACCATGGGGTGATTGGAGGCACAGGCACTTCCTGCTGATACATAGATGCCCTTATCCTCCAGCGCGTGGAGCACCACTTCGCTCCTGATGCCGCGGATAGATACACTGATCACATGAGGGGCACTGTTCCGGTCTGTCAGTCCATTGACCTTCACATCCTGAATCTTTGACACGCCCTCTATGAACATCTGTTTTAACTGATACATATCGTCCATGTCACGATCCAGATCTCTGTAGATCTCCTCCACCGCTGTGGCAAGCCCTGCGATGGCAGGTACATTCTCTGTTCCGGAGCGCATTCCCTTCTGCTGTCCTCCCCCGAAACTTATGGGTTTGATCTTTACCTTTTCATTGATATACAGGAAACCGATCCCCTTGGGTCCATGAATCTTATGTCCGCTTACCGATAACAGATCGATTCCCATCTTTTTCGGCAGGATACGGAACTTTCCATAACCCTGCACTGCATCCACGTGAAATACAATACCGGGATTGATTCTCTTGATCAGCGCACCCGCCTCCGCGATAGGCTGCAGGGAACCGATCTCGTTGTTGGTGTGCATGATGGATACCAGAATCGTATCTCTCGTAATGGCATTCTGAAGATCCTCCAGGCGAATCCGCCCCATGGCATCCACCGGCAGATAGGTCACCTTGAATCCCATGCTCTCCAGATACTGCATCGTCTGTAGAATAGCCGGATGCTCGATCTTCGTGGTGATAAGATGCCTCCCCGCTCTCTGATTGGCAATCGCCGTCCCGATCAATGCCAGGTTATCCGACTCCGTTCCTCCTGAGGTAAATAAAATTTCTTTCTCATTCACCTTCAGATTCTTCGCGATGACCTCCTTGGCATACCGTACATAATTCTCCGCCTGCATTCCTTTATTGTGCATACTGGAAGGATTTCCATAATCCTCCAGCATCACCTTCGTCATAATCTTGGCAACACTATCAAAACACTTCGTAGTAGCTGAATTATCTAAATAAACTTCCATTTTTGTCTCCATTTTCGTCTGCAACACTTCTAAAAAGAACCATCGCATCATACCTTAGTATATTATATGATACCCAGAGAGAAAAGGTCATGTTTTTCTGCTTGCAGAATAAAACATGACTTTGAATCCCGCATCCACATTTCCATGCCCTTACGTTTCCAGCTGATACATGATCCATGCCAGTGTGGTGAATCCCGCCGTCTCCGTCCTGAGGATTCTCCTCCCCAGTGTGATGGGCTGTATTCCGTGGGCAAATGCCTCCTGTACTTCCGTTTCCTCGAAACCGCCCTCCGGTCCGATAAAGATCGCCACCGACTGTCCCGGCTGAATGCCTGCGATGATATCTTTGGTCTTCTGCATATTCTCCGCCAGTTCATAGGGAATAAGCTTTACATCCATGTGATCTGCGTAGGCAAAAGCTTCCTTGATGGTCATCACGTCGCTGACTGTAGGGATGACGCGACGTTTGCTCTGCTTGGCTGCCGCCTCCGCGATACCCTGCCAGCGCTGTACCTTACTCTTTGCCTTTTTCTCATCCAGCTTTACGATTGCCCGCCTGGTCGCCATGGGAATGATCTCATAGGCTCCCAATTCCACCGCCTTCTGCAGGATGAGCTCCATCTTATCTGCCTTGGGAAGTCCCTGGAACAGATAGATCCTGGACGGTAATTCCAGCCCGTCTTCCTTGATGAATCGAAGTTCGCAGATCACCTCGTCCTCTGTGAATTCCAGAAGGCCACAGCGATATTCCTTCTTATCCATGCCATTGCTCACCGCAAACTCTTCCCCCGGTTTCATGCGAAGTACATTTTTAATATGATTGACATCACTGCCTGTGATTATGACACGTTTGTCAGTTTCATTGATCTGTGATGGTTCTACGAAAAATTGATACATTGCTTTCAATACTCCTGTTATCCATATGTCCATTGCATAATTGTCTGATACTTTCCACATGCACTGCTATACTTGCCGAAATTACTGTTATAGGCTATTCCGTTTCATGTGCCAAATGCATCCTGGATTTATCTGGCTCTTGCAGTCACACTGACCCACTCGCCCTGATAAGTCACTTCCAATATTTCCAGTCCTGCTGCCTTCACTGCCTCTACCACAGTAGTTTCCTTGTCATCGATAATGCCGGAGGTAATGTAGATACCACCTTTTTTCAACTGGTTGACAATGACCGGTGTCAGTGGTACCAGCACCTCTGCCAGAATATTCGCTACCACGATATCATAACATCCATATCCTGCCGCATCCTGTACTTCTTTGTCAGAGATGATATTTCCGATCATCATGGTGAAGTCTTCCCTCTTCACGCCGTTGGCCTCTATATTTTCCTCCACAGCCGGCACTGCACAGGGATCAAGATCCGTACCCACTACTTTTTTGGCACCATACATCAGTGCCAGGATTCCCAGGATTCCGCTTCCTGTTCCCACGTCTAAAAGTACGGTATCAGCAGTGACATATTTTTTGATCTGTCTGATACATAGCTGGGTGGTCTCATGCATGCCCGTGCCGAAGGCTGTACCAGGATCAATGTGAAGAATTTTCTTATCCTTGTCCACATCTTTCACTTCTTCCCATGAGGGAATGACCAGCAGATCATCAATATAGAACTGATGAAAATACTGTTTCCAGTTATTGATCCAGTCAATATCCTCTGTCTCGGAGATCTTGACACTTCCCTCACCGATATCCATGAAATCACGAAGTTCCTTTAATTCTGTCTCCACCTTCTGGATAATCTCAGATTCTTCCGCCTCCATCCCATTGAACATCAGGGTCCCATTCTCTGTCTCCTCCACGAAAAAACTGAGATATGCGATTCCATCATCTGCCGGTCCGTCCGGTAGAATATCCACGAACATCTGCTCTTTTTCCCAGGCCGTGAGCGGTACCTTGTCCTCGATCTGTGCACCCTCTAAGCCGATATCATATAAGGTGCTGATGATAATGTCCTCCGCCGGGGTTATTGTCTTTACAGTAAATCTCTTCCATTTCATGTGTTTATCCTACTTTCCACTTTCTATCATGTGAAAACTCCATCAAACATCTTGTTCCCATCATTTTTACACTTATGCATCACTTTATTACTATAATACTGTAAATATTAAAAAAAGCAAAGTTATTTTACTTCAAACTTTGCTTTGGTGAGTCCCTACGCTTTCTGCTGACTGCAGTACTCTGTGTAGGTCATATTTACGTATTTCTTAAAACACTTACTGAAATAATTAGGGTCCGGTATTCCCACCTCCATGGCGATCTGATACATGGGCTTTTCCAGTGCTGCATATTGCTTTGCCTTCTCCATGCGCAGATGATTCAGATAGTCCACAAAGCTGTCCCCCGTCTCATTTTTAAACTTTCTGCTGAGATAGCTGGAATTGAATCCAAATTCCATAGCAACCTTTCCAAGATTGAGATCTGGTTCCTTCATATGTACTTTGATAAAATCCGTGATAGATTCTATGGAAGATAACTCTTTTCCATTATTTTCCTCCGACTCTTCTGTCTTTTCCTGATTCAGTTTCTTTTGCATCTTTTCCAGTGCCTCATGAATATCCTTTATTACGATAGGTTTCAAATGGTAGTCGCAGATACCTACACCAATGCATTCTCTGGCGTAGGAAAAATCATCGTAAGCCGTGAGCATATTGATCAGGAGCTTGGGATATCTCCTGATGGCGATCCTGGCAAACTCTATTCCATCCATAAATGGCATGCGAATGTCCACAAAACAAATGTCCGGTCTGATCTCGTCGATAATATTCAACGCCTCTATCCCGCTGGCAGCCTCTCCCGCCACCTCCATCTGATAGCTTTCCCAGTGGATCTTTAACCTCATAAGTTTTCGCACTGCCTGCTCATCATCTATTAGCATCACTTTATACATATACCCCCGCCTTTCCTGTATACATCCTTATATCTCCCATCTCTTTCCATGCACAGCTCTGTCTTACACTTGTTAACGAATGATCATATTTAATGTGATCTTCGTATAGAACCCCCGTTTACTCTCTATCCGAAATACATCCTGCCGATTTTCATGATACTGTAATCGCTCCATGGTCCGCTTAAATCCAAAGCTCTTACTGTTTTCCGTCATGATGTGCGCAATCTGCTCTTCCGTCATTCCCACACCCGTGTCATATACTTCTATGTAAATCCTCTGTTCTTCTTTCCAGATCCTGATACGGATCATGCCCTTCTCACCTTTCAGGCGAATGCCATGATAGAGGCTGTTCTCCACCAGAGGCTGCAGGAGCAGTTTGGGAACCATATATTCATTACAGCATTCCTCTATGTGAAATTCCGCATCAAAGATATCCCCATATCTCATTTTCTCCAGTTTCAGATAATTGCTGATAATATCCATCTCTGTGGAGACAGGCACCTGGTCATTGCCACGGCTGAGGAACTGTCGATAGAAGCTGCCTAACGTCTCAAGCGCGTTATAGACCTCCTCCCTGTTGCTGTCCAGTGACATACAGGCAATCATCTCGATGGTATTATATAGAAAATGAGGCTTGATCTGTTGCTGTATGATCTCCACCTCCGACTTACGAATCACCTTTTCCTTATCCAATAATTGATTGATCAGATCATTGGTCTCCAAGAGCATTCTGTTATAGCTGTCCTTCAATTGTCCGATCTCATCATCGCCGGTCTTAACACTCACCCTCCTGAGCCATCCCTCTTTTGCATAGGACATGGCCTCTACCATTTTATGAATGGGTGTGGTGATAAAATACGCAATAAATGCCTGGATCAGGAAAAAGGCAAATACCGTGAATAATGTAAAGTACACCAGAATAGGAATATATTCTTTTGAAATATTATCCAGCAGATCTACTTGCTGCACACTTTCCAGAATCAACCCTGTTCCCGGCACTTTATAATAGCTGTAGATCTTCTGATTAAATAATTTTCGCTCTCTTTGCTGTCCTATTTCCTCTTCTCCAATGACGATCTGATCAAAAATCTCCAAGTCTTTATCCGTGGTGAGTTTCGTTCCATTGGCATCCACATAGCAGAATTTATTTTTGGAATCTGCCACATCTGCATAAGTCTCTTCCAGGACAGTAACCGGAAAATTTACCGCCAGCAGTCCCTGCTTCTGAAATTTTTCCATATCATTGATATCACGAACCAGAGATATCATCTTATGCTGATAATTAGTGTGAAATACCCCTTCTCCATTTACCTGCAGAAGATATCCACCTTTTCTGTCATTGATGGGTCGCAGCCATTCCTCGCTATTCAGTATATCTCTGTCCACCTTGGTGACACCCGTTCCCACTGTGAGATACTCCCCATCCTTACGAAACACGAAAACAGAACAGGCCTCAGGGTAGGCATTCTGCACACTGTAAATAGATTCCACCGCATGATTGTAGGCATTCACATCCTTCTTATCAGCATACAGATACTCAAGGATACCTTCGTTAGTCAATAACAGTCTGCTAAAATTATTCACCTTATCAATCTCAGAAGCCAGGTTGTTCCCAATGGTGATGAGATTATTTTTACTGTTTTCCTCCGCATACTCATTGATCTGATTGCACATGATAAAATAGAAGATACATACCAGTCCGATCAGATAGAATCCAAGAATCACAGAAAAAAATACCCAGATCTTTTGTTTTAATTTTAATTTTCCAAATAATTTTATCAATATCTGCTGCATAAAATCCTCCGATTCCATGCTTTTATTATACCTTGTGTTCCAGCAAATTGCCAATTGGTGTTATCCCCGTTAATTCTATGCTTCTGCTGTCCGGCTGGGAGGTTCCCGCATAGAACTGGAATTTTTCGCCCTCCTTCACCCGATCGCCCTTATGATCTACCGGATACAGTACATCCATCTGTATCTCTATCTGAATCTCTCTTTTCTCCCCCGCACCTACAAATACCCTCTGGAATCCGCAGAGCACTGGATTCTCTGCCACGTTTTCAGACTCCAGATTCTGTCCATAGATCTGCACTACATCCTCCGTATCCATGATTCCCTGGTTCTCCACCTTTACCGATATCATGACTTTTTCCCCTTCCTTTCTCACCGCTGCATCTCTGCAAACCACAGAGCCATAGGTCAGGCCATATCCAAATGGATATAATGGTTTTCCACTGTAATAACGGTAGGTACGATTCCTCATGGAATAATCCGTAAAAGCCGGAAGGTCCTCCAGTGTGTCATAAAATGTCACTGGCAGTTTCCCACTGGGTGACACTTTTCCAAACAGGAGATTGGCAATTCCCTCTCCCCCTCTTGCCCCCGGATACCAGCATAAGAGAATGCCGCTGCACGCTTCCTGTGCCCTTGCGATATTCAGTGCACTTCCCCCCAAGAGCAATAATACTACTGGTTTTCCTGTGGCAAGTACTTTTTCCAGCAACTGTTTCTGTACTTCCGGAAGTTCCAGGTCTTCCTTGTCCCCTGAACCGTAATGATTTCCTTCGTCGGTTTCCTCACCCTCCAGTGTCTCGTCCAGACCCAGACAGAGAAGTACCACATCACTATGTTCCGCCACAGTCACCGCCTCCGCCAGGCGGTCATGCTCCATAGCCAGCGGCTCTGTGCGGTCCTTTATCAGTTCACAGCCTTTTGCATAGAATACTCTCACATCATCCCCTGTTTCCTTCTGTATGCCCTCCAACAGGGTTACATAACGTGACGATGTCCCATAGTAATTTCCTTTCAATGCAAGTCTGCTGTTGGCATTGGGCCCGATGACGCCGATGGATTTTAATGCATCTTTTTGAAGAGGAAGAACCCCGTCATTTTTCAATAACACACAGCTTTTTTCTGTGGCTGTCTCTGCCAGTTTCAGATGTTCCCTGCACTCTACTTTCTCATAAGGAATCTCATCAAATTCGCTGCCATCCTCGATTCCAAGTTTAAAACGTGTGGTAAATAACCGCTCTGCTGATTGGGTTATTTCCTCTTCTGTTACTTTCCCCTGCTCATAGGCCTTCATGATCATGAGATAGGTATTTCCACAATTGAGATCGCAGCCGGCATGAATGGCCAGTGCTGCGGAATCCTCCGGTGTGGCCGTGACCATATGATGTGTGTGAAAGTCCCGAATCGCCCAGCAGTCTGACACCACATGTCCCTGGAACTGCCATCTGTCACGCAGGATATCTTTTAATAAAAAGTAGCTGCCACAGCAGGGTTCTCCAAATACCCTGTTGTAAGCACCCATCACAGACTCCACCTGTGCCTCCGTCACACATTCCTTAAATGCAGGCAGATAAGTCTCATAGAGATCCCGATCCGACACCTCCACATCAAATTCATGCCGCAGATCCTCCGGCCCGCTGTGTACTGCAAAATGCTTTGCACAGGCTGCCGCCTTCATGTGTGTTCCATCCCCCTGAATACCGCGAATATATGCCTTTCCCAGCTCTCCCGTAAGGTAGGGATCTTCCCCATAAGTCTCGTGTCCCCTTCCCCATCGGGGATCTCTGAAAATATTTACGTTGGGTGCCCAAAAGGTAAGCCCCTTGTATATATCATGATCTTCCTGCTTTTGGCTGGCATTATATTTTGCCCTGCCCTCTATGGCTACTGCATCACCGATCTTTTCCACCAGTTCTTTATCGAACATGGCTGCCAGACCAATGGCCTGTGGAAAGCTTGTGGCAGTCCCGGAACGTGCCACACCATGAAGTGCCTCATTCCACCAGTTATAGGACTTCACCCCCAGCCTCGGAATCGCCGGTGCGTCGTAGCGCAGCTGACTTGCCTTTTCTTCCAGGGTCATTTTGGACACAAGTTCTTTTGCTTTTTTTCTACATAACTCTTCCTGATACATTTATTTTCATCCTCGTTCTTTCTTTATTATTTATATCATGGCCATTATCCCTTCACTGCTCCCGCTGCCATACTTTCCTGTATCTTCTCACTCATGAAGCAATAGATCAATAACGTGGGAAAGGTGGCAATGACCAGTGCAGCTCCGATAGGACCCCAATCCGTGGTGTAGGAACCACACAGCGTCTGGATGCCCACCGGCAGGGTACGGAACTTGGAATCACTGATAAAGGTTACCGCGAACATCAGTTCATTCCACGCCTGCAGGAATGTAAAGATTGCTACGGTAGACAGGCAGGGACGCATCATGGGAATAATAATACGTACAAAGATACCATAGACACCACAGCCATCGATACAGGCTGCCTCCTCCAGTTCCCTGGGAACACCTTCGATAAAACTCTCACAGATCAATATGGCCATTGCCAGTGCAAATGCCGCGTAGGGTATGATCAATGCCCAGTAGGAATTGGTCATGTGGAACTTTTTCAACACGATGAATACAGGTAAGATCGCTGCATGAATGGGCACCGTCAATCCCAGCATGATGAGTGAATTCGCAAGCTTCTGTCCTTTCCACTCCATACGTGTGAGGGCATAGGTGGCAAGCAGCGCACAGATTGTAGTAATCATAATAGTGGCAACCGTCACGAATACACTGTTCAGAAAATATCTGCCGATATTACCCACTTTTAAGGCATCTATATAGTTGGACCATCTCCACACATGGGGAAGCCCTATCATATTTTTGCCAAAGATCTCTGAGTTGTCTTTCAAAGAAAATGTAAACATCCAGTAAATGGGAAAAATCTGTACCAATGCCCAGATGCATAGGAAGACAAAAATTACTTTATTTCCAATTCCTTTTCCTATTTTTCCATGCATATCAATCTACCTCCGTTTTAAATACTTTTTTGATCAAAACAGCAAAGAAGAAGCAAAGGAAGATAATGAATACTGCAATGGTACTGCCGATGCCATATCTGCTCCTGCCAAATATCATGTCTACCATCAAGGTACTGGGTACCTCAGATGCATGCGCCGGGCCTCCTCCTGTCAATACGTAGATCAAATCAAAGGCTTTCAGAGAACCCGTAATGGCAAATATGGTGCATACCTGAAGCGTGGGCTTCAGGTTGGGAATCGTGATCAGTCTGGCGATCTGCCAGCTGTTGGCTCCATCGATCTTTGCCGCCTCATTTAATTCCTCCGGTATGGACTTTACCCCGGCATACAGTAACAGCATGTGGTAACCGATATACTGCCAGAGGATGGGTACAAAGACTGCCGGTAATGCTGTCCTGCCATCCCCAAGCCAGGTCCTGCAGAGATTATCCAGTCCCACGAGACGCAGAAAAGAATTGATAATACCATACTGTGGGTTATACATTTTCAGCCACAGCTGACCGATAACTACCGTGGAGATCAGTACCGGTGTGAAAAATAATGCCACAAAAAATTTCTCCCATTTTACTCCTCTGGCCAATACGATGGCCATAAATAATGAAATGGGAAGTTGGATAAATACGGATAATCCTGCCAGTATAAATGCATTTTTAATGGTCCTGGGAAATCCCATTGCTTTACTGCTAAATAACTCTATGTAATTGTCAGCTCCGATAAATTCCGGGGCTGTCATACCATTCCATTTGAAAAAGCTATAATAAACATCCATAAATATCGGTACAATAATAATGGTACAAAAAAGTATTAATGTGGGTATGATAAATAAGATTATAGCGGTCTTATTTCTTCTGACTCTATTCATATTTCCTCACAATCTGCCGATTCAGGCGTCTTTTTATTTCTAAAAATGCCTCCGAAAAACAAACCTGTTGTCCGATTTCCAGAGGCATCATCCTATTTTATTTTCTGATCACTTTTGTATTCTGATACAAATCCCGTTTCTGTTCTATCTGCATCCATATATCTTATAGTGCCCTTAATTTCCAAGCTGTGTGTTCATGGCATCATCAAATTCTTCCGGTGTGATATCTCCAACATATAACTGCTGCATTAAATCAAGATATACGCCTGCATCCTCTGATGTCATCAAGGTATCGAACCATAAAGTAAAGCTTGAGGCATTAGTACAATAATCTGCAATTTTCTGTGTCATAGGGGACACATCTGCATCGTAATCCACTTTCCATGCAGGGATACCGGCACCGCTGGTAAATGAATATTTAGATACATCTCTTGTGATTTCAAATGCTGCCTGTGCTGCAAGATCTTTATTCTCTGTAGCTGCCGATACCATCAAGGTATCTGAACCGCCTCCCATGAAGTCTGTTAACTTCGCATTTGCCGGATTGATCACCGGGATGGGTGCGCAGTCAAAGTCTTCGGGTGTTGGCGCATCTGTTGCAATAGAGCCTGACATCCAGCTGCCCGTGAAGTAGATTGCTGCATTTCCCTGATAGAATTCCTGACAGGCTTCATCATTGGAAAGTCCTGTGGCTCCATCGATGAATGCACCTGCATCTCTGAGGTCCACCAAAGCCTGTGCCGCTGGTAAGAAATCCTCTCCACCATAGGTTACACCCTGTCTTGTAATCGCTTTTGCAGTTGCATCAGGTCCTGCTGATTTTAAGGTAAGACCATCCCCCAACATATTAAATACCCAGGTATCTTTTACACTGGTAGCAATAGGGGTCACTCCTGCTGCTTTTAATTTCCCGCATACATCTTTTAACTCATCTAATGTTTCCGGCACTTTTAAGCCATTTGCATCAAAGATCTTTTTATTGTAGAACATCAACGATACCGGAGTGTTGGTAACAGAGCCATATAGTGTGCCATCATAGGTGGCATTTGCCAAAGCTGCCTCTGAAATCTGGTCTTTGTATGCATCATAGTAATCTGACAATGGAAGTACTTCTCCTGTAGCAATAAAATCTGCTGAGAATCCACCTGCCCAGGTGAAGAAGATATCCGGTAATTCATTGGCCGCTACTGCGGATTTGATTTTTGTCTTGTAGGATTCATTCTCAAAGGTATCCATCTTGATCTTTACGCCTGGATGTGCTTCCTCATAATCTGCAATTGCTTTTAAGTATGGTTCATGGAATGCATCACTTTCGGTGGCGATGGTCCACATCGTTAAGGTAGTCTCCCCGTCTGCTGCTGTAGTTTCTGCAGCGGTATCTGTGCCCGTACTGTCTGTTGCTGGTGCTTCTGTAGCTGCCGGTGTCTCTGTGCTTCCGCAAGCTGTCATGGAAATGGTCATTGCTGCTGCCATAAAAATGGCTGTTAACTTTTTAGCCTTCATAGTTCCTCCTTTTTTGGAACATCAGCTCCTGTATCATTTGCTACTCAAATGGGCTGACGCTGCATATCACTGTTTCTCAAATACATGTTATGCTTTTATTTTAGCGGAACACCAGCATTCCTTGAACGTAGTTTTTTTACTTCACTTAGTAATATTTTTACTTTTTTCCAGTCTCACTTTTTCGCTCATACGTATCTGATGTCTGCTCAGACTCTATGGACAGCAGCTTTGCCATGCGCTCCCCGATCGCTTTTTTATTCTGCGGATGGAGATCTGTAGCTGATCCCACATCACCGGAAATAATCATATGCGTATCCGTGATATCCTGCACCCGCTCCTGCTCACGGCGTATAGTCTCCCAGCCTCTTCCATCCAGATCCGCCGGATCTTCATAATATGCCAGCTGCACATAATAGAACGGAACTGACTGTCCCATCTGCACCCTGAACTGTTGGATCAAGGTCTTCATCTTCTCATAATATCTGTCAGGGTCGCCTGTATTACTCTCACCCTGATACCAGAGAACCGCCCTTACCGGATAATCCATAAGGGGTGCCAGCATGGCATTGTACACTCCATAGGGAAAATATTCAAAAAATGTCTTTGCAAAAAATGCTTCGGAAGAAAAACAGCCTTTCCGGAACTGCCATACCCCCGTGAGATCATAACTGGTATCTCCCAGCTCCAATTCATATTTCTGCTTTTCCCAGAATCTTCCCACGCCGTTAGTGGCAAGAAGCTTGACTACAATTTCATTTTCACCTTTATGAAGGATCTCCTTTGGCATCACATAACGCCTGGGTGGATATTGATACTCCGTCTGTCCCACCAGTACATTATTCACATAAGTAACGTCCGCTTCTATGAGGATTCCAAGGTGTAAGACAGCATCCTGCACAGGATTTTCCGGCAGTCTCACGCACTTACGAAAAGTATAGATTCCCGCTGGTTCCCGCTTGTTTTCCAGCAAAATGGGAACCACTACATTCTGTTCGTCAGAAAGGGATGCCTTTCTGTCTTCCTCCATCATCTGATCTACACGAAGCTGCCATTCAGACAGTTCCTTTTCAATCTGTGCTTTCATGGCTTCACGACTGTGGCAGGCCTGGGGCAATTTTATATTCTGATACAGGCTTACATTCTCTTTGGTGAGGAAGGATTCTATGGGGCATCCCGGCACTGCTGTCTGGATAAGTCCAATGGGGATATGGTTAGTCTCGTAAAGCTTTTTTGCCATAAAAAATCCAATTGCTCCAAAGGACATTTTCGACTCCCCTGCCGCTGATACCCATCTGCCTCCTGATACATCCTCCTGCACTCTGTCAAAATTATAATCAATGGGGACCTTGAACTGACGGATGGCATGGCACGCAAAGCTGTCGATTTCCTCCTGAAAGCTGTGATAGATCCAGTTCACATCCAGCTCCATATTGGACTGACCGCTCATGAAAAACACATCACCCACCAGAATATCTGACACCTTTGTCACATTTTTACCACACATAATGAGAAGTTCATAGGGGCCGCCTGCCGGAAGATTGGGAAAGCAGATTTCATAGGTGTTATTAGCACAACGGGTCTCACACTTCAGTTCCACTGATTTCCTATCTCCTGACACAGTATCCCGGAGTGCAGTTCCCGAAAAAACTGCCCGCACCTTTTCATCCTTTTTACCGCTTCCTGTCAGGACGAAATCTTTCCCCCTCTGTAATACCATCCCGTCACTTACAATGCGATTTCCTGTTTTCATATGTTTATTGCCTCCATCGACTTGTTTTATATTGTTGTTTCTCTTACTTCTATTTTGTCAACTCTTCCGTTACCGGAACTTTTATTGTCGCCTTTTTCTTTCTGTTCAACTGGAAGACATCAAATCCAATGGCTGCTAACATGATAATACCTTTCGCCACGAATTGATAATACACGTCCAGTCTGGCAAGCTGCATCCCGTTGGAGAGTATTGCCAGAATCAATACACCTGCAACGACACCTGATATCTTTCCTTCGCCGCCACGAACACTGACGCCGCCCAATAATACAGCAGTAATGATGGTAAACTCTAATCCGGTACCCATATTAGCTGTAACAGAGCCAAGCCTTGCCGAAAGAATAATCGCGCCAACTCCAGTCATAAATCCAGCGATACTTGCAATAAATATTTTCATACCAAATACATTAATACCCGCAAGTCTTGCCGCTTCCACATTGCCACCAATGGCAAATACATAACGTCCAATATATGTTTTGTTTAAGATGAAGCTGACCATTATAAATAAAATGATTGCAATCAATACGGGAATTGGCATTGGTCCTATGTATCCCTGCCCGATTGCTTTAAAGGCTACCGGAAGATCACTTATGGTCTTTGACTGTGTCATTACAAATGCAAGTCCCTGAAAAATTGTAGTAGTTCCCACTGTTGCCATAAATAATTGTAATTTCAATTTATAAGCCACCAGCATATTGACAAGACCAATTACAATGCCCAGGACGATTGATATGATTACACCCAGAAATGAAGGTATTCCTAATTTGGTCATCAGTAATGCCACTATTACTCCATTTAATGAAATAGCAAAGCCCACTGAGATATCTACTTCCCCCGCCATCATAATAAATGAAATGCCTAATGCAGTAATGATAATATAAGCATTCTGATTTAATATATTAATAATGTTAATAAGGGAAAAAAAGTTCGGTGAAATAAATGCAAAAATAATGCAGCACACAACAAGCAGCACCCATGCCATATTATTTCTCAAGAATTCACCTGTGTTAAATTTTTTATTTGTTTTCATATCCTACCATGCCTTTCTTCTATAATCCCGATGCATATTCCAGAATTTTATTTTGTGAAAAATCTTCTTTTTGTAATTCGCCCTGAACGGTACCCTCATGCATTACGATGATACGGTCACTCATTCCGATTAATTCTTCCATCTCGGAAGATATCATAATAATAGAAATACCTTTTTTGATTAATTCATTCATCAATTGGTAAATTTCCTGTTTTGCTCCTACGTCTATGCCTCTGGTAGGCTCATCGAAAATAATAATATTACTATTGGTCGCAAGTGTCTTGGCAACAACTACTTTCTGCTGATTACCACCACTAAGATTCTTTACATACTGTTTAATAGTAGGCGTCTTAATCCCCAACATTTTTTGAAACTGATTTGCCAGTTCATCAATCTTCTTCACCGCTACTACCATACCTTTTGATAATCTTGGAAGACTCATAATAGAAATATTCCAGTCAATTGGAAATTCCAAAAAGGCACCTTCATTTTTACGGTCCTCCGGAATATAGCCAATACCTGCCACGATTGCATCATGGGGTGATCTGATCTTGATTTCCTTCCCATTTACTTTAATTTTTCCGCGGTCTAATTTTTCAGCTCCATATATTACTTTCGCAAGTTCTGTGCGTCCTGCACCCACCAGTCCGGCGATTCCCAGTATCTCACCTTTTCTCAATGAGAAGCTAATGTCTCTGTCTCCGTTGCCGAACAAATGCTCCACTTCAAGTACACAGCCACCTGCTTCCTGTGGTCGTACAGGATATGATTCATTTAATTCCCGTCCTACCATCATGGTAATAAGATCCTTACGTGAAACTTCTCTCATAGCTTTCGTTCCCACATATTTGCCATCCCGCATAATACTAACCGCATCTGCAATCTCAAAAACCTCTTCCATACGATGGGATATGTAAATAATAGTAACCCCTTTTTTACGCAATTGGCCTATGATACGAAATAGTGTCTGTACATCAGCAACAGAAATAGAAGCACTAGGTTCATCCATAATAATCAATTTTACATTTCTGGTCAGTGTCTTTGCGATTTCCACTAATTGTTGTTTACCTGGCGTCAATTCACTGACCATAGCATCCGTATCAATGGCAACCCCAAATTCGGCAAAAATTTCCTGTGCTTTTCGATGCATTTCACCAAAATTCGGCATGATTTGATTCCCTATTTTCTCGCCTAAAAATATATTTTCCACTACAGACATGGTTGGTACCAGATTAAATTCCTGATAAATAACACCTATTCCCATTTCCTTGGAAAGTCCTGGGGTAAGGGAAGTAAAATGTTTCCCCTCTATCACTATATTTCCCATTTCCGGCTTGATAGCTCCACTAATTACCTTGATCAACGTAGATTTTCCTGCTCCATTCTCGCCCATCAACGCATGAACCTGTCCTTCCTCAATGGAAAAACTCACATCATCCAGTGCTACCACACCGGGATAAAATTTACTAACATGTTCTAATTCCAGTGTTTTTCCCATTTGTTTTTCCTCACAAACCTTTCTGTTTATTTTGAGACAGCCTGTGGTTCCCCTCAGGCTGTCTCAAATTATAATATATTACTCTTTTGTTGAATTCTTACTTTATATAGTCTGCAACATTGCTTGCTTTGATATCAAAAGTCGGTTCATAATATACACCCAGATCATCTACATCAACAGCACCTACTACTGTATCAAACATCACCTTACCAAATTCAACACCAAATGCCCCAGATCCTCTATAGGTGCTTTCATCATTAATAGATTTCTGAATAGCTTCACATCCTGCGGAAGAATAATCACATCCGAAGATACCAAATTGACTCTTATCAATATTCGGTGTTCTCATGATAACTTCATCTGCTGGCAATCCCATAAAATCTGAATATGCAAGGATACACTTTACGTCAGGATGAGATACAAGCATCATTTCTGTATATTCCTGTGCTTTTGTTGGAATTGATGATGCTCCAGTTGAATCATACACTTCCACAACCTTTGCTTTGGATGTAAGTTTTTCAATTTCCTCCAGGCCCTGCTCTCTCTTAATCGCTTCTTCTGTATTATTTAAAGCGAGAATACCTACTTCAATGCTTCCATCTTCCGCATCCGGAAATGTAGCATCAATCCACTCAGCTGCTGCTTTCGCTGCACTTTGTCCCAGATCAAGCTGCTCAACATTAGCAACTACATCATAATAATCTTTGCTTTCAGGGATACAGCCACACATTGATATTACGACCCCTTTTTCTTTTGCACTCTTTAATGCGTCTAAGATACCTGTAAGATCAACAGGAATGACACAGATAGCCTGGCATCCTGAGATTACCATGTTCTCGATTTGTTCTACCTGTTTTGCCGTTGTCTGATCTGCCTGTGCTACTACAACCTCAACGCCATATTCATCTGCTGCTGCCTGAAGTGTATCAGCAAGGTTTGTTGTAAACTCATTGTCCATTGCCGCTACTGATAAACCAATCTTTGTCAGTTCGTCCCCATTAATTGTTTTTACTGCATCTGCTGTTTCGGTAACCACCTCTTCTGCCGTTTCCTGAACATCACTTGACTCCGTCACCGCTGCTTCTGTAGTTTCCGTTGCTGTTGCTTCCGTTGTCTGAGTAGTCTGTCCACATCCCACCAGCATGCTGGCAATCATGGATGCTGCTAATACCATGCTTAATACTTTCTTTTTCATTCTGTAACCCTCCTAATTCTTGAACATCAGTCCATTTTAAATTTGTCTGCGACAAATGGACTGACGCTGCATATCAAGTTTTCATAGAAAACTTAACACTATTTTCTTGAACATCTTGATATAATTGACTTTACCACTATATGTTATCTTTTTACCGAAAAACAAAAAAGGACACTTATTCGTGAAAAGGTGTCCTTTTTTGCTATCTTGAATCCACTGAATCAATCTGTACTATCTTCCCATCCTCCACATACAAAATTGTGCCAGCAGTCTGATCAATCTCATTTAATCGATGACTAATCAAAATCACATTCATTTTTTCTGCAATATAAAATATGTAATCTCTCATATAATTTTCTTCCACAATATCCAGACGTAAAAAAGCATTGTCCAATATCATTAACGGTTTTCTAAATCTTTCAAATCTGTAGATTGCAACCAGACGATAAAAAAAATATTCTGAATAATGTCTTCCCTTATTTTTTAGGAATTCAAATTGTTTATAAAATTCCTGCACCATGACCTCTTCCTTGATACGGCTGGTTCTGGATAACAGTTCCCATTTATTTCGAGGTATCATGAGATTATACGCCAGTGGAAAACTACTTAATATTTTATCATACTCTATATTCTCAATAAATATATATTGCTTATTTTTATAAGCCGTATTATGAAAGAGAGGATCAAAAAACACATTATATTCATCCAATATTTTGTAGTTCTGTTCATATAGATGAACAAAATATTGAATATCCGGTTTTTTATTTCCCCAATCTTTATCATAGATGCCCAGTATATTATTACGACGCATATCCTGATATTCGCTTCTACGGTTGGATCTGTGAGGAATCTGTGGTGCATTTCCCCGTGGCTGGTTAAACTTACTATATGCTTCGCCCAGCCAATAATATGGAATCTCATTTTTTAGAATTTCACTCACTGGTGCTATTTTTTTATCTCTTCCATCGCTCATTATGACAACCCTGTCACATGATTTATATATCTCATCATATTTTTCCCCAAATATAATAAAAGAGCGTCCTTCCAGTTTTTGCTTTTCCATCCATTTTTTTAAATACTTTAAATGAGAAACCTGTAAAATATTATCCATATAATCAAATAAGATTACTTTACTATCATAAGACACTGCTTTGGTCAAACATACTAACAGCCTTTGAAAAAAATCAAGATCTCGTATGCGATGCTCTGGATTAAGTGTAAATCCAAGCTCCCCCAGGAGATTCGCTGTTTGGATATTCATTGCCTTTTGGGTTGGCATAATTCCCTTTTTCCGATTACGAATCACATAAATATTCTCCGCCACTGTATAACTGTCTATTAGTACCTTATCAGGGCTCGCATAGAATATTTCATGACATTGAATCTTCTCCAGCATAGTCTTATGATCAATAGGTTCTTCCTTCCAAAAAAAGTTACCTGCCTGTACAATGTTTTGCCCTATCAACACATCTTTTACAATATCCTTGCCGGAGGAACAATTTCCCAAAATCAACAATGTTTCCGCTTCATACAGATCCATACAAAAATGGTCTAATCCGTATCGTTCAGCAGTACATATATTGTTTGCTCTTAAAATTTCAAATTTGCTCATTTTCATTTACCTTTGGAATTAATATCATGACATCAGTACCTAAATATTTCGTGGAATGTACTGTAATACCATAATCATTTCCATAATGAATTCGTATTCTTTCATTAACATTTTGTAATGCAATTCCAGTTTTTTGGGAATTATCATTTTGTATTTTCTGCGATAATTCTTCCTCTGTCCTACGTAGATTTTTATTAATCTCGTACAGATCTTCCTCACTCATTCCTACACCATTATCAGAAACCTGTATTTTTATATTTTTTTGCGTCTCAAATACCTTGATGGATACTGTTCCTCCATCCTTTTTTCTTTCCAACCCATGAAAAATTGCATTTTCTACAATAGGCTGTAATGTCATTTGAGGTAATTTGTACTGGTCACATCCCTCATCTACTTCTGTCTCCAAGTGAAATTTATCACCAAACCGGTATTCCTGAATGTAGAAATAATCCATTACATTATTAATCTCGTCACGTATCGTTGCAATATTCCCCTTATTTGAAATGCAATAGCGAAAAAATTTTGACAAACGCTCTGTCATTATGGCGATACTATCGTTTCCCACCATCAATGCTTCTCCACGGATAGAGTCTAAAGTATTGTACAGAAAATGTGGATTAATCTGACTTTGTAATGCTTGATATTGCATCTGTTTATTCAATACTTTGGACATGCATTCTTTTTCCAGGCGAGTCTTCTCTCTTTCAAATTCTATCTGCATTCTGGTCTTATATCGAATCCATTTTTTCCACAAAATCAGAAAGAAAAGTGGATATGTCAACACAAGTATAATCATACTCCATACTTCTATTCTCATAAGCTCCTCCTAGTGTAGTTTTCGATATTCGCTTGGCTTAATACCTACAACTTTTTTGAAGAGTTTGCGAAAATACTTTTCATCCAGATAACCTACTGTTGCGGCAATACTCTTAATAGACATATTCGTAGTTATCAAAAGTTTTTTAGAATGATCCAGACGTACCTGTGTCAGATAATCAATATAGTTCATTCCTTCCACTGATTTGAACAACTTTGAAAAATATGCGCCACTTAACCCTACCAGCTGCGCCATGTCTTCTAAAGAAATATCCTGCATATAATTTTGACTTATATATTCTTCTGCCTTAATAATTGGCTGCTTCTTCATAGCATTCTTCCTATCGTAATATGCTTGCAGCGTCTTGCTTATGTATAGGTTCATATGGAGGAAAATATCCGATATGGTATCTCCACACCGGAATTCCTCCATTATTTGTTCTATCCGCTTGGTTCCCACCAATGTCTTATTCTCTGCAACAAGTTTCTCCACCGATGCAACAATTCTTTTCACATGATTGAAAAAACCTGTAAGATACAACTGTTTTTCCCGGTTAATTCCAGCTTCCATCCTCCCCAGCAATTCTCGTATCACAGTCTGATTGCAGCTTTCCAAAGCTGTCTGAAAGTCCATCCATTCTTTCTCTTCCCAAAAAACAGACCTACCTTCCGTGCAAATATTCAATTTATCGTATTCCAAATATTCTTTACTGGCAAATAGAACTCGATTTTGCCATGCTGTTTTAGCTGTCTGAATAGAATTTTTCATATCTTCTATATGGTTTACCGGAACTCCCACTCCTATTGTTGTTTCAAACAAGCCATATATTTCCCTTCCTCTTCCCATATGTTTCAGAATATTGTATAGTTCAGATTTAATAGCCTTTTCATCACCTTTTTGATAATTCAATAACAAATATATTCCATCATCTTTTGCAACCGATATGGCTTCTCCTGTAATAATCGTTCGCCTCAGGTAATTCAACAAATCCTCTGAAAATTTGGAACTGGCTAAATTTAGTTCTTTTTTATTTGTTTTTATAATGACGGCTTGGAAAATATCTTTTTTGAATAATTGCCCCACCTTTACTTTTTCTTTATTCCCAGAATTTTCCAAATCCGTTTCACTGGTTAGTCTGCTTAATAAAGCTTCTTTTTCCTGTATTTCTTTGCTGTACAAAATTTCATTCACATTCTGCACATTTTTCTGATCCACCAAATCGCCAATTGCCTTTTGCAAAGCAATATTCAAATCTTCTTTGTTAATAGGCTTTACCAGAAAATCCACTACACCATACTGCAATGCCTGTCTGGCATACTCGAATTGTTTATATCCACTAATTACAATAAATACTGTATCCATTTGCAATTTTCGTACCTGCTGTATGATCTCCAGTCCATCATATACAGGCATGCGAATATCTGTTAATACGATATCCGGCTTATGTTTTACGATGCCTTCTAACGCAGCTTCTCCATCCTGGCAGACATCTATGATCTCGATACCCAGCTTTTCCCAGTCCCCCAGACATCGTATTAACTGGCATATCTTTGACTCATCATCCACAATAATCGCTCTATACATACAGTCCCCCTAATCGAATGTAACTTTCTATAATACTATATTCTCTCAACAACTTTCCTTTATCAAATATACCAAATCCATACCAAAACATCAACGAAATACCAAAGTGGTTTCTTAAAAAAATAGACCTGTCTCTATCGAAACAAGTCTATCTCTGTTATTATTCTGTTATTCACTTTCCTGCCTTATCTTTTTCCGTCAGGTGTTATGGCATCTCTGCTCAATCCACTACCACGCCTTTTTGCAGCATCACGTTGGCATATAATGCACTCTCGCCTGTGGCAATGATGGCATATGCTTTCTTCGCTTCCTCATAGAATGCAAAGCGCTCGATATTGCCCACCGCATCAGCGCCGCGCTGGTCATGTTTTGCCACGATCTCTTTATAGGTATCCCAGATGGGTGTCTCCACCTGGTCTCCCGCCATGACCTCCATGAGGTTGACAGGGGTTTCCACATAAGAATCCAGTGGAAAGACCTGTAATATGGCATCCAGTAGTTCCGGCACTCCATGACCGTCACAGCGAATGACAATGGCATCTTTCCCCATGGATTCCGATGGAAAATTTCCATCAGATATGACAAGTCTGTCACTGTGTCCCATCTCACACAACACTTTTAATAATTCCGGGGATAAAATTTTAGGTATTCCTTTTAACATAGGCTCTCTCCTCCACTTTTTATGATATCCAGTCCGGAATCTTCGACTCTGATCTGTTCCCGTCCCTATGATGGTTCCTCTGGATAAATACACTTTACATTATTTTCTTCAAATAAGTTCATCCACTTCTCGCTGGGTCTTTGATCCGTTACGATGATATCCACATCTCGAAGATCGCATACCTTGGAAAAAGCTATTTTATCGAACTTGGAGCTGTCCACCGCCAGTATGCTTTTCTTTCCTGACTTCAGCAGCACTCTCTTTGCCTCTGAGAACTGTTCATTTCCATCTGTGATGCCTTTTACTGCATCGATCCCCTTGCAGGACATAATGGCTTTCTCCACATTAAAAGCACCCAGTCCCTCAATTGCCCGCTGACCTACTAACGCCAGATATCCTTCTTTCAGACTTCCCCCGGAAGATATGATATTCCAGTCAGATACATCTGATAATTCGATTATGATCTCTATGGAATTAGTCACCACCGTGAGATTCTCTTTCTCTTTGATCGCTTTCGCTATGAAAACCGCTGTGGTACTGGCATCCAGAATAATATGCTCTCCATCCTGGATCAGATCACTCACCAGCTCTGCGATCTTCTGCTTACCGGAAACGTTTCTTTTCTTTCGCACATTAAAAGGCAGATCAATATTGGTATTTTCCTTTATGACAGCACCGCCATAACTTTTCGTTGCCAGTCCGTCCCGATCCAGCTTATCCAGATCCCTGCGGATCGTCTCCTCTGATACGTTATATAATTGACTTAATTCACTTACAACAACTCTTTTTTCTTCCTGAAGCTTTTCTAATATAAGATTTCTACGCTCTAATGCAAGCATTCCTGTTCCTCCCGCCATTGGAATATTTAGTCACTCCACCAGAAGAACTTTCCTTTTCTACAGAATTGATTCACAGATCTGCTTATCCGGATGTGGGATTACTGCCGCATCCAGGAACATGCCCTTTTCTGCCACCGATTGTTTTGCCTTTTGAATTGCCGCTTCCACAGCTGCCACTTCCCCTGTGAGATGCAGATAGGATTTCCCGCACATTCCTTTGGCGACCCTGATCTCTATGAGATTTACGATTGCCGTCTTTGCCGCGATATCCGCTGCTACAATGATGGATGCCGCATCGTAAGTCTCCAGGATTCCCAGTGCATCAATGGTTTCTACTTTTGTAGTGCCATAGATTGCCGGAAAGATGGATTCATGTGGATTACCCAGTACAAAACTGTCGATCAGTTGTTCTTCATAGTGTATTGCTGCAGCATCCACTGCCGATTTTACGGCGCTGAGATTACCTGCAATAATGGCAATATATTTTCCAGGACAAACGATCTGTGCTTCTATCAGCTCTACATCCGCTGTCTTTACCATGGTATCGGCAGCCATCAGACCTGTAGAGATTGTTTTAAATTCAATCATACCTATTGCTTTGCTCATTCTGCGTTGTCCTTTCCGCTATTTTGCTTCTATTATTATATAACGTTCTGTCACATCTGTCACTATTCCATCTATGGAGGCATGGATGGGTACGCTAAGCCCCGCAGCCGCATCTGCGATCTTCTGTCCCCGCTCCACAAAAGTACCTTTTTTCACGTTGGCAATTGCAGGGGCACCTATATGCTGGCTCAGGGATTCTTTCACTTTTTTCACAGGGATCACCGTATCCTGTAAAGGTGCCGGACGATCGTATTTTGTCAGTCCCAGCCTTGCTTCCAGGCGTTTTTCAGGTACTTTTCTATAGGCTCTCGCATCCTGTACCGGTGTGGCTGTCACACCCTTTGGCACTTTCACACCACTCTTGCGGAGTCCGTCTTTGTAGACCCCTATTAAGGTTCTGGGAGATAATCCCTGGGGGCAGGAAAACAGTTCACATAATCCACAGGAACTGCAGAAAAATGTATCGAGAAATACGCTGGTATTCTGAAAATCCCGATTGGCAGCACTCCGCATAAATTTGTGAGGTTCTATGGGATGCCCCAGTGCATGACGGGGACACAGATCCGTGCACATCTGACACTGACAGCATACAGATGCCGCTCTTTTTAATTCTATGGAAGTGTTTCCATTTTTTCTCTGTATGATGAAATGATCCTCCGGCAGTACCAGAATCGCATTTGTAGTCTTCGTAATGGTGTCACTGGCATTTCCGATTCTGCCCATCATGGGTCCACCCAGCAGATACACGGGATGATCTATGGTCACTTTTCCAGCCTGTGCCACCGTCTCCTCTATGGTACAACCCAGGGGAACACGTACCGTTACCGGATTCTCTACCTCTCCCACGACGGATACCACTTTGTCCGTCACAGGTGCAGACTCCTGCATGCCACGATAAATATTGTACACTGTCTCTACGTTGAGAACAGCCACTCCGGCTTCTATGGGCAGTCCGCCCGGTGATATTACTTTTCCTGTGGCCTCATAGATGAGTACCACCTCATCCCCCATGGGATAGGCTCCCTGGAGTAAATGAAGCTTTACTTTGGGATACGCATCTATACATCCCATCAGTGACGCTATGGTCTGACGATATTCCTCTTTGACTCCTATGATAGCTTCCTCGGCTCCTACCACATCTGCAATAAGTGCAAATGTCTCCACTATTTCCTGTGCATGGAGCTGCAGTAACTGTCTATGTAATTTTAACAATGGTTCACATTCTGCACAGTTCATCAAAATGGTATTGGCACGTTCATCAATCTTCATATAGGTAGGGAATCCGGCTCCGCCTGCTCCCACCACACCACATTCTTTTATGATATCAGCTAACCCTTTACTATTCATGTATGATCTACTCCAATCCACATTCATCATCAACAATTCCAACAATGGCTGCATCCACAGGAGCTTTCTCAAGCCCGCATCCGATTCTGGCTGCACTTCCCTGTGCCACCAGCACCACTTCCCCGATTCCGGCTCCGATATTATCGATTGCCACCAGCTGGCTATTCGGTCCGCTCATTCTGCTGATCGGCTCTATGATCATGAATTTATTGCCCACCAGATTCTCACTCTTCCTGGTAGAGACAATACTTCCTACGACTTTACCTACGATCATGGCTTACCTCCTTTTGATTTGAAATGTTACATAGTAACGATTCAGAACCCCATGCGCAAAATCGCTTCTTCGAAGCTTTCCTTTTGCTTATGTGGTTACTTCGCCAAATAAATTCACAAAAATCAGCTCACTCATGCAAGATTTGCTTGGCTCTGAATAGTTACAGAATGGATACTGTATCACCTGTTACTATTTTACATGCATTCGCCTCATCGGTATCGATATGCATCTCCAATGTAAAGCTGTCTGACACTCTGATCTTTACATGATTGAATATGGTTCCTCTTTCATTGTCCACTTTCACGGACACGATATCCTTATCATGCACTCCCGCTTCCACTGCATTTTGGGGAGACATGTGAATATGCCTCATGGCAACGATACAGCCCTCCTGCAAATACAGTGCACCTTTGGGTCCCACCAGAGCTATTGGAGCTGAGTCCTTGATATCTCCCGATTCTCTGATCGGTGCTTTGATGCCAAGCTTTACTGCATCTGTGGCGGATATCTCCACCTGTGAAGCCGGTCTTACCGGTCCCAGTATTCTCACATTTTCTATGGCTCTGAGCTTCAGTCCCACCACGGTAACACATTCATTTGACGCGAACTGTCCGCCCATGAGATCTTTCTTTTTCGTCAGTGTGTATCCTTTTCCAAATAAAGTCTCCACATGTTCCTGAGTCAGATGTACATGGCGCGCTGATACGCCGATGGGTACCACATACCCTTTTTCTGACGGCCTGTGCCCCTCTATCGTCTCCACAACCATTCTGGTGATCAACTCTATATTACTTGTATCTATCCCCATAACAGCTACCATCCCCTTCTCTTCTCTATGTATGCAGGTTCGCACTGTTTACCTTTGATACGGCGTGCGAGCCTGCCACATAAACTACATACTATTTATGTCTTATTTTAATTTTGGTAATATCATCTCTACATCATTGTGTGGTCTTGGGATTACATGTGTTGCGATCATCTCACCTAAGCGTCCTGCCGCATTGGAGCCTGCTTCCACTGCTGATTTTACAGCACCTACATCCCCACGTACCATCACAGTTACTAATCCGGAACCGATCTTCTCTGTTCCCACCAATGTTACATTGGCTGCCTTACACATTGCATCTGCCGCTTCAATCGATGCTACCAGCCCTCTTGTTTCTACCATTCCTAATGCTTCCTGTGCCATTCTTTTTTCCTCCTTTTGAATACTCTTATTCTCTTCTTTTTTTATTGTTTCCGATTTTGCATCTAATTTTATATCTGCTTTTGTTTCCGATTTTGTATCCGCTTTCATATCTACCTTTGTACCTGTTTTTACATCCGCCATATGATCTGCCTTTCTTCTATGACTCTCTAGACTACTTATAGTATTTAGACCGTCAGACTGTTTCGAGCATCAGGACCTGGAGCTGTTCACATTATCGAAAACGGCTGGCACTCATCTGTACGAGTCTCACGATCTCCTCATGAGGGCTGGCTATGATGCCGCTGGCTGCCGGCTTTTTGATGGCATTGGCACTGGCGGTCTCCACCGCCTCCGTAACTGCTACCACATCTCCCTGTACCACCAAAGTGACCAGTCTTCCTCCTAATTTCCGCTCCCACGTAGCAAGCTCCACATCCGCTGCCTTACACATGAGATCAAGTGCATCCATCGCCGCAGTGACACCTGTAATCTCTATAAATCCATACGATTTACCCATATCAGGTCTGCTCTCCTTTCAGCATCAGATCTTTGGAAGGATCTTTTCCACATCTGTATGAGGTCTTGGAATTACGTGGGATGCTACCAGTTCTCCCAGACGGCTTGCCGCTGCATTACCGCTTTCCACTGCTGCTTTTACAGCACCTACATCTCCACGTACCATAACGGTTACCAGTCCGGAACCGATCTTCTCTGTTCCTACCAGTGTTACCTCTGCCGCCTTTGTCATTGCATCTGCTGCCTCTATCGCCGCTGTTAATCCTCTTGTCTCAATCATTCCTAATGCTTCCTGTGCCATATCTTCTACCTCCTGATTATGAATCTGTTTTTGGTTTTCTGTTCCTGTTTTATTCCGAATAATTAGTTCTTATCAAATGCGTTCAGTTTCAGCATTTTCTCCACGTCCGCCGTGGGGTTTGGGATGATGTAATGCTGTACTACACCGGTAAAATTCTCCGCCACCTTCAATCCCGCCTCCATGGCTGACTCTACATCTGTAACACTGCCCCTGAACTTGATGGTTACCAGCAGGGGAACTGGAAGTGCATCTGCATTTGCAGGTTTATTCTTATCGAAATTCTCCAGTGTCACATTTGCTGCCTTGCATCCTGCATCCGCCGCCAAAAAGGCACACGTCAGGCCAAATACTTCTAATATTCCTACCGCTTTTCCCACCTGCCGGCTCCTTTCTACTGTCTGTGATCCTATTTATTTATGATTGCTATTTTCAAGCCTGTCATTGCAAGATTTGTCTTATGCCCCTCATTGATCTCTTCCAGTGGGAATCTGTCTGTGATCAGCTTCGACATAGGTAATCCAATACCGTTCGCTCTCTTCAGGAAATCAAAGGTTGTGGCGTAATCACGCAGGGTGTATACCCAGGAACCAACCGTTGTGATCTCTTTGGCGCAAATGTCAAAGTGGGGATTGATGGTGGCATCTCCTCCGTTGATAAAGAATCCAAGTTCACAAAGCCCGCCGCCATTGCGGATAAATTTGTAGATGTTGGCATGTGCCTTGGGATTTCCTGTACACTGGAAAGCAAAATCAGCAAGATGTCCTCCGAACTTGTCACTTACCGCCTCCGCCAGTGCCTCAATTCCTTTGTGCTCCATAAAATTCACCGATTCTGTTGCTCCCATCTCCCTGGCAAACTCCAGTCTCTGTGCATTTCCATCAACTGCCACGATATGCTCGATTCCCATGGTCCTGAGCACGGCAATGCAGATCAGTCCTATGGGACCGCATCCCTGTACTACCACTCTGGAGTTGAACCGCAGGATACCTGTGGATTTTGCCCGCTCCACTGCGTGGATCAACACTGCACAGGGCTCAATCAGTATACGGGAATCCAGATCCAGGTCACTCACGTTAAATACCGTGGAATTCTCCCTGATAAATATGTAGTCTGAGAACCATCCGTTCAAGTGAATATCATCGTCCGGCAGTAGTCCATATACATCTGCCCCGCCCACATTTTGTTTATTCAGGTCAAACATGGTAATGTCCGGATTATCCTTAAAAATCATACAGGTGACTACTTTATCTCCTATATGCAGATCCTTTCCGGCGCTGTCCTTCTTCACATTTTTGCCCATGGCTACGATCTCTCCGGTTCCCTCATGACCCAGGGCAACTGGAATCAATCCAAAGGGATCTTTCTTAAATTCATGTGCATCTGTTCCACAGATTCCACAGCCTTCTACTTTAACCAGCATATCCCCATCTCCAAGAGGTGGAATGGGAAATTCCCTGATCTCATAATGTTCCAATGCAGTGAGCATGGCTACCTTGGCGGTCTTAGGAATCCCTCCGGCAGTATTGGATGCAGACTGTTTCTGACCACCGTCTTCCATGCTGTTCAATACCTGTCTTACAATTTCTTCAATATTTATATCGCTCATTTTCTACACTTCCTCTCTCCATGATCCTTCTATCCAATTCCTTCTATCCATCCAATCCATTGATTATCTGATACACAGACTGTCAGACATGACGCAGCGTCTTTTCTTCGTAAAGGAGGCTGCGCTGGTAAGTCCCTCTCCTGTTCTGCTGGCAATGGTGAAGGTACAGATACTTTCCCCTCCGAACCCAAGTGCGGAATAGGAAGGTCCATTTTTCACCAGGATCGCTGTATCGATGGCCTTTGCATATGTGGTAATATGATCCACATTTTTGGAATGGATATGGGCAGAGTGCCTGTTACCATGTTCCAGCCATACAGCCTTTTCCACCGCATCCTCAAAGTCCTTTGCCCGAACCACCCCCAGGATGGGCATCATCAGTTCTGTGGTAATCAGTGGATGTTCTTTCTCTCCCTCGAATACAATACAGCGAATATTATCCTCCACCGTAACACCGATCATTTCCAACAGGACTTTAGCGGAACGGCCTACGCATGCACGATTCAGTCCCTTGGGCGTGATGACCGTGTGGATCAGCCTCTCCTGCTCTTCCTTTGATGCGAGATAACATCCCTGCTCCGCGATCATATAGTGCATCAGCTCATCTGCCACTGTATCCACTGCCACGATCTCCTTCTCTGCGATACAGGGTAAATTATTATCAAAGGTACAGCCATTCACAATATCCTGTGCCGCTTTTCTGATATCTGCTGTCTCATCTACCAGAGCCGGTGGATTGCCTGCCCCCGCGCCAATCCCTCTTTTTCCTGAAGATAATACGGCCGTCACCACACCAGGTCCCCCTGTTGCCGCGATGAGGGGAATATCTTTGTGATGCATCATGATCCCGCTGGTATCCAATGTGGGATTTTCCACTGTGCAGGCTACATTGTCCGGTCCTCCTGCCTCCAGGGATGCCTCATTGATCATATTGATGGCATAGATGGATGTGCGGATTGCCTGTGGATGGGGATTGAAGACGACTGTGTTCCCCCCTGCGATCATGCCCATGGCATTGCAAAGTACTGTCTCGCTGGGATTGGTACATGGTGTGATAGCCCCGATTACCCCGAAAGGTCCCATCTCCACCAGCGTCAAGCCCCGATCTCCAGAATAAGCTTCCGTCCTGATATCCTCCGTTCCAGGTACTTTGTCTGCCACCAGATGATGTTTTAAGATCTTATCACCTACATTTCCCATCCCCGTTTCATTCACGCCCATGCGTGCCATTATCTCTGCATTCTCATGTGTCTTTTTACGAATAATACTGATTATTTTCTCTCTCTGATCCATGGAAAGATTTCGTACCACCTGCTGCGCTTTCTTTGCCGCTGCGATGGCATCGTTCATATCTGCGAACACGCCATGGTGCTTTTCGGTGGCTGCATTGGCAATCTGCATCTTTGCCATTACCTCCTGCACGACTTCCTGAACCATTTTCTCACTGACTGACACGTAAATACCCCCTTACTATGTAATGTTGCTATACGCTCTTATTTGTTCAACTGTTCCAATACTTTTTTGGTAATCTCAGCAATCACCTCAGGACTTGGCTCTTTTGCCACGGAGGAGGTACTTCCCATGCCGTTTGGTGCTGACATACAGTCGCCGCCACAGTTATGGCAGTTGGTCTCCCCTTTATTCTGGCAGAGATCTGCGGGATGTTTTCCAGGAATTCCCATTTTTCTTCTGATCTCATATAATTTCTTTACAGTGTTGCTGTCAAATTCCTTTGGTCCACCCAGTTGTCTTGACTGATACAGTAATTGTGCGTAGAACTCCACAGATTCCATCTTTAAATAGGCTGCCAGTAAATCTGTTGACCAAGTAAGTGCTCCGTGGCTCTCCAATAATACAGCATCGTAATATGGTAAATATTTCTCGATATTATCAGGAATCTCTGTGGTGGATGGTGTGCCATACTCTGCGATAGGAACGCATCCAAGAGCGATTACCGCTTCCGGCATGATAGGCTGGGTCAGTGGAATTCCTGCAATGGCAAAGCTGGTAGCATATACCGGATGTGCGTGAACAACAGATCCTACATCCGGTCTCTTGGCATAGACTCTCATATGCATCTTGATCTCTGAGGATGGGCGGAATCCTTTGTTAGCCTGAATCACATTCCCCTGTGCATCCACCTTACAGATATAGTCAGGTGTCATAAATCCCTTGGAAACACCTGTGGGTGTACACAGAAATTCATTGTCATTTAATTTCACTGAAATATTTCCATCATTGGCAGCGACCATGTTTCTGTCATAAATTCTCTTTCCTATGTCACAGATCTGTTTTTTGATTTCATATTCGTTTTGCATTTTTTCTCCTCCTTGATAATTTCCTTTGTTTTTCTTTCTTTTATATGTGCGATTATGTTGTTTCTTCGTCCATTATATGCTTACTCGTTCACAATGTCAATGATATATATGCGGTTTTTATTGTTTTTCGCGTCTTTCTTGTGTTGTTTTATGCAGTTTTCATTTTATCCTTTTATAGATTAACAATTTGTCCTCCGACAGATAATCAATCAGCTCCTCAATTCCCTGTGGACTCGTAAAATCTACAAAAAAGATTTTTTTACAGCCTGCCAGTTCCAGCCATTTTGCCGCCAGTTCCGGTCTTGCATGGGCTGCATCCATTTTGGTGACGATTCCTATGACCTCCCGGTTGACCATACCGGTGATACAGGGTGGATACACGGAGTATGGTTCTGTTGCCGCGATCACAAGCCCCACCACATCCGCCTCATAGGCATACAGCGCAAGGGCGTGTCCCAGTCCGGCCGTCTGCAGATACTCACCGGGCGTGTCTATGATCACATCCTCGTAATTTACGTACTGTGTTTTATGATATTTTATTTTCTCGCCTTTCAGCGCCTGGGTGAGAGTGGTCTTCCCGCACTCGCTCCTCCCCATTAAGATGATCTTCTTCATAGGGCACTAGGTACGGGTGATGGAACAGCCCGTAAATCCAAGCTCCGACTCCGTATAACGGATGATCTCCGCGATGGCTGTCTCCACCTCCGATACAGTCCCTGTTATGATCAGTGAACCGCTGAACCGATCTACGAATCCAAGCTCCACCCCTGCGGATTTCACCGCCACATCAGCGATGATGATCGCCGTCTCCGCCGGGCTAATGGTCAGTATCCCGATGGCTGATTTTGTGTAATCTATGTTGGGATTTAACCCTAATTTCTCATAGAGAATTTTGTCCGGATTGGCTATCATATGTGCCAGAGAGATTTGTTTTCCCGGCACCAGCTCCTGGACAATTCTCTGTTTTTGATTTTCTTCCATATTTCCTCTCATTCTATGTGCCTTTCCTTCTGGCACATCCACACTGCCATGTACTCAGCCACCCAGCTGACACTCCAGATCAGTCTGCTGTTCCACTTCCCTTTTTAACAGTTCCATGTGTGCCTGTGTGGGGGGAAGGATATCACTCATCTCATAGGTACGTCCCAACCCTTCATATTTGTCCTGCCCCAGTCGATGGTAAGGCAGGAGATGAATCCTCTTCACTCCAGGAAGTCTGTCTGCGAACAGTGCTATTTCCCTGATCTCCTCCACCGTATCGTTAAAGGTAGGGATCACAGGTACCCTGATGCTCAGTTCTGTCAATCCCGATGCCGCTATTTTTCTGGCATTTTCCAGCATCCCCTCATTGCTCTTCCCTGTGAATCGTCTGTGCTTCTCCGGATTCATGTGCTTGATATCCATAAGGTACTGATCCAGGTATGGCAGGATCGAAGCGATGGTCTCATACTCTGCACAGCCCATGCTTTCCATTGCCGTGGTGATCCACTCTGCTTTTGCAGCCCGCAGCAGATCTCTGGCAAATGCCGGCTGGCACAGGCTCTCTCCGCCGGACAGGGTCAGCCCTCCGCCGCTTCTGCGATAATATGCCTCATCTTTCATCACATTTTCCATGACTTCTTCCACCGTCACATCCCGTCCAGTGATCACGGGCTTTCCCTGTACCATCATGGTCTGGATGTCGTATACCTGGGACTCCGGATTACAGCACCATTTACACCGAAGTACACAGCCCTTGAGAAATACAATGGTGCGAATGCCCGCTCCGTCATGAATGGAATATTTCTGAATATCGAAGATCCTGCCTTTCGTCTGCAGATAATTCATCTGTCTTCCTCCTAAAATCCCTGTTCCGTTCGCTTGATGATGTCATCCTGCAAAGATCTTGATAAGGTGGTGAATAATGCACTATACCCAGCCACGCGCACCACCAGGTGCTTATAATTCTCAGGATGAATCTGTGCGTCCTGAAGGGTCTTGCGATCCACCACGTTGAACTGCATATGGCTTCCCTTCTGGTCAAAATAAGAACGAACCAGTGACACAAAATTCTGTAGTCCCTTCTCACCGCTCAATGCGGAGGGATGAAATTTCATATTGAATAAGGTTCCGTTGGATGCTATTCCGTGATCCAGCTTTGCCACAGAATTTGCCGCCGCTGTGGGACCGTGTACATCCTTGCCCGCCGAGGGCGATACCCCGTCTGCAATGGGGGTGTACGCCAGACGTCCATCCGGTGTGGCTCCCGTCTGTGCACCCAGAGGCACATTTGCCGATACGGGATAAAGCCCCGCCTGGTAGATTCCTCCCCGTGGGTTACGGAATGTTTCCATGGGTCTTGTGTAGGAATATGCCGCCTGTCTGGCGATCATATCCACCTCATCCATATCATTTCCGTACTTTGGAAGTTCCAGGATCATCTCATGAATCTTCTGATATTCCCGTTTCTCTTCCTCCGGCAGTTCCTTCTGTAAGACAGCTCTGATGAGTTGCTCTATGTTTCCATCGGACATGGCAATTCCCTGTGCCGTCATCTCACGAATTACTTCACCAGCAAGTTCTTTTGCACCACTTTCATCAAATCCATATCCATAATTTTTCTGCAATGCCTGTTTCAACTGCTTCATGGTTATTTTATGCTCTTCAAATACCAGCTTTTTGACGGCATACAGTGCATCTGCCATGTTGGCAATCCCGAATCCCTGGGGACCGGTAAAATTGTAGACCGCACCGCCCTCCTGGAGAGATTTTCCCCGTTTGATACAGTCCGCTACCATGGAAGATTCAAAAGGAAGAGGGCACAATTCCCCATGTGCCACATCAATGGCGTTGTCCGCATTTACCAGCAGGGAGATATTGTACTCCATCTGTCTCTGGTAAGCCTCATAGAACTCTTCATAGGTCTGCATCTCTTCCACCTCACCCGTCCGGATGCTGATCTGCTCTCCCTTATCTATTCCATTGGAAAATACCAGTTCCAGAGGTCTGCACATATTAAAAAATGCAGCATCATGCCAGCCATCTGTCTTTCCCCCTTTCTGCGGCTCCACACAGCCGATGATGTCGTAGTCTCTGGCATCCTCCAGGGTAAGACCTCTGTTCAGAAGGGATGGAATGACCACTTCATCGTTGTAATAGGCAGGAAGACCGATCCCCGTCCTGGTAAGCTCTGCCGCCCGAATCAATAGTGCCTGTGGGGAACCGTTCCACACACGCACAGAGAGGGATGGCTGTGGCAGGAACACATGCTCCGATGCAGATATGCACATAAAAGACAGATCATTGGTGGCATCCCTTCCCTCGATATCCTGGCCCCCCACGATGAGATTCTGGAAGAGCGAATACCCCGCAAATCCCTCTGCGCTTACGGCATCCCTGCATTTATTCAGGTCATTCAGCTTCACCCAGATACAGTCGATGAGCTCCTGTGCCCGTTCTCTCGTCAGAGTGCCTTTCTCCATATCCCGCTGATAAAAAGGATACATATACTGGTCAAATCTGCCCGGTGAGATGGAATGCCCGCTGGACTCCAGCTGTAATAACTGCTGGACGAACCAGAAGCTCTGACATGCCTCATAGAAATTCTCCGCACCATATTCCGGCACCCGCTGACAATTCTCTGCGATCTGCAATAATTCTGCCCTGCGCACGTCATCGCTCCCCTGGTGTGCCATGCGCTTTGCCAACTCCCCATACCGTCTGGCATAGAGGATCACCGCTTCACAGCTTAGGATCACCGCCTCCAGGAATCGGGAGCGCCTTGCATAATCTGCATCTCCCACCTGGCATTTCTGCAGTTCCTCTGCCGCTTCCCGTTGGATTCCCCGATATCCTATGGCAAGCACCTTATCATACTGCACGGTAATATGACCGATTCCATTGTAGAAATAATTCCCCGGTGTAAATATATTATGTTCCATTGCTGTCCGTGTCTCCGGTGCCATATACGCCGTTGCACGCTCACTGGTGGTCTTCCCCTTCCAATATGGATGCACCTCACGCAAATCTTTCTTCGTCTGCTCTGATATGTAAAATGGATCTGCTGACCGTGTCTCCACCGTATCAAATTCCTTCTCCAGCCACTCATAGGAAAATTCCGGATAAGTCTGACATCCCCTGGGTGCCAGCGTAGTACTCCCTACAATCAGCTCCTCCTCACGAATTATAATTGGAATATGCTTCAAGATATGGGCAAAGGCTTTTGCCCTCCTGATAATCACAGGTTCGCCCTCTGTTTCTCTGTAGGATTCAGTAATCAGCTTTGCCCGCGCAGATTCGATCTCCGGCATTTTCGCATACAAATGTTCCACCAGACGTGTGATCCTGTCTGTTTTTGGAATCTCTGTTCTATAAAATTTATTCATTTCCAAACACCACCCTTTCCATCCAAACTCCCGTTTATTAACGTCATTATAAGACTTTGTTTTCACAAAGTCAATAAATACGTCATTTATTATATTGTTTTTATGTGATTTTTAAAACAATTTAATGTTGTTTTGTGTTTATCTTGTTGACTTTAGAGAAAACAAGTCTCATAATAACATTATAAATATAAGAAAGCGGGGTATCTCATGATTTTACTGGATCTTCATACACATTCCATTGCCAGCGGGCATGGTTCCTCAGATACCATTACCCATATGGCAGATGTTGCCTCTCAAAGAGGTCTGCAGATTCTGGGAGTTTCCGACCACGGACCCGCCACTCCTGGTTCCAGCAGCATTTCCTATTTTCAGAATCTATGTCTTGCACCCGAATCCCGTTATGGTGTCCGGCTTCTTTATGGTGCTGAAGTAAATATTCTGGATTTCAATGGTCTCACTGACCTTTCACCAGATGTACTGAAACATCTGGATTACGCCATTGCAAGCATGCATCTACCCACGCGAAAGCCTGGCTCTCTTGCTGAAAATACCCGTGGATATATTCATGCCATGAAAATCTCCTCTGTGAAAATCATCGGTCACTGTAATGATGGAAGATATCCTGTGGATTACATGGAACTGGCAAAGGCTTCCCGAGACTATCACGTACTGTTGGAGATTAATGAACTTTCCCTGTCCCCTCAGGGATATCGAAAGGACAGCGAAAAAAACTGCCAACTTTTACTGGAAGCCTGTAGCAAGTATAACCTTCCCATCCTGCTTTCCAGTGACAGTCACGGTAGCAAAAATATAGGCAATATGCCCTATGCCATAAATCTGACAAAGCAAATGCAATTTACAGACTCTCTCATCCTAAATTATGACCTTCAGGCCTTTTCTGCTTTTATGGAAGCTTAAATCTGGAAATTTCCATTCTCAAATCTCCTGCCAGATCTTCCAGCGTATTAGCAATAGCAGTCACTTCTTCGAGATTGGCTGTTTCCGCTGCTACCGTTTCAGCAATACTCATGGTAGTACTGGTATTCCTGGCTATGGATGTGCTAATATTCTTTATGCTTTGAATCACGTTCTGCACCATTTCTCCCATCTTAGCCATATCTGTTACGATTTCCTGTATCTCCTCCGATACGAATGTATTCCCTTCCCTGATTTCTCTCAGGCTCTTCCTTGTAGCATCCGCGATACCGGTGCTCTCTGTGAGCTGTTGCAATCCATCCCTCATTCTGTTTGTCATCTCCTGTACTCCATCCTGTACATGGTCGATAATCTCATTGATCTGCTCCGTAGCTTCCTTGGTATCATCTGACAGTTTTCGAATCTCTGTCGCCACCACAGCAAAGCCTCTTCCAGCGTCACCAGCACGTGCCGCCTCGATTGAAGCATTCAGAGACAGCAGATTGGTCTGCTCTGAAATCGCTGTAATGGAATCCAGTATCTGGTTCATCTGCCTGGTATTGGTATACAGTGCATTTGCCACATCCGAGGTCTGTTCCATCATTTGATTTACTTTAGAAAGCTGAGAAACATATTTTACCATATTATCATTTCCCATTTCCGTACATGCCAGCGTACTGTTGGCATGGGTATGAATGTGTTCCACTCGTTCTTCGATTCTCCTGGTTACATTCCCCATCTCCTGCACACAGGCAACGGTATGATCTGCCTCTTCATTTTCATTTTTCATGGCAAGAGTCATCTCATCCACTGCCTCGGCAATCTGTATGCTTCCCTTGGAATTTTCTTCCGCACTGGTACTCACCACCTGGGTGGAATGATCAATTTCTTTTGTCACTGTGATAATTTTCCAGATGATGTCTTTCAGTCCCATATTCATACGTCTAAAAGCATTCGCCAGATCCTTAATCTCATCATTGCTCTTCACTATAATGTCTTTTCCAGTCAAATCTCCTTCCGCCACAATGGTCATTTCTTTTTCCAGATTACGGATATGCCTTGTCACACTTCTGACCACCATGATACTGGCACAGGTGCCACCTGCCAGAACTAGTGCAAATAGAAAAACTGTAATGACGATCATCTGGTGGAATCCCTGATTGATTCTATCCTGTATGGTTTGACTTCTATCCAGTTCCAGATCCGTAAGACTGCTGCAATAGCTGGATATGGTTCCATTAATCTGAATCATCTGCCGTACAGTACTGCTGATTTCTTCGCTTAAAGCAGGGAAACATCCATTTTCCCCGTTTTCCACTACTTGCCTGTAGAATGCCTCGTATTCTTGCAAAGGTTTTCCAAGAGCTGTTACCATACTGAGATTTCCCCGAAAATTCTCATCCTCCCCAATATTTTCCGCAATCTCATCCAAATACTGCATCATGGCATCCCCAACAAGGTTCTCACCTGATTCAGCAACATTTTTCTCTCCCATACACAAGCTCATCAATCGATTCGGCTGTGCCAGACTCTCTGCCTTAATATAATTAATCTTATAGACACTGCTGAGGATTTCCTGATACTGTTGGTTATATCCGATCACCTTTATCATGAAGACCACCATCATCAATAACAGCATACACATAGATAATCCGAATACTGTCAGCAATTTTCCCCCAATGCTGGTCTTTCTTTTTTTTCTATTTCCCATATTTTCCTTTCCGTTTACGGATTTACGTTTCATGCTATCATTCCTCTGTATCACTTTCCTTATGATTACAAAATGCCCCATATAAAATGGGGCATTTCCTAGTTCTTTGCTATTCCAAAGGGAAGACCTTTTGATTAGTCATAAAGATTTTGTGCAATTTCTTCGCTATCCATAGTATCTGCTGTATACCACTGGCATCCAGTGTCAACATCAGCTACTGAATTTCCACTTGCTGCATCATATAATGACTGTACAAGCGCTTCACCCATGGCAACCGGTGCCTGTGTTATTGCTCCCAGGAAAGTGCCATCTTTTACCGCTGCTTTGATCACTGCTCCTGAGTCGAATGCAACACCTACTACCTTGCCTTCGCCTGTACCAAATTTATTTAAGTTTTCGTTTGCAGTTACCATAGCCTCACCGGAATGCTGGTTAGAACCATATACAGCGATGGTATCAGCTTTATTTAACAATGTCTGGCAATCGATAGAAGATAATTCTGATGTTACCTGCGCAGGAACTAATACTTCAATTACAACATCTGCACCGCTTGTCTTCTCACATTTAGAATCATTTACATATTTATCATTACCTTCTACTGTTACAGTTTTACCATCAGCTTTAATTAATTCACCCATTTTATCAATAAATCCAAGTCCACGGTTAATGATGGATTCTGCTGTTGCATCCTGTCCCAAAACACCAATTCTTACTGGTGCAGATGCTTTAGCAATAGTATCTTTAATAGCTGCGTAAGTATTTTCTGCTGCTAATTCACCAGCCGCATAGTTATCTGTTGCACAGTTTGCAAGTACTGCTCCCTCTGGTGCATCTGGAACACCTGAGTCAAATCCAATAATAGGAATAGAAGAATCCTTTGCTGTCTGAATGGCATCCAGGCATGCGCTTGTATCCAAAGCTGCAAGTCCGATTGCTGCTGGTTTCGCATTAATTGCATTATTTAACATCTGTACCTGATCTGCGATATCAGATTCTGAGTTAGGTCCTACGAAGTTAATAGTAACACCAAGTTCGTCCGCTTTATTTTGCGCACCTTTCAGAACTGCCTGCCAATATTGATGTTGGAATCCTTTTGATACAATTTCAAATTTCATATCTCCTGTTGCTGCAGGTGCTGCTGTTTCTGTTTCAGCTGCTGCCTCTGTTGTATCCGCTGCTTCTGCTGTCTCTGTTGCAGGTGCTGCTGTTTCCGCTGTTGTCTCAGCTTTTGAGCCACATCCTACTAACATTGCGGCTACCAGTGTTACGGATAGTAACGTTGATACAAGTTTCTTTCTCATTTTAAATTCCTCCTGTTTTCTTTCTTTATGCAAACCACTCTATGTGGTACATAACATTAGTAATGTCTGGTTGCTATGCCTTTTTTTTCTTTTTCATAACATCCATGAATACTGCACCAATTAAAATCAATCCTGTAATAATCTGCTGCCAGTTTGCCTGTAATCCAATAAATGGAAGACCTGTTTTTAACATGGACATAATGAATACACCAAGTAGTGTTCCTACAATGGAACCCGAACCCCCTGTCATAGAAGTTCCACCGATAATAGCACCTCCAATAGCATCAAGCTCTAATCCTGCTCCCGTACCAGGTGCAACTGCCTGAAAGGTTGCTGCATAAGCAACTGCTGCCAGACCTGTAAAAAATCCGGAAATAATATAAGCAATCATATGATATTTAATAACATTTACTCCTGATAATCTGGTAGCCTCTTTATTACTTCCAATCGCAATAATATATCTTCCTATCTTTGACTTGTTTAGAATTAAGGACATAATTACCACAATCAGTATGACCCAAATAAATCCAATGGGAAATTTTCCTTCTCCTATACTAATCTTAAAGATGGATCGAAACCATCCCTGCTCTGATCCTGCTGGTGGCCAGGTAATACTAATTCCGCCTGTTATAATAGATCCCAGTCCTCTCACCAACATCATGGTTCCCAAAGTTGCAATAAAAGGTGGCAGATTCAGAATTGCTACTAATACACCATTCAAGGTACCTATCAGCATTGCCACCAGAATCGTCACAATAATTCCAACGACTACCGGCATCCCCTTTTGGGTAATCAGATATCCTCCGATTAGTCCATAGCAAATCATACCTGTTCCAATGGATAAATCAACGCCTCCTGTAATTAATGCAAAGGTTACCCCGATTGCCATAAAAGTAATGTAATACGAATAGTCGAAAATACTTAATATGGTTGAATAGTTTCTAAATGCCGGACTCATAATACAGAAGAATCCAAATAGCACAAGAAGTACAATAATTACCACTATCTTCTGTGTTCCAATTGCTCTTACAATCGGATTATTAGTAAAAGCAGATTCCTTGCTCTTATTGTTAGACATCACTTCATTCCTCCTAATTTCTCAGTGTCGCTGCCTGCATGACGATTTCCTGGGTAGCTTCCTCAATTCTGATCTCTCCAGTTTGTTTTCCTTCACACATAACAATGATTCGATCACTCATTCTTAGTATTTCTGTCATCTCAGAAGAAATCATAATGATTGACTTTCCTTCTGCTACCAGCTGATTCATCAAATGATAAATTTCGCTCTTCGCACCTACATCAATTCCTCTTGTTGGTTCATCAAAAATGAGGATATCACAATTTTTTACAAGCCACTTTGCGATAACTACTTTCTGCTGATTACCTCCCGAAAGATTTACTACCAATTGATCCACACTTGGCGTCTTTGTTTTCAGAGAGTCTACATACTTCTGCGCAACTTCTCTCTCTTTTTTCTTATTAATGAAAGGACCTTTCATAAAATCTTTTAAGGTTGCCATTGTAGAATTTTCTGCAACGGTCTTATCTACTACAATACCGTATCGTTTTCTATCCTCCGACAAATAGCCAATTCCATTAGCCACTGCATCCTCTGGATTATTTATTTCTACCTTTTTCCCGTTAATGTAAATATCTCCGCTTTCCTTCGCGTCAGCTCCAAATAATGCTCTTGCTGTTTCTGTTCTGCCTGCTCCCATCAACCCGGAAAAACCTAATATTTCGCCCTTATGTAGTTCAAAGCTGATATCTCTTACCAGCTTCCCTGCATTGAGATTTTCTACCTTCAATACAACCGGTGCGTCTTTTGGAACTGCACTTTCTGTCTTGGGATCTTCATATATTACACGGCCAACCATCATATTGATGATATCATCCTTCGTACAATCTTTTGTAATCAGAGTTCCTACATAGCCGCCATCTCTCATGACTGTAACACGATCCGTTATAACCTTGATTTCATCCATTCTATGAGAAATATAAACAATTCCCATTTCTTTTTCTCTTAGATCCCTGATAATCTTAAACAGCTCTTCAATCTCACTCTCTGTAAGGGCTGCTGATGGCTCATCAAATACAATAACCTTCGCCTCATGTGAAATTGCCTTTGCTATTTCACACATCTGTTGCTTTCCTACTGTTAGATTTCCCATACTTTCTGTTGGATCTATCTCTATATTCAGGCGTTCAAAAAGTTTTTTTGCTTCCTCATTCATTTTTGCATCATCTATAAGATGTCCCTTCATTGGTTCCCTTCCAATGAAAATATTCTGTGCAACAGTAAGGTCATTCATCATGTTCAGCTCCTGATGAACAATAATGATTCCCTGCGCCTGCGCTTCTCTCGGATTGGAAAATTCTACTTCTCTGCCCTCGTAGATTATGGTTCCTTCATCCTTGGAATAGATACCTGTAAGCACTTTCATTAGTGTTGACTTTCCAGCTCCATTTTCCCCCATCAATGCATGAACTTCACCTTTTTTCACTTCCAAATCTACATGATCCAACGCATGTACGCCCGGAAAAGATTTATCGATTCCTTTCATCGTTAATATTACTTCACCCACGTCGTCACCTTCTATCCTTCCTACTGATTCTCATTTTCTATTTTTATCTAGTTCTTTCTCTTTCTACTTCTAATATCTGCATATACTGCCGCCAGGACAATAATTCCAGTAAGTACATACTGGTAATCCTTTTGAAATCCCATGGCAAGAATGCCTTCCTGTAAAATAGAAATAATCATAACACCGATAAATGTACCGCTGATAGAAGCAAGTCCCCCTGCCATAGAGGTTCCACCCATAACGCATCCAGCAATTGCTTCATTGTTGAAAGTGTCCCCCAATCCAGGTTGTACTGTTGTATATGCACCTACGTAGAAAATTGCTGCAATGCCAGCCATTGTTCCGCAGATGATGTATGCAATCATTTCCCATTTTTTAACGTTCACACCAGAAAGCCGAACAGCTTCCTTGTTACTTCCCAGAGATAATATGTATCTGCCGGCATTTGTCTTATTTAGAATAATTGCACATATTACTGCTGCAACCAGTAAAATTACCAGACCCATAGGAAGTTGCACCGTACCCAGTTTGATTTTAATCAGGTTTCGATACCAGCCACCAGTTTCCACCCCTTGTGGCCAGCTGACAGATTGTGTTTTGGTAAATACAGAACCAATGCCCTTTGCCATCATCATGATTGCCATAGATGTGATAAAGGATGGTAATCCGCAATATGCAACCAAGTATCCATTTATAATGCCAAACACCATTCCAACAATTACACTGCTAAGTAAACATAACGCCAATGGTAGTTCATTCTTAGTAAGTAATTGTCCTGCTATCAATGCCGCACAGAACATGACTGGTCCAATAGAAAAATCAATTCCTCCAGTTGCAATAACGAATGTTACTCCAAGAGCTAAAAATCCCAGGAAATATGCGTAATTAAGTGCGCTCAGTATTCTGGAATAGCTTAAAAATGTAGGACTTACAATTGAGAAAAATGCATACATAATTAGTAATACGCAACATAACACAATTTTGTTAAACCCTATTTTCTTAACAATTGGATTGTTTTTTAACTTCTCCACCTTTTATTCCTCCTCGTTTATTGTTTAATCAAATTATATATACTAATTGCACATATGATAATGGAATATTATATGGAAAATGGGTAAAATTTTCTTTTATTGAAATTTTTACCCATTTCTTTATGAATATTAAATACTGTTTATATGATTTTCCTCATATCATTGTATGTTTTTGCATATACTGACGGCGTCATGCCTGTATATTTTTTAAATGTTGCGCCAAAGTAGTGTGGATCATTATAGCCAACCGCTATGGCAACTTCATAATTTTTCATGCAGGTTGTTACCATTAATTTCTTTGCCCTCTCCATACGGATACGAGTCAGTAATTCAATAAACGTTTCTCCTGTATAATTTTTAAATATCATGCTGAAATAACTTATGCTCATGCTGAGATATTCACATACCATATTAAGTGACAGTTCCGGTTTATCATAATTTTTGTTTACAAAATCTAATGCCAGCTCTATAATCGTCTGATTGGAATTGACTTTTTTGTTAGCAATTTTCTTAGTAATATCCAGGCAGAATATTGTAAACTCTTTTTCAATCTCCGAAAGTTTACCACACTGAAACAAGCAATCGATAAATGCGCTTTCCCTCTCTGCACTTTCCGGTATATCAATTTTTTCTTCTTCCAGTTTAATGCGAATTGACAATATACAATTCTGTATATGTAAATATGCTTTCTGCCTCTCACACCTTGCTTCACATAAATCTTTAAAACGCAATTTTATTACTTCTCTTAATTTATCCCCCTGATTGGTCTTAATCAAGAGTAACAGTTCATCTACCCAGATATCTGCCTTTGGTTCTTCTCCAATTAACCTTTCTTCACCAGCATACTTCTTATCATATAAAAATTCAGGTTCTTCCTCGAGGTATTTATATTCTATAGCATGCTTTGCACTTTCGTATGATTTTTTCCATTTTTGTGGTGAATGCACTGTTTCTCCAACTGCAATGCAGACCTCTATATTCATATTGTTCTGCATCTCCTTACGAATTCTATTTCCAATTCCCCAAATTTCTTCCTTTAGTGCCTTTTCTGTTTCAGCCGTGAAAATCACAACGCATGCGTCATTGGTATTTTGAAAGCAGATAATCTCTTTTTCTTCCTCTATTATTTCGTTTGTAATATTAGAGATTGCAAATTGTAAAAGGCTTTCCGATATTTCTGAATATTTTTGAGCAAGCTCTTTATAATTACTGATTTCCACAAAAGTAACTGCCTGATATCTCCCCGGCTGTTCCAGATGAAAATAGGTCAATTGCTCCTTCATATATTCTTTCGAAATAGTCCCTTCTAGTAATCGATTTAAAAAGTGCTCTCGGACTACTCTTTTACTTTTCTCATAAGCATGCATTATTTCATTATTATAATTTTTTTGAAAATATTTTTTATCAATTTTTTCTTTGACCTTCATCAATTCATTTTTCAATTCTACAGCAGTAATTGGTTTTAATAAATATTCAACTACGCCATGTTTCAGTGCCTGTTTTGCATATTCGAACTCATCATATCCACTTAAAATCACCACCTGTACATCTTCGAAATGACTTTTTACATATCCAGATAGTTCAATTCCGTCCATAACAGGCATGCAAATATCTGTAATCAATAGATCTGGACTTTCTACCTCCATTAGTTCTATTGCTTCTTTTCCATTCTGTGCTGTCCCGATTAAGGTAAACCCTGCCTCTTCCCACGGTGTATTTTCAGCAATTGCTTCCCGGGTCAATATTTCATCATCCGCAAACAATACTTTATACATACGCAACTCCCCCCTTAACATTCACCACTGCCCTTGTTTAAATCCTTTTATTTAATAAAAAGGAAATAAAAGTTCTTGATTTTCATCCTGATACATATTCTCTTTCGTAATCAGTACCGAACCGGAATCCAAATATTCGGCTACCGACTCACCCTTTGCAAGCTTGGCCGCATTTTCTATGCCAAAATACCCCATAGTAAAGGCTCTTTGTACTACGATTGCCTGAAATACGCCTTCCTCCAGGCGCTTAATTTCATCTGAGGAATTATCAAATCCTACAATAAATATTTGATTAACCAGTCCTAATTCCTTTACCGCTTTTGCAGCCCCCACTGCTGAATCTTCATTTAAGCACGCAAGATAATTAATATCTGGTTCTCTTTCTAAAAGCTCCTTTGTTACCCGATAACCTATTTCATCTATAGAATTGCTGTACACCACATCTGTAATCTGCGACTCATACTCAAGTAATCCCTTTCGAAATCCTTTTTCCCTCTCCATTGCCGTAGATGAATCTTTAACATGGCTGACAATTGCTATTTTTGAATCTTGATTTAATAAGCCCAGCATAATTTCTGCCATTTTCTTCCCAGCCGCCACATTATCCGTAGCTACTATAGCATCTGCAATTTTCTCATCTGTGGTACTGTCAATATATACCAGTGGAATCCTTGCTTCTTTTATCATGCATAATGCATCATTATTTTCTGTATTAGAGGCCGGAGACACTACAATTGCATCTGGATTCATTGCAACCGCTTCCTTAATCAGCTGATTTTGTTCTTCCACATGCGTCTCGTCTGATGGAGAAAATATTTCAAGTTGTACATTATTTTCCTTTGCTGCTGCTTCTGCTCCCGCTCGAATAGAGGACCAAAAATCATTGCCACCAATCTGTGTCTTGGGTATGTAAATAACATGCAGTTCTTTTTCCTTCCCCTTATTCATTGCGAAAATCAGTACCACCATAAAGATCAGCAATACCGCAATGCTGCTTATCATTTTTCGATTGTTAAAGTATAGTTTCATGATGCTGTCTCCTCTCTGGTGCAAAATCATCTGTAAAAGGAATCTCAATATAAACCGTGGTCCCCTGCATCGGTATGCTCTCATAATGAATGCCGTATTCTAATCCATAATAAATTTGAATACGTCTCTGTACATTAAGAACGCCAACCTTGCCCGTATCTTCGGTTTCCCTTTCCACAAATAGCTTTGCAAGCACTTCCTTTGTCATTCCAACACCATTATCAATTACTTTTAATACCGTTTTTCCTTTTTCCTTTTTCCCTGTTATACGGATAAGTCCTTTTCCTTCCTTTAGTTTAATTCCATGATAAATCGCATTTTCCACAAGCGGCTGAAGTATGAGCTTGGCTATCGGTGTACGCATAACACTTTCATCCACATCTATTTCATAATCCAGCTTATCATGATAGCGCATCTTTTGTATTTTCAGATACTCTCGTACATAATCAATCTCATCAGATACCTTTACAAATTCTTCCTGTTTGCTGATACTCTTTCTCAATAATTTGGATAAAGACGAAGTCATACATATTACCTCTGCCATCTTACTGCTTTCAGCCATCCAAATAATAGAATCCAGTGTATTATATAAAAAATGTGGATTAATCTGTGCCTGTAGTGCCCTCAGCTCACTCCTTCTCTTTTCAGCCTGCTCATCAATGATTTTCTCCATTAATTGCTTGATACGCCGTATCATAATATTAAAGGAACAGATCAGATCTGCAATTTCATTACTGTAATCCGGCTTTTGAAGGAAAATTTCCAGATTTCCTTCCTCAACTCTTTTCATGGAGCTCCTTAGCTCTCTGATTGGCTTTGTTATCATATTGGATAAAAAAATAGAGATGAAAGTCGCAACAAAAATCAACACTATTGCACACAAAACATATAATTTTTTTGTTTGATTAGACTTCTCCATCATCTCATTCAGATAAGCTACTCCTACTACCGTCCATCCTGTTGTATGTGATCTTGATATGGTGTATAGGCGTTCCCGATCCCTTGTGATAAAACTGCCTTCCCCGCTTCTCAGTATCGTGCCTGTTTCTTCTTTTTGCACTCCACTGTATAATAATTGCTGGCGTGGATGATATATGATTTTTCCATCTTTATCTAATATGAACACATATCCTTTACTTCCAAGACTGATATTCTCACAGAGAGTACTTATTGACCGATAATTAAGATCGATAAAAAGAACGCCCTCTATTTCCCCCGTATCTTTGTTCTGAATGCTCTGGCTCAGCGTAACTACCCATTTATATTCATCTGCAATCAGATTTTGAACGTGAGAGGGCGTAATTACTTCTTCCCCTTCCATTGCCTTTTGATACCATTCAGTCTTAGAATAATCCGCATATGGATTTATCTTCATAGTCGTATTATTAACCAAATAATTACCACTTTTTCCAATGATGCCAATATTATAGATATCATCCCTGGTTTCTCTTAATACCCGGAATTGTTCTTCTATTCTTCCAACATAAGGTTTCTCAACAAGATGATTATCCCTATCAGCGAGCAGGAAATTCTCTATATTGGAATTATCCATAATCAGCTGTGCCATGTTGTTCATATTGCTAAAATAAGAATCAATATCCACATTTACCATATCTACAAGCTGCTGCGTATATTCTGTTGATGTTTCAAGAACCGTTTCTCTATTCTGTCTAACCGAAATAATCAAATAAATCAATACCGTAAATGATACCAGCGTAACCAATACTGTTAATATGGTAGTCTGTAAACTCTTAAATCGAAATAATGTTTTTAATCCGTCCTTCTTTCCATTCATTCTGTTTTTCCCACCATTCTAATTCTATATTGTACGCACTCACTATAACATCATTAGGGCAGGAAAATGTTAAATGTACACGAAAAAGGCTAGCTGACACTAACCTTTTTCGCATAAAATTAAACTCTGGTTATTTCTTTATAACGTTGGTACGCATCTTCCCACATGATTTCGTTTTGTGATACATATTCATCAACATCCGCAGAAGCCTTTATAATTTCCCTCGCCTTATCAATATTGGATATGTCGCCGCAAGCCATAAGCTGTAGTGCAATATTTCCATATACAGTTGCCTCTATCGGTCCGGCAGATACTTTTTTATGACAGGCATTCGCCGTCATTTGACATAATAATTTACTTTGTGTTCCTCCGCCTACCATATAAATAGTCTCATAGTCTTTCTGTGTACAGGCCTGAATCTCAGCACAGGTTTCCCGATATTTGAAAGCAAGACTTTCATTGATACATCTGACAATCTGTCCCTCATTTTGGGGAATCCATTGTCCTGTCCGTTCACAATAGGCTCGAATTCTTCTTGGTATATTTCCCGCCGGTACGAACTCCGGTGCATCCGGATCTATAAAGCATCGAAATGCTTCTTCCCCTTTTGCCATTGTTTCCAGCTCGCCAAAGGTGTACTCCTTCCCTTCTCTGCTCCATTGACGTCTGCTCTCCTGAATCAGCCATAGACCAATAATGTTTTTCAGGAAGGACACTCTTCCACCATATCCTATTTCATTTGTTATATTTAATTCCGCCGATTGCTTATTAATAATTGGTTTTTCCAGTTCTGTACCAAACAGAGACCATGTCCCACAGCTAATAAATATAAACTCTTTTTCTTCTGTCGGAACACTTACTAATGCACTCTGCGTATCATGTCCAGCAACAGCAATGACCTCTATCTCTCCAATTTCTAATTCTTCCTGTATTTTATCTGTTACTGTTCCCAGTTTCGTACCGCTTGGAATAATTTCCGGAAAGATATGCTGTGGAATTTGTAAGCTTTGCATCACTTTAGCAGACCAGTTTCCTTTTTTTATATCCATAAGCTGGGTGGTGGATGCAATCGAGCATTCTGCTTTCTTCTTACCAGTCAGAAAATAATTTATCAGATCCGGCATCATCAACAATTTGTCTACTCTCAACAACAGCTCCGGTTGGCTCTGTATAATTGACAATAGTTGAAATACTGTATTAATCTCCATAAATTGATTGCCGGTAATCTGATAAAAGGTATCCTTGTCAATTGCCTGAAAGCTTTTCTCCAGCATTCCTTCTGTTCGCGTATCTCTGTAATGTACCGGATTAGCCAGTAAATTACCCTTTTTATCCAGCAATCCAAAATCAACACCCCATGTATCCACACCTATGCTATCAATACTGCCTTTATGCTTTGCCTTTAATAATCCTTGCTTTAATTCATGGAACAGACGTAAAATATCCCAGTACATTGTACCATTGACAGTCACCGGTTCATTTGCAAACCGGTGAATTTCTTCTAAAGAAATTGTGTTCCCATCAAATGTTCCTATGATGGCTCTTCCGCTACTGGCACCATAATCAAATGCAAGTACTCTCTTTTCCTTTTTCATGGGCATCACTTACCTATCGAATGTTCTTATACATTGGTCCATATGCGTTACATGCTCTGAAATCCTGACCCTCTTTATCCATTCCGAAGGCATTCCATGCAGCCGGTCTGAACATATCCTTTTCGGGTACATTGTGCATACATACAGGAATACGAAGCATAGAGCAGAAGGTAATCAGATCTGCACCGATATGTCCATAACTGATAGCTCCGTGATTTGCTCCCCAGTTATTCATCACTTCGTATGCCGTCTTGAAGGCTCCGTCTTTACCATCACATCTTGGGGCAAACCAGGTACATGGCCATGTGTAATCTGTTCTCTTCCAAAGCTTATCCGATACCTCTTCCGGAAGCTGAACAGTCCATCCTTCTGCGATCTGTAACACAGGTCCCAGTCCCTTTACCAGATTCAGTCGGATCATGGTAGCCGGCATCTCCGCTCTGGTGACAAATCTTGAAGAATATCCGCCACCTCTGAAATATCCATTATCAGCCGCACACCACTCTGTTGCCTCCATGATCTTGTCCTGATCCTCCTGGTTCACTTCGTACCATGGTTTCATCACTGGATTTCCTGCTGCATCCCTGCTTTCTCCGCAGGCATCCAGACAGCATGCTCCAGAATTGATGAGATGAATAAATCCATCCGCCTGTTTTGCCTTTCCTTCTATTTCATATCCAGTTGCTTTCTTTACCGCATCACCACTCCAATAGGTTCTCACGTCAGCAAACATCTGAGCCCGGTTGGTGAGCAATTTCATGAAAAGCATTCCCAGCCCATTCAGAGTATCATTCTCTGTAGCAAGTATGTATGGCTCTCTTGCTCCGTTCCAGTCAAAGGAAGTATTCAGCAAAGCTTCCGGATAATCACAGTTGGGATAGAAGTCCGTCCACTGACGCTGTCCCTGAAATCCCGCTGCTATAGCATTGTGTCCTACCATCTCTTCCTCACAGCCTTTTGGCAGATTCGGATTGCCATTCATCAGGTCTTTGATGATACACATCATCTTAACCACAAATTCCCAGTCCTTCTCTTTCTCTTCCGGAGATTTTTTAATAAAATCCGGGTTCTTATCCAATCCTTCTTTACATTTTTCCTTAGTCCATTTCAGTGCTTTCTCATATTCTGCTTCATCATAAATGCCTTCCGTCATACGTCTGATAATCTCTACTTCATCTACAGATTCTACACGCATGCCCAAGTATTCTTCGATAAATTCGGGACTTATAATCGATCCGCCGATTCCCATGGTCACGGATCCAATCTGTAAGTAAGACTGATCACGAAGACTGCTTGCAGCCACAGCCGCACGCCCAAAGCGAAGTAATTTCTCTTTTACATCTGCCGGAATAGAAGTATCATCTGCTTCACATACATCATGTCCGTAGATTCCAAAAGCGGGAAGACCCTTCTGTGCATGGGTTGCCAATACTGATGCAAGGTATACAGCACCTGGCCTTTCTGTTCCGTTAAATCCCCATACGCCCTTGATGGTCATAGGATTCATATCCATAGTCTCAGCACCATAACACCAACAGGGTGTTACCGTCAATGTGACAGCCACTCCCTCTTTTTTGAACTTTGCTTCACAGGCTGCTGTTTCACCAACTCTTCCAATTGTGGTATCAGCAATTACCACTTTTACAGGTTCCCCATTGGAATATCTCAGATTCTCACGAAAGAGATCTGCTGCAGCCTTTGCCATATTCATGGTCTGCTCTTCCAATCCTTCTCTAACCTTTAATGTTCCTCTTCTGCCATCAATTGTAGGTCTGATTCCAATTACCGGATACTCTCCAACGATTCTTTTTTCTGCCATATACTTACCCTCCATTTTTCCGACGATATTTCTCGTCTTTTGCTATATGGACAAGCCATACCTCATTCATTTATGTAACTACATTATAGGCAGTTTGCTGTGTGAAAGCTCGAATGCTAATACTCTTATGTGGACATTTTTTATTATTATTCTGTTCTTTTTCATTCTTTTTGTGTATAATGTACAAAACAGCTTTTACATCACAGTTCTGTTGCTGGTACACCAAAGAATAATAGAATGTATAAATTATATTTAAGGAGGACGAAATGAAAGCTTTTCATGAGGTTCGAAATTATAAATCTGACTTTATGGTATGGCATAACAGCTATTACGATATCAGTTTTATGGCTCATTGGCATCGAGAGATTGAGCTGATCTATGTGCGCAGTGGCACAGTCACGGTGCATGTAACTGACTCTGTCATTCATGCCCAGGAAGGTGATCTTATCATCTGCGACAGTGGCGATATCCATTACAGCGACCAGCGAAGCGAAGGCTCCTGTCTGGATTTTGTACTTTTTGACACGGCAATTATTAACAGCCATTATCATTACAGCTTCTTCTCCAACCCGCATATTACAAAAGAAAATCTGAAGGACTGGCATCTCACAGAAAGCTGGTTTCGTCTTTTGGATCTTCTGGATGATGAATTAAGCAGAAGAGAACATTATTATCAGGATGTTGTAACCGCCTCTATCTGCCAGTTCTGGTATCTCCTGCTGCGCCGTCTCCCTGCCAATACCACGAAGACCATTATGCAGGGGCGGAGAGTCAGTGTACTTGCTGATCTTCAGGGGCTTCTCTCCTTCCTGGAGGAACACTTTAACGAATCCATTACTCTGGAAGATGCTGCAGAAATTATGAATTTCAGTCCCAGCCATTTTTCCAAAATATTCAAACAGTTTACCGGTGTGAATTTTATCAAATATTTGAATATTATTCGCATATCTAAGGCTGTAGCCCTGCTAGTCACCACCGACAGCACCATCACCGACATTTCTTTCCAGTGTGGATTTAATAACGTTAGAAGTTTTAATCGTATGTTTAAGGAAATTACCAATTATACTCCATCCGAGTATGTCCGTATGCCCGAAAACAAATCCAGAAACTTTACTTATTATCATTCCGATGATGATATTTTCTCTCTACCGGAAGAGCTTCCCACCACAGTGGTAAAAGAAGCACTGTAAAAGGGAAGCCCATAAGCAATAAAGCGATACATAATTCATACCTTTTAATTAATTACAACACCTTTTTGCAGCATTACATTTGCATATAATGCACTTTCCCCAGTTGCAATAATTGCATATGCAGTCTTTGCTTCTTTATAGAATGCAAAACGTTCAACATATCCGACTGCGGCAGCTCCCCGCTTATCATATTTTGTTACCAGATCCCTATAAGTATCCCAAATAGGAGTCTCCACCTCATCTCCTGACATTACTTCCATAAGATTTACAGGATGCTCCACATAAGAATCCAGTGGGAATACCTGTAATATGGCATCTAACAGTTCCGGCACTCCATGTCCATCACAGCGGATTACAATTGCATCCTTTCCCATAGATTCTGCCGGAAAATTTCCATCAGAAATGACAAGCCTGTCACTATGTCCCATTTCACATAATACTTTCAATAGCTCTGGTGATAAAATCTTAGGTACATTCTTTAACATTGTTTTTTCTCTCCTTTTTTATAAATATTCCTACTATAATTGGCACTACAATTGCACTCATCACCACAGTTGCTGCTATTTGCGCAGTTGCTTCTCCTACATAAGGGAGCCAGGTAGAGTCCACCATGGCGATTGCGGCAGGTACTGCGATTGCATTTGCTCCTGTAGCACATGTTGCAAGTCCCGCATATCCCGGTCTTTTTATCACGTAGCAATCACACAGGTATGTAAATACACTTCCTGCTGCAATAACAAAAATGCTCAAAAAAGTACCCGAAATTCCCGCCCTGAAAATATCATTTAGATCAATCCCCATTCCCAACGTCCAGCCAATAAAAGGCAATAATAACTGGACACCAGGCTTTAAAAATTCTCTAAAGGTTTTGCTCAAATTTCCAAGTACAATACCTACAACAATTGGCATTATCGTAGCTGCCAATGAAATGGCCGAAAAATGAACCATTCCTGCTGCGCCTAATAGAATCATGGTTACAAATGGACCATTCGTGAGTGACAGCAGCGCAACTGCTGCCCCGTCAATCTCATCGCCGTAGGCGGTGACCAGGGATAAATAGATACTTCCGTTTATATTCGTAGCTCCACATAGAACTGCCAATATACATGCATCTGCAATCTCCTGTTTTCCACCGATCATTCTTGCGCTTACTATGATAAAGACGCCAAGCAATAATTTTGAGAGTAATAAGATTCCACCCCGCTTTACCACCTGTTGTAGCTTTATAATCTGCAATTGACTTCCAATACACAACAGCTGCACTCCCATAATGGTTGCAGCTGCTGTATTAGAAAATGTTGCTGTTGTAAACGAGCCAATCTCTACGATATTGGGGCAAAACGTATGTATCAGCATCCCCAATAGCATAGGAAAAATCATGAGTCCCGCAGGTATTTTTTTTAATATTATCAACATCATTTCTTATTGTACAATATATCCATCTTCATCCCACAGATCATGCCAGTCATTTGCACCCTCCCATAGGAATACCTGTCCCTTCACAAGGCGGTTATTTTTTTCAAGCGTTGCAATTTTATTCATCTCTTCCTCTGTCAGCGGATCTTCTGTCGTCAATTGCAGATTGCTTATGTATTCCTCTTCATGAATAGAGAAAGGAATTGGAATCTGTCCTCTTTGTACTGCCCACTTTAATGCAATTACAGCAGGATGGCATCCATGTGCTCTGGCGATTTCCACCATCTCTGGTGTCTGAATATCAGCTACATCCTCTGAACACATGTCTCGCTCTGGTCTGGTAGGAGAACCAATGGGCATAAAACCAATGGGCTGAATCTCATGAGCTAACAGATAATCAAATAATTCCTGTTGCTGGAAGCAAGGATGCAGCTCCATCTCGCAGGCAACCGGCATTATCTTAAGCTCTGGCAATACTGCCTCCAGCTTAGGTATGGTCAGATTTGAAATACCAATGCTCTTAATTAATCCTTTTTCTACAAGTGCTTCACATTGTCTGTAAGTATTTACAAATTCCTCCACACTAAATGGTCTCGAGTCCGGATTACGTGAATCCACATCACAATGTGGTGCATGATAGTTTGGGAAAGGCCAGTGAATAAAGAACAGATCAATATAATCACATTGCAGGTCAGAAATGCTCTTCAGGCAGGATTCCTCTACTTTTTCGTGCATATCATTCCATACCTTTGTCATTATATACATATCCTTACGTGCTACAATTTTCTCGTCAAACGCTTCTTTGAACACTTGACCAATCTGATCCTCATTGCCATAGCAGGCTGCACAATCGAACATACGATATCCACATCTAATAGCTCCTGCTACTGCAGCAGACACCTGTTCAGCGCTAAAACGGTCTGATCCAAAGGTTCCCATTCCAATACATGGTACCTGCTCTCCTGTATAAAGTGTTTTCTTAGGAATTAAATCCTGACTAATTACTTTTGACATACCTGTTCTCCTTTTTTGTTGGTCGTTTATAGTTTCTCACCTTTTTAAGTGGTTCGTTTTCCATATCATGCTGTTGTATTTACTGCATATTCATAATCCTCCAGATAATTAATAACACCCGCTTTGGCTATTTCCCGTGGATTCAATGACAGCTTTTTATCGCGAATCTTATTGTATTGAATTGGCAGATACTGCTGTAGTATGTTCAGCGGAATCTCCGTCTCTGTAAGATTTCTAAAGAGTTTTTCAATCGCATCCTCCACAGTCGTGTCCCCGATGTAATATCTGCACCTGTCTGAAAAACTATATTTTCTTGCAAAGGCCTGGGCTTTCTCATTTCCGTGATAATGTTTTTTCCAATTATCTGGTTTCTCTATCATAACTTCATCCAGTACTTCTATAAAGTTAGATCTTTTTGTAATAGGAATAATTTCTTTTTCGATCATGCTGAGCCCAAAGAGAGCTTCTCTTAAGCCAAAGGTCAACGCAGGGCCTACCTTTAAAATTGCAATGCCATCTTCTACCATTTTTTTAAGGCATTCTGGACTTTGATAATCTGTAGAATGACCCTCAAAGACAATCTCCGGATATTCCTTCAGTTTCTCACACAGTTCTCTTGCATTATCCCTGTCGTACATGAAAACTTGTGCATCCCCAAATTCTACCCCTGGCTGAACCACAACTGCTATGATATCTTTCCAGGCATCTTCACATCCATATTCCCGAAATACACTCTTGTATGTGTTTACTGTTTCTTCGAAGTCCTCTGGTCTGGTAACACTAATACCTTCTTCTGCTTCCTGCGCGCCTCCTGGAATAGGAACCTCACTTCCGATAATAAATACCGGGCGCAATGCATCTTTATTCCTGGCAAGAAGTTCCTGATATGCCTCCATACATGTCTGATAGAGAATCACACCTCTTGTGGCTATGGTTTTTGTTGCGAGTGGCTGATTCAACTCATCATTACCGAGCTTCATACTGGTGTCCAGATGAATCTTGGTAAAGCCCGCTAATACATATTCCCTTACCAGCTCTTTAGACTTCTCCATGGCACTTGCTTCCGGCTCATCTTTCCATGTCAACGGCCCCAGATGATCGCCAGCCAAGATAATCAGTTCCTTTTTACAGCCAATCTTTTCTGCTATACGAAGTACATTGTCCATAAAATCCTGAGGCTTCATCCCTGTATAGCCTCCATATTGATTTACCTGATTAGCCGTTGCTTCAATTAAAGCAGGCACATTAGTTTCCTTTGCACGTTCCAGAACGGCCTCAATAACCAGCTCATTTGCACTGCAATATGAGGGAATACCGCATTTGATCCCTTCTTTTCTTTTCTTCATCATTTCCTGTAATGGATGTTTCATTTTGTCTCATTTCTCCTTCCTGTTTTCTATATTACGAATGTCAGGTCTCGCTATCAATTAACAGTTTTCCTTTTACAGCACCTGGTGTCTTATACATATCAAATGCGCTTGCTATTTGACTAAGAGGTATCTTTTTATAAATAAAGGATTCATCAAATTTCAATTCTCCTGTTTTAAAATAATGTGCAGCAAGCTTCCATTCGTGTCCTGGGAATGGTGTACTATAGGACATCCATGAACCGGTTAAAGTAAATTCCTTACGATTCATATTCTCCCATTCTTCTACAGAGAATTTCAATTCCTTAGTCGGTGTTCCCACAAAGCAAACCTGAGCTTTATTTGTTGCTAACTGAAAGGCCATTTTCATGGTAATGGTATTTCCTGCCGTCTCATAGACATAATCAAAGCCTTTTCCCTCTGTCAATTTCATTGCCTGCTCCATAAAGTCCGAATCTAATGTATTAATTCCGGCAGTTGCACCCAATCTTTTACCCAATTCTAATCTGTCTGATGCTATATCAAATACTACAGTCATTTTCGCACCAAATATTTTGGCCCACTGCATAACTAGCAACCCAATGGTTCCTCCACCCAGAATAGCAACGGTCTTTCCACCTTTATAATCCACTCTTTCCAATCCATGTAAGGCCACCGTTGCCGGTTCAAAGAATGCCCCTTGTTCAAAAGATACTTCCTCTTCAAATTTGACTGCATTTTTTTCGGGTACCACTACGTATTCTGCAAAGCTTCCGTATTCTCTGGAGCCAATAAAGCTGTAATGTTTGCAAAGAGAATAGTTTCCCTTCTGACAATCCTCACACTGCATACATGGAACCAGCGGAACACCTGCCACTTTATCTCCCACCTGCAATGTGGACACTCCCTCTCCCAGTTCTTCTACCGTTCCCGAAAATTCGTGACCCAGTACATTCGGGAAAAAATGACATGCGTCACCATTGACTCTTGGAATGTCCGAACCACAAATTCCTGTGTATTTTACCTTAATTAAAACCTGACCCTTTTTCGGTATTGGCTTTTCAATCTCCTCATAGCGAAGATCCTCTCTTGCATGTATTACTCCTGCTTTCATGACTTATTGCCTCCTTTTTTCTTCATTAACCCTTTTAAATCTGAATATAACTCTATGTATGTTTCATAATTTTTTTCATATAATGCATGTTTGTCCATATCAGGCTGATGTTTTCTGGTCATCTTTACCGTTTTCTTTACCGCTTCATCAAAATTTCGATAAAGCCCTACACCAACACCTGCTAAGATTGCGGCGCCCAGCGTTGTCGCTGTATCAGAAGCCGGTACTACAATTGGTTTCCCAGTAATGTCCGCCTTAATCTGCGTCCATAACAGAGAATTGGCTGAACCTCCCATTGCCCGGAGTTCCTCTACCTTCGCCCCCGTCGTCTCTGCAATCTTCAGATTATGGTGCAGAGAATATGCAACACCTTCCATGGCCGCACGTACCATATGCCCTTTCGTTTTACTGAAATCAAGTCCGTAAAATACACCTTTGGCATCCGGATCCCATATGGGAGAACGCTCTCCTGCCATATAAGGCAAAAAAATAAGTCCATCACTCCCTGGAGATACTGCTTCTGCAATATCGTTCAACTGCATGAGAGAAGTTTTTTCTGTTTTTTCTGCTATCAGACGCTCATACTGAGCAAACTCTCTTTCCATCCATCGCATAACACCACCACCGCCAGTAGTGCCCCCCTGTAGTAACCATTGGTTCGGCACTACATGAAAGCCCAGTATCAAGCGGGGGTCTGCTGCATATATTTCTGTGCAGATGCTCATTCCTCCCGCCTGTCCGCCCTGTTCCTGGGTCTCTCCCGGATGTACAACACCTGCTCCAAGTGTTCCGCATGCAGCATCCAGCCCGCCTGCTACTACAGGGATTCCAGCTAATAAGCCTGTCTCTTTTGCCGCATCCTCTGTCACCCGTCCCACAATCTGATGAGACGGCATAAGCTCTGGTAAAAGTTCTCTTTTTATGCCAAGCTGATGACACATAGATTCATCCCACACACCCTTTCGCATATCAAAGCAATGCAGTCCATATCCCTGTGATAAATCATGGCTCAATTCTTTTGTCAGCCGATATGCAATAAAAGCATTGGACTGCAGAATTTGATCTGTTCTTGCGTAGATTTCTGGCAAATGTTCCTTATACCACACTATTTTTGCTGTTGTGTAGGAAGGCTGGAGGGAATTTCCTGTCAATTGAAATATGGTATCCTCTCCAATTTCTTTATTTAGACGGTTGCAGATATTCTGTGCTCTGGTATCCATCCAAATCGGTGTGTTTGTCAGTACCTTTCCTTCCTTATCAATGGCAATGGCAGACCAGCTCTGTCCATCAATTCCAATTCCTGCGATACTGACCGGATTAATCTGATGCTGCTCCAGCATTTCCTTAATTGCTTTGCATACTGCGTTCCACCATTCATCCGGATTTTGTTCTGCCCAGCCTGTTTTCTTATAATACACAGGATAATCTCCGGTATTGCTGGCAATTAACTGCCCCATTTCGTCAAAAAGCGCAATCTTACAGGCGCTTGTTCCTATATCAATTCCCAATAATAGCTGTTCCATACATACACCCGCTTGCCCTTCTATCTCTTAAGCTTTCCCATCACAGCCGCATACCTTCATACGATTTTTTACCAGTTGTGTTACTGCTTCCATACCCGCTTTTCCATATGCCTTTGGATCGAACGTTTCTGGCTTATCCGACAGTAGCTGCTTTACTGCAGCCGTATAGGCAGCTCTTAATTCTGTCGCAAAATTAACCTTACAAATTCCTCTTTTTACACAGTCTTTCACTTCTTCATCCGAGATCCCCGATGCTCCATGAAGTACTAACGGAATCGTTACGAGACTTCTGATAAGGGATAATCGTTCCTTGTCAAGTACTGGTGTTCCAATATAGAAGCCATGTGCTGTTCCTATGGCAACTGCCAGCGAATCAATTCCTGTTTCCTCCACAAATCTTACTGCCTCCATTGGATCCGTATTCGTATCCAGTTTTACCTCTAAGTCATCCTCTTTTCCACCAACTTTTCCTAATTCTGCCTCCACCGGAATGCCACTTTTCTTTGCCAGCTCCGTTACCTTCCTGCTAAGTGCTATATTTCCTTCCAATTCTTCCTTAGAGCCGTCTATCATAATAGAGCTATATCCACTTTTCAGGCATTGCTCCACTAATTCATAGCTGTTCCCATGGTCCAAATGCAGGCATACGGGTACCGTCGTCTTCTTTGCTTCCGCTGCTACAATTGCTGCATAGGTTTCCACCGTTCCATACTTGATTGTGGAAGGTGTAGTCTGCAGCATTACTGGTGCCTTCAGCTCCTCCGCAGCCCGTATGACCGCTTTTACCATTTCCATGTTTTCCACATTGAAAGCACCTACTGCATAATTTCCTTTTTGCGCATCTAAAAGCATTTTTTTTGATGTTACTAATGGCATATGATGACCTCCTTCGATTTGTATCACTTTTCTATAATTATAGAGTCACAGCTTCTCTGTCGTAAGAGATTTATCAGACGATAGTCCTCTATTTATGTCGTATTATCGAATATTATTGTTGACCTTATTTCACAGGATTGTTACTATATCCATAAAGGAGGTTGCCATGCGTACAGTCTATAATGATTTAAATATTAAATTCGCTATTGATGATATGTCTTTTTCCGTATTGAACATTGCCTTTGAGGTATTTTTGCGTTCCATGCCGAAGCACAGTCACGGAAATAACAGCTATGAGCTGCACTATATCCCTTATGGACACGGAACTATTAATATCAGCAATCAAATATACGAAGTCGACCCCAATACCTGTTATATGACGGGCCCCCACATTGAGCATGAGCAGATTCCCATTCAAAATGACCCTATGGCAGAATATTGTATTTACTTTAAAATCAAACATACAAATGGTGCGGAAGCTTTCTACCCGGAAGGCAATTCTCTAGGGAAGCTGTTTGAAAAAACACATTTTTGGTTTGGATCGGATACACAGGATCTCTATCCTACCATGCAGCAGATTTTTTATGAGCTGGAGCATAAATATACCGGATATATGACGCAAGTGGAGATTCTCCTAAAACAATGCATTGTGAAAATGGTGCGCAACTATGAAAGCAATAAAGAATCCAAAGAGCATTTCTCCCAAACTAATCTGGTTGACAGTAAATATTTAATTGTGGAGGAAAGTTTTCTCTATGATTACGAAACAATTACATTAGAAAATCTTTCTGCCCGTCTGGGTCTGAGTACCCGACAAACAGAAAGATTCTTAAGAAATTACTATGATAAAACCTTTTTACAGAAAAAAAATGACGCAAAAATGTCTATGGCTAAAATTTTATTAAAGGATCCTTCCTTAAGCATTACCGATATTGCATATAAGTTAAATTATTCCTCTGTGGAACATTTTTCCCATGCTTTTAAGCAATACTATAGCATCACCGCAAGACAATATCGCATGACGCATTTATGAAACAGCTGTATGTTATTTCATTGTTTTTACTCTAAATAAAGATTAAACACCTACTGTAAATCTAAACAGACAGGTGTAAACACATCATCGTCTGCATCTCAGGTTTGAGTTGAGATAAACTATCTATAACAACAGAAAAAAGGAGCTTAGCATTAATTACTTAGTGCGTAAGCCCCTTATAAAGTTCTTCTATCTTTCTGTTATTTAGTTCTTCCAAAAGCCTTTTTTCTTTTTATCTTTTGTATCCTTGGAATCCTCAGATTCTTTGGCTGCTGTTACGTTCTTGGCTGCATTTAAGCTGTCGCCTGTCAGAGCATCATATTGCTTTAATAGTTCCTTTGCCTCATGAGAAATCTTATCCGGTACCTGTACCACCAATGTGACATAGTGATCACCACGCACTTCTTTATTTCTCAGCGTTGGTACACCTTTTCCCTTTAAACGAACTCTGGTGTCTGTCTGGGTACCTGGCTTTACGTCGTAGATGACTCTGCCGTCCACGGTATCGATGACAATCTCCCCACCCATGGCTGCAATTGGGAAGGATACCGGAACTGTGGAAAAGATATTGTACTCCTGACGCTGGAAGATTGGATGACGCTGTACGATTACCTCCACCAGCAAATCTCCTCTTGGACCGCCGTTGCTGCCAGGCTCTCCTTTGTCTCTGATTCTCACACTCTGACCATTATCGATTCCTGCCGGAATGGATACCTGGATCTTTTTACGGTTTGCGATGTAGCCTGTTCCATGACAATCCTGGCACTTCTCTTTTACGATCTTGCCTGTACCGCCACAGTCCGGACATGTCTGGACATTACGAACCGTACCGAAGAAAGACTGCTGCGTAAATACTACCTGACCCTTACCACCACATTTCGGGCAGGTCTCAGGGCTGGTTCCCGGCTTTGCACCTGTTCCATGGCAGGTCGTACAGGAATCCTTCAGTGTGAGCTCTATCTCTTTATCTACACCAAATACAGCTTCTTCAAAGGTGATTCTTACACTGGCTCGTATATTGGCTCCCTTGGTAGGACCATTGTTTGGTCTTCTGGAGCTTCTGGCTCCACCGCCAAAGAAATCACCAAAAATATCACCGAAAATATCACCAAAATCTCCACCGTTAAAATCAAATCCACCGGCACCGTAACCGCCACCGCCGTTCTCAAAGGCAGCGTGACCGAACTGATCATATTGACGCTTTTTCTCAGGATCGCTTAAAATAGCATACGCTTCTGAAGCCTCCTTGAATTTGACCTCTGCCTCTTTGTCGCCAGGGTTCATATCCGGATGGTACTTTTTGGCAAGTGTTCGATATGCTTTTTTTATGGACGCTTCATCAGCATTTTTATCAACACCGAGAACCTCATAATAATCTCGTTTTTGTTCTGCCATTTTTCTTTCCTCTCTAAAAATTGCCTTTTTTTACATAGGGACAGGGGTCATGATAACATGCCCCCATTTGTGTTCTGTTTTCAATGAAAACCTGATGTTCCCATCCCCGTTATTTTACACTTCTCTGTAATCTCCGTCCACTACATCGTCTGCTGCGCCTGTGCTTCCAGCATTCATATCCGGTCCTGCCTGTGCGCCGCCCATATCCGGACCTGCACCTGCTGCGCCGCCTGCCTGCTCATACATCTTTGAGAAGAGGCTCTGTGCACCAGTCATCAATTTTTCCTGTGCTGTCTTCATCTCAGCTACCTGGTCTTCTGTCATCTCAGCATCTTTTGTTTTCTCTAAGATGTCTTTCAATGCCTGAAGGTCAGCTTCGACCTGTGTCTTATCATTGGCATCGATCTTGTCACCTGCTTCTGTCAAAGCTTTCTCTGTCTGGAATGCAAGAGAATCCGCTTCGTTTCTGGCATCGATTGCTTCTTTACGTTTCTTATCCTGTGCTTCAAATTCAGCAGCTTCTTTTACTGCTTTATCGATATCATCATCAGACATGCTGGAACCAGCGGTGATGGTAATGTGCTGTTCCTTTCCTGTTCCCATATCTTTTGCTGTTACATTTACGATACCATTGGCATCAATATCAAAGGTAACTTCGATCTGTGGCACACCTCTTCTTGCTGGTGGGATACCATCCAGTCTGAATTGTCCAAGAGATTTATTATCTTTGGCAAACTGTCTCTCACCCTGTACCACGTTGATATCAACTGCTGTCTGATTATCTGCTGCTGTTGAGAAGATCTGGCTCTTCTTGGTAGGGATCGTGGTATTTCTCTCGATCAGTCTGGTAGCTACGCCACCCATAGTCTCAATGGATAATGACAATGGTGTTACATCCAGAAGTAAGATCTCGCCAGCACCTGCATCGCCAGCTAATTTACCACCCTGAATAGAAGCACCGATTGCTACACATTCATCCGGGTTCAAGGTCTTGCTTGGTTCCTGACCTGTCAACTGTCTTACTTTATCCTGTACGGCAGGGGTACGTGAAGAACCACCTACCAGTAATACTTTACCAAGTTCTGAAGCAGAGATACCTGCATCTTTTAATGCGTTCTGAACAGGTATTGCTGTCATTTCTACTAAATCATGTGTCAATTCATCAAATTTTGCTCTTGTAAGGTTCATATCGAAATGTTTTGGACCTTCTGCAGTAGCCGTGATGAATGGTAAGTTAATGTTCGTGGTAGTAGCTGAGGATAATTCTTTCTTTGCTTTCTCAGCTGCTTCTTTTAATCTCTGAAGAGCCATCTTATCCTTGGATAAGTCAACACCTTCGTTTTTCTTGAACTCTGCTAACATGTAATCTGTAATCTTCTGGTCGAAGTCATCACCGCCAAGTCTGTTGTTACCGCTGGTAGCTAATACTTCGATAACACCGTCACCGATTTCGATAATCGATACATCAAATGTACCACCACCAAGATCATATACCATGATCTTCTGTTCTTTTTCATTGTCAAGGCCATATGCAAGAGCTGCTGCTGTAGGCTCGTTGATGATACGTTTTACATCAAGTCCTGCAATCTTACCAGCATCCTTTGTTGCCTGTCTCTGTGCATCGTTAAAGTAAGCCGGAACAGTGATAACTGCTTCTGTTACTTTTTCTCCCAAATAGCTCTCAGCATCTGCTTTCAATTTCTGAAGAATCATAGCTGAAATCTGCTGTGGGCTATATTTCTTATCATCAATTGTTCTGCCGTGCTCTGTACCCATATCTCTCTTGATGGATGATATTGTCTTCTCTGAATTTGTTACTGCCTGACGTTTTGCCGGTTCACCAACAAGTCTCTCACCTGTTTTTGTAAATGCAACTACGGATGGTGTTGTTCTTGCTCCTTCTGTATTTGCTACAACGGTAGGTTTACCACCTTCCATAACTGCCACACAACTGTTTGTTGTTCCTAAGTCGATACCAATGATCTTTCCCATAATTATGTCCTCCATATTATTTTACTATTAACCTTCGGCACTTTGTGCCTTCGTGTTCTCGATTACTTTGTAATCGAAACAAATATTATTGTACTACTGCTACCATGCTGTGTCTTACAACGGAATCTCTGTAAAGATATCCTTTCAGCAATTCCTGTGCTACTGTTCCGGTCTCATATTCTTCACTCTCCACCTGCATTACTGCATTATGGAAATCCGGATCGAATTCATTTCCTATTGCCTCGATTGGTTTCACACCCATCTCATCGAGACTGGTCATGAGCTGCTTATATACCATATTCATTCCCTCAGCGAAAGCTGTTCCTTTTTCATCTTCCGGAATGCTTGCAAGACCTCTTTCAAAATTATCTACAACTGGTAATATTTTTTCCACTACACTCTTTGCACCGACTTCAAACATTGCTGTTTTTTCTTTCTCGGTTCTCTTTCTGTAGTTCTCGAATTCTGCCATCTGACGCATCACTTTGTCTTCCAGCTCTTCGACCTTTTCTTTCATCTTATCTTTGTCATGTTTCTTGTCAGCTTTTGCCTTCTTTCTGGCCTCTCTGCTGTTCTCAGGAATTATTTCATCTTCCTTTCGCTCTGTATCTTCTCCTGTCTCTTCTGCCACTGTTTCCTCCAATGGCTGTTCTTCTGAAACCGTCTGATTCGTTTCTTCCTGATCCAAATCCTGTTTTAAATCTTCATTTTCCTGCACGCTATCAGTCCTCCTACTGTTGTATTCCTGCTTGGCAACCAAGGATTCGGTTCATTCCTAGGTTTTCTTATATAATGTATCAAGTTGATTCTTGAGCGATTTCAATGTGGTAATTACTTTTTCATAATCCATTCTCTTTGGTCCGATAATACCTATCGTTCCCTGCATGCCTTCCTCCAATTCATAGGTGGCTGTTACGACACTGCAGTCCCTCATGGTAGAGATTGGAGTTTCATTACCGATATACACCTGGATTCCCTGATGGTCATCGCCTTCCAGACCTTCATGCATCCACTCTGTCAACTGCTGTTTCTCTTCCAATGCTGTAATCAGTTCGCTTGCTTTCTGATTATCGGAAAGTTCCGGATATTTGAATATATTATTGGCTCCACTGGTGTAAATCTCAAGATCATCATCTGACTTGATGGCCTCTGCCACTGCATCAATGACATTACTGATAATGTCGCTGTGAATGCCGGCCTTTTGCTTCAATGCAGATATCATTGCCAAATTAATCTCATCTATGGACAATCCATTTAAATGTGTATTGAGAAGAATGTTCAACTTGAGAATTGTCTCATCGTCCAATTCCTCCTCCACATCCAGGATATTATTTTTGATAATGTTGCCCTCCACAACGATGACTGCTACCAATTGATTCTTATCCATTCTGGAAAGCTGAATAAATTTCACTTTATTTCTCTGATAACGGGGTGTGGATATCATGGTGGCATATTCGGTATTCGTGGCAAGTACCTTTGCGACCTGTTTCAGGAGATTATCTACTTTGTCTTCCTTTTCCAGAAGCATTTCCTTCATCTCCACTACTTCCCGTTCCTTTTCCTCCATCATGGTATCTACGTAGAGTCGATAGCCTTTATCCGATGGAATCCTGCCTGCCGAGGTGTAAGGCTGTACGATGTATCCCAGTTCCTCCAGATCTGACATCTCGTTGCGAATGGTGGCTGAACTAAGGTTCAGGTCTGTGTATTTGGAAATCGTTCTAGATCCAACCGGTTCACCAGTCTCAAGATAATTCCGAATAATCGCTTGCAGTATCTTCACTTTTCGGTCATCCAGCCTATCGTCCAGTTGCATCTATCCCACTTCCTTTCCCAACCACTGCCTTTTGCAGTACCTGTAAGCTGTTTTTAGACTGTTAGCACTCGTTTGATTAGAGTGCTAACATCTTCTTAACCTAAATTATCACTCTCTTAATCTATTGTCAACACAATTTGAGAAAAATAAATCTAAAATAATTATAAAATAGGTAAAAGGGCAAAAAAAAGAGGTCGGTTTGATTTATCATTATCAAACTGATCTCCTTCTTTTAATTTTGGTCTTATCACTATCGTTTTAAATATCGAAATCACCCATGATCTCACCGTTAATTACATAGTATGCTTTTCCTTCTTCTGGTTTTACATAGAGGTCAACAGATACTAAATCTGCTGCTTTCTTTTTATAATCATATTTCCAGATATCTTTCACACTCTTCATGAGATCTTCTTGAGCATAACTCTTTCCTGCGAATTCGATATGTAAGTTTTCTTTCACTTCTGTCTTTTTTGCTACTACTCTCTTTGGTGCAGCCTTTTTAGCGGGTGCCTTCTTTGCAGTTGCTGTAGTCTTAACTTCTTTTGCTACAGGAGCTTTTACTTCCACTTTCGTTTCCGTTTTTACTGGCTCTTCTTTTACTGGCTCTTCTTTTACTGGCTCTTCTTTTTTAATTGGAACGGCTGCTGTCATAACTGGTGCTGCTTTCTCTACGCTCGTTTTGGTTACTGGAGTTGCCACTACTTTTTTGTTTGCATTTCTCATAATATAATACTCCTTCCTAAAACAATACTTCCCCTGTGTCATCTAATGTATACAATACATATAGAAACAATAAATTTTCTATATGTGGAAAGTTTATAACTTATTCCAGTTATTGTCAACTATTCCAGCGCTTAAATACCGCATTTTTCCACTATTTTTCGAATATTTTGTAACTTTTATGCATTATTACTGCATATTGTCTGGAATCTCTCTCTCCAGTGGGATGGACACCGTAAAGGTACTTCCCTCACCCACTTTGCTGATGAGATTCATACTGCCACCATAATATTCCACAATATGTTTTACGATGGAAAGTCCAAGACCTGTTCCGCCCATCTTCTTACTTCTGCCCTTATCTACACGGTAGAATCGCTCAAAGACTCTTTCCTGGTTCTCATCTGAGATTCCCATACCGTCATCTCTCACCGTGACCACCATATTTTCCGAAAGTTTTCGTACATCCACCCAGACATTTCCTCCTGGATGATTATATTTAATGCCATTGCTGGTAAGGTTTACGATGAGCTCCCGCAATTGCTTCGTGCTGGCTTCTATGATAAGTGGTTCACATTCCTGGTGAAGTTTAACTTCATACTCCGCTGCGATAGGTTCTAAGGATTCGAAGATTTCTGTGATCAGTGGGCTCATGCGCACCATGGAGTATGTAACTTCTGCTTCTTTGGTCTCCAACCGGGATATCATAAGAATATCATTGATGAGATTTGTCATATTATCTGTTTCTTTTAAAATACGTGCCATAAAATCATTTTTGGTCTCATCATCTTTTACAAATCCCTGGTTCAGCAATTCTGCATACCCTTTAATAGAAGTAATAGGCGTTTTCAATTCATGGCTTGCATTGGAGAAAAATTCCTGGCGGATCTTTTTTTCAAATTCCAACTGATTCACATGATCACGAATCTCTTCCGTAAGCTGAGTCGTTGTATCAGAGATAACATTGAGTTCATCATATTTGTAATGCTTGAACTGAAAATCCATTTCGTCTCCGCTTACCTTAGACATCTCATCCGAGATCTCCTGAAGGGGTTTCGTAATGGTTCCGATAAACCGGAAGGTCAATACCATGGATATGACAAATGCTACGCCCACTCCTACAAGTAAAAATGGGAAAATAGATTTCAAATAATCCAGAATGCCCGTGTAGGGTACCGACATACGAATCAAATATTGTCCGGATATGGACAGTGCTGCCAAATAAAGCATATCCTCATTCAGTGTCTCTGAAAATCTGGTGGCATAACCATAATGCTCCTGGCTGTTCAACGCTTTCTGTATCTCTTCCCGTTCCAGATGATTCTGTAATTTTTCCACTTCATACGCATCTGTATCAGCACATACATTGCCCTCCAGATCAATAATAGTAATCCTGTTCCTGTCCTGTAGTGTGCGCTCATGTATCTGCTCCAACTGTCCCTGTATATCCTGCTGATAATCAATGGAGTAATCAACCACATGAATTGTATTCATCATATTGGAGAGATTCTCATCCAGCATCTGATTTCCGATAAAATAGTATGCGATACAACTGCTGATCGCCAATGCAACTATCAGTACTTCTATAAATCTAAAAAGTAATGCTCTTTTCATATCACTCCTTTTATCAGCTAAATAACAAATCTGTACCCCACGCTTCTAATCGTCTTAATGTATGTGCTGCCTTCCTCGCCCAGTTTCTGGCGAAGGGTACGTATGTGAATATCCAAAGTACGGGTCTCTATCTCCGCATTGTAATCCCACAGCTCGTCCAATAACTCTTCTCTTTCCACTACTCTTGCACGATTTTCTACCAGATACATGAGAAGCTCATATTCCTTGTAAGTAAGTGTCACTGGTTTTCCATCCATCGCCACTTCTCTGGTCGCCATATCTATGCTGAGTTTTCCTAGTTCCACAACCCCTTTTTTGGGTGCGCTGGTCTCCACGTTGGCTCTTCTCAATAAGGAACGGATACGTGCTGTCAATTCCAATACGCCAAATGGCTTCGTGATGTAATCATCTGCCCCGCCGTCAAGACCTACGACTTTGTCATATTCTTTATCTTTTGCAGTCAATACGATCAATGGCATATTCTTAATATTATCCATCTTACGGATCTTACCAATGGCAGTAAGTCCATCCATTCCCGGAAGCATCAGATCGAATACCGCCAGATCCGGCTTCATCTCATCGATACATTCCAGTGCCAGTTCCGCTGACTCAAAAGCCATCACTTCATAGCCATAGCCTTCCAGTGCAATCTTGACCAGGTTGCGGATGTTCTCATCATCTTCAATCACAAATATTTTCTGCATGCTTCCTTCTCCTTTTACCACTCACAGACAATTATTAGTTCTCCATTGCCACATAACCAGCAATGTTGGTCGCGTGGTCTGAGATTCTCTCCAGATTACTCAGAATGTCCAGGAAAATAACTCCGCCTTCCGGACCACACTTTCCTCTGGAAAGTCTCTGGATATGTCTCTCTCTCATCTCTTCCTCCATGGCATCTACCTGGGATTCCAGTTCCTCCACATGCTCGATTGCCACTTTACTTCCGTCTCTTCTGGCTGTCAGCGCCCATTCCAAAGCCTGTATGGTCTCCGTAGCGATATCCTCCAGGTCCGTAATACCTCGTTTTGAGAACTGTATTCTGTCTCTTCGTCTTGTCTCAGCCAATTCTGCTATATTTTCACAATGATCTCCCACACGCTCCATATCACTTATGGTGTAGAAGAGATTCTTAATTAATAAATGTTGTTTTTCCGTCAGGGATAGATTATCTACTTCCACCAAATATGCGGTAAGGATCTTCTCCAGCTGATTGATGACTTTCTCTTTTTCGCAGACCTGTTGTGCTAATTTCTGGTCAGCGGACTGCACTGCCTCCACTGCTGCCCTTGTACTTTCCAATGTGATAGTTCCCATATAAGATACTTCTTTGATGGCTGTCTCAATGGCAAAGGACGGATTGGCAAGAATCCTTCGATCCAGTCTTCGCTGTACCTCGGTGGGAATGTCTTCTTTTTCCTCTTCCGACTCTTTGCCATCGCGAACGATCATTTCTGACAATAATACCAGCTTATTAGCAAATGGGAACAGCAGAATCGTATTCAGGATATTGAATACGGTATGGAATATGGATATCTGCACCGCTGATATATGAGATGACGCCCATGTCATATTAAATTGGAAAAGCACGAACATGATCGCTCCAAATATCACCGCACCCAAGGTATTAAAAAGTAAATGGATCACAGATGCTCTCTTTGCATTTTTACCAGTTCCTGCACTGGATATCAATGCAGTCACACAGGTACCGATATTCTGCCCCAATGTGATGAATACTGCGGACTGCCAGTTCACCACACCATTCAATGCCAGGGTCTGCAGGATGCCTACAGAAGCGGAGGAACTTTGAATGATCGCTGTGACAACAGCTCCCACGATAATTGCCAAAAGTGGATTCCTGCCCAATACCCGGAAAGCATCTACAAAGATCTGTGCATCTCTGTATGGCGCGATAGAATCAGACATATATGTAAGACCAATAAAAAGTGCACCGAAACCGACTAAGATCTCGCCCACTTTTTTCTTATTTTCCTTCTGACTAAAAAGTATGAGAAATGCACCAATACCCACTAATACCGGTGAGAAAAATTCCGGTTTGAATATACTTCCCAAATCACTCATGGATACGATCCACGCTGTGATAGTAGTACCAATATTGGCACCCATGATAACCCCTACTGCCTGGGCTAACGTGAGCATACCTGCATTTACAAACCCGACCACCATAACCGTAGTGGCACTACTGCTCTGTATAATGGCAGTAATCAAGGCTCCTACCACTACCGCAATAAAACGGTTCTTTGTGAGAAAGCCCATCAGGCTTTTTAATTTTCCCCCTGCTGACTTCTGCAATCCGTCTGCCATAATGTGCATACCATACAGAAACAGTCCAAGCCCGCCGATGAAATGAAAAATCATCCCTAAATCATCCAGTGTCATTTCTTTTTCCTCCATTGTATTGAACATCAGCCCATTTAAAATTTGTCTTCGACAAATGGGCTGACGCTGCATGTCAAGTTTTCATTGAAAACTTAACACAATCGTATTGAACATCAGCTCATTTTAAATAGCCATGTTTCCCTTATTTTACCCTTACCAATTACTTTATTCAATACTTTTCAGGCAACACAAATAGACCTGTTACCTGCTTTGCACTGACATCTTCCCAGTCGGTGCCGTCCGTTAAACTGTCCAGGCATACTACACCCACTAAGCGGTCTAGGCATAGTGTAACAAGTCTATGTAAAGTCTATTCATGGAGAAATGTAAAATCTTTGTAAAATATGCATCAGCTGCATAGCACCGAAGGTCCAGGTCTGTTCTACAATTCTAAAGCAGTCTCACATTCTGGATAGATCCAGTTTCTCTAAAAATCTCCCACTCGGCGATATTCACTGCATGATCTCCTACTTTTTCCAGATATTTTGCAATCATCATAATATCCACACACACATCCGGGGACGCAAGATTATTATTCTTATCCTTCATGACAGTTCCCACTACTTCATCCTGCACTTTAGATTTCTGCTGTAAAGTTGCTACCACATCGTTTTTCATTTTATTAAAAAGTTCATCTACGATATCATCATTTTTAATTACAGTATTTGCCTGCTCAAAATCCTGATTGGCAAATGCTTCCACCGCATCATGAACCATTTCCTTGCATGCTGTTATCATGGGTGAAATATGTGGAGAATATTCTACCAGGTTCTGGTCTTTCCATCTGGAAACCAGTTCCGCAATATCTACTGCGTGATCTCCGATACGCTCAATATCTGTTACCACTTTCAATGCGGAAGATATCAGACGAAGATCCCCCACAATTGGCTGTTGTCTGGTGATCAGGGACAGGCACTGTGCTTCGATGGCACGCTCCATATCGTTGATGACTCTTTCATTTTTTATTACAAATTCAGTTGCTTCCTGATTCATTTCTGTCATGGCATCAAAGAGACGGTCAATAGATGTTTCTACACTGCTTCCCATCTCCTCCAGACTTTTTTTCAGTTCATTCAACTGCTGTTCAAAATTAATTCTTGTTGGCATGTGTTACCTCCTGATTTTCTACTATCTAATACTGGTTACACATCCATTCGTTTCGGACTTTGTCCTGCACTCACGGATGACGCTCGTCAATCTCCAACATATGTATGCAAGCATGCAATGTCGTATTTGACTTGCTGTTCAACCAAATCTACCTGTGATATAATCTTCGGTACGTTTATCCTGGGGACGGGTAAAGATATTGTTAGTAGCGTCGAACTCTACTACTTCTCCCACCAGAAAAAAGGCTGTGTAGTCTGACACACGGGCTGCCTGCTGCATATTGTGCGTAACAACAGCCACAGTGTATTTATCTTTCAATTCCACCATCAGGTCTTCTATCTTTAATGTAGATATGGGATCTAATGCAGAGGTAGGCTCATCCATCAGGAGGATGTCAGGCTGTACTGCAAGTGCTCTGGCGATACAGAGTCTCTGCTGCTGACCACCGGATAATCCCAGCGCTGACTTTTTGAGGCGATCCTTCACCTCATCAAAAATAGCTGCGCCTATGAGGCTTTCTTCTACGATTTCATCTAATTTTGATTTTGATTTGATACCGTGGATTCTTGGTCCGTAAGCCACGTTGTCATATATACTCATTGGAAATGGATTAGGCTGTTGAAATACCATACCCACTTTTTTGCGGAGGAGTGTGGTATCTACTTTCTCATCATAGATATTTTCTCCATCCAGAATTACTTTTCCTTCGATTCTTACACCTTCTATCAGGTCATTCATTCTATTCAGTGTTTTTAAGAAGGTAGATTTACCACATCCACTAGGGCCGATAAATGCTGTAATGGCATTTTTATTAATTTTCATATCTACATCTTTTAACGCATGATTCTGACCATAATACAGATTCAGCTTTTCTGTCATAAGCTTGCAGGTCTCCGTTTGTTCCTCTAATTTAACTTCCATACATATTCCTTTCTAAAAACTGCGTTTTCTATGGGCGGTTCTTTCGGTATTGCCCCCTCATTTTCATTCGGCGGCAGGTCGTAACCGCCATCCTAAATAGAAAACCGCCATCCTAAATAGAAAACTGCGTTTTCTATGGGCGGTTACTCACGTCAAATTTTGTTGAGAGATATTTGGTGAGCATGTTGATGCCTAATACGATTACTAACAGTACAAGGGCGATTCCAAAGGCTTCTCCGTACTGGGCCTTTGACATACACAGATATAACTGGATAGTGAGGGTGCCGCCGGATTCCAGAATCTTTTTGAAGATGCCCGCTCCTGCCTTTGGTAGCAGATAACCGCTTCCTGCTGTGAAGAGCAATGCTGCTGATTCTCCTACGATTCTACCTACTGCCAGAATGATTCCTGTGATGATACCAGGCATAGCTGACGGTAACAGGATCGTGCGGATCATATACCATTTTGTGGCACCCATTCCCAGTGCTCCACTTCTGTAGGTCTCTGGAACTGTTTTTAAAGCTTCCTGTGTATTTCGGGTAATGAGTGGAAGTACCATGATGGTCAGGGTAAACGCTCCTGTCAGGATAGAATAACCAAATCCGCAAGTCGTTCCAAAAAATACCATACCGAACAGACCAAATATAATAGAAGGAATACCGGACAATACTTCTGTGGTAAATTCAATGATTGTTACCACTTTTCCCGGTTTTGCATATTCATTTAAGTATACCGCAGATCCCACACCAATGGGAGTCGCGATGAGTAATGTGATGATGACAATGTAGAGTGTATTGACAATATTGCCCGCAATACCGAAAGTTCCCTTTATGGTACTTGGCACCGTGGTAAGGAACTGCCAGTTGATATTACCGATTCCTCTTACGAATACATATCCAACAATTCCTACAAGAAGTAATATGGAAATGGCTGCACTGGCGTAAATCAAAACATATAAAAGATAATCTGACACGCGTGTTTTTTTCTTTGTGATACTATTCATGCTCTACATTTCCTTTCTTCAGTATCGTATTCAGCGAAATATTGATCAACATGATAAATACGAACAATACCAAGCCAATGGTGAACAATACCTGGCGATGTGTATCAGATGCATATCCCATCTCACTGACAATGGCCGTTGTGAGGAATCGGACTGAATTGAATGGCAACGGGAAATTTACAGAACTTCCTGATACAAGGCTGATTGCCATTGCTTCTCCGATTGCACGCCCAACGCCCAGCACGATTGCTGTAACAATACCGGATTTTGCTGCTGGCAGGATTACTTTGAAAATCGTCTGAATGTGGGATGCTCCCAGTGCCAGTGATGCTGATTTCAGGTGTCCTGGTACTGCCTTGATGGCTGACTCACTGATATTGATGACCGTTGGCAATATCATGATCGCCAATACGATGACGGCTGATATCAGATTGGCACCGCCTGTGAACTGGTGTGTTTCCGATCCCTTAAAAATTGCCGTTTCCAGTTTGTACATAACCGGATTCAAAATTAGTATTCCTAATAGTCCGTAGATAACGGATGGTATACCTGCCAGCAATTCTACTGCCGGCTTTACGATTCCTGCTAATCTTTTTGGTGCCACCTCCGCTAAGAAAATAGCTGTCATAAGCGCGATGGGAACACCCAGTAATATAGCAAGAAATGTACCTATAACAGATGTTAGAATAACAAAAAGAATACCAAATTCCGGTGTTGCAGCCGTAGGCTTCCACACGCTGTGAAATAAAATATCTGTAATACCTACCTTCGCCAATGCCGGTGTTCCATTTACGAACATGTAAATCGTGATGGATATAACTGCCAGTACTGCAAAGAATGCGCATATGGTAAAAATGATCTGTGCAGTGTGTTCCACTACAGATTTCGTCTTATGGCTTCCTATGATAGAAAAAGTTTTTTCTTTATTTTTTGTCATAATTCTTAACTCCATTGGTGGTTTTAAGTTGCTTAGACATATTTACGTCAGTCATTTCATGACTTCCTGTTCAGGCCGCTAAAACGGCCTGAACATATTTACACAAGCCGCAATAAATGCGGCTCGAGTAGTTATTATATATATTTTTGTGGGTATGGATTAGTCTACTGTGATTAAGCCAACACTCTTGATTAATTCTTTTCCTTCATCTGATGTAAGGTAAGCAAATAATGCCTGAACTGGTTCACTCTGCTCTGAAATCTCACCTGTGGTAGCCATTACGAATGGTCTGCTCAGCATGTAAGTACCAGCTTTGATGTTTTCTTCTGTGGGTTCAACACCGTCAAATTTCATTGCTGTAACTGTATCATCTACTACATCAAGAGATACATATCCGATAGAACCTGGTGTAGATGCAACTTTTGCCATAACTGCTCCTGTGCTGTCTAATTCATTGGCATATGCACATACATCTGCGATATCAAGAAGTTCTTCAAACGCTCCTCTAGTGCCTGATCCTGCTTCTCTGCCAACCACTACGATTGCCTGATCATCTCCACCAAGATCTTTCCAGTTTGTTGTTTCACCTTTGTAGATGCTGATCAACTGATCTTTTGTCAGGTCCGTTACTTTGTTAGCCGGGTCTGTTACAACTGCAATACCGTCGATTGCTACGATATTCTCAACAGCGCCTGCTTCTTTTTCTGAATCTTTTAATGCTCTGGATGAGTTACCGATGTCAACGCTTCCTGCTGCCAATGATTCGATTCCTGCGGAAGATCCTGTAAATTCTGCTGTAACTGTTACTCCTGGGTATTTTGCCATAAAGCTTTCTGCCACTGCGTTTGCTAATTTTTCCATTGATGTGGAACCTGCCATGGAAATGGTTCCTTCTAAGTTTGCATCAGCTTCTGTTGTTGCTGCTGCCTCTGTTGTAGCCGTGTCCTCTGTTGTTGCCGGAGTTGCTTCCTCAGTTGCCGGAGCTGTTTCCGTAGCAGGTGCTGCTGTTTCTTCTGCTGCTTTGCTTCCGCATCCTGCCAAACTTCCCATTACCATCGTTGTTGCTGCAAGTAATGCTAATACTTTTGTCATTCTGTTTTTCATAATGTTCTCCTCGTTTTCTAATCTCTTATTTCTGTTCTTGTCTCTAAGCTTTGCTGAACATCAGCCAATTGAAATTTACCTTCATCAAATGGGCTGACGCTGCACGTCAAGTCTCATAGAAAGCTTGACACAATTTTCAGAGAATCGCCGACAAGTCATGTCGTTCTCGCTCATATCCTATCGTCAGTTATAAGATACAATAAGATTCAAAACGAAAAAAGCACGTTTTGGTTCAGAGTTTGTATTGAATTGGTATCTATTTTGTAAAGTCTGTGTTAACTATAAAAGCCTCTCGTTTTCACGAGAGGCTTTTATAATTAATACAGTTCATATAAAACCATATTTTCTCTTCCATATGTTAAATAATTACAGCTTACTCCTTACCTCGTCCATCGTTGGAATGGATGGGGACGCACCTTCTCTGGAAACAGCAATTCCTGATGCCGTGGCGCACATATACAGTATATCCGGAATAGACATATTCTCCAAAATGCCTGCGATAAAATAACCCGTAAAGGTATCGCCTGCTGCTGTGGTATCCACGGCATTCACCTTGCAGATACCCTGGTGATGTTCCTGTGCTGCATCCTTATACATAGAACCATCGCTGCCCAATGTGAGTACAAGTTTGGCCGCTGGATACTTCCGGAGCATGATCTTAGCAATTTCTTCCGGATCTGATGCGCCACTGATCTGTGCTCCTTCGATTTCATTTAATATAAAATAAGAGATCTTGCTCATATCGCAAGAATCCAAGTAGTGATCAAAAGGGGATGGATTCAAAATAATCTGCATTCCTTTTTCATATGCCTGATCTATCACATAATCCAGTTGGCTGATTTCATTCTGTAACAGGAGAAAATCTCCCTCTTCAAAATTCTTCAGTACTTTATCTATAAATGTTTTGCTGATTTTTCGGTTGGCACCTCCGTAGAGCATGATGCAATTCTGTGCATTCTTATCTACCTGGATAATTGTGTGACCGTTTCGTCCCTCCACCTTCTGGATATAATCCGTCTGGATTCCATACTTCGTGCATGCTGCCAGAAACGTTTCTCCATCCTCTCCGATCATTCCGGCGTGATACACCGGAACACCTGCCTTTGCCAATGCAACCGACTGATTAAACCCCTTCCCCCCAAGAAAAATATCTGTTTTCTCTGAAGTCAGTGTCTCACCAGCCTGAACCATATGATCCACCTGGTAAACATAATCAATATTTAGAGATCCAAAATTAAGGACTTTCATCTTTCCTCCTGTTCTGTTGCTTCCTCTTACTCAACCTGATCTTTTTAAATCATTGTACAAGAACTGTCATTCCATCCAAGCCCTTAAAATGTCACCCCTGCACGCAATACAATATTGGGATAAGGAGTTACTTCCCCTGTTCTTATTGCAAATTTTACGTTTTTTGTGAATGCCTTCAATTCATCATGCGGCATTTTTTCACTGTTTATATCCGGAAGACACTCCTGTATATAATTTAATAATTTTGGATTCTTCTCCCTGATTTCATCCGCGAGATAATAATATTCTACTTCTGTCTCATCAAGAACTGCAGACAATACCTGCTCAAAGCTGGGTATACCTCCACACAATACCAGATCCACGATAGGCACCCCTTTCGGAATCGGCATACCTGCATCTCCAATCAAAAATAAATCTTTATGTCCCAGAGCGGCAATATATCCCGCTAATTGTGTATTTAAGATACCACGCTTTTTCATAACTCTTTCTCAGCCTCCATATCTGTCACGTCTATTGTACTTTTTAATCTGATGTCCCTGGAAGAGGCTCCTATATATACATCCCGTTCACCGGTAAAGAGTTTGTAGCTGCCTTCTTTGTCATCAAAATATTTCAGGTAAAGTTCATCTATCGTAAGTTCTATTCGTTTCGTCTCATGAACACCCAGGGAGACTCTGGCAAAATCCACCAGCATCTTGGGAACCGCCTGTATTCCGTGTGGAACATTCTGTGGCTTTCCAAGATAACATTGAACTACCTCCTCACCATCACATGTCCCTGTATTGCTGATTTCAAAGATGACTTTCAGCTGCTCTCCTTCCCATTCAATTCCTATATTCCGGTAATCGAACTTCGTATAGCTCAGACCATACCCAAATGGATATAAAGGCTCTATTTCCATCTCATCAAACCACCGATATCCATTTAAAAGCCCCTCTGTAAAATGAGCGGTATTGGGATGAACCGCATCCTTTTCGCTGATTCGTCCTGTGGCTGCATATCGTTCTCCATGTTTCTCATCTCTTGCTGCAAGGTCTGATAATTTCTGTGGGAATGTAACAGGCAGTCTCCCTGCCGGATTTACCTTTCCTTCCAAGACATCCATTGTTGCCAGGGCGCCTTCCTGTCCGGAAAACCACATTTCAAGAATCCCTTTTACTTTATCTCTCCATGGCATCAGCAACGGGTCCCCATTATTCAACACCACCACCGTATTGGTATTGGCTTCTGCCACCTTTTCTATTAATTCATCCTGATTTTCTTCCAGACTGAGAGAATCGTTGACACTCTGATGCCATGCGAAGCAAATTGCAATATCTGATTTTTTTGCTAATGCAACTGCATCTCTCAGTGCTTTTTCCTGCATACTCGGCGTAGTCCATGCAAGCCTTACCTCCAATGGCTCCAGGTAGATACAGGTATGATTAAAGTAAATCTCATAGGTCTTACCCGCCTCCATATAAAGGGTACCGCCTGCATTATTCCAGCCATCCCTGCAGGATACTACTTCCGAAAAAGGATCTGCAATCCCATTGGCCGACACTCGTGTTCCCATACCGATGCGATTAAAATTTCCCACTTTTCCTACTTCACGCAAGTATAAATTCCCCGATGTAGAGATAGACAGATCGCCATTCTCCACATGATTCTTCTCAAAAGCTTCCCTATCAGGGAATTTACTCTGTAACGATATTCGGAACATTCCTGTTTCCTTTGGGGTGAGATAACCATGCCACATATAATATTCCTTGGGTGTCTCCTTGAAAAATCCCCTTCTTTGTTCTCTTTTCAATGGTGGCAATGCAGTTGTATCTTTATAATTAATTTCCTGATCCACTACATATTCTGCCGCTCTTGGATAGTCCTCCAATGTACCGTCGCATAAAGTTTCATAGGTAAATCGCTCCACATATCTTTGTAAACCATGCGTATCAGTACCCAGCTCTGCCGTGAGATATTCTGTCCCGATAACTTCTCCATCCAGATCATCCCCCACTGCAAAGGAAATATTGTCCTTAAATTTTGCCTTCAGAATATTGTAAACGCTGTTTTTTCGATCTGCAAACCCGTATGGAGATTCCTTAAATGTAGGCATTACCTGTTTGCCGCCACCAGGTCCGATAATCGCAATTTTCTTATTTTCAAAGTTTATGGGTAATATATGATCCTCATTTTTCAGAAGAACTGCTCCCTTCCCTGCCAACATTCTAGCTGTTTTTGCACTCTCCATCTTTATGCGTTCTTCAATCGGGCCCGGAATTCTCTGCTTCTCATCCAGCATACCAAATCGATCCAGGGTGTCCAGATAATAATATACCGCATGATCCAAGTCTTCCATAGTAACCGGCTGATCCGGATCTTCAATGGCCTTTAACAGTTTCTTGCCATAACAGGATAACTCACTTCCTTCATTATAATAATCCTCTCCCGGCATCTCCAAAGTAACACCATGCCTAATGGCATTGGGATCATAGAGACAATACCAGTCATCAAAGAGAAATCCTTTGAATCCCCACTTATCCCTTGCACATTCCGTCATCATATAGCCGTAATCATACGTCCAGGTACCATTAATCTGATTATAATTCGTCATACCACTGGCAACCCCGGCTTTTATCACCAGTTCATAGGGTCTCATATAGAGCTCATTTATGGTCTGCCCATCCATAACACAATTCCCAGCTCCCTGAGCGGAGCCAGTACTGGATCCGAACATTTGCTTCAGATTTGCCAGTGCCTGCTTATTATTTTGAATTCCCTGACTTTCTTTTGCACCCATCTCGCCATTCAGGACCGGATCTTCCCCATAAGTCTGATAATTTCCACCATTGCTGGTTCCTTTAACAGCAAGAGGATCCCGCACAATATTTACTCTGGGAGTCAGCAGGAGATGAATCCCCGCTGACTTCGCTTCCTGTCCCATAGCATTTCCATAGGCAAATGCGCAATCCCTGTCAAACGTAGATGCCAGGCTCACTTTGGAGGGGAAAGATGTCGTCTCCCAACTGATATTTACTCCAGATTCTCCATCCGCAATGAAAAAATCCGGAATTCCATATTTTTCATTTCCTCTGACAAACCCTGCCTGATTTGCTCTATACGGGTCCCATAACTGACCATGTACACATAACAGCTTGTCCTCCACGGACATATTTGCGATGATACTGTTCACCCTTTGATTATTAAATCTATTATCCATGGATTCTTACCTTCTTTCGTTTCTGATAATAAGCATAGACACACATTGCAATCAATGTAACGATATAAGGAATCATCAATACCAATTGTGATGGAAGATTGATGGTAGAAAGTGCATTGGCAACAGAATCTGCAATACCGAACAAAACTGCTGATAACATACCCCAGATTGGATGCTGTCCACCCATCGCTGCTGCCGCGATACCGATCCATCCTCGACCTGCTGTAATATTTTTAGCAAACCAGGATACATATCCCATAGACATGTATGCACCGCCCATACCAGATAATACACCCGCAATAATAAGTGCTATGGATTTGGTCTTATACACACTGATTCCCACCGATTTAGCGGCATCAGGATTTTCTCCCACCGCTCTGATCCTCAGTCCAAGTCTTGACTTAAAGAGCAAATACCATATTACAAATGCTGCGATAAATGCCATATAGGTAATAATATTCTGACCGGATATAACTTCCCCTATAATGGGAATATCTTTAATGATGGGGATATTAATCACAGGCATTATTTTGCTGCTTAACGCTGTGGAGATTCCTCTCACACCAGTAAGGGCGTATAGCACAAATACCGTTCCACCACTGCCTAGCAGGTTAATGGCGATTCCTGCCAGAATATCATTTACTTTCAATTTGAATATAATGTACGACATGAGATAACCCGTTGCACCACCGATGATTACTGCTGCTATGAAGCCAATCCAGGCACTTCCTGTATAGGCGGATACCACCACACCTACAAATGCAGATATTAACATGGTGCCCTCCATGGTAATATTACCAATTCCTGCTCTCTCTGATATAACAGAACTCAGTGTTGCCAGTAAGATGGGCGTTGTCAATCGCAATACAGAGAACATAAATGAAACACTAAAAATAGAATTTATAACATTATCCAATTGTAGCACCTCCTTTTTCAGCAATTTCCAGATATTTACTCAATTCATCCGTTTTCTTTTGTTTATATTTGGACAGGAACTGCTCTGCCAGGAGAAATACTAAGATAACCGCCTGGATGACAGAGATAAAGTCTGTCTGCATTCCCGTTTTCATGGACATTAGATCTGCACCTTTTCTCAAATATGCCAGAAATAATGCCGCAAGAGGAATATATTTGGGATTTCTATTGGCCAATATACCTAGCGTAACTCCGTCCCAGCCATGGCCTGTAAGTGTGGTCCATGAAAACCTGGAATAGGAACCAAGCACTTCCATCGCTCCTGCTGCTCCTGACAATGCTCCACCGATGATCTGTGAACCGATAAGAACAAATCCAATGTTGACACCTGCATATTTTGCAAATTTTTCATTCTGCCCTACCAGTCGAATCTCATATCCCCATCTCGTATGATACATGAAAATGTAGGCTAATATCACCAATACTACCGCTACTATAATCCCCATATGTACATCGCTGTGTGGTAACAGAGTTGGAATTTTGGCAGTTTTGGGAATTTTCTCAGATACTACAGTTCCAGCAGATGGATCTCTGAAAAAGTAGCTGATAATAAATAATCCCAGGTTCATACATGCATAATTCAACAGCATGGAACCAACCATTTCTGAAGCTCCTAATTTGTATTTCATAACAGCTGGTATTACTCCGATCAGTCCGCATACAATCGCTGCTGCTATAATACAGATCACTGCATGGATTCCTGTGATCATATTGGTGGACAATGCCACCATGGTAGCCACAACTCCGCCAAAGAAAAACGCGCCCTCACCAAACAGGTTGAACTGATTCGCACTGAACATAATGCAGACCGCCAGTCCTGTGATGACAATAGGAATCCACATGGTCAGCAGACCACAGAAATTATTGTAATTTAAAATAGGTCCTATCACCAGGAACTTTATGGAGGCAGCTGGATCATCACTTACTACAAGTATAATAATAATCGACAGTAATACCCCTATGGCAATTGCAAGACTGGTTCTCAATAAGGAAAACTTTCGATTTAGTTTTTCCTGTGTATACAGTGCTTTACTTCTTTCTTTTATTTTATCGCTCATTCATTCGTTCCTCGATTTCTTCCATACTCTGTTTCTTCAATCCAAGCATATATAATCCCAGTTCTTCCTCTGTCAATACGCTTGTATCTTCAAAATATGCAACAATCTGTCCTCCATAGAATACCATCAGACTGTCGGACAATTCCAATACCTCATTTAAATCTGCTGAATTCAACAAAATTGCTTTTCCTTCATCTCTTAACTGAATCAGTCTTTCTCTGATGAAGGTTGCTGCTCCAATATCAATTCCCCGAGATGGCTGGTCTACCAGAATTAATTTAGGATTCGCATCAAATTCTCTGGCAACGACTACCTTCTGAATATTTCCACCGGAAAGCATTCCAATCTCCTGATTTTCACTGCTGCACTTTACCTTATATTCTTTTATCAGTTCCTGTGCTGTTTCCCTGATCTTTCCTGTCTTTAATAATATCTTATTGGTAAATGTGGCACTATTTTGTCTGCCTGCCAGCAGGTTATTCATAATACTGAGATTCTTTGCAGAACCATTTATCATTCTGTCTTCCGGAATATGAGATACTCCATAGGATCTGATATTCTTAATTGATTGATTTGTAATATCTTTTTGTTCTAATTGAATGGTACCTGATGTAACTGTCTGCATTCCTGCAATCGCTTCCAAGATCTCATGCTGCCCATTTCCCTCCACACCTGCCATACCCAGAATTTCTCCACTGCGCACTTTGAAGGACACTTGATCCAGCATTTTTCTTCCCAGATAATTCATGCAGCTGATATTTTTCGCTTCCAGCACTACACCCTTTGGATTTGCCTTTTCCTTTGTTATCTCTTCCACAACATCTCTTCCCACCATTAATCTGGAGATGTCCGCCTCTGATACCTCTGAGATATCCATAGTGACCAGCATTTTTCCATTTCTCATTATCGACACTTTGTCACAGAGTTTTTTTACTTCATATAATTTATGAGAAATAAAAAGTATAGTATGCCCTTCATCTCTCAGGTGACGTAATTCTGTGAACAATTCTTCCGTTTCCTGGGGTGTCAGTACCGTCGTTGGTTCATCCAAAATCAATATTTCTGCACCTTTCAGCAAGGCTTTTATGATCTCGACTCTCTGTTTCATTCCCACGGAAATATCTTCCACTTTTTCATTTGCCGGAACTGGAAGATTATATTTTTCGGCTATTTCATCTGTCATTCTGATGGCTTCTTTTTTGTCAAATTTAATTCCCTTTTTCGGCTCAACTCCTAACACCACATTTTCTGCAACGGTAAGAGATGGCACCAGCATAAAATGCTGGTGTACCATTCCTATACTATTTTCAATCGCCTTTGCAGAAGATGTCAGCTCCACTTTCCTGCCTTTCACATAAATAGAGCCTTCACTTGGTTGTTCAATTCCATAGAGCATTTTCATCAGTGTAGACTTTCCTGCACCGTTTTCACCGCAAATTGCATGGATTTCACCTTTATTTGCAGTGAAATTGATATCCTTATTTGCCATAACTCCATTTCCATAAATCTTGACTACATGCTCCACTTTCAATATCTCATCCATGTACTGACCACCTTCTCCTATTCAGGTTTCATCCTACTGAATATATTTTGCTTTAAATGCATCCAAATCCTCTGAACTCATACCATATGCAGATGACACTTTAATTTTTCCTGCAATAATATCCTGTTTTGCCTGTTCAATCTTATCTGACTGTTCTTTTGAGATATTGGCATTATAATAATCATTTTCAACAATACCTACGCAGTCCTTATCAAGTCCCAGGTATTCACAGGTTCCGTAAGGCATCTTTCCTGATTTATAAAGCTCATATGCATTTAATAAGGATATATCCACTCTCTTTAAAGAACTAGTCAAAATTGTTTTTGCTTTTTCCGGATCGCTTTCTTTAAATATCTCGGACTGATCCGTATCTGATCCAATAGCAAGGTTTCCTGTCTCTTTCGCTGCCTCAAATACGCCAACGCCTGCGTTGGACGCAAGCTGGAATATAACATCTGCACCTGCATTGTATTGTACCAGTGCCAGTTCTTTTCCTTTGGCAGAATCATCCCAGTTTCCCGTGTAAGAAACCATCGCTTTAATATCCGGGTTTACGTATGCAGCGCCTTCCAAATATCCAATCAATGAGTCATTTACCACTGTTGAATCCGCTCCACCGATAAATCCGATCACACCCGTCTTAGAGGCATCTGCCGCTGCCATTCCAGCCAGGAAAGAACCTTCATTTGCGCTGTAACTCATGCTATACACATTGTCGATTCCTTCAATGGGTTCGTCAAAGAACCAGAACTGCTTGTCCGGATATTCTTCTGCGGCTTCTTCTATATATTCAAGCATTGACCATGAACCCGCTACCACAACATCCCAATCTTCACTCAATGTGTCCGCGATAATGGAATCATATTTGGACTGATCCGTTGTCATCTCGATGATCTTTGTCTCTACTTCGTCTCCGTATTTTTCCTGAATAGCATTCATACCTGCCGCTGAACAGTCATACCACGCAAGATCTCCTAAATAACCATTTAACAATAGTACAATTTTTGTTTTTCCATCTTTCGAATCACTGTTCGCTGCACTGGTCTCACTTGATGCATCGTTTCCACATCCCGTAAGACATCCTGTTAACATAGATAACAATAACGTAACCGCAAAAATTTTTCTCAATTTCATAATAAATTGTATGTATGATGTGTTTCACACCATACGCTCCTTTCCCTTTGCATTGTTAATAGTTACTTTTATTAAAACGTTTTAATAGAGTTAAAAGAAATAAAATAACAATACTTTTTCTTTTCCTCGTTATTTTATATTTAATGTATATCACATATGACGAATAAATGTCAATATATTTTTATTTTTTGTGCAACATTTTTATTTGATTTACGTCATGCACTTTTAAATTGACTATTTTATTAAAATGTTTTAATATAGATATATCATGATGTAAGGGTCAAAAGATGTTTTGCCCTTTAATACTTACGGGTCCCAAATTCATGCTTTTTCGTGCGAGCACGAAACGCATGACCTTTTGACCCTAGTATCATATCATTTATCGTTAGAAGAAAGGTGGATTTTATCATGAGAGCAACCATCAAAGATGTTGCCAAGGAAGCCGGGGTCTCACCCGCTACTGTATCTTTTATATTGAATAACAAACCTGTATCTATCTCCGAGGCTACGCGTGAAAGGGTGTTGACCGCTGTGAAAAAACTGCAATATCGTCCCAATCAGCTTGCCATTAGCCTCGTTACAAATACGACAAATACCATTGGTGTCATCTTACCTGATTCTACAAACCCGTTCTTCGCATCTCTTTCCCATCATATGGAGGAAAAATTACGTTCGAAAAATATGACTGTTATTATTGGTAATACAAATGGTGATCCTGTTATTACAAGAAAATATCTGCAAATATTTTCTGACAGACGTGTAGATGGCATTGTTTTAGCACAGTTAGACTTTGAGGACGAAGAAGAAACCGTAAAATGTCAAGAGCTTATGCGAAATATTGATATTCCCATCATTTATGTAGATCGTGTCATCGAAGGCTGTGATCATTACTCTATCGCCGTGGATCAGACAAAGATCGGTTATCTGGCAACCAAATATCTGTTGTCCCTGGGGCACCGTCGTATCGGATGTGCATCCGGTTCCATTCGTTTAAAGGTAAATGCCAACCGCTATCACGGATATACCATGGCATTGCACGAATTTGGCCTGGAATCCGATTCTGCATTATTATTCTGCGATTCCCTGTCTATCGACTGCGGATGTAAGGCACTTCCCTGCCTTTTGGGACATAATGTCAGTGCTATTTTCGCCTTTAATGATATGATTGCTTATGGAATCTACAAAGAATGTAAGAACTACAACCTGATCATTCCCAATGACCTCTCTGTGATTGGCGTTGATGACATTTATTTCTCCGACTTACTGCAGCCTCCCCTTACTACTATCTCACAGCCAGTAAATGAAATCGCAGATGAAGCAGTGAAAGTCCTACTGGAATTAATCGCAAATACCAGTAAATCTTTCTCTCCAGTAAAATTAAATCCCGTCCTGAAAGTGCGTGGCAGTGTTAAAAATCTAAGTGAATCTTGACCTTTGACAGTCATTTCAGGCAGGATATACCACATGTATAAAAACGGATTTACCCCTAAAATAGTAAAAGAATCCTTCCACAATTTTCACAGAGAAGGATTCTTTTTATTATCATTTCTTTATAAAATCTGAAACAGTCCATACACCAGTACCAGCACGCCTAGTACGATTCGATACCACCCGAACACCTTGAAATCATGCTTTTTAATATATCCCATGAGGAACTTAATAACGATAACAGATACGATAAATGCCACCACCATACCGATGATCAAAAGTGACAGCTCTATGCCTGTACAACTGTAACCGCCTGCCACGAATTTTACCACCTTCAGTAAACTTGCGCCGAACATCACAGGAATAGCAAGGAAAAATGTAAATTCTGTGGCCACTGTTCTGGACACACCGATGAGCAGTGCACCCACGATAGTCGCACCCGAACGGGAGGTCCCCGGGAAAATAGCTGCAATCAACTGGAAGATGCCGATCAGGGCTGCTGTCTGATAAGTAATCTCGGAAAGCTTTCTGATCTGAGGACGTTTTCTCTTATTCATATTCTCAATAATAATGAATGCAATACCAAATACAATCAAAGCAATGGCAACTGATATATAATTATAAAATAAGGCATCCAGCTGGTCATCGAACAGAATTCCCACGATTGCTGCCGGAACACAGGCAACCAAAATCTTGAACCACAGGACGAATGTGTCCACCTTGATGAGATTCTTTTCCTTCTTGCCAAATGGCCATATCTTGTTCCAGAACAAAAGTACCACTGCCATGATGGCCCCTAACTGAATTACTACCAGGAACAGATCCCAGAATTCATTGGACACATTTAATTTGATAAATTCATTGAGCAGGATCATATGCCCTGTGCTGCTGATGGGAAGCCATTCTGTGACACCTTCCACGATTCCGAAAAAGATTGCTTTTAAAATTTCCAACATAATATTAATTCCTCTCTGATTTTTATAATTTATGTCATCTTCCCTATCAATATAACGGATAAAGTTTAAGATTTTCTTCATATTAACGTCATATTAACTTATACTTTTAATTGTATTTCTCCACTGAATAACTTAATATGTCCGTCAAAAGATAGGATTCATATAATTCAAAAATAATTTCATTATTATTATATAGGCAGTAGCTCACCGCGTCAATTTTCAATAGTGGTTTCTTTTCTTCCAGTCCCATATACTGATTTACTTCACTCGTTCCCTCTGTTGCAATGATCTTCTGCTGCACCCTTGTCATGGACAGCTGGTAAAAATTTTTCAGTATTTCGTATAACGAACTGTTCCCCAGATTAAAGCACTCCAGTTTTGGGAATAGTTTTGCTGGCAGTATGGAAGTATTCAGGCAATAAGGCTTTCCGTCTGCCATGTAAAGACATTTTACATAGTAGACCTCGTCCTCTTTATCGATCTTCATTTTTCTGGCAAGTTCCTCTCCTGCTGCTTCCCTTGTCAACAGGATCTGTTCCTTGGTAGGGGTCTTTCCCTGATGAATAATCGCCTCGGTATAGCTGTAGATATGGGATAATTCGTTGGTGGTACGCTCCCTGACGAAGCACCCCTTTCCTTTGATACGATAGAGCATTCCCTCGTATACTAACTCATCAATTGCCTTCCGCACTGTGATACGACTGACCTGATACTGTTCACAAAGCATATTTTCCGATGGGATTACCTGATTTTCCTTTAATTCATGATGCTGTATTTTATCTGATAATTCTTTTTTTATTAATTCATATTTCATCATATTGGGTGGGCTCCTTTTACTTTGTAATCTGGTCATATTGACGTCATGCTCTGCGAGCATTCCTGACACAGATTGACGCCAGCAGAGACTCGAAAATCTGCGATTTTCTCGTTCGCGTTGCTCCTACTTGTCATTAACCGGAGGTTAGTGACCTACGCACCATCAGGTGCTTCCTTAACTCAAATGCCAGAATCGATAGCCTTACATGCAAGCATGACGTCTATCATTCAGTCACTTGGCTCTGCTTCATCACGCATATTAACGTCATGCTCTGCGAGCATTCCTGACACAGATTACTTTGTAATCTGGTCATAGTATACCACAAAAAAAGAAACGTGTCATGACAGTTATCGACTTGTCATGTCATGTTTCTTTTTTACATACTTTGTAACTATTCAGAGCCAGGTAAATTCATAAAAATATGCGAATCATGCTTGCATGAGTGAGCTGATTTTTGTGAATTTATTTGGCGAAGTAACCACATAAGCAAAAGGAAAGCTTCGAAGAAGCGATTTTGCGCATGGGGTTCCGAATAGTTACCATATTTTTATATTTTATTCAGCGGATACTCTCTTAGCGATTTTTCTCCAGTTCCAGTAACCATAGGAGGAGTTCAGGAGGTTGATTACTTTCATGATAATGATCAGGAGCGCTGATTTATCTCCGGACATCCACACCATGATCCACATACAGATAGATAAGGCATTTACGATGACCCACATAAGCCACTGTTCTGAGTAGCGCATCAGATATAACATGCTGGCAATAACAGATACTACGGTGGTAAGAGAATCCATAAATGCAAAGTTACCGCCCATCCATTTCAGAATCTGGGAATAGATAACGATTGCCACACAGGTAATGATCAATGTATTGATCAGGAATTTTGGTGTCATTGTGCGGAATTTAACTTCCCCGCCCTTAGCTGTGTTTTTCTTCCATAATACAATTGCAAAAATACTGACAGGAATACTATAGAGAATATTATACATAATCTCTCCGTAAAGTGGGATACTAAAGCAACTGTATGCATATAATGCACTATTGATAATTGCAAAATATAATCCGATTACTTTTCCTTTTGCACCGAATACCAGATTCAGGCTGGAGGTCAGTGTCATAACCAGCATAAATACTGTTTCATTGTTGAATCCCCATGCGGCTGTCTGGAAAATCAGCACAAATGCTAACCAGGCTTTTTCCTTCCAGCTCCAATCTGCGAAAAACTCTTTTACCTTATTCATAATCCTTTTCCATCCTCTCGTTAAATGTTTTTTTATCCATGACCGGCCCATAAACGCTCACTATATTTGCAGCGACCTTATTTGCCAGCTTCAGACTTTCTTCCGTGCTCATACCCTTTGAAATACCACCGATAAATGCACCTGCATGACTATCCCCGGCACCTATGGTGTCTACGACCTTTGCTTTTCCAGACGCCACTTCATGAACTTCTATTCCATCATAATAGATAACGCCCTTATCTCCTGTGGTGATGATGACAAGATTCCGATTCTGCTCATACAGCTTCTTCGCACATGCCTCTACGGTACTTTGTCCTGTATAATCTCTCGCTTCCTTATCATTGATATGTACCACGGGATGTTTGGACATGATCCGTTTCATGACCTCCTCTGTGATGTTGCAGATCACAGGACCCGGTGCAAAATAAATCGTCTTATCTGTGAGTGTTTCCAGCCATTTGGAGATCACCTCGCCACTATGATTACACACCTGATATCCCGCCACATAGATATTCTGATACTGGCTCATATCCAGTTCTTCAAAATAGTCTGCCTGAAAATCACCTTCAATTCCCTGAATGGTCACAAAGGTCCTCTCTCCATTTTCCTCTACCATGCAGACGCAATAGCCATTGTCCTTTTGTGTATCTTTGACTAAAATTTTGTAACCCTTTTGCTTTAACCTGGATTCTATAATAGCACCATAAGGCCCATTTCCCACTGGTACGCAAAGGTCAAATTCGCATTCCAGATTATCTAACGTACTGGAAACATTGTATGCACATCCTCCTATTTCCAGGCTCGCTTCCTTGCACAGCTTATCTTCACCACTTTTCGGAAGCTTGTCCATTACCATGACCATGTCAATCATTGCAGCCCCAACCACCAATGTTTTCATTTCAGCTTTTCCCTTCCTTGCATTAAAATGTTAATATAGGAATCAAAATCAACGTCATTTTGCTGTTGCAGTGTCTCGAGATATTCTTTCTTTATCCCGGAAACACCGGTAAATGCACCGCAAATCGCGGTAGCCATGGCTCCTATGGTATCTGTATCTCCACCCATGTTCGTGCAGAGGTAACTGCATTTATTAGGCTCCTGGGCATAGTATGCCACTGCAACTGCTGCCGGAACAGATTCTATGATAGGTACTCCGGTTCCTACAATATCATATATTTTCTTAGTAAATTCATCATCGTCTTCGTACTTCTGTCTTGCAAGTTCGATACCGATCTTAACTCTTTCCTTTAATCTGGGACTGAATGTCTCGCATCCTTTTTCATATCCCAGTTCTTCGATGCCCAGGATATCTTCAATCACCTTTTCAAAATCATCATTTACGATGGCCGAGCTGACACCTACCGCGATCATGGCAGCACCGGCGATGGTCACATCACTGGTATGTGTGGCTCTGGATACACCATACACATAATCCACGATTTTTTGCTTTTCGGATGGATCAAAAAGGCATCCAATCGGGGGAATCCTCATAGAACTTCCGTTGGAGAGTGCCTTGTCTGTCACTTTTGAATCTTCCACGCCATCTCTGTAATTTGCCAGTGCCAGCTTGGAAGTAGGCCCCAAAATATTATTTTCCCAGGCATTTTCCTTCTCCGCCCATGCGATCATCCTGATGGCAATATCTTTCACATCCGGAACATAATCTGTAGATGAGATAGAATCCAATAATACCAATGCCTGTCCTGTGTCATCTGTGAATTGACCCTTTTTATAATTGAAAGCTACATCATTTTCGGCTGGTCCATCAATGAGACCTTCAATCTTACCACCAAAAAACTTTCTCGCTCTCTCTCTGCCCCACAATTCTGCCGGCATGCCCATGGCATCACCTAATGCCATACCATAAAGAGCACCTGCCACCTTGTCTCTTATATCTCTGCTCATCTTTACATCCCTTTCTTGTTCATTTGTGCTGTCTTGTTATTACAAGTTGTATTGTATATCTTCTTTGTGCAGTATGTCAATAATGTTTTCATTTTTCGTCATTTTATACATAAATATTACATGTTGTAATGTTTTTACGTATTGTAAATGAAATTTTTTTGTGAAAATTTCACAAACACTTTTTGGTGGAAACTTTACAGGGATTTCCTATTTAAGCCAAAAAAACACATGGGTAACTGCAAATCATTGCCTGTTACCCATGTGTCCTATTTAACGCTGCTCTAAGCCTTACTTTCCGTAGCATTCCTTCACGAACCTGCGAAGTGCCACGAGAGATCTCTCCACTTTTTCTGTGTCAATACAATATGCCATACGGAAGTATCCCGGACATCCAAAGCTGTCCCCGGGTACCAGCATCAGATCATACTTCTTTGCCTTTTCACTGAATGCCCTGGCATCCTCCTCCAGCGCTTTCGGGAAGATGTAGAAAGTTCCACCGGGCTTCACGCAGGTAAAGCCCAGATCCAGCAGTTCCTTATATAGGATATTCATATTGGTCTCATACACAGACAGGTCAGATGTCATGTCCACCACCTCTGCCACCGCCAGTTGAATAAGGGATGGAGGACAGTTATGTCCGGTTCCCCTGGATATCTGACCACACATCTGAACGATGGTCTCAGCATCTTTACATGCGGGATTCACCGCCACGTATCCGATACGCTCTCCCGGAAGGGAGAGGGATTTACTGTAGGAGTAACATACCAGGGTATTGTCATAAAATGCGGATACACATGGCGCATCCGCCCCTTCAAATACGATTTCTCTGTATGGTTCATCTGATATGACATAAATGTCATGTCCATATTCTTTTGATTTCTCCGTCAGAATAGATGCCAGTCTCCTGATGGTCTCCGTGGAGTACACGATACCGGATGGATTATTCGGCGTGTTGATGAGCACTGCCATGGTCTTCTCATTAAGTATCTCCTGAAAAGCTTCAAAGTTAATCTGAAAATCTTCCACCCGGGGTGGCACGATCTTCAGCACTGCCCCCGTGAGATTGATGTAAGGCGCATACTCTGGGAAATATGGTGCGAATGTAATAATCTCATCCCCTGGCACGGTCACGGCGCGCACTGCATGGGCAATGGCTCCCGCAGCCCCTGTGGTGGGGAAAATATCTGATGCTGTATAAGGAATCCCGAACCGACGCTCCAGGGACGCCGCCACCGCTTCACGAAATGTGGGATTCCCCAGTGTAGGACTGTATCCATGTAATACCATAGGGTCCTGCTCCTGCAAGAGGCGGATCATCGCCTGGGTAAATTCTTTTGGCGGTATCACAGATGGATTTCCCAGACTGTAATCAAATACATTCTCATACCCAATCTCTTTTCCCCGCTCTGTAGCATAGGTAAATAATTCTCTGATCACAGATTTTCCATTTAACATTTCTTTATAATTTTCAGCTAACATTATGATTCTCCTTGTAAATTGAAACTCTGGCAACAGAGTCTATTATTTCATCATATATCGATACAGCACCTGATACAGAATTTCCGAATCGATTGGTTTGGAAATATGATCATTCATACCGGAGGACAGGGATGCCGATATGTCCTCTGTGAAAGCGTTGGCAGTCATGGCTATGATGACCACACTCTGTGCCTGCGGATGGCTGGAATGACGTATTGCTTTGGTGGCTTCATATCCATTCATCACAGGCATCTGTACATCCATGAGAATCGCGTCATAAGTACCTGCTTCTGAATTTTCAAACATCTCCAGTGCTTCTTTTCCATCATTTGCTGTCTCCACCTGGCAGTTGACCATCTCCAGGAGGTCTCTCGCCACCTCTCTGTTGAAGTCGGTATCATCCACCAGCAGTACCTTCTTGCCTCGGAAATCATAATCCTCCGCATTGGCAGTCTTATTTACCAGACGTCCCTGGCTGAGAGACATGAGAATATTGAAGATGGTTGACTGGAACACCGGTTTCGTCACACATGCGTCCACACCTGCCATAGTTGCCTCCTCGCTGATTTCATTGATATCATAGGCAGATACCACGATGACAATGGTATTCTGATCATAGGACTCCCTGATTCTTCTGGTAAGTTCCACACCGTCAAGTCCCTGCATTTTCCAGTCGATAAGGCAGAGGTCATATGCTTTTCCATCGTTTCGTGCCTTGGTCATAATATTCAGGGCTTCCTCTCCACTGGAGGTGTTGTCATAGGTGATACCCATACGTTCCAATACGCAGGAGGCGTATTCCAGGGCTTCCTCATCGTCATCAATGATCATCGCCTTAATGTCCTTGATGGCTTCCGAGGTAATCATATTCTCATTCATTGCTTCCTCAAAGGGGATGTCAATCGTAAATGTACTTCCCACCCCTGGCTTACTCTCCACATTGATAACGCCGCCCATTAATTCTGTGAGATTCTTGGTGATAGACAGCCCTAAGCCGGAACCGCCATGTTCTTTCGCTGTAAGCGCATTTTCCTGCTCAAAGGGTTGGAAGATTCGGCTCATATACTCTTCACTCATTCCACTGCCCGTATCCGACACAGAGATCTGAAAATATACTTTTTTCTGTACATTGTGGTACTGTTCAATCTTTAAGGTAATCCTCCCACCTTTTTCTGTAAATTTTAACGCATTTGACAGTAGATTCAATATGATCTGCTGTACACGCAGCTGATCCCCTATGAGGATCTCTGAAGTCACATTGACCAGCTGGGTATCGAACTGGATACCCTTATTATTGCACTGACTGTAATACAGGGTGGTAATGGTATTCACAATTTCTTTCAAATCGAACTGAGAATGTGCGATCTTGATCTTATCACTCTCGATGGCAGACATATCCAATACATCATTAATCAGATTCAGCAAATGTTTGGAGGATACCATGACTTTTCTCAGATACTCCTTCACCTTACTCTGATTTCCAATATTTTTCTCTGCCAGGGTAGTCATACCAATGATGGCATTCATAGGAGTTCGAATCTCATGGGACATGCGCGCCAGAAAATCACTCTTGGACTTATTGGCATGCTGTGCCTGCTCAATGGCAGTGCCCAGCTGTCGATTCTTCTCCTCCAACGCTTTTTCGCTCCTTGCCCGAAACGCCAGCATAGCGATGAGCAATCCTATCACGATGGTCAACAGGATGAAACCCATGCTCAACGGCACACGGTATTCGTAAACAAAATCCGCAACGGTGTAGTGGTATCTGTTCTTGGCTGTATTCTGTATAATGATGGAATTCACATCCTTCACAGACAGTTTTCCAATAGACTTATCGATTATGGAGATAAATCTGTCATCATCCAGCAGTTTACTCATCTGTGTGTCCCCGTCTGCATAGATGAATGCCGCCAGACTGTTGGCATCATCCAGACTCTGTACCGGCAACATACTGAGATTCTTATAAATTGGTTTTGATAAAAATGGCTCCACAACATAGCGGTTCTGTAGAAACATATCTACTTCCCCGTTCTCCACCGCTTTAAATATTTCCTCAACGGACTCATAGTTCTTCAAAATAAAATTCGGGTAGACCTCATGAATCGCCTTCTCCAGCGTTCCAGATCCAGTGGCTACCGCTACTGTCAGAGTACTGTCCTCAGAAAATTCAAATTGATTCTTTGCCACGAAAACTTTATCTGTTTCCAGATAAGGCATGCTGAGGTGCAATCCCTCCACACCCTGATTGGTGGTGTTATACTCCACGCCGGACAGCACATTGATATCATGTTCTCTCAGCCACGCCGTATCCACGTCTGTATCAGGCAGCTTTACATATTGAAACCGAAAACCACTGTTTTCTGCTATCTTATCCAGAATATCCCTGGCAATTCCCTGAAATTCTCCCTTTTCATCCGTATAGGAGATTGGCGCATGATCCGGCTCGTAACCCACATTGATAGGAGGCATATGATCTACATATTCCTGTTCTGCGTAGGTAAGCCTGGTATCGTCATAGAGCTGAAAATACTGGGACATAAGCTCTGGCTGAAATGTGGGATCATTGATGATAATAGCTGTCATTGCCTCATTCAATTCATCCAGAAAAGGTGAATTTTTCTGCAGAATATAGTAACTCTGCATAGGTGAAAAACGCCCCAGCAGTTTATAAGAATCATTGTTAAATAATATATTAGTAACAATCGCATCTGAACTTCCATTATTCAGAGATTCCAATACATCCTGCATTTTGTCATAATATGTGATCGATTTCGGGGTAATATGGTTCACCACCGCATATCTGTCGATAAATGCCGTGGTAAATCCACTTCCTTCATACTTCACAGCGCCAAAATTCATCCTGGACATAGCATTGAAATCTTCGAACTTCACATCCCCAAAAGGACCATCCTTGCGCACATAGATCGCCGCAAATTCTGTTCCCATCATATACGTGGAATAATCACATTGTTCCTTGATGAAATCCCGCATCTGTACTGGTGCCAAGATATCAATTTCCCCATTCAGCAGCATGTCATAGGCATCTGAAAATCCTTCCGATGGCACGTATTCATAATTCCAGTGTGTCATCTCACCAATCTTATTCAAATAATCTACGTTATATCCAGATGGTTTTCCATCCTTATCATAATATTGAAACTGCCCCAATGGGAAAAAGCCCACCCGCACGGTAGCCTCCGTTGCGGCATTCGACTTTAATCCAATCAGGAATCCCATGACAAATACAAGTGCCATTGCCAAACCTATCCTTTTTGTCCAGTTCCAGGATTTATTCAGTTTCATCTGATCGTCCTCGCTATTCTTCCTGCTTTTTTCTGTAGTTTTCTCTTCATTCAATTATGTGATATATGACGCAGATTAACATCAGCAGAGCCTCGAAAATCTTCGATTTTCTCAGTCGCGTTGCTTGTCAAATGGTTAAATAGAAAGTCTTACATGCAAGCATGACGTCTTTCTATTCAATCACTTGACTCTGCTTAATCTCGTATATTAACGTCATGCTCTTTGAGCATTCCTGACGCAGATTACTACGTAATCTGGTCATATTTAACGTCATGCTCTTTGAGCATTCCTGACGCAGATTACTACGTAATCTGGTCATATTTAACGTCATGCTCTTTGAGCATTCCTGACGCAGATTACTACGTAATCTGGTCATATTATATCACTGTATGGTTGTTTTTTCTATGTTAATGAGATCTTTCCTGTCTTCCGTACCCGGTTCTGATTCTCATGCCTTTCCCGGATGCACGCTGTCTCGATATATGATCCTGCCCTCCACGATGCGAATGCCTGTCTTCACAGGTTCTCCATTCAGTCTTTTCAGCAACAGTTCCACGCACCGTTTTGCCAGCACTCCCGTCTCCACTTCAAAGCTGGTAAGCCCCATATCGCAAAGCCCTGGATACATGGAATTGTCAAATCCCACCACAGAAATGTCATTGGGTACACGGTAACCATTTTTCCGCAATCCATTTATGAGCATCGCAGCACTAAGGTCACTGCTGCACACAAATGCTGTTGGCATATCCGCCTCCGGCAGCACAATGCTGTCCTCTGTGATCTTACGTGTAATGGAGTCGCGATCCTCTATGATCTGATGATCCTGAACCTGCTGCCCCTGCTCCATCATTGCTTTACAATATCCCAGATACCGATCTGCGACACGCGTGTCATATTGATAAGATCCCACAAAGTCAATCCTGATATGTCCCGTGGAAAGCAGATATCTGGTAAGGAGATAGGTTCCATAATATCCGTTGGATATCACTGCGTCGCAAGCCGTCTGCGCACTGTAGGATTCTAGATACACCACGGACAATTTTTCCTCCTGCAGTGCGATCTCATATAGCGGTTCCAGCTTTCCAATGACGATGATACCGGATACTTTTCGCTCCGTAACGAACTGTGGGAGCAGTAGACTCCGCTCCTCTTCTTTTTCCAATATTTCCAGAACTTCTGTGGACTCTTCCTGTTTGATACTCTTATGTACTTCCCGATATAGCTGCCAGTAAAAATACTCGTACTTTTCCAGATACTGTTCTGGAATGATCACCCCGATCTGGAAATGCTGCTTTCCTCCCTCCATCTTATCGGAAGGGCGGCTGTATCCCCATTCCCTGGCAAGCTCTTTGATGCGCAGACGCATCTCCTCACTGACTCCCTTTTGATCGGACAATGCCTTGGATACAGTCACCACGCTGACGTCCAGTGCTGCTGCTATATCTGCTAATTTTATTTTCTTTGCCATGGAACCGCATCCTTTCTATATCTATATCATCTATATCATCTGTATCCTTCTCTTTCATCATACGTTTTTCGCCTGAAAAGTCAATAAAAACCACAGATGCAACCTTCACTAAAGTATGATATACTTTGACATGGTTACATAGTAACCATGTCAGGAAGACGCGAAGTGTCTGACGTTACTTTGACATGGTTATGTAATAACCATGTCATATTATGCCTAAATTATAATAAATAAAGGAGTACAAATTATGCCCGTATTTGATTTTAGCGATGCACCAGTGAAAAATGCCAATCCTGAGTGTACCTATACAACCTTTCAGTCAAACAAATCAGAGACATCACCTGAGCATCCTATCATGGTGTTGGACAATACCGAAAAAGAATGGGAGCATCACTCCTGTGGTGTTTTCACAAATCCAAATAAACGTTCTACCTTTGAGTTTGCTGTGGAGAGCGGTGCTGTGAAAGCTGATATCCTGCAAATTGATTCCCGTTTTGTGAGCCTGCTCCGCTGGCTTGGGGAAAATCATATCAATGTGCGTCTCTCGGGGAGCAATCGTACCGATGGATACGCTGTCTATAAGATTCGTGAGATTGCTTTCGGAGGCGGTACAAAGCTTTCCGCGGAAGATGGCTTTCTGCAGTATATGATAGACCGATTACTGGCCAGCAGTGCACCTGCGGAGGAATCCATCGATGAAGATCAGGACGAAGTGGGGGATAGCATGAAGCTCACCAGTTTACAGAGCATCTCCGATTTCATGACCTGTGCCGGCAGGACATTGCCGGAAAATATTCGTCTGTGGGCACGGAGAAATCTTGCGGTAGCGCGCTCCCACGAAGTGACTCCCGAGGAACGTCGTCATGCACAGCGTGCCCTCTCCATCATGATGAACATTCAGTGGAAGACCAATTATTTTGAATCCATCGACCCCGTAGAAGCCCGCCGTATCCTGGACGAAGAGCTGTATGGTATGGAACGTGTAAAACAGCGTATCATCGAGACTATCATCCAGATCAACCGAACCCACACTCTTCCCGCCTATGGGCTGTTGTTGGTGGGTCCCGCTGGTACCGGTAAATCCCAGATTGCCTACGCGGTGGCACGTATTCTGAAATTACCCTGGACCACACTGGATATGAGCTCTATCAATGATCCGGAACAATTGACGGGCAGTTCCCGTATCTATGCCAATGCAAAACCTGGTATTATCATGGAAGCTTATAACATGGCCGGGGAGTCTAATCTGGTATTTATTATCAACGAATTGGATAAAGCCGCTTCCGGTAAGGGAAATGGAAATCCCGCCGACGTACTCCTGACACTGTTGGATAACCTTGGATTTACAGATAACTATATTGAATGTCTGGTACCTACCGTTGGTGTCTACCCCATCGCTACCGCCAATGACAAGTCCCAGATCAGTGCGCCGCTAATGTCACGTTTTGCAGTGATCGAGTTACCCGACTATACCAGTGACGAGAAAAAGATTATTTTCTCCCGCTTTGCACTGCCAAAAGTACTAAAACGCATGGGCTTGCAGGAAAATGAATGTGTCGTGACCGATGATGGTCTGGATGCTCTGATCCACCAGTTCAAAGACACCACAGGTATCCGCGATCTGGAACAGGCTGCCGAGCACCTGGCTGCCAATGCTCTCTATCAGATCGAGGTGGATCATGTGACCAATGTGACCTTTGATACTGAAATGGTACAGAAATTGTTCTCGTAGATTCCAAAATCTCTAGAACAAAGTGTCTTCGACACTCTTATGTCGACACTACTTTACTGACACTTTGGGCAATGTTATGCATCTATAAGATGCATAATCCCTACGGGGTAATACTTCCTTTGGAAGTATTACAAGCTTAGCAGTATCGAAGATGCTGCCCATAGGAAATTTCAGAAATATTTCATATAAAAAAAAGAAAAAAGCAGATATGAGTGTCATGTTTCTCTTTCACATGTATACCTCATACCTGCTTTTATTATTTTAATAAACTCTTCCATCCCTTTATAAAGTTCTTAAAAAGTCCAGAAAGGTATCCACACCTCCACCGATGTGCTGCACCTTCCCAGGACGTGCTCCCTGTAATGTGGAAACATCATAGAAATCGCCCTCTTTGGTCTCCTCCGTGAGCATGAAGGCGTCACTTCCGAAGATATGATCCTGTATGCCCACGAACTCATCCCCCCAGAAACTGCAGTCCTTTGCCTGTATGCCATACTCTTTCTGTAATCTGGTAAAAATGATCCGCGTGTTATCACTCTTGTCGCTGATTCCGATTTCCAGATATTTTGCATCACAGGTGGCAGATACGGCCACACCATATTGCTTACCCGTCTCCACGGCAAGTTCTATCAGTCCCTCAATGCCATCTGTAATTCCATGGGATTTTAATTTCTCCCGGAGCGCATCGATTTCATCGCCCTGCATAAAGAGCTGCTCGCCCCTGTCATTTTCCACTGCCAGATCCAGTTTACAATAATTTGGTCTTGTGAACACAATATCTGTTTTGAAATCGTATTTTTCCAGGAGTTGTCTGTGCATCTGATAACACACATCGTGAATCTTCAATAAATTTTCCTTATCAGGAACACAATCTGTGAAAATCACAGGCTGTCCATTTTCAAAGTGATAGTTGTAAGCGCCCCTGCCAAGTCCCAAATAGAGATTATCTAATTCTTCCGTTGTAAAATAATCCTGGATTCTGCCACCAATGATATTCTCATAGGTGGTTCCACTTACGATGACCAGCTTTTTCCCTTTTCGTAATGCAGGTTTCATGGCCGCCACTGCATCATCTGCGCAGGCTCTTCTACTCATGACTGCTGTCCCGTCCCAGTCAAAAAATACTGCTTTATATGGTTTCCACATAATTACTTCCTTTCTATCTTTCTTTCTATCTTTCACATTCATTCAGACCTTTTTCTCTTTCTGTTCATCTATGCAAATTTTCTTCTCTCTCATGTCCTTGTCTAATGGGTATTCTGTCTCTCCCACATAGAATATGACACTCGTGTCATTTAGTAATGTCACCGTACATTTCTCTCTTCCAAAAGCTACCTTCAGCTTTGCTCCCTTGTAGTTCAATTTGAAGCTGTAGCCTTCCCATTGCTCCGGAATGGATGGTTTGAATTCCAATACCCCTTTATTGGTGCGAAGACCTGCGAATCCCAATACAATACCCTGCCAGGTTCCCGCCATATTTGCCGCATGGATTCCCGCATAGAAATTATTGTGGTAATCATCCAGATCCATCCTTGCAGACTGTGAGAAATAGCGGTATGCCTCTTCCTCATATCCGATCTGGCTTGCCAGGATTCCGAAGATACAGGTGGAAAGTGAAGAATGGTGAAGTGTCACTTCCTGATAAAAATCGTAATTTCTCCGCAGCTCTTCCTCCGTGAAATAATTGCTGTGAAGGAGCATGCCCAGTATGGCATCCGCCTGTTTTGACATGCGCTGACGAAAAATAAACAGTGGATGATAATTTTCGTAGAGTAAATGTCTCTTCTCCACTGGAATCTTTGTCTCATCCCAGGGCTTCCTCTGCATAAATCCGTCATCACCTGGGTAGACCTGGCGCTTCTCGTCGAAGGGGAAATACATGTTCTCCACGATTCTATGCCAATAGGATACTTCCTCCTCCGTTATAGCAAGCTTTTCTATGAGTGCATGACATGCCTGCGGATTCCTGTCCCTGATCCTGTCCAGTGCCCAGATAGCATCCTTAATATTTTCTCTCGCCATGAGATTGGTGTAGAAATTGTTATCCACAATAGCGTTATATTCATCCGGTCCAGTCACTGCACAGATACAATATTTGTTTCCTTTACTCTCCGCAAAGCATCCCACATCTGCCCAAACTCTCGCCGTCTCGATAAGTACCTCCGCGGCTCTTTTTTCCAGATAATCATAATCATCCGCCACATCCACATACAGCTTAAAAGCATAGGCGATATCTGCGTTGATATGATATTGAGCTGTTCCCAAAGGATAATAGGTAGATGCCTCTTTTCCATTGATGGTCCGCCATGGATAGAGTGCTCCCTTCTCATGCCCCAGTACCTTTGCCCGTTCTCTGGCATCCTCCAGCTTCTCATAGCGATAATCCAGCAAGGATTTCGCAAGCTCCGGGCTGGTATAGGCAAATACCGGGAGTACATACATCTCCGTATCCCAGAAATAGTGTCCCTCGTATCCTTCCCCGGAAAGTCCTTTCGCACCCATTCCGGTCTTGCCGTCCCGACCTGCTGCCTGCATAATATGGAACAGATTAAATCGAATCCCCTGCTGCAGGGCATCGTCGCCCCGGATCATCACATCGGCATTGTCCCAGAAGTCTGCCATATCTCTTCGCTGTCTCTCCTCCAGCGATTGATACCCCGTTCCTCTGTGCTCCTCCAATGACTCCCTTACAAAGTGTGCAAGCTTCTCTGATTCCATATCAAGCTCCGATGTATATACGATATATTTCTCGACCTCCAGCGTCTCACCCTCGCTGACATTTCCACTGTAAATTGTGACAGTCTTGTCATTTTCTAGATCTGTTATATTACATGTGGTACATTCTTCTATTTTCTTCTCCGATATGGAATTTTCCATCTCATCATGTTTTTGACAGGGTGCTTCCTGATTCTTTATGATCTTCACATCGCAGGTACTTCCGCACGCCATGGTGAGGTGACTGTGCTTTGTGGTGCCCTGATAGAACTGTACGCCGTCCTGATTCGTCAGTTTATCTGTAAAGAGACGCTTTCCAAATGGTCCATAATCCACCAGTGGATTGGTCTTCCTGGTGTGGTTTTCCACATTTGCATCCAGCTCTGAATAGATTTTTACAACACCTGTAAAATTTATGGGAGTCACTTTATAGGAAATTGCCATAAGATTTTTATGGGCAAAGCTTGTGAATCTTCTACTATGGACTTTCACAATTTTACCCCTTGGTGATTTCCAGGTCAGCGTGCGTTCTACCACTCCCTGATCCATGTGAAGCTTACGGCTGTAGTCCAGAATGGTACCCTCTCGTAAGTCCAGGATTTCTCCACTCTGTTCTATTTTTGAATCTGAATCTGTATCTCCTTTTTTATCTGTTGCCCTCGCCATCATATTTTCGTCACATATCTCCAGCTTCAGGGTCTTACAATTAGGAAGATTCAGAAGCGACTGACTGGTGAGGGGGAATCCAAAGTTCCATTCTCCATAACGGATATCTTCACTTTCATAGAAACCATTGATGAAGTTTCCTTCCAGCCCTTCCTCCACCGGGAATGGATAGCTTTCCTCGAAGGTTCCTCTGGTTCCAATATATCCATTGGAGAGGGCAAATGTGGTTTCATTTCGATAGACATCTTTCATGTCAAACTCTGTCTCTGTGATCGTCCATGGCTCCACCGGATAAATGCATGCATTGTAATCCACCTGCCAGAATAATTCTTCCTCTTTTATAAATCGATAGAGAAAATCCACTGCGTCCGGCTTTAACGCTGTCACATGTCTGGACAATGCAGCGGCTTTCAGATCTTCTGTTTTCATTTCCTCCGTAAGTTTGATGCTGACTCTGTTTTCCCAGGCAAGCTCCCTCTTTAATCCCGGCGTGATTCCGGTACATAATTGCTCCGGAATATAGCTTCTCCTGACTCCATGGGGATTCTCTGTGAAATCCGTGTAAGTACTGCCAGCTTCCGGCCAGTTCTCATCTCCCAGTTCCGAGTGAACCATGCCCACATAGAGATCTGGAAGCTGCTTATTCTCCAGCTTTAAGGAAGTTGGATACAGCTTTCTCAGCGCATCCTTCACGAAGAAGAACAATCCGCTATGATCCCCGTGAATATCCTGGGGGGAAGTGGTAATCACACAATCCGGCTGACAGTCATGGATGACCTCTGTGATATCCTGCTGCAGATCTCCACGGCAATATCTTCCATGGACTCCATATTTCTCCATATGATATTCTGCTTTGTCTTCCAGTCCGTAGGTCTCACTGCCTGCCTGTGAGACATACAATTTCTGCCCATCCTTTTCCTCATAGAGCCGATGTATAAAGCTTTCCTCATTAGGCATCCCCGTATCGGCATAACCCAGGAATATCACATGGTCTTCTGACAGCCCCAAAGTCTCCATTCCCTGTAAGGTTTCCTGTAGTCTGGCTCTTCCAATGGTAAAATCACTGCATCCATAATCCCCATTGGTGACCATCACTACACGGACCTGGATGCCAGCGTCACAGCAGGATTTGATCAGTCCTGCTGTGAGCAATACTTCATCATCCTGATGGGGTACCAGGATCATCATATTCCTGTATCTTTTTTCAAACGAAGTTTTCATATCTGATTCCCTTTCTTTGGAACATCAGCACATCCTAAATTTGTCTTTGACAAATGTGCTGATGCTATATGTCAGCCATCCTGTATTATCCTTTCACAGCCCCCGCTGCCACACCTGCGATAATGTACTTCTGCATGAACACATAGAAGATCATCAGCGGTGCCACGCCCAGCATCAGCATGGGGAAGAGTGCTGTCCAGTCTGTGGAGAACTGACCGATATTACGGGAAACTTCCTGCAGGATAACATCTCTTTCTCTGCTCTGTAAGAATAACAGTGGTGTCATAAATTCATTCCATACATTCAGTGTGACAATGATCACCACCGTGGAGATGACCGGTTTCAAAAGTGGCTGCACGATGATGAAAAATTTCTGGAAAATAGTACATCCATCTATCTCTGCCGCCTCCTCCAATTCCCTGGGTATGGTGGATTCGATAAATTCCTTAAAGAGGAAAATCGCCTGGGGCGTATTTACCGCCACATCCACCAGAATCACTGCCAGCAGCGTATTCATTAAGTGAAAACTTTTTACGATCTTATACAGACTGACGATATTCATCTGGAAAGGTACCACTAACCCAGCCAGGAAAAACAGGAAGAAACGATTGCCCCATTTGGTCTTTGTCCTGGCAAGTGCATAGCCAGCCATCGATCCAAATATAATGATCAGCAACACGGAACATGCTGTGATCAGAAATGTATTGCCAAATGCTCTTGGAAACTGCATATTCTTCCATGCTTCTATATAATTCTGGAACACCCATACTTTGGGAAGTGACAGCGGTCCCAGGGTCGCCTCCTGTGGATTCTTGAATGTCGTTACGATCAGATAATAGATGGGAATGAACCATACCATAGCCAGCAGGATCATAATGATCTCTGTAGCTGCCAGGCTTCTGCGTTCCCTGACTGTAACCGCTCTCGGTGCCAGCATATTTTTTTTCATTTTTTTTATTTTCTCCATTTATAAACCAAGCCTTTCTCTAAGACCATATATTATTTGTGAAATTTAGACGAGTATGTGTGATGGGTATTTAATAAACGATGTACTAGCCAATCGCCTCACTCCATTTGCCCATCAATTTTGTCACAATGCCGCTGATTACCAGTACGATGATAAAGAAGCATACGCCGAAGGCTGCGCCTGTTGAATAGAAGCCGTCAGAAATACCTTTTTTCATCATAACGGTCATGACCGTCTGGGTTGCATTTCCTGGTCCCCCGCTTGTCATGGAATAAATAATATCGTAGACTTTCATACCGCCGATCAGTCCTGTGACCACGATGATCTTCACGGATGGACACATCAATGGCAGCGTCACATAGAAAAATCGCTGCAGTCCTGTAGCGCCGTCAATGTTACAGGCCTCATAGAGATCCTGTGAGATACTCTGGAGGTTTGCCAGGTAAATGACCATCGCCCAGCCGGTCCACTGCCAGATCTGTGTGAATATTACAGAGAAAAGTGCACGGTTCGCCGTAAAAAAGTTGAAGGTATCCAGACCAAGACTGTGTAACATATTATTGATCAGACCATAATCTGAGGATGACATGACGAAATTCCATAAATATCCTATGATCAGGGAGCTGAACACTGCCGGAAAGAAAAATACTGCACGAAGCAAATTCCGGGAACGAAGCTTTTTATTCAGTACCACTGCCAGAGGAAGTGCCAGAACGGTCTGGAAGAATGTCAATGTGATGGCATAGATTACAGAGTTCCTGATGGCCATGGTCATGATAGGGGTCTGAAATACTTTTAAATAATTTGTCAGTCCCACAAAGCTGAGATTGATGGGATTCATGTCCGTATAATCTGTAAAGCTGTAATATACTGTATATAGAAATGGTGTGATACTAAAAAGGATATATATAAGAAGTGCGGGGAGCAGAAACAGGATAAAATAATGTCCCAATGTCCCAGCCTCACGTTTTTTTCTATGTAATGTTTTCATGATTTTCTCCGATTTTAGGCAAAAAGAGAGCCCCAAAAGATATTTTGGTCCTATTGGGGCTCCATCTGTAGTTCCTTATTTAGAAAGTAATTCTTCTGTTGCTGCGTCTACATTCTGTAATGTTGCGGAAAGATCCTGTGTTCCTAATAAGTAGTTCTGCATCTCTGTACCATAGGTCTCATGTACCCCTGCTGCGGCACCCCATTCATTCCATGGACAGTACACATTTCCTGCTGCAAGTGTTCCTGATACGCCATCATACGCTTCCGGGAGATCAAATGCGGCACCGTTAAAGTAGGAAGATCCACCCTGGTTATTCTCCCAAAGAGAAGACTGTCCCTCCACTGTGGAGATCGCTGCAAGAACTTTCATCGCTGCCTCTTTATTGGCAGAAGCTTCATTTACTGCAAATCCACATCCGGGTCCTCCGATGAGCCAGCCATCGCTTTCCTGTGTTCCATAGAATGGCATCATATCAATATTTAAGTCCGGATTCTTCTCCAGGATCGCATCCAGATCCCATGGGCCGGAACAGAACATTGCCGCATCACCTGCAGCAAACTGCTCCAGTGCCTGATCATGATCAATACCTGTCATATCTGTGGTGTATACCCCTGACGTAATCATCTCTGACCACTTTTCAAGATAGGAGTTCCATGTGCCATCCATCTTTGCATTTCCTTCGCGATAATCACCGCCAAAGTTCTTGCCCTCCGCCGTGGAAAGGTAATCCGCTGTCACGAACGCCATGGAGTTCTTCAGCATTGGTTCCCATGATTTCAGACCTGCTGCCAGCGGTGTGATGCCCAGATCCTGGAACTGTTTGCACACTGCAATGTACTCATCAAATGTCTTTGGCAATGCAATATTATTTTCCTCAAATACATCTTTATTGTACCAGATTCCTTCAAACCAGCTGATTCCCGGAAGTGCATACACTTTTTCATCATAGGTATACACACTTGTACCTGCATTGGAATATCCGGTGGAGAGTTCATCCAGATCTGCCAGATAGCCAAGTTTTGCATGTTTCAATGAAGAGGCCGGGGATTCACAGATGATGTCCGGTCCCTCACCCGCTGATAACTGTGTATCAACGATGGTATCGTAATTGGAATTATCAATGAACTGAAATTCAACGTTTACATCCGGCACTGCTTCTTTGAGATAATCCAACATTGCAGACATCGTGTCTTCACTGTTCCAATAAGTCATACGTACCGTAGCCTTGTCTCCGGTTTCACTGGCTTCCTCAGTGCTCTCTGTCTCTGTTGCAGCGGCAGCGTCCGTTGTTGCTTCTGTTGTGGTAGATGCTTTACTGCCACAGCCTGTCAAAAGACCTGCGATCATTGTGGTGCTTAATACCAAACCCAATACTTTCTTTTTCATATAAGAGTATCCTCCTTCTCATTTCACAGATTCTGTTATCTGTGCCTGACACTTTGTGTCGTTTCTATACTCTTATCTTAACGGAACTAAAATTCCAAAGATATAACACAATTTATGGAAAACTTGCATTTTTTATCTTTCCGTAACTATTCAGTACCTCATGCGCAAAATCGCTTCTTCGAATATTTTCTTATATATCTTCACCGTAAAGCAAGTATACTTTTCCGGTGTGATACTGGCGGAAAGTGCACAGGATCCTCCATAATACATGGCGATCCGCTCCCGGATGTTGAAGATTCCATAGCCTTTTGCAGGTGCGGAGAGAACTTCCTCCAGTGTATCCATATTTAATTCCGGTCCATTATTATAAATGTGGAAGATCAGAAAATCCCCTTCCACATAATGTTCCACAATGACCAGACCCTTCTGATGTCCTTCCTCCATATAATCAATTCCATGCTTGATGGCATTTTCCACAATGGGCTGTAGCAGGAAGTTCAGCATCTTACATTCCAATCCCTCCTCACTGATGCGGTACTCCACCTGGAAATCATTGTCATGGGTGGCGCGCTGTATATCCACATAGGAGCGGATATTCTCCAGTTCATTTCGAACGGTGGTGATCTGTTGTCCATTATTTAGAGCCGTGCGATAGAACTTTGCAATCAGACCGGTGATGTCTGCAATCTCATCATCCCCCTTGCGAAGTGCCTTCCACTTAATGGAGGACAGGCAGTTATAGAGAAAGTGGGGATTGATCTGCGCCTGCAATGCTTTCAGCTCCGTCGCCTTTTTTTCTATTTCTATCTTGTAGACCTTATTGATGGTCTCATTCAGACGCTCCGTCATCTGTGCCATGGCATTGGTCACCACGCCGATCTCGTCCGTATCCTCCGTATAATACGGGTTCTCCAGATCTCCTGCCGCAATCTCCTCCGACTTGCCTTTCAGGAGCATGATACGCCTGCTGAGGGTGGTGGAAAATAATCCCACAAAGATAAAGATCACCACAAGACAGATGAATACAAGAAGCAGCGTGGAGGTCAGAATGGAGGACACCTGATCAGAAATCATCTCCCGATCCACGAAGTAGCACACTGTCCAGTTCACATTCTGAATTTTAACAGATTTCAACAGATAGGATTGATTCACCTCATTCAGTAATTGACGATCCTGCCTATTTCCCGTCTGGTCTGCATGAATCCGAGATTCTATTTCCATCTGTTTCTCCGCATCCTGCATATCCTTCACATACAGTTTATTCCCTGCATCATCCAATACCACGATACCATTATCCAGATACTCCATACTGCTAATGGGTTGTATCATGCGATTCATATAAAATTCTGTTCGCATCACCCCGATGGGCTTGCTGGTGGTGGCAGTATCCAGAATCGTCCTGGTGGCGTAGAGTCTTCCATCCTCCACAGACCACACTGTATTGAAGTTTGTCTGATGAGCCCGATACCACAGTTCCTGTTCATAATGGCTGGCAGATTTCAGAAAGGAACCCACGTCATCATGTACCAGCGGTGTGATGATCTCAATGCCTTTGATATTCAGATCACTGGTGATAAAATACCAGAAGACCGGCTCAACTGTTTTATTCAGCGTCTGGGCAATGGCGGCATTATTATAGGCATTATTCTCCAGGGTATTGCGAAATTCCAGATTGTATGCCAGATATTTCATGAAATCATTCTCCCTTTGAAAAGATGCATCCATCTCAATTTCCAGTCTGGAGAGATTATTTTCCATGGTCTCTTCCGTCTGTCTCATGAGGTTATGATTGGCAACCATAAAGGCATATGTTCCCAATACCATCACCGGAATCAGGATCAGTATGGTAAAGCTAATGACCAGTTTTTTCCTGATGGACGCTTTTCCTGTAAACCATTTCCATAGTTTTCTCAACTTTTTCTCCTTCACGACTCACACCCTAATTTACAGTTCATTCGCTGTCCCCCATACCTTTGCCCACGTTCTCCTTGTACTGCTTCGGTGTGACTCCATACATATTCTTAAAAAGTCTGTTAAAATATGGCTGATTCATGTAACCACAGGCTTTTCCCACATCTATGATCTTCCTGTCCCCCTTCTCCAGCATGGCCTTAGCTTTCTCCATCCGGTAACAGGTGAGATACTTCACAAGATTATTCCCTGTCTCCTGTTTAAAAATATAGCTCAAATATGCAGGTGTCAGTCCCACCCGCTCCGCCAGATCATCCAGGCTCAGATCTTTTGCGTATTCATTTCCAATCATTTTCTTCACTTTCGCCACCGCCGATCCGTCCGACTCGCCTATGTTGGCACTGATCTTTTCCGCCTCCGCCAATGCATCTGCGAGGACCTGTCGAATCTCTTCCAGGTTGGCACTTTTCATGATCTTGTCCGTGGTGGTAAAGACTACATTTTCATTATAAATGTCAAAAGTCATATATAATGCCTTCACAATATCCAGTAAAATATATTTGGTATAGAAAGCACTGATGGCTCTGTCTCTCTCCAGTCGGTTGAAATAAATATCCAGCTGTTCCCGCATGGCAGGCAGATTCTTATCCTCCAGACATCGCATAATAGAGTCCCTGATCTGCAATGCCTCCTCCGTCTTACTATGGCTGTCAACACCCAGTTCCGAAGAGTAGATGATACCTGCAAAATAGCTGAACGTATCCTCACGCAGTTCCTCCAGCTGCTCCAGCTTCTCACCGATCAACTCCGTTCCGGTAAATTTATCCCCAACGATAATAGAGATCCGTTCCTCACTCAGCCTTGTCATATCCAGATAAATACGCTTCACCATCTTCTCAATCTCTCCGTCATCGATTCTGGCATAGTATAGGAAGAGATAGGTAAGATTTGGATATAGGTTTATCTTTTCGTAATGAATATTCATATACTTTGGCAAGATACCTTCAAAGGCCTCTTCCTGTGTTTCAAAATAATTATTCTTTGTCTCTATACTGATAAAGAGCATATATTTCCCCGAAAGATCAATGTTATAATTGCGAAGTCGCTCCATCATGCCTGTATCAAATTCCTTTGCACTTACCATACGATAAAGCAACAATTTTTTGTCCGCTCCCAGAAGTGCCCTCCGCTCTGTCATCTGCTGCTCGTGCTCCGCACACCTGTCCATGGCTTTCTTCATGACTGCTTCAAATTCATCCAGCTCTATTGGCTTTAGAAGATAATTCACCGCATTGGCATCACAGGCTTTTTGGGCATATTCAAACTCACTGTATGCACTGAAAATGATAATTACCACGTTACTGTCATATTCGTTCACTTCCTTGGCAAGCTCAAGTCCATCCATAAATGGCATCTTCACATCCGTGAAGAGAATATCCACATGATGGGATTTCACATATTCCAGAGCTACTTTTCCGTTCTGTGCCTCCGCAACAGTCATTGGCAGTTTATACTTCTCGATTAGGAATTTCATTCCGTCCCGCTCATTTTTTTCATCATCCACCAGCAAAATATGATACATCTCATTCCTCCCCCAGAAACACTTTGATTGTCAGTTACCCACTTTCCATCATAAAGCATTTTAGATGCAATTCCCATGTTATTTTTTTTGGAATCCTTGCACTTTTTCTATTTTAATTCGTAACTATTCAGAAAAAGACCATATGCATACAAAACGCTCCCCTCTTCCTGTGAAAACGCCCTGTATCATATGGTCTTTCTATTCTTCTTATGATGCTGTTATTCTTTTTCCGTCCTTATGCCGTGGCATACATGAAGTTCGATTCATATGCATTCATGGCTTTCGCACTCTGAAATTCTGTGGGAACTTCACCTTTTTTGGACAATTGTATGGCAGTCACCATCTCAGTATTTCCCACCTTTGTGGTGATCTCCAACTGTCTGCTTCCATCTGGATTGAGCACGATCTGTGTGGTCACTTCCGAACTGTCTGACTCTTCGTTGTCACTGGCTGCCGCACTTCCTGCTGATCCTTCCGTCGCCTCGATAGGAACCGGCTCATCATCCTGTTCCGGTACTACAGCGTCTGTCGTCGAAGTGTTCTCTGTACCCTGCACCTGACTGGCATCCAACATCTGTGCCAGGATGTCCATAAAGCTTCCGGCCTTTGAGGCATTGAAAGCATCCATCGCAGAGATATTCGAAGTATTTCTCCCGTTGGTATTTTGTACATCCACGTCCTCCACCGGGTCGAGCGCTGCAATCTTCGCAAAATCCAGATCACCATCCGTACTTGCCGCCAAACTCCCATAGGTCTGTTGCAGATAGAGATTAAAGGGACTTAATCCTGATATTTCCATGGTTTCTCTCCTTTCCAGAAGTTAATCGTTCCATCGATTTTCCTGCGCTCTCCCTAGCTGCACTTCTATTTATATTTTCGGACACCCTGGAAAATTTCTGAACCTCATCACAGAAATTTCACAAATACAGGTATCCGGTTCCATGTGTCGGCGGGCAAGCGTCTCGGCACATGAGAAATGATGCCCAGCTAATTTCACAATGTCAGCAGAAGTTTTTTCAGCACTTTTAATACGCCATCATTCACATTCCTATCTGCGATAAAGTTTGCCTTTGCTTTGACCTCCGGTCTTGCATTACCAATCGCCACACTATATCCGGCTGACTCCATCATTTCCAAATCGTTGATGTTATCCCCAAATACCATGGTTTCCTCCGGCGTTATCCCCAATTTTTTCTGCAATTCTTTCAGTTTTGCACCTTTGCTTGCATGTTTATGGATACAGTCGATCCACATGACGCCGGCGCAGCTCATCTGCAGTTTATCCTGCCATTTTGGAATGAAGTGAGGTGCCGCCTTCTCTTCCGCGGCGGTCTTGTGATACAGGGATACTTTTATCAGTGGATCGTCCTCCGGTGTCTCATAGATACTGGCAATCTCCCGCACTTTAAAATGATAGGAATCACTGAGCCAGTGTGCCATCTCTGTCTCTTTATCCAATACATAAGTGAATTTCTCTCCACACAGCGTCACCTCGCACTCCGGTATGGCAATGATCTCCTCTGCCATTTCTCTTGCCATGTCTGTATCTATGGTAGACACACTGTAGATGGTATCGTAATCCCGCAGAACAGCTCCGCCATCTGTAATATAGTAGATTTCCTTTGCTATGGGATGAAACAAATGCTCGATGCTACTGAACTGTCTTCCACTGGCTGCTGTGAACACCACTCCTTTTTCCCGCAGCTTGCGTATCACATCATAAATCTCTGCATTGATCTCTCCTGATCCGTCCGGAACCAAGGTTCCATCGATATCACTGGCTATTAATTTAATCATTTTTCTTATCCTTTCAATATTACCTATACTAATTACATCCTGAGCAGACTCTCCTTATCAATTAGTAAAAGATAAGGATCTCTTCCTTTCAAACATCCCTATCTTATCACAACTTTCCTCCATGCGACTACCAATGGCTTTATCTTTTTACATTTCTGGTACCTAATTGATTCCTGGATTTTACATTTTACCCTGTCTCATCACTTTTGGAAGAATTGATATCAGCGGTATCGTTATTTTCCTGATGGCTGATCTACATTCTTTATTTATTTTCATTTGTACGAATTTGAATTCTGCTAATCCATCACACAGTTTCGTCCGCTGGATTTTCCGGCATAGAGTTTGTCATCGGCTTCCTTCAGGATCACATTGATCTCTTTGTTACAATCGCCCTCCACCACACCGAAGGTCATGGTGACCTTGATTTTCTGATCCTGATAATCCACTTCGGTGGAGCGTATATGCCCCAGAATATCATTCAGCGCTTCTGCCGCTACCTTCTGCGTAGCATTTTCATATACTAATAAGAATTCTTCGCCGCCCCATCTGGCTGCAAATCCACGTCCCACCATATTCTGATTCAGAATCTTTGCAACGCTTTTTAGAATAGCATCTCCTGCTTCATGTCCATAGGTATCATTGACTTTTTTGAAAAAGTCGATATCTCCAATGGATACGGAGAAAGGTGCACCTGTTTTCTTTGCCCGCTCATAGATTGCTTTCGTCTTACGTTCACCGCTTCTGCGATTGTAGAGCTTGGTCAATGCATCCTGCTCTATCAAAATACGCAGTGCTTTCTGCATATGCAGGATAGAACGTCCCATCTCGCCAAACTCGTCCGGTCTGTTCAGTACCTTATCATCCAGCTTCGAAGTGAGATTTCCCTTCTCCACACTGCTCAGGAAACTTTTGATTTCCTGGATGATATCTACGATTCTCCGGGTAAATCCGATGCTGACTAAACTGGTGAGTACCATGGCTGCCACAGCCAGCACAAAGATCAGATACACGGATCTGTGAATCATGGCATTGACATTATCCGCAGGCTTTGCCGCTGCGATCATGCCGACACAAGTTCCATCTTCATTGTACAAAGGTGCATAGTATGCAAAATATTCATCGCTTCCTATGGACGCATTGTTGTAAAATTTTTCCTGTTTCTGATCATAGACTTCTCTTAATATCATGGGATGTGCAGCCGTAGCAATAATCCGGGTTCCATCTTCATCTTCAATGGTGGTCAGGACACGGGTGTCCTGATAAAAAATAGTAATGTCTATCCCCGTTTCTTTTTTGATTTTGTCTATAATATCATATTTTCCACTGATGACCTGATTTCCTTTGATCAACTGTAATGCTTTTTCTCCCTGTAACTGCAAGGCATAATCTCCAGGATACGCTACATCATATGTATTTAGCACCGATATTGCCAGATTTTTCAGCCCACTACGCACTTCTGTCTGCATGGATTTGGTAAAAGTTCCCGAACTGAATATTACAATGAGAATTCCCAGTATTAATATAGGAAATATTGTCATCCTTAAAAATATAAATTTCAGACTCTTCCGTTTATTATTTTCCATACTTGCTCCTTTCAGCATAACCACCTTCACGGCTGGTCTGTTATGACTCACTGTGAGTATCTGAAGCTGACAGATGCGCAGCGCTGATCCAATTATGCTCCTGTTACCAACTGCTGATAAATGTAATCCGCCAAAATGCTGTGAGCCCGTGCGGATGGATGGATACCGTCCTTCATATATACTGATTTCTGGCTGGCAAAATTAAGGTTTGCCGGCGTATACAGATCCAGCACACGGAAATTATAAAAACCTGCCATATCTATTACCGCCTGAGCATATTGATTCAGTGTATTTCCATAAGCATTCTTTTTGCCGTCATTTTCCCGCCTGAGAGGTGTTAGAAATACAATATCCGCCGAAGGGTACATCTGCTGCAGACCGCACATGAGCTGATTCAATCCACCGTAAAATGTTTCCTGATGGCGATCTCCGAAAGTGCCAAGGGCTGTGTCAAATCCCCAGTCATTGGTACCGCCGAACACGAAAATCACGTTGGCATTAGGATCCATGGCAACATAGCGATCCAGGAATCGATCGGGATGATTTCCTGCCACCGCTGAGCCGCCCAGTCCATAATTGCGGACGGTCGCTCCCATTTTATTGCCAAGAAGTGCCGCATAGGTCTGACTCTGTGAACTTAACTTTTCTCCTGCCGTCACACTGTCCCCCAGCATATTCATGATGACCTGCTTTCCCTGAAGATTCAGTTTTGTACCGGTAACGCTTCCATCACCGCCGTTATATAATCTCACATTGTCATGAGAAATATATCCCACATTTCCCTTATAATAGATCTGATACCAGTAATTATCTGTCAGCGCATAGACGATGGCTATGGTATCCTTTTCCAGGATTCCCATGGGCGCATATTCTGTAGATGGACCCACATAGACCACATGTGCCTGTGTGGTCTCGATATAGATAGGAAGACCTACTGTCTCCGCCTTCACCTTCATGGGATTCAACATTCCTATGAGGAAAAGAAAACACGCTATTTTCTGTAATCTATGTATGATTGTTCTTTTATTCTTATGCTGAGGTTTATTGTGCATTGCTGTCTCCTTTTTTCTCTCCATTTCCCATAGGGCATCACTGTGTTCTCTTTCTTCCACCGGGTCTGTCCTTCCTATATTTAGTGTAGCTAATATGATTAATGCCGTCAATAATAAAACATGAATTTTCAATACAAAGAACAGAGTGTCTTCAACACTCTTGTGATACCAAGGATGCTTGATCAAGTGGACAGGCATTCCATATCTCTAACAATCCCATATAAATTTTTTCAGATCCACATGATTATCGTCCCGAAAGGAGACATCCTCCTGGAGCAGCAGATATTTCTGCTCCTGCCATCCCGGTACCAGACGTCCCGCATGATTCACCACCCGATGGCAGGGATACTTACCATAATATTCCGCCTGGCTCAATACTTTCCCTACCAGCCGGGCATTTTTCTCTCTTCCGATCAATCTGGCGATCTGCCCATAAGTAGCCACCCTTCCCCGGGGTATCTCCTCCACCACCGACAAAACCTCATAGATCAAATCTTCATCCAAGACCTTTCCCATCTGCACGCTCCTGCACTTTTCTATCCTGTCTACACCTACACCTACACCTACACCTACACCTACACCTACACCTACACCTACACCTACACCTACACCTACACCTACACCTAAGATTTTAGCACTTCCATAAATAAATATGGATATTTTCTCATCTGTTCATGGAGTAATTCTTCCACTCTGTTTCTCTCTCTTTCCGTGTAATGATCGGCCTTGTCCAAAAGTACTTTCACATCTTTTCCTGTAAAGAAAAACTTTAGGTTGCACCCGAACAACTGCTCCGAAACCTCCAACTGCTCCTGAAAATCCTGACAAATCGTCTTTGGCTTGCAGCTATCGATGAGTTCATAGAGCTCTCCCCCCAGGGGATAGTCCATCTTTGTGTCCGATAGTAATCCTGCCCCCTGGTCAAATATGGGGCAATAATCAAAGTCTCCCTTCTGATTCATGAGAACTGCGATATTATGGGTGTGTCGATCCTCATTGAGAAACAGGGCATCGATGGTGAACAATTTGTTCATATAGATACCGAACTTTGTAAGCCCTGTAATCCGTTCCACCTGATTTACCAGAAAATGTAATCTCTCCCCATTGTCAGTAATCTGATAGATACATTTGTTCAGACTTTCGTCAAAAAAGCTTTTGAATAGTCGCTCCAGGGTAATGATCTGCCATCCATCCTCCAGAAAATTTTCACTTTTGCAGCCATTATAGATTGTCTTTTTATACTTGATTTTCTCCAGATCGTAGATTACATATTCTGATTTGTCCAGCGTGGATTTCTCCAGCAGGGCAGATACCAGGTATTCTGCCAGCCCCTCATATCCCAGATAATCCGCCTTATACCAGGTATCTTCATTTTTCCACTTTAACTGATTTCCCTTGGAAGACTGTACAATATTGGTCTTCGCATCCTGTTCAAATACCTCGATCACGCCATCACCCCCCGACATGTACTCATCTCTCTATACGAATCCAGAAATCATCCTCCGCCATGCGTCCCTCCGTCTTCTCGATAATGAGAAATGGATCATAGAAAGGCAGATCAAGCTCCCGCAGCAGCAGTTTCATCTTATCCCTGCTTTCCGGAAAACATCTTGATTTCAAAAATTCTTCATACATGGCAAAATCTGGATTTTCTTCTTTTCCAAAAGCACGGAACATCACGTGTTCCGTATAATTTTTAATGTGAATCTGCTTTTTCGCCTCATCAATATCGATCAATGTACAGGGTATGTCATCATGCATATACCACATGCGAACGGGAAATACTTTCTCTGGAACCATCAGCTCCTGCAGTAGCTCCGGATGCTTTCTCAGGCATTCCAGCAGGAGCACGACGGGACCTTTGATGGGCTGCTTACTCACTTCCCACCGTTCCACCGTAGGTTTCGAACTGTTAATGAACAGTGCGAACTCTTTCTGGGTCAGTCCCAGAAGCTTGCGAACTTCCTTGATATCTTCACCTGTTGTATATTCCGGAGTCATGTATTTTTTTTGATTCATGATAATAACCTTCCCTTTCTCACGAGATCATATACGTTGCGTTTTAATAAACCATCATTTTAATTGTTTATATTGCTCACATTACCCTTAATATGATGGCATCTCTATTATACCCCATTCTCTGTGAAAAATGCAATCATCGGTTAATGTATCCTGGAATCTCCTATTAAGATATGAGAAACGCGCTATGCGAGTTTCTTAAGTTGTCGCGGCATTCGTCAAATATTCGTGTAGGCACGATACGCTCCTCATTGCTCGCGCAAATCAAAATCTGCGGTATTTCCTGACTTTTTCAAATCAGAATACCGCAGATCACATTTTTATCCAGTAACTATTCAGAGCCAGGCAAATTCATAAAAAAATGCGAATCATGCTTGCATGAGTGAGCTGATTTTTGTGAATTTATTTGGCGAAGTAACCACATAAACAAAAGGAAAGCTTCGAAGAAGCGATTTTGTGCATGGGGTTCTGAATAGTTACCAGTTACCTTATTTACTATTTTTATCTCGCCTGAATGGCTCCCAGGATATTGTAGCCCATAATAGTACTTGCATTACCTACATAGGCGGCTGCATTTGGACCATCTGCATTTTTATAATACTCGTATGCGAGACGGTGGTTTCCACTCATGTCATCAAGACCGTGTGGTAATCCCTGTGCGATCTCAGCCGGTGTATCTGTCTGTCTGGTAAGCAGGAATGCATCAATGTGCTGATTGCTGGCTGCGGCTGTGTAACCAAATACTACAGCGGCTGCCTGTGCCTGCTCGCCCTGTGCTGCCGGGTAACCAACTTCACTACAGATAACGGAACGCACCTGACCATAAGGGGACACCATGGCTGGCTGGCATAAAAAGTCTGTCAGCACTTCCATGTTCTCCATGGTAAGGAATGGGGAATTCGTGGAATGTTTTACGAGATTCTTATAGTATGCATTATTTGCCCAGAATGCCGCATTGGTCAATGGTACCGGATGGGGATGACAAGCTACGCCCCAGTCGATATTGCCCTGTGATGACATGCTGGCATTAAATGCTGTTAAAAGGTCTCTGCCGTCAAAGTTCCCCGGATCATTTCTGTTGCGATCCCACTGCTGGTCAATGGATACATAGATATTTGCCTGTCCGTTTTCGCTCTTGATGGAGTTATAGAAAAGGCGAACTGCTTTTGCATATTCTGCTGCGTATGTATTCAGATCACCGATGGCGATGTAGTTCCATTGGGTTCTGGCTGTGACTTCATTTCCGATGACCCAGTTGTCTACTTTACCGTGACCTGTGTTGGAATATCTCTGTGCCAGGAAAGACCCGATGGCTGCCAGATGCTCTGCACCCGCCTGCTCTGCTGTGTTGAATGCATAGTAAGGACAGACTGAGCCGTCTCTTGCCAACGGATGAATGATATCTGCATAAGCTGCTGTATAGTTGCCTAATAATACTGCTGTTGTTGCGATCCCTTTGTTGGTCAATGTCTTAAATACCAGATCGTACTCTGCCACGCAGAGACCGTTGAACTGATAGTTTTTACCATTGTAGGAATAGTTGATGGTAGGATAGCTTCCATTGGTGGTTGGTCCACAGATATTTGCCAATGGAATGTTGTAGATTGCCTGTTTGATACCAAGATCAGCCAATTCTCCACCCTGGATCTTGTTGGGATCAACACATAATCCCTTTTTACCTGTAACAGTACGTCCTGTTGTGTGGCTTGCGCACGCTTCCGGATTGGTCACATAGCAGCCCTCACTTGCCTGTACTAACTGTCCACCCTGCTTTACTGCCACTACAAATCTTGATAATAATGCAGAATTCGCCTGTCCTTTATTCAAAGGAACAGAAAATGCTGCCTGGGCTCCCGCTGGTGCCTGAGCCACCACATTGCCATTCAATCCTGCTGCATATAACGGAACCTGCACCAGGTAGAACAGTCCGTCGTCACTGGCTGGGACACTGGACGCACTGGCTACAACTGCCACATTACTTCCAGAGATTGTACATTGCACAATGGATGCGCCATAGCCTGCTGCCTCTGCTGTACCTGCCGTTGGTGTCACCAGTCCTGACAGGGCCAGTGCCACCGTTAAAATAAGGGCAGATACCATTGCTGTTAGTTTCTTCTTCATACTAGTATATTATCCTCCTTGATCATAAGATGTCTATCTTCGTTATTATATCTTAAATATTCCTTAATTTCCATCCAATTTTGCGATAAAATACTAATATTTAGAAAAATTGTATTTATATGTGAATGCTCCACATATATACTGCCTACTGGTTTTGTTTTGTGTCCTCCCTATCTTCTATTTCTTCCAATTCACATTGTTTTTCGCCAATTCTCTTTTTCTTTTTCATATAGCGAATGCCTGCTGCCAGAATCACAATGACAATCACTGCCACCACTGCTACATTTCTTATGATGTGATCTTTTGTAATTACTGCAAATTTTCCTGATCCATTCATAACAAATACCAGATATCTGCCATCTCTCTGTGTTGCCACCGGGACATATTGATCTCCCTGATATACTGCAATTGCGACATCTTTTCCATAATCATCCGCCAGCACTCTCACCTTCACGGCTCCCACAGGAATGGTATTCTGGGAGGCGATGGAGTAGGTGTAGACATCCCGGATCTTATATCCTGAAAGTGCCGCTGTAGGATTCTGTTCTTTGTTATACCGTAATACCGTATCCTTATAGAAATCACCCGATAACAGTAACACAGGGATCTTTTCATCTGATGAGATCGTCGTTGTCCAGGTATCATAGATGCCATGTATCGTTTTATTTCTGTTAATGCTTCTAAGATCCACGTTTTCCCAATATCCCGCTTTTCCATCAACGGTAGGTAATTCCGGGTAGTCTTCCGGTTTGATCTGATCCCCATACTTGCAGGTCAGCTTTTTAATGACTTTATTATCCACCACGAATTTGATCTGGAAATTATAGAATTCCATAGGAATCTCCGGCATAGCAGTCAACTGGTCATAGGTGAGTGCTGTCGCTTCCTTCTCATAGCTGAGATTGTTCACAGCTCCGACCCCTTCATTGACAAAATAGTTCCCCGAGATCTCTCCATCATCCTCCGCTTTACCGGCTATGATACCTTTACTGTCTCCCTCCGCATTCCGAACTCCAGCCATTGCAGTATTATTTTTCAGATGTTTACCATAGCCTGCAATACCGCCACAGTAATTATTTCCTGTGATATCACAGAGCGCATAGCTGTCACGAATCATAAATTTACTCTTGCCTGCGATTCCACCAGTGTAATCTCCATCGGTGGTCTCCACGTTTCCGTAGTTGGCGGATGCGATGACCGCTCCCACGTCAGAGCGTCCTACGATACCTCCTGCATAATCATTTCTCACCACCACATCACTGAGATTCTTGCACTCCCTGATGATGGCTGTCTCCTTTTTATCACTGTCCAGGCTTCTGTCACCTAACTTCACCACGTCAAACTCTGACTCCGCATCCGTCACCACCATCATGGAACCCGCAATACCACCGCCATTAATATCTGCACTGACCTCACCTTCATTGCGGCACTGCATTACTTTTCCCGTGGTGGGATTCGTGTCATCTGTATCTGACAGATCTTCCACCAGATCCTCTTCGTCCCAGTCTTTATTTAACTTCCTATTGAGCTCATCGATGCCGTCCGACATGGTATCATTGATCAGATGGAGCTGTGCCTGAATCTGATCCATCTCCCCTCTGATATCTGATCGGGAATTTTTCAGATCCTCCGATAATTTGTCGAAGGAACCGGAGATGTAATCTCCCTGTGCAGACAAGTCTGTGTCCATGTTGTCCAGATCATCTTTCAGGCGGTCTCTGTGGTATCTGACAAAGGATTTCAGCTCTTTCATCTGACCTTTCAGATCCTCCATGTGATTCAGGAACTCATATTTATCATCATGAAAGTCTTTCATGACTTTATCGATTTTGTCGCCCTGTGCCTCCATATCCTTTATCACTGCTTCCATCTCTGCATTGAGCTTTGTGATTTCTGCTACGCATTGTTGTATTTCCGCTTTATACTCTTCCTCAGATTTTGAAGGTGCTCCTGTATTAAAAGAAGTGGATGCACCGATATCCTGTGAGTCAGAATCGGTTCCGCCCTCGCTGCCTGATCCTGCTCCAGTTCCGTTTCCTGTTCCATTCTCCGTTCCACTTCCGGTATCTGATCCTGTTCCGCTCTCTGTTCCACTTCCGGTATCTGATCCTGTTCCGTTCTCTGTTCCATTTCCGGTATCTGATCCTGTTCCGTTCTCTGTTCCATTTCCAGTACCTGATCCCGTTCCGCTCTCTGTTCCACTTCCGGTATCTGATCCTGTTCCGCTCTCTGTTCCACTTCCGTTCTCTGTTCCATTTCCAGTACCTGATCCTGTTCCGTTCTCTGTTCCATTTCCAGTACCTGATCCTGTTCCGTTCTCTGTTCCGTTTCCAGTACCTGTTCCGGTTCCCGTTCCGTTCTCTGTTCCACTTCCGGTATCTGATCCTGTTCCGCTCTCTGTTCCACTTCCTGTTCCGGTTCCATTCTCCGTTCCGGTTCCTGCTCCATTTTCTGTGTCATCGGTAATGGTACCGTCCTCTACAACCTCCGGTATGATGATTGTTATGGGCACATCCGCCGGAGCCTCAGCAGGTAACTGCGGCAGTCCTCCTGTATCGGATATTTTCCCGATGATGATCTGAAGGAAATCTGCTGTGATCGTTGCCTGATATTTTGACATCTTTGCCATAATTACTGCTAATTTCTTCCCATCACCAGAAAGTTTATCCAATGCTTCCTTCGCTTTATCATCCCGAATATCTAGTTTTAATTCATCTATGATATTACTGATATTATCCGATCTGCCATCCAGACCATTGCTAAAGTCATCTCCCTTGGTCTTATAGTAATCTTTATAATTTTGAAGAGACTTACGATATACTTTTAAGCTTTCACGAATATTATCCATATTATCAATTGCAGTGTCCCCTGCCGTCTCAGATTTATCCGACAGTTCATCCACGAGATTCAGCATGGTGCTCATCTCATCCTGCAGCTTATTGGCTGTATCCTCCGTGTAGCTCACTTCCACCAATGGCTCCAGAATTCCCACGATACCACCGATATCTTTTCTTCCTTTTACCCGTCCGAAGTTATTGCAATTGGTTAAAACTCCTCTCTCGTAGCCTGCCACACCGCCTATGGTATAGCCCATATGCTCATGCCCTATGTCTGCGAAATTTTCACATCCGGATATGACACCTGATGACACGCCCGCAATTCCCCCGATGTAATTAATTTTTTTCACATCCTGGAGATCTTTTTTGATCTGATCTCTATCCAGTGACAGATCCGGTATGGAGAAATCAGTAATATCCTCATCTCCATAGTCATAGACGGTGTCATCTCCTGTGTTGATATCTCCCTGATTTGTACTGTTCTGGATAATCCCTTCATTAAATCCGGCAATTCCACCGGTTCTCTTAGTTCCCATGAGCACTGCCTCATTATTACATGTCATGATCTTACCGGATGTATCGTTATGACCGACGATTCCCCCTGCCACCTGCTGGGCAATGATCTTACCGGTAAAAGTACAGCTCTGAATCAGTCCTCTGTTGGTTCCTGCAATTCCACCTACATTTTCCTTTTTCTCCGTCTGGGTCAGTTCCCCTGCCACGGTAAGGTTATAGATCTTTCCCGTCTCCTCCACGAACTGGATGAATCCGCTGTCCTCCCCATAGTTGGTCAGTCTCAGCCCTTTGATGGTATGTCCATTGCCATCCAGTTCTCCTGCAAAAATAGCGATGGGCTTAAAGCCTGACCCATTGAGGTCAATGTCGTTCTGCAGCACAAATTTTTTATGTAAGGTATAGGTATCATTGACACTGTTGGTTGCAAGGGTCTTTAGATCCTGGGCGTTTTCTATCAGAATCGTCTCCGTGATACTGTCGTCCTGCTCTGTGGATTCCTCTGATGTATCCGCTGCTCCATCTGCCTTCTCATCTGATTTTTCATCCGATTTTTCTGTGGCATATGCCATCATGGGATTACTGATGACGGTGGTTCCTCCCACAGTAAGGCTTAACAGAATGGCGAGGATACGACAGATTGTTCTATGACTCATACTCTTTTCCGCTTTATTCATTTTCATTGTCGTCGTCCTCCTGTTCCTCTACCGATCCCGGTATTCGGTTCCGGTCTAATATAACATGTGTGTCACTTTTCATAGTCAGATCCATATCTCCCATGAGAATACCTGTCACATCCGCATCGATGGTTCCGCAGAAGTAACCTTTCACGTGTCCATTGAATCGCACGATATCTCTTCTTCTCTGGATAGTACTGTTATTTTCTTCCTCTTTACTCATGGAGAAAGAAGTGCGGTCTATAATGAAGTCCCCCATAAACAGGATCTGTGGCAGAACAGTCATGACCAGAATGATAGATACCAGTGTACCCACTCCCAGAGTAGTTCCCAGAGATGCAATAACCGGGTTGCTGGTCAAATATCCGATGACAAATCCGGCACTTGTCATGATTGATCCTGAGGTAATGATGGTAGGAAATGCCTGATTCAGGGTCTTGACAATCGCATCCTTTTTCGTCTTCTCCGTGTTGCGAAGTGCCATGTAGCGACTGGTAATGACGATGGCATAGTCAATGGTGGCACCCATCTGGATAGAACTTACGACGAGGTAACTGAGGAAATACATGGTAGTTCCCATAAGGTACGGTCTGGCGAAAGTGATCCAGATACTTCCCTGAATGGTCAATACCAGCATGAAGGGAAGTCCTACCGACTGGAACGTGAACAGTAGGATAATCCCTACAAATAATGCAGTCAGTATACTGATCAGCGTATTATCGTTGGAGAAGGATTTACTCAGATCATAATCACTGGTAGAGTCACCCACTACATAGATCGGTTGGTCATAATATGTCTGGGCTATATTATGTAACTGATCTACGATCTTAAAAGTAGCCTCCCCCTCTACAGGTCCTTTCACTGCCAGGACGATTCTGGAGTAATCCTCGCCCTCCAACTGTTTTCTGGCATCCGTCACATCATGATACATATCATCGATATCTTTTGACTTCTCTTCATCTATATGGATACCGCCTTTTTCCTTCTGTTCATGGATAAAATCAATCATAGAAATGACAGGAATGTCATAATCATCCAGGCTGCTCATAAAGGCGCCATATTCTTCCTTATCGATGGCGTATGCCTGATACAGCAGTTTGGAAAGATCCAGGTCTATATCTGCCACCTCTGCAAATTGTCTTGGGGTCAGGGAATCTGTGAGCACATACTGATCATCATCCCCCACCTTGATATTGGCAAGACCCAGTACCGAATCCACTTCATCGATATTCTCCACCACGGAAATGATCTCTGCTTCCTTTTGATAATCTCCTTTCGGCAATACGATAGCCAGTGTATTGGTGGTATCAAAATCCTGTGCGATTCGATCACGGGATGCCAGATACTCATCTTTAATCCTGGACTGCACCGAGGAGTTATCGAATATATATGGACACTTATTGGCATAGATGCATCCAAATATTAACACTACGATAAAGATGGGCGGGAATATGTATCTGGTCTTCACCACAAATTTACCCCATGCAGTGATATCAGGGACAAAATTATTATGTCTTGTCTTATCGATTGCTTTATTGAACATCATGATCAATGCAGGCATAAAACAGAATACGGATAACATACTCAAAATAATCGCCTTGGTCAGCACACGTCCCAGATCCATACCAATTCCGAACTGCATGAACATCAATGCGACCATTCCGGATATGGTGGTCAGACTGCTGGAAGATATCTCAGGGATTGCTTTTGACAATGCCTCGATCAGTGCGCCTCTGGTCTCCATGTGCTCCTTCTCTTCCATAAAACGGTGAAAAAGGATGATGGCATAATCAATTGCCAGTGCCAGCTGCAGGACCACGCCCACTGCATTGGTAATAAAGGAAATATCCTTGAACCAGAAGTTCGTTCCCATGTTCAGGAGTGCTGCCATACCGAAGGTCAGCATGAAGATCAGGATCTCCATATAGGTGGTGGAGGTAAATAGCAGGACTGCTGTTATGATGATCACCACGATAATAAGGATGACTTTCATATCCTCTTTCAGGCTCTTGGAATCATCTTTATCAACGGTGGAGTATACATAGCTGTCATAGTCAGCGATCTTCTCACGAATCTCTGCCATCGCCTGCTGGCTCAGTTCACTCTCCTCCGGTTCATCCATGGTAAATGTGAACAGCGCCGCTGAATCTTTATAGTAATCTTCTAATTCATCATCCTCATAGGTATTGTCCTCATCATCTGCATCGTAGAACTTTATCTCTGATACCCCTTTGATGTCCGCCAGTTCTTTGGACAATGCCAGGGCTTTCTCATAGGTGATGTTGGTGATCATGACTTTACCGGAACCCATGGTAATGAATTGCTCATCCATGATATCCACACCTTGACGCGTCTCGGTGGTCTTCGGCAGGTATTCCTTCAGATCGTCAATCACATTTACCTTTGATATGGAAGTGGTACAGTAAATCGACGCTAATATAAATAGTACGAAAAATGCCTTTCTCTTGTCTACGATAAAGGTTGCTATTTTCTTCATCATGTTGTTTTCATTGTTGTCTTTCATGGAAGTCTTCCTCTCATTTTCTATTCTTTGTCTTTGATAATTTCTCTGTGCATTTATTAACTCATGTATTTTAATTGACATTTGTTGATTAATTAACTATACTGTATTATAATAACAAATGTCGAGAAGTACAATAGACAATTTTACCAATTATTGTTTTTTAATGAACAGTTATATGTAAAAATGCTTAACAACGCAAATAATATATAAAGTTTTAATAATTAGGAACTTTTTACAGGAAAGAAAGAGAGAAATATATGAACGAAGTGGGAAAAAAAATGGACAGGCGTGTGCGAAAGACCAAGAAACAGCTCTTAGTAGCTCTGACCACGCTTATGGAGACGAAGGAAATCAAAAATATCTCCGTGAAGGAATTGACTGATCTGGCAGATATGAATCGGGGGACTTTTTATCTGCATTATAAGGATGTCTTTCATATGGTAGAAAGTGTGGAGAACGAATTTTTTCAGGAACTGACCGATATTCTGGATCACACCTTTCTGGGGGATTCTCTCCCGGTACCTTTGGATGTGCTGACGGACATCTTTGCCTCTTTATCCGAAAATCGGGAAATATGTACCGCCCTGCTGGGTCCTCACGGGGATATGGCTTTTGTGAATAAGGCCACCGACCTGGTGGAAAAATATATTCTGAACTGTTGGAATAAGATGAATTACAACAGTGAGAATTTTCAATTCTATTTCTCATTCATTATCTCGGGATGTGTTGGCATGATGCGCGAGTGGGTCGCCAGTGACTTCCACATGAGCAGTGATAAAATCGCACACCTCGCCAATGATATGGTGGTGTCCGGCATCAAGACATTTTGCTGATTCATGAGTACAAAGTGTCTTCGGCACTCTCGTGCTACCACTACTTTATAGACACTTTGGACGGATCTTAGCAGTATCGAAGATGCTTTAATAGGAAATTTCAGAGGAATTTCCTATTAAAGCAAAACAAACCCCAGAGCATGCTCCGGGGTTCGTTTTACTATATAAACTATAAGGGATTAGGTAAACGCTATGATAACTGCCTTATTCAACATCCTGCAAAGCTTTGTAATCTTCTTCGCCGGTACGGACTTTTACTACTTTTAATACGTTGTATACGAAGATCTTACCATCACCAATGTGCCCTGTATATAATGCTTTCTTGGCAGCTTCGACTACTGTCTCCACCGGAATCTTACTTACAATGACTTCCACTTTGATCTTAGGAAGCAAGGTCGCATCCATCTCAACGCCACGGTAATATTCTCCGGCACCTTTCTGGATACCACAGCCCATGACCTGGGTGACCGTCATACCTGTCACGCCAAGATCATTCATGGCTTTCTTCAATGTATCAAATCTGGCAAGCTTCGCAATGATGGTAATCTTATGCATGCCCGTGTTGAAAATAGGAACACCATTCACATCCAGATCACCGCTCTCTGCCACAACAGGAACTGCCTTGTCAATCTGCAGCCTGGAAGCTGCTTCATAAGTGCCTTCACCCAGAGCTACACTCTCGTCCATAGTCTCCATTGCCATGGAGATATCCTGAATAGCAAATCCTGAGTAAGCACTTGGAAGACCATGCTCCATACTGTCAAGTCCTACGATCTCTTCCTCCTCTGTGACTCTCAGTCCCAGGGTTGCTTTGATCACCAGAAATGCAATGGTAATGGTAACTGCCGTCCATCCTGCCACACATACAAAACCTGTCAGCTGGATCACTAATTGTCTGAATCCGCCGCCATAGAAAAGACCCACGATAGAATCATTTCCAGGAGCGGATGTGGTGGCAAACAGACCAACTGCGATGGTGCCCCAGATACCGTTCAGGCAATGAACTGCCACAGCACCCACCGGATCATCCACACGAAGTACATTATCCAGCAGCCATACGCCAAATACCACCAGCACACCGGCAACAGCACCGATGACAATGGCGCCGAAGCAGTCCGTCACATCACTGGGAGCTGTGATGGCTACCAGACCTGCCAGAGAAGCATTGAGGCACATGGATACATCTGGCTTTCCATATTTGATCCATGTGAAAATCATACATACCACGGTGGCAACTGCCGGAGCAACTGTGGTGGTGAGGAAAATAGAACCTAACTGGGGAACACTCGTGGCAGCCGCTCCGTTAAATCCATACCATCCGAACCAGAGAATAAAGCATCCGAGACATCCCAATGGGAGGTTATGTCCCGGGAATGCATTTACTTTTACGATTTTTCCTGCTTTGTCTTTTACGAATTTACCAATACGGGGGCCTAACATCGCTGCACCGATCAGTGCCGAGATACCCCCCACCATATGGATTGCTGTGGAACCTGCGAAATCGTGGAATCCCATCTGTGCCAGGAAACCGCCTCCCCAGATCCAGTGTGCCTCGATGGGGTAGATCACTGCTGAGATCACTCCGGAATATACACAATAGGAAATGAATCTGGTTCTCTCCGCCATGGCTCCTGATACGATTGTCGCCGTGGTGGCACAGAATACTAAGTTAAATACGAAATTTGACCAGTCAAAATTGGCATAGTTGGTAAAAATATCAAATCCCGGTTTTCCAATAATTCCTACAACATCTTCTCCAAATAATAAACCAAAACCAATCAGAATAAATACTACTGTACCAATACAGAAATCCATCAGGTTCTTCATCAGGATGTTACCTGTATTTTTCGCTCTGGTGAAGCCTGCCTCCACCATGGCAAATCCTGCCTGCATCCAGAATACCAATGCTGCGCCTATTAAAAACCAGACGCTGAATACTTCATTTGTTACCGCAGATAAAATTTCTTCAGTCATAACTTTTCCTCCTCAGATAAATGTAATGCCCTGCTTGTACTGTCAATCCGCTGTGCTCTGTATGTAAAAAAAGAAAAACAAAAAAGGCACCGGGATATTTCCCAGCACCTTTGCTTTAATATGTGTCAAAGTTTAACATCGGTTTTTTAGTCTGTCAACACTTTTTTAATAAAATATTTACAAAAAAATTATAATAACTTCAAAAATCCCCTCTTCATATTTGCTTTTCATGGTCCCTTGATATTTCTCCACCACTTCCCTGATGATAGAATGTCCAATTCCCTGACCTGCCTCCCGCCTGGTGGTCATCCACTTTCCGTTTGTCATGGCAACTGGCAGAGAACGATTGCAAATCCTGATTATGATCTGCCCTGCCATCGTACTGCCCTGGAACTGTATCTCCCGTTCTTCAGGCTTCTCTATCTTCTCGCTGGCTTCTATGGCATTGATAAATAAATTGGAAATTAATTTCAATAAATCGATATCTGTAATGTTCCCGCTTTTGAACCCCTGCATATTGATCTTCACAGGGATCTGCTCCCTCTCACATCTCTTCACTTCATTGCAGATCAAGGCGTCCACGATCATATTCTCACAGTAATCTACGGTATACATCTTGTGGAATTCCTCCTGCAAAGCCTGGAGATAAATCGCCACCTGCCGTTTGTACTCTGCGGTATCCTGTCCCTCCTGCATACGATTCCACAGGGTCTGTACCATCTGCATGTGAGTTGCCATATCGTGTCTCAGCCTTCTCGTATGGACGATCTGATCCTGCAGTGCCTTATAGTGCTCTTCCAGCATATATTTCTGCTGGAGCAGATATTCATTTTCCAACTGTATCTTGTGTTCCCGCAGGACACGGTTGATCCAGTACACCAGCAGTGCATAACTGCAGCTTACCAGAACAGCCGAAATGAGATAATTCGTCCGAACCGGATAATCTTCCAGAAAAATAGACATAATTCCCACGAACAGGTATGTAGTACTGACAATGCTCCACACCCATCTGGGACGTGGCTGGTATTCCTTTATTTTCCGGTAAAAGTGACGTGCCACCTTATGTGCCAGATACAGCATTCCCAATCCTATGGCAAATATCAGCAGATTCCATCCATCGACTTCTCTCTTATAGGCATCCATCATAGGCAGACCCGTTAATTTCTCTACAATAGCATAGGGTAATACTGCACACCCCAGACCAACGAAATCCGATATCATGAGAACCAGAAGTACCTTATTCAGATCTTCCTCCAATTCCATTAACAATAGAAGCAGTGAAATAAAGCTTCCCAATACTGTCACCCATAAATCTATTCTATGAAACCATTCCTGCTGTTTGTATATATTTCCGATGCCCATGTTCCATATAACATTAATCAGAAATATCTTACCACTCAGAATCAGAAAAATTCTTATCATGCTCTTTTTGACTGTAAGACAATGCTTGATAAATATCATTTCATTAGATATGGTGATAAGAAGCATAAGCAGCAATAGTAAGAACTGTTTTAACATCTCCGGCATCTATATTCCCCCAGTCTTGAACATCACTTTTATAGCAACTGCTTTTCCGCCCATTGCATAAAGTGATCCTTGACTTCCACAATATAACCTCTGCTAATAGGAACAGTAGCGTCTTCATCTAGTAGTATTTCCTGTCTTTTATATACTTTCACATGGAGTAACGACACAGCATAGCTGTTATGGCAGCGAACAAAGAAAGGTGCTGATATTCGTGCCAATAACTCCTCCAGATTTTCTCTGGTATCTGTAATACCCTTCATCCAGTGGATATGCGTCGTCTTTTTCTCTCTTTCCAGGTAGATAATATCCCTTATGGCGATCATCTGACTGGCCGTTCCTGTCTTTACCGCCAGAAAAGTCTTTCTCTGATATTCCCTCACCCGTTCTATTACTTTTGGAATCTTCTCCTGATACTCATTTTTCACAATATAGTAACAGTGTTTGGTATCATACACCTCGGTGGCATAGTGAAGATAATTCGATAAATATGTAATCTGACAATCCGGTACCACTTTATTTACCTTTTCTGCTACTTTGATTCCTGATTCATCCTCCAGCTCGATATCCATGAACAGCAGGTCCAACTGATGCCTTCTGGTAAAAAAACGAAATAATTCTTCCGCATTTTGAAATGTATGTATCTCATATGCCTCGGATACGCGTTCTCCATATTCCAGCAAATACGCCTTTATATCTTCCAACAAGCATTGATCGTCATCGCATATCCCTATGGCAATTGTGTCAGCCATGCCATTCTTCTCCTTCCGTAGACCCGGTCTTTTTACGGCCAGAAACTCCCAATTTGATATTATGCTATCACAAATATCGATTTTTTTCAACTAAGCTATTCTCCAATTTGTGTCCATTTTCGTGCTATTTAATACAATTTCTTAACATAATTGACTATATCTTCCTTTTCACCTGCCTTCTGAAATCCCAGCTTCTCGCAGAAGCTTCTGGATGCATGATTATCCTCCTGAACCCTTGCCCATACCGTGGATATTCCCAACTGTTCCTTCGCGTATCCCAAAATTGCCTGGCACACTTCCGTGGCATATCCTTTCTGCTGATAACGATCCTCCAGCAAATACCCCAGTTCTACTTTTTCTTCTTCACCGTACGTACCATCCGGGCTCCCCGGATTGGCAGTCTCCCCTTGGTCATCAACCTCATCCGTACATTCACTTCCATAATTTTCAAGTCCTGCTCTGCCGATGATCGTCCCACTGGACTTCTCCACGATCAGCCAGGTGCCATACTCATAGAAACCATAGATATTCCTGATATAGTCCTCCACATAAGCCACTTCTCTTTCCAGCGGTTCATAGAGAGGTTCCATATATTTTTTTACAGAAGGTGCCTTATAAATCTCCGCGATTCGCGGCACATCCGCTGTCGTAATCTCCCGCAGGACACAGCGTTCCGTCTCCAGGATATCCCATGGAATCCCCCTGTACCTTCTGTAGATGCGCTCCATATATGTGACATCCGTGTCATTTATAAATTCCACCACGTAGGGAATGCCCCAGAAATCTTCGTGATTTCCAGACTCTTCGTGTATGCGAGATTCTTCCTGCATATGGGATTCTTTCTGCATGTGAGATTCTTTTCGTATGTGAGATTCTTTCTGTATGTGAGATTCTTTCTGCATGTGAGATTCTTTCTGTATATGGAATTCTTCCTGATTTTGGACTTTCTGAATCCCGATTACTGGGATGTTTTCCCGAAGTAACTGTTTACAGACAAATGCGCTGTCTGATAATACCAAAACCCCTTGTTTTTCAATCCTTTTTCCCCGTCCTTTTCCATCCTGGCATTCCCATATCTTCTGACCTGTTGCCTGCCGAGGCATCTCCGGTTTTGCTGATTCTCCCTCTGATAATCTATCTTCTGATAATCTAGCATCCGATAATCTAGCATATGACAATCCAGCATCCGATAATTCCTCCGGGATAGATATCGTCTCAAATAAGATTCCCGCATCCGTCAGCTCCCTGGAAATCTCTCTGCACTCTATTCCCTGCCTGGTCATCAGCACTACCTTTTCTAATTTGTTTTTCATTTCAAACATTATCCCTCTTTCAATCCCTAAAACCGGAATGCAATTTATGTCAACTCAATTCCAGCTATATGCCTGCATATTTTTTCTCTCTGGTCATATTAACGTCATGCTCTTCGAGCATTCCTGACACAGATTACTTTGTAATCTGGTCATATTTACGTCATGCTCTTCGAGCATTCCTGACACTGATTACTTTGTAATCTGGTCATATTTACGTCATGCTCTTCGAGCATTCCTGACACAGATTACTTTGTAATCTGGTCATATTTACGTCATGCTCTTCGAGCATTCCTGACACAGATTACTTTGTAATCTGGTCATATTATACAACGTTCCCTTTTCTCATGCATTTCCTTTTTATGAAAAAAACAGCCCGGTTTCCCGGACTGCTCTCTCTCATGACACGACCTGCCACTCACGTTGTCTCTTTGAAATACTTGAATGACAGCTCGGCTGCCATTATTCCCATTGTTACCTTTATTTCTGATTTGCTGGCTCGATATGAATGCTCTTTCCTTTGATCTTAGCATTCTTCATGGCGAGCAATACATTGCTTGCTTCGTCTTTTGGTACTTCTACGAAGGTATAGTTATCGAACATATCGATACTTCCTACGAGATTTCCCTGGATTCCGGATTCCCCCGCAATAGCACCCAGGATGTTCCCCGGTGTACATCTCTGCTTCTTACCAATGTTGATAAAGAGTCTCACCATACCCGCTTCTGCACCTGTATCACCGAAGTCATTATTGCTTCCCTGGGCAGTTGTATCTTCTTTTGTATTCAGATAAATCTTCAGGAACGCTGCTGCCACATCCATAGCAGTATAATCTTCATCGTTGATCTTCTTCTCCAACGCTGAGATCATTTTGCTCAGATCTTCATCTTCGATGATCTGGTCGATCTCCTTGAACAGATTATCCACTCTGGTCTGTGTTACATCATTGATAGAAGGTACTGGGATTGCTTTGATCTTCGTCTTGCAGTAACGCTGAATATCTTTTAATTTATATACTTCTTTTCCACGAATGAACGAAAATGCAAGACCAGTCTTTCCGGCTCTTCCTGTTCTGCCGATTCTATGCACATAATACTCTTCATCCTGTGGCAGATCATAGTTAAATACGATGTCTATATCATCTACGTCGATTCCTCTTGCCGCTACGTCTGTAGCGATGAGAATCTCCGTCTTTCCTTTACGGAAACTTTCCATGACACGGTCACGCTGCTGCTGCTTCAGATCTCCGTGAAGACCCTCTGCAAAGTATCCACGTCCCTGGAGCGTGGTTGCCAGCTCATCCACTTTTTTCTTGGTATTACAGAACACTACCGAGAGCTTTGGATTGTAGATATCGATAAGTCTGGACAATACTTCTTCCTTATTACCAGGACGTACTTCCAGGTAATACTGCTCGATATTTTCTACAGTCAGTTCTTTCTTTACCACACGGATAATCTCTGCATCCTTCTGATAAGTCTTTGCGATATCCATGATGGGCTGTGGCATGGTCGCTGAGAATAATACGGTCTGGCGATCTTCGGGTGTCTCCTTTAAGATCGTCTCAATATCCTCGCGGAATCCCATGTTCAGCATCTCATCTGCTTCATCCAGTACTACAGTGTGGATGGTTCCAAACTTTACAGTCTTGCGACGCATATGATCCATCACACGTCCTGGTGTACCGATGATGATCTGCACGCCTGCTTTCAGGGAACGGATCTGCTTCTGGATATCCTGCCCGCCATATACGGGAAGGATCTTGATCTCATGTGTATACTTGCTTATTTTACGTACTTCTTCCGCAACCTGGATTGCCAATTCTCTAGTAGGACAAAGAATGATGGCCTGAGGTTTTTTGACAGTTGTGTCAATTTTCTCTAACACTGGAATAGCAAATGCTGCTGTCTTTCCAGTTCCCGTTTGCGCTTGACCTACGATATCTTTTCCTGCCAAAATTGCCGGTATTGCTCTTTCCTGGATTGGACTTGCTTCTTCAAATCCCATATCCTTAATACCACGCATGATTTTACTACTTACTTCTAATTCGTCAAATTTCAAATTTTCACCTGTTTCCTTTCAAAAAAACAACCTTTTAACAATAACAGATGAACTGAAATACGTCAACTGTTTTTTTATTCTGAATTTGTGGTATTCTTATGATAGCTGCGGCATCACATGTATGATAATTTCCCAATTGTTTTCAGGAAAATATTATATCCTTCGCATTATTAACAACTTTTCAGATATACTAATCTTACCCTCACATCTTTTCAGTGGGGTCAGACCACACTTGCTTTGAATTGCGCTTATCATTGATATACAGAAAGGACACCATACTCCTATGCTTTTCAGTAGTATTCCCTTTATTTTTTATTTTCTCCCTATTGTACTTGTGATTTACCACTTTACAGATCAGATTGCCTGTAAAAATTGCATACTGCTGGTGAGCAGTCTTATTTTCTATGCCTGGGGAGAGCCAAAATATGTATTTCTCCTGCTGGGTTCCGTATGCGTAAACTACATCTTCGGATTTTTCATTCACAGGAACCGTACTGTGATGATTGCTGCCGTTCTATTTAATATCATTCTGCTGGTTTTTTTCAAATATACAGCCCAGTTTTTCCCCATGTTGAAGGCAATTACCCTTCCACTGGGTATTTCCTTTTATACCTTCCAGAGTCTTTCCTATCTGCTGGATGTCTATTGGGGCAAAGTAGAATTCCAGAGAAACTGGACCAGCTTTTCCTGCTACGTGACGCTTTTTCCCCAATTAATCGCCGGACCAATCGTCCGCTACCACGATATCGATGCCGAACTTCAATCCCGAAAAAGTGACTTTGCTACCGGTGTTCCCATTTTTATCATCGGTCTGTCTGAGAAGGTACTGTTGGCAAATAACTGTGGGCTCATGTGGGAAAATCTGTTGTCCCGATTATCTGTCCCTAACCTTTCCATAGGTGTGGGAACCTTTTGGCTCTCTCTCATCGCCTATGGTTTTCAGATTTATTTTGACTTTGCCGGATATTCCAACATGGCCATCGGACTTGGCCGTATGTTCGGATTTCACTTCGCCCGCAACTTTGACAAGCCTTACAGTTCCCGATCCATCACAGAATTTTGGACGCGGTGGCATATCTCCCTCAGCAGTTGGTTCAAAGAGTATGTCTATATTCCTCTGGGTGGTAATCGCCAGGGCATGGCAAAGCAGCTCCGCAACATCCTCATCGTGTGGATGCTCACTGGTATCTGGCATGGTGCCAGCTTCAACTTTCTTCTCTGGGGACTCTATTTTGGATTATTATTAATGTTAGAAAAATTAGGTTTGAAGCGCATCCTTGCAAAAATGCCAGAAATATTGCAACATCTGTACACCCTGTTCGCCATACTGATCGGTTGGGTGTTATTTGCCTTTGATTCCCCCTCCATGCTGTTGACCTTTTATAAGGGCATGTTCCACCTTTCCGCTTTGCCCCAGGGGCTTGTGGACAATACCTTCTGGTCTCTGTTGCAGAATAATTGGATGTTACTGCTTATTTGTGGCATCTTATCTACCAGACTACCAGATATAGACATTGTAGAATCATTTTATCGCCCATGTCCTGATCATATCAGCGCGGAAACAAATCAGAATAGGAACTACACCAAATCTTCTCATGGAAGAAATGCAATAAATAAAGTGAAAAGCAATGTATTTCTGAAAAATGTCCTGCTGGACATCTTTCTGTTGCTTTGTTTTTTATTGTCTGTCGCATATATTGTGGACGGCAGCTATAATCCATTTTTGTATTTCAGGTTCTAATATGCTGGGTTTGTTCTTTGATTTTGCAATTTTTCCTGCATTTGTGTGAAGCATCACAACAATTTGAAAAGCTTCCAATATTAGAACTATATAAGCGTAGAAACATATAGCACCAAAACATATAAATGCAGGAAGATAAGTATAGAAACATATAGGTACAAGAAAAAGCAAGTACTGGAGTATAGGATTATAGAAATTATGGGAAACTATGAAAACTCTGAAAACTTTGAAAATAGAAAGGATACAATCGCCATGAAATATCTCAAAAAAAATAAATTTGTTTTTCTCTTTTTTTCCCTTCTCATCCTGGGAATGGCTGGTTCTATCCTGCAAAAAGATATCGCTTTTTCCAGTGCTGAAAATCGCTATCTGACACAGTTTCCTACCCTTACCATGACCGGACTTTCCGATGGCTCCTATATGAACGCCATGGAACGTTATCTGAACGATCAGTTCATTGGCAGAAACCGCTGGATCACCCTAAAAACTGCATCCGAGAAAACATTATTTCAGAAAAATGTCATAGAAGATGTCTGCATCGGCACTGATTCCTACCTGATGAATCAATACACCTACAGCGAGGTCGACGCCGCACAAATCACCAAAAATATTGATTACCTGAATGGTTTCCAGGAGAAATATGACGCAGATGTCATATTAGTTCCCTCTGCCAGTGAGATTCTCACCAATCGCCTCATGGGTTCGATTGATCAGATTGACTTTACTTCACTCCTTGCAGATGCTCCTATCACACTTTCTGCCGATACCATATTATCTGCCCACAGAGAAGAGCCCATCTACTATAAGACAGATCATCACTGGACTTTACTGGGTGCATACTATGTCTACGAAGAATTTATCCAGCAGCTTTCCCATGGCAGCACTTCTGACTCGTCCGTAGTTGGCAGTATTCCATCTGACCAATCTGCATCCGCTCCCATTACCTCCGATGCGAGTACACCTGGTGTCTCTCCCTCCGGTGCACTCGCGGTTCCCTACGATCCACTCACGGTGAGCACCAATTTTCAGGGAACGGTGGCACGAAAAGTTGGCATCACAAATATATGGGATCATATGGAGCAGCAGAAAAGTGATACATCATTTATAGTCACCTACGACTATGGCAACACCGTCACTGATTCTCTATATGTTCCAAACTATCTGACAAAGACGGATCAATATTCCTACTATCTGGATGGCAATCACGGTGTGACACAGATCACAAATCTGTCTCTCAGTGACTCTTCACCAGCTTTACCAGATGCTCCTTCTATTTCCCAGGGTAGAAATACCCTCCCATCCGAACCGGGAACTGGAAGCTCCATCCTGATCATCAAGGATTCCTTTGCCAATACGTTTGCCACCCTTCTCTGTGAGAACTACGAAAATGTCTACCTTATCGACCTTCGCCATTATAATGGAAGTATTGATACCTTTATAGCGGACAATGGTATCGACCAGGTTCTATTTCTCTATAGCAAGATTAATTTTATGCAAGATAAAAACCTGTCAAAATTACTGCGGTAGCTCTTTACTATGCTGCCTCGTAATTTTCACAGGTTTTTTATTTTACTGATTTTTGCTTATTTTATGTGCTGATTTTTAACCACTTCATTTACTTACTTATTTATTTAACTTAATTTCCTTATTTGATTTGCTTACTTATTTCATTTACTCACTTATTTGCTTACTTATTTCATTTACTCACTTATTTGATTTACTTACTTGTTTGGTTTACTTATTTACCTGACTTATTTTTATCTTTATTATGAATCTTTAATCTTTACTATGAATCTATTTTCCTATCTGTTTACACTGAAACGCTTCCTGGCAATTGCGGCTCACCCTGTCAGAAATAACTGTCGATGACCTGCTGTGCGATGTCGTTATTCTCTTCCGCTTTTTTCAGAATCGCCTCATCTCCCTGTTCTTCCACGTCCATGGGAATCGAACCCAGCATTACGAAGAATACATATCCATCTTTTTCAATGATTTTGGAAGCCTGTACCTTCACGGAGTTGGTAGGATACTGTAGCGTATCATTTTTGATATAGTCCTGATATTTTGTCAGGGCATCTACCACTTCCTGCTGTTTTCCATCTTTGCATTTCACAGCGATCAACGTATCAATGTTCACATTGATCATAGGAATCTGTGCATAATATTCATCATACATATCCTCCGTAATGCCATAGGTACTCGCCAGGAGTTCGCTGTCCACGTCTGTATCCGGCACATAATCCTCCCCGTATGCCTCCTTTACTGCATCTACTATGGTACTAAGTTCCACTTCCGGTTTTGCTTCCTCTTTTTTACCACATGCCGCCGTACCTATCAGCATGACCACTGCCAATCCCATTACGATAACTTTTCTTCCTGCTATTCTCAGTAATTCTTTCTGATTCATTTTCCTCCCATCTACGAGATACCATCCACGTATGATTTATTCGCTATTTCTTGTACTAATAGTTTATATGATATCCTGCTTTTTATCCACTTATTTTCATTTTCTTATTTGATTTTTCCCAAATGTTTATTGAAATTTTATAATTTATTTGATTTTTCTCCAAATATTATTATACTATAATTATTCAGAACCCCATGCGTAAAATCGTTTCTTCGAAGCTTTCCTTTTGCTTATGTGGTTACTTCGCCAAATAAATTCACAAAAATCAGCTTACTCATGCAAGCATGATTCGCATATTTTTATGAATTTGCATGGCTCTGAATAGTTACATTATACTTATAATTAATAGCAGATATCATTTACAGATTTGCATTCCGTGGCAAATACTGTCCTCGTCCAGAAAGGTATGGTTTTTTATGGAATCCTATAGCGTATTTAAAGATTTAGCAATTATTATTGTATTCGCAAAAGTGTTCGGTATCCTTGCAAGAAAATGTAAAGCACCGCAGGTAGTGGGGGAGATCATCGCAGGTCTTGTGATCGGTCCCTGTCTCCTGGGGCTGGTACAGCAAAGTGATTTTATCTCCCAGCTGGCCGAACTTGGCGTACTTCTGTTAATGTTCTCCGCCGGACTGGAAACTAATATGAAAGAGCTGTTGAAAACAGGGCCTATCGCTTTTCTGGTCGCTTGCTTCGGTGTCTTTGTTCCCCTGGGACTGGGTGCACTGCTCTATATGTGTTTCTACGGCTTTGCCTCCTATGGCACAGATCAATTTTACGAAGCCATCTTCATCGGCTCCATTCTCTCCGCTACCTCTGTGAGCATCACCGTGCAGGCATTGCGTGAGATGGGCAAATTACAGGGAAAGGTGGGTACCACCATATTGAGTGCAGCCATCATCGATGATGTCATTGGAATCGTCCTGTTGACCGTGGTCATTGGTTTCAAGAATCCTGCCAGCAATCCCCTACGGGTCGTGGGAAGCACTGCTTTATTTTTCCTCTTTGCCATCGTTGTAGGTTTTATGGTTTTCCACCTGTTCAAGTTATTGGATCGCCGTTATCCACACACGAGACGTATCCCTATCCTGGGTCTGGCCCTATGTCTCGCCATGGCTTATGTAGCCGAGAAATACTTTGGCATCGCTGATATTACCGGTGCTTATGTAGCCGGACTGATCCTGTGCAGCATCAATGATTCTGAGTATATTGCGCAGAAAATGGATATCAACTCCTATATGCTGTTTGGCCCCATCTTCTTCGCCAGTATCGGACTGAAGACCACCGTTGACAGTATGTCGATGAATATCTTATTATTCTCCATCTGTTTCGTCATCGTTGGTCTCCTGGGAAAGGTGATTGGCTGCGGTATCATCGCCCGCATCTGCGGATTTAACAATGGAGATTCCCTGAAAATAGGCGTTGGTATGATGACCCGTGGGGAAGTGGCTCTGATTGTGGCGCAGAAAGGATTGTCTGTGGGATTGCTGACTCCTGTATTTTTCACCTCCGTTATCCTGCTCATCATCGTGTCCTCCATCGTGACACCCCTCATATTAAAGATCTTATACGCCAGGACACCGGAAACTGTGTGATTGAATTCTCCATTACATAGACTTACCATCATTGCTCATTGATATAGGAAAGGATTGCAAGGTGAATCGCCCATGCCAGTTTCTCCTGATAGGCCTCTGACACCAGCAGTTCCGCCTCTTTCCAATTGGACAGAAACCCACATTCTACGATAATAATGGGGGTTTCTGTTTTTTTCAGGAGATAATAACTGGTGTTGGCCTTCTCCACACGATGATTCTCCGGATCTACCTTTTGGATCAGCATCTCCTGCATGATCTTGGCCGCCTTCCCCCCCTGAATGGAGGTATCATAATAAAAGACCTGTGCACCATGAATGGATTCCTCATGGTAACTATTCTGGTGGATACTCACAGTGAGCATCGGTTTCGTCTCCTGTATCAATTGTAAGCGGTTCTTCATATCCTGCACTTTTTTATTGGAGACGGAGCGGTCATATAGTCCATCATTATCCTTTCTGGTCATTATGACATTTATGTCATTTTGTTCCAGGAGTTTTTGCACTCTGTTGGCAATCCTCAGATTGATATCTTTTTCTTCTGCCTGATTCACACCGATCTTCCCCGGATCATCGCCTCCATGCCCCGCATCGATTACCACAACTCTTTTTTCCCTTGAGACATTACTGTTCCAGGTAAGCTCTGCTGCCTTTTGGGACAATAAGAACGCAGAAAGGATTAGCATGATTCCCATGGCTAATCCTATCCCTTTTGTTATTATTCTATTTGATAAAATCTTTGCTGTTAATGTTTTTTCTATTATTTTTTTATCTTTCGCTGCTAATACCTGAAGTTTTCTAATAGATTCTACTGCTCTCATATCCTGCAACCTGTCATATATCATAGTTCCTTAGTCCATCATATGAAATCAGTCTTCTGAATATGTTACTGCCTGCTGCGAATCCTTTGAAGATACTGTCCCGTTTCTTCATCCGCGTGAAGCTTACCATGAAAATCAACTATCCACCGTCTAGCAGATCGTCTTGACCCATCCAAATTTATCTTCGATATGACCCATCTGAATACCGGTAAGTGTCTCATAGAGTTTCTTAGTAACAGGTCCCATGTCGTCCATACCGCTTGGGAAGCAGATTTCTTCTCCGTGATCTACCACTTTTCCTACTGGTGAGATAACGGCTGCTGTACCGCAAAGTCCACACTCCGCAAAGTCTTTTAATTCATCAAAGTATACTTCCCTATGCTCTACTTCCATACCAAGATATTTCTCAGCTACCACCATGAGAGAGCGTCTGGTAATAGATGGTAAGATACTGTTTGACTTAGGTGTTACCATTTTGCCATCTTTTGTAATGAAGATGAAGTTTGCACCACCTGTTTCCTCCACTTTTGTTCTGCTCTGTGGATCAAGGAACATATTCTCGTCAAATCCATTTGTATGAGCTGTGATGCTGGCATGTAAACTCATGGCATAGTTCAGACCTGCTTTGATATCACCTGTTCCGTGAGGTGCTGCTCTGTCAAAATCACTTACCGTGATGGTCAGGGGTTTTGCACCACCTTTAAAATATGGTCCAACTGGTGTGGTAAAGATTCTGAACTGATACTCATTGGCAGGTTTTACACCGATAACAGCATCTGTGCCCATCATGTATGGGCGGATATATAAGGTAGCCCCTGAACCGAAAGGGGGAACCCATGCGCTGTTTGCTTTTACCACTTCACATACAGCTTCTACGAATTTATCTTCCGGGAAGACCGGCATCTCAAGTCTTGCTGCTGAATCAGCCATTCTGGATGCATTTAAATCTGGTCTGAAACAGACGATATGACCATCCTCTGTGGTATATGCTTTTAATCCTTCAAAACATGTCTGTGCATACTGGAATACACATGCACATTCATTCAAAGTAATGTTTGCATCTGCTGTGATCGTTCCGTTATCCCATACACCATTTTTATAATTTGATACGAATCTTGCATCTGTCTGTACATAGCCAAATCCCAGATTTGACCAGTCTAACTGTTTCTTTTCCATCTTTTAGTTCCTCCTGAAAACTTATTTCGCTTTTTATTTTGTATTTCCCAAATCACTTAACTTTACTAGTTAGACTATCACTTTCAAAATATTACGTCAATGCTTTCTCACACTAAAGTAACAGAAAAATTACATTTTTATCCCTTTTTGGTCGCCTGGTGGTTACTGAATTCTCACATGATGTGTCAGTAATAACTGTCCATCTGCCAGCTCTTCGATTCTCATCTTCAGATTATAACTCTGTGCACCCAGCTCTTCCATGACATCTTCCGCATAGGCAGATTTATAATCCTGATTCTTATAGGAAAGATATAAGGCGTTATACATACTTCGATCACTGATCACGTTCTGGAATTCATAATCACCCAGTCCCTTTTCCCGTATCTTTCTGGCGCAGTCTGCATAGTAGGCATCCAGATCATGAAGAACATCCTGCTCTGAAAATCCCACATCACTCAGGGTACGTCCCGGGTCAGAAGATGCTGGCTGTGATGCCATCCGGGATATGTCCATAGGATTTGCCTGGGACTCTGTCTGAGGTTCTGCCTGCGCTTCTCCCTGTGGATTCTGTTCCAGGTTGCTGTATTTACTTCCATTACATGCCGGTAAATATATTGATAGATCAGTTCTCCTATGGGAGGTATTAAAATCATTATCTGACTTATTAAAATAATCGTAGGTATTGGGCTCCGTGTCATCCCAGGTAGTATCTACATTATAATATCCATCCTCCAACTGAATGATATTCCATGCATGACTCTCCCCTGCATACCCCATACAGTAATAGCAGGGAATGCCCAGCTGCTGCATCGCATACTGAAATGCTCTGGCATATCCTGCGCATACAGTCTGTCCATTCACCAGAGCACTGTAGGCACTTTGATTCAATGGTGCATTCAAATTATAGGTGTTTCGATCCAGGACTGCATTATGTACCGATACTTCCTTATCATAATTGCTTCCCGCCCCCGAAGCCGCGGATACGATCTGGTTCGCCATTTCATTAAAAGCAGCCTTACTGCTATCCAGATTCTGTGACGTCTGATTGAACTGCAGATCCAGTTCCACACATTTTCCCGATGGGGTATATTTACAGCCATACGCCGTGTCCAGCCAGAATAACTGCGGCTGATCGCAGAAAACTGCCGTAAACGCATTTTTCAATTGATCCGGTGAGACATCCTCAATGGGGGCAAATGACTGATTCAACGCATTGGCATTGGCATAGATCTGTCGGTATAAATGCTTTAATGTATCATCCAGCATATTATAATATGGATACATAGTCTCATCAAAGGAAAGTCCATCTCCCGTCTCTCCGTACCCCAGGGAGTCGGCAAGCTGCTGTCCTTCCTGATCCTGAACTTCCTGCTCATCTGGTGTGATGGGCTGGAATCCTGTTTTCCCGGTTAGCTCCCGGGGTGGTTTTATCTGTGCCTCATCCGGCTGTACATAGGATTCTTTGTCCGGCAGTCTGTGAATGCGCTCAGGCATCCCCTCCGTTGCTGCAGAATCATTCTCCTCCACTTCCTGGGAAGGTGTATGGGAAGTCGCCACCTGTTCCTCCGCTACCTGTACTGCCCCGGCGAGTTCATTTGCCGCCTCTGTAGATTCCTCCGTTTGTCCATTTCCATACAGTAATCCCGCCAGCTTGTCTGTGAGATTCGGATTAAAGGCGAATAAAAGCACCAATGCACATAGCAGCACGAATAATCCCAGCAACATATATAAGAACCCTTTTATGATCTTCATAAAAACACCACCCTTATGATTGCGTGTATGCCAGGATATTATCCCACACATTTGGCGTCTCAAGACCTAATTTCCATTCTGCCACGCCACCAAGGTCATATTTTCCCATAATGTTGAGTTTTACCTGAATGGATTCTGCATCCTCCAGCCATACCTGTACCAGTGCATCACCATCCTGATATTCACCATAGTTCTGGCAGGTCTCTTCGTTCCATGTAATCTCCGCTCCATGCTGTGCCAGCAGATTCTCTGCGACACCCATTCCCACGCTGGTACTGGTCACTTCCGCACCCTTTGTGGTCCACACACGGGTGTAGAAAGGAATCGCATTGATCACCTTATCAGATGGTACCTCTGCAAGCGTATTGACAATGCCCTCCTCCACAAAGTTGATGGATGCCACAGAACCCGCATCGCCACCGCCGTAGTGTTCATCATATCCCATAATGATCACATAATCCGCTACGATACCCTGCTCCTTCCTATTATAATGAGAGGAATACTCCTTCGGCACATAGTTATCTATGGATAGTACGATGCCGTTTGCCCTGCAGGAAACGGATAATTCCCGGATAAATTCAATAAAATTCTCACTGGCATCTGTTTTTAATTTCTCAAAGTCCACATTGATCCCATCAATCTGATATTGCTGTACTGTATTCATCAAGCCCTGTATCAGCTTTGCCCTCTTTGTGGCGGAGGATAACGCTTCTTTCGTATCTACATTTTCATTAAAGTTATCCACCAGTGCCCATACTTCTATTCCCATACTGTGAGCAATGTTCACATAATCCGCAGAAGCAAGACTGGTAAAGTTCCCCTCATTATCACTCAGTGAGAACCAGGTAGGAGATATGGTATTGATGCCCTTGGTCTGTGCCAGCGCTGTGGTAATGCTGCTGTTCGCCGTCACATTCATCACCTGGTGCCATGCCAGATTGATCTTATGGTCTCTCTTGACAGATGTATATTCCGGTTCCGGCACCTCTGTGACAGGAGTCTGAATCTCCTCCCTCTCATTGGTGAGGCGCTTATTCTCTATATAACCAATGATGCCATCTTTGGATTTTACTTTTGACCATTTGTCCAGCGATTCCAATACGATGAGTTGATCTCCCTCTTCCACATCTTCCAAAATATCGCTCTTCACGCCACCCTGATAACGGATAGCTGTTTTTTTCGAGACCTCTGCCAGTTTCCTGTTGTTCCATTCCGTATAGATTTGAACACGGCTCGGTTCCGTGAATGCCTCATATGACAGGTTTGTATATTTTTTCACATAGTCAATAGCAACATACAAAGTCTCCCCCTGGTAAGTTGCTATCACATAATTTTCTTCACTTGATACACCGGAGGTGCTCACCGCCGTACCCTCTATGGGTGCGCTGATGATATCTGTCGGCGTGGTATATATCAATAAATTCTCCACTGTATCCACATAGAACCGATCATTAAAATAGGTCTTCACTGTAGTATAGTCGAGATAATATGTTCCATTTAAGAGAAGTGCTTTTTCCTCCAGGATCTCATCCTGCAGCAGAATCGCCACCTCATTGTCCCCGGACAGCTTAAAGTATTGTGTCAGGTCTGCTCTTTCCTTTGAATAACTGTATTTCTCTATTACTTTCATGCCTACGCCTGCCACTGCCAATATGAGTATCAGCGTGATTGCAACAAGCACTGGAATCATTCTTTTTTTCATTCTGTGTCCAGCCTCCTAATCGTCCTAATTATATCAGACAATTATTATATCGTCATTATCATTTTTTTCTTTTTAAGAGATTCTTAATAACAGAATTCATCACATAAAGGGGCTTCTTTGGTTTCTCTCTCTGTTACCTCGCGGTCTCTTATCCCGATATTTATCATTTTTTCGATTTTAGATAGTGGCATACTTCTATTTCTAATTTCTAAATTCAAATTCAAATTGAAACAGACTTAATAAAAGTTTATTTTATCATAATGTAATTCAACTAATTTTCCTTCCCCATCCGTCACATAGTCAGGCATATAGATGCTTTCTTCATTGAGACAGCATTCCTGTGTGATTGATTCCGGAGATGATGGTTCCCCTTCCATATACAGTTGGACACCATCGTGGATGGCTGCTTTTAACATCTCGTATACTTCCAGTTGAATATCTTGCTTTCTGGCGATCTTTCCCCCCTTTCCTGCACGTACTTCCCTCTCCAAAAGGAGTGTATTCTGTGATATAATTGATATAGAAGATCATGCATTATTTTATTCATTATGATAATGACGACATATAATTCAAAGTGCCCGGACGCGTACCCATTAAAAATTTAATTGCTTTCGTTATTTCTTTTGAATTGTAGTTTTAAATTTTGGGAATTTTAATGAACAGCAAATGTATCGTTGCGATGTATCGTGCTCATAAGACGTCTATCTTGATAAAATTAGACGAGATTGGGAACATTATATAGAACCCATATAAAATGTGATTTAATCCATATCCTGAATGATATGGAAACGTGTCCGTGCCTCCTTACTGGTACTTATTTCCTAAGGCACTTCGTAGAAGTATTATATCTGATGTATTAGAAATATGCAACATAAAAATGAAAAAATAATAAAAAAAGCAGAATCTTTTTATTTCCTGCACCTTTCATACTTGACGAAATAACATATAAATTATATAGTTCTAATAACTATTTATCCCTTTAATCATAGATTCTATTGGAAACGGATGTGATAATATGAAAATAGAAAAAGTGAATGATCACCAGATTCGCTGCACGCTTACCAAAGCTGATCTCGCGGATCGTGAATTGAAAATAAGTGAACTTGCATATGGAACTGAAAAAGCAAAAAACCTCTTTCGTGATATGATGCAGCAGGCATCTTTCGAATTTGGTTTTGAAGCTGAGGATATCCCCCTTATGATCGAGGCAATTCCCCTCAATTCCGAATGTATTGTATTGATCATTACGAAAGTGGAAGATCCTGAAGAACTGGATACACGTTTTTCAAAATTTGCCCCCTCCGTACATGATACCGATTACTCTGACGAAGACACGGAGATCATCGATGGACTTTCTGAGGGTGCCGATGATGTACTGGATCTCTTTAAGCGAATACATGAAGACAAATTTACAGACATATCCGACGAAGCACTGCAGGATAAATCCACCGCGAGCGGTTCCTCCAGAGCAAATATGCTTCCCGTCAGACCTGCGGAGCTGTCTGATTTTACCAAGATCTACTCCCTGGATTCTATCAATGCAGTTACCAGACTTGCCCGCGTGTTAAAGAACTATTATCACGGTGTCAATTCCTTATATAAGAACAATAACAAAGGAATTTATATCCTTACCGTATCAAAGTCCGATCACACGCCGGAGGAATATAATAAGATCTGTAACATCATTTCCGAATATGCAGCTTCTGAGAAATATGCAGGTGCCACCCACGCTTATCTGGAGGAGCACTGCGAGATCGTCCTTCGTGATAACGCCATCCAGTCCCTGGCGCTGATTTAATTTTATATGGATTTATGTAAATCAAAAAAGGTGCAGTCATGCACCTTTTTTTGATATCTTTACCTGTTGCTTGTCTTATCTGTTCTATCAGATTAAAGAGCTTTGATCTTAGTCATTAAATCATCAATATCCATGCCATGTACCATTGCTGCTTCTTCCAGTGATTCCCCCTGTGCAGATGGGCAGCCAAGGCAGTGCATTCCTGCTTCCATTAGAATAGGCGCGATAGCCGGATTTGTTCTAAGAATCTCTCCGATTGTCATTTCTTTTGTGATATCAGCCATTTTTCTTTCCTCCTGTTTACATGAATATCAACCTACTCTTACACTTGTTTTTCACAAATAGGCTGACATATTTTTTGCTAAAAATTCATTTAATTATAATCCTTTTCGACCTTTATTGCAACTGAAACAATCCTTTATATATTTTTAACAAAATCTTTATAATTTATACCCTTTTGTATGTAAAAAAGTACATCTCTATCCTTGACGGAATATGTAAAACTAACATATAATATAGGCACGGGATGGAGTGCGAGTTTCTCGCATTTTCAATAGATACACGTCTTTTTTACCCAAAAAAAGACATAATAATATTTATATTAAATAGGAGGCTTTTATAAAATGAGACCAGAGTGGAAAGATTTTGTAGGCGGCAAATGGGAAAATGAAGTCAACGTAAGAGATTTCATCCAGAAAAACTATGCTCCATATGATGGAGATGACACATTCCTTGCAGGCCCTACACAGAACACAAAAGATTTATGGGCACAGGTAATGGATTTATCTAAGAAAGAGCGTGAAGCAGGCGGTGTTCTTGATATGGACACAAAAGTAGTTTCTACTATTACTTCTCACGGACCAGGATACTTAGACAAAAATAAAGAAACTATCGTAGGCTTCCAGACAGATGCACCTTTCAAACGTTCTATGCAGCCTTACGGTGGTATCCGTATGGCAGAGAAAGCTTGCTCTGACAATGGATATGAAGTAGATCCAGAGATCAGCGAATTCTTCTCATCACACAGAAAAACACACAATGCCGGATGTTTCGATGCTTACAATGCAGATATGAGAGCTTGTCGTTCATCACACGTTATCACAGGTCTTCCTGATGCTTACGGACGTGGACGTATCATCGGTGATTACAGACGTATCGCTTTATACGGTATCGACAGATTGATCGAAGATAAAAATGCACAGAAAGATTCTACAGGACGTGTTATGACAGATGACGTTATCCGTCTTCGTGAAGAGATTTCCGAGCAGATCGTAGCTCTTAAAATGATGAAAGAAATGGCTGCTTCTTACGGCTGCGACATTTCCAAACCAGCTACTAACACCCAGGAAGCTATTCAGGCAACCTACTTCGGATACTTATCCGCAGTAAAAGAGCAGAACGGTGCTGCTATGTCCCTTGGACGTACATCTACATTTATCGATTGCTTCGCTGAAAGAGATTTAAAGAACGGCACATTCACAGAAGAGCAGCTTCAGGAATTCATCGATCACTTCATCATGAAATTAAGATGTGTAAAATTCGCTCGTACTCCAGAATACAACCAGATCTTCGCTGGTGATCCAGTATGGGTTACAGAGTCAATCGGTGGCTGTGGTATCGACGGACGTCACATGGTTACAAAGATGTCTTACCGTTACTTACACACATTAGAGAACTTAGGCGCAGCTCCAGAACCAAACTTAACAGTACTTTGGTCAACAAGACTGCCTGAACCTTTCAAAAAGTTCTGTGCTAAGATCTCTATCACAACATCTTCTATCCAGTATGAGAACGATGATCTTATGAGAGTTACTCACGGTGATGATTACGGAATCGCCTGCTGTGTATCTTCCATGGTTATTGGAAAACAGATGCAGTTCTTCGGCGCACGTGCTAACTTAGCTAAATGTATGTTATATGCATTGAACGGTGGTGTTGATGAAGTTTCTCACAAACAGATCGGACCTAAATACCGTCAGGTAGTTGGTGATGTATTAGATTACGATGATGTAGTAAGCAAATTCGATGACATGATGGAATGGTTAGCTGATGTATATGTAAATACATTAAATATCATCCACTACATGCATGATAAATATTGCTACGAAAGAGCTCAGATGGCATTACATGACAGAGACGTTCTTCGTTACTTCGCAACAGGTATCGCTGGACTTTCCGTTGTAACTGACTCCTTATGTGCAATCAAATACGCTACTGTAAAACCGATCAGAGATGAAGAAGGAATTATCGTAGATTTCGAAACAACTGGAGATTTCCCTAAATATGGTAATGATGATGACCGTGCAGACGTTATCGCTCATGACTTAGTAGAGAAATTCATGACAATGATCAGAAGACATCACACTTACAGAGATAGCTTCCCAACAATGTCAGTATTAACAATTACTTCAAACGTAACTTACGGTAAAGCAACAGGTAACACACCAGACGGACGTAAGAAAGGACAACCTTTCGCACCAGGTGCTAACCCAATGCACGGACGTGATACTCACGGTGCTGTAGCTTCCTTATCATCAGTTTCCAAACTTCCATTTGAATTCGCTCAGGATGGTATTTCTAATACATTTACGATTATCCCAGGCGCTCTTGGAAAAGAAGATACTGTATTCGCTGGTGATATCGACGTAGACTTAAATAAATAAAAGACAGGACGGTGCATATGGACCAGAAAAATATGATTGATGATCTTGTAGCAATGTTGGATGCAGGGATGGCAAAAGGCGTTGGACATATAAATGTAGACGTAGACGAATCTCTCACTCAGACAAAAGAAGTTCAGACTATGGGATGTACGGATTGCTCCAGAACTCCCCTGGCCTGCAGCGTACCTACCCTCGATGAGGGATTAGATGACTTCCATTAATTTGGAACGTATAATAAAAGTATAATATAGGAGGATATAGAATCATGGCAGAAGTAAGTCAAGCTCAGGTTAAAAACTTAGTTTCATTATTAGATGGATATTCAGTAAAAGGTGGACATCATCTTAACGTTAATGTATTAAACAAAGATACATTATTAGATGCTCAGAAACATCCGGAAAATTACCCACAGTTGACAATTCGTGTATCTGGTTATGCAGTTAACTTCATTAAATTAACTCCAGATCAGCAGAACGATGTTATCACACGTACATTCCATCAGGCAATCTAATTGCTGTATCGAATGATGTAAGATCAAAGTCCCGCAGGTTTTCCTGTGGGACTTTTTGTTTAACAGGAAGGTGTTTATTGTATTATTTTCCCATAAATAGTATACTATAAGCATGTAAATACAAATTAATGATAGGCTGATATTCAATACTTGGAGGTAATATTATGAGCGGAAGAATTCACTCCTTAGAGAGTTTTGGCACTGTAGATGGACCCGGTGTACGTTTTGTAGTATTCGTACAGGGATGTCCTATGAGATGTGCCTACTGCCACAATCCCGATACCTGGGATATGAATGGTGGTAAGATTATGGAAGTATCTGAGATTATCGATGCTTTCGAGAGAAACCGTAGTTACTATACAGATGGCGGAATCACTGTCACCGGTGGTGAACCATTGATGCAGCTGGACTTTTTACTGGAGCTGTTCACAGAATGTAAGAAACGTGACATCAACACCTGTATCGATACCTCTGGTATCGCCTACAAGCCCGATAACAGGGAATACAATGACAAACTGGATAAGTTGATGCCCCTGACAGATTTGGTCATGTTAGACATCAAACACATCGATCCAGAAAAGCACAAAGAGCTTACCGCTCAGCCAAATGACGGTATCCTTGCTTTTGCACAATATTTATCCGACCACAATGTACCTATCTGGATTCGTCACGTGGTAGTACCGGGCATTACCGATGTGGATGAATATCTCTTTAAGCTCGGTTACTTTATCGGCGGATTGAAGACCCTGAAAGCGCTGGATGTACTTCCATATCACACGATGGGCGAGGTAAAATATAAGAATCTTGACATGGAATACAAATTAAAAGGTGTACCAGCCATGGACAAGAATAAAGTCCTGGAAAAGAAAGAAGTAATCCTGGATGGTATTCGTAAACGCAGGAGCGAAACTCAATAAGCATATCGTTCAGACATAGTATTTCATCTAATGTACAATCCAATTTATTATTTATGAAAGCTATGTTTGAACAATTAGTGAAAGATTGGAAATCAAATATTTTACTTGTATTCCATTCTATTCTGTATTAAAATATACATACCTTGATAATTATATATCAATCAGTATTCATCATTGGTTTTTACTAATGAATGAAATAAACATATCATAAGGAGGATAAAATTATGGCATTTCAAATTAATGATGCTTGTGTAAGCTGTGGAGCTTGTGAATCTCAATGTCCAGTAGGAGCTATTGCAATGGGAGATACACATTACGAAATCGACGCTGATAAATGCATTAGCTGCGGATCATGTGCAGGCGCTTGCCCAACAGGTTCTATCTCAGAAGAATAATATAGAACAAAGTGTCTTCGACACTTTGGGCGGATCTTAGCAGTATCATTTATGATGCTGCCAATAGGAAATTTCGAAGGAATTTCCTATTAAAGTACTAAAAAGACTGTGAGCCATCACAGTCTTTTTTTCTTCAATTCTAATTTTTACTTATTTTTGATTTTTTCTATTTTTGATCTTTATTTTTTATTTTTATTCTTGATTTCGAAGAAGTGTTTTCTTCTCTGCGTTTTCTCTCTCAGCACCGCATCAATATCCTTAAAGTGCTGCTCCTCCCTTTTTTGTCGTTCCTGCTCCCGCCTGTCATCCAGTTCCTCCCGATTGCGGAATTGATAGTCCAATTCCTTTAAGATGGATTCCTTCAGTTCTGCCACAATCTCTCTGGTGTTCTCCCGCACAGTATCCCCCAGAAACTGTCGCAAAAGTTCCTGGAGCCGCATCATTTTTTCTTTATTGTTATAATTTACCGTATTCTCTGGCATACACCTCTCTGATTCTCCTGCGTCTTCGACGAGTTCGTTTTTATCCCCATTATCTTTCCCTTGATCATACTTCTCCTGCATATCTTCCTGTATGTTTCTTCCGTGGTTGTTTTCTTGCTGTGGATTTTTCTCTTGAGTATTCTTATGTATGTCTTCCTGTCTATTTTTCCCCTGGCTGTCTTCTTGCTGTGGATTTTTCTCTTGAGTATTCTTATGTATGTCTTCCTGTTTATTTTTCCCCTGGCTGTCTTCTTGCTGTGGATTCTTCTCTCGAGTATTTTTATGCATATCTTCCTGTCTATTTTTTTCATGGCTGTCTTCTTGCTGTGATTTTTTTTCTTGCGGATTGCTATCTATGTCTTTCTGCATATTTTTTTCCTGGTTTTCTTCTTGCTGTGAATTTTTTTCTTGAGTATTCTTCTCCTGTCTATTTTTTCCTTGTCCATCTTCTTGCTGTGGATTTTTCTCTCGACTATTCTTCTCCTTTATATTTTCCTTTATATTTTTTACCTGGCTGTCTTCTTGCTGTGGATTTTTCTCTTGAATATTGTTATCTATATCTTCCTGTATATTTTTTCCCTGGCTGTCTTTCTCCTGCCTATCCTCCCTTGTATCTTCCCCTGCACCCATGGTCATGAGTTTCATATCCGCCTCCAGCTTCACCAGAGACTCGATCTGTTCTCCATTCCTGTCCAGGATTACTCTAATGGCCTTTAACTGGATTCCTTGATCCTTCAATTGCTTAATCCTTCTGAACCGTTCAATATCCGCCCTGCTATAGAAGCGGTGCCCCATTTCATTCCGTTTGATATGTAACCCTAGTTCCTCCTCCCAATAGCGCAGTACATGATTCTCCACCTGTACCTGTTTTGCCGCATCTGTAATTAGAAAATTTGTCTTCCCCATCTCGTTCCTCCTCTATATTTGTAAACTATTTATTATGATCGAAAATCTTTCTGTTTGTTTCTGCTTATACATAAGCAGATTCGATAGCTTTTCAAGCTATCTCATTCGCGTTGCTCACCAAATACAAAATCTTTTTCTAATGGATGCAAGCATCCTGAGAAAATCTTTCTATTTGGTTCTGCTTATACGCGCAGAAAGAGAATTGGGGTATTCTCCAATTCTCTTTCGTAGTGTAGAATTATATTCTTTTATTTCGCAAGATCTGCGAACTTGGTAAGGTTTGGCAGCCATGCCAGTTCCACAGTTCCGATGGCACCATTTCTCTGTTTTGCAATGATAATCTCCGCGATATTCTTACGCTCTGTATCGTGGTTATAATAATCATCACGATAAATAAACATGACCACGTCTGCATCCTGCTCTATTGCCCCTGATTCACGCAGATCCGAGAGCATGGGTCTGTGATCCGGTCTCTGCTCTACCGCACGGCTAAGCTGTGATAACGCGATCACGGGCACGCTCAACTCTCTCGCCAGGGATTTCAGGGCACGGGAAATATCTGATATTTCCTGCTGTCTGCTGTCCCCTTTTCCACTGCCTGACATCAACTGCAGGTAATCGATGATGATAATGGACAGATTATGTTCTAATTTATATTTACGGCATTTGGATCGCAGCTCTGCCACGCTGATGCCGGGCATATCATCTATGATCAAATTGGATTTTCCTATGATTCCCGCGCTTTCGATAAGGTCTTCCCACTCTTTATCAGAAAGGTTACCCGTACGAATATGCTGGGAGTCAACCCTTGATTCCAATGAGAACAGACGATTCACCAACTGTTCCTTGGACATTTCCAGGCTGAATATAGCTACCGTTTTATTTTGCTTAAAAGCCATATTCTGGGCGAGATTCAGCACAAAGGCTGTCTTACCCATGGAAGGTCTTGCAGCCACCAATACGAGGTCAGAAGGCTGCATACCTGCAGTCTTAAAATCAAGGTCAGCAAATCCGGTTGCAATTCCGGTTACAGCACCTTTATTCTTGGATGCTTCCTCAATCTTGTCCATGGCGTTGATGACCACCTGTCTGATGGGAACATAGTCGCTGGTATTTCTTTTCTGCACCAATTGAAAGGTCTTTTTCTCTGTCTCCTCCAGAATCACTTCCAATGATTCTTTTCCGGAATAACAGGTGTTGGCTATTTCTTCATTTAGCTTTATCAGTCTGCGAAGGGTGGACTTCTCCGCCACAATGTTCGCATAATATTTTACATTTGCAGAGGTAGGTACTGCCGTGATCAGGTCTCGCACAAATTCCAGACTGCTCACTTCCGGCGGTACATCTTTTTCCCTGAGACGATTCTGTAAGGTAACCAGATCTACCGGTTGTCCCTCATCGTTCAACTCCACCATAGCCTGGAACAGAATACCATATTGCTTGCTGTAGAAATCTTCCTCCGTCACAATCTCTGTCGCTGCCGCGATTGCTTCCCGATCGATAAGCATAGAACCAATGACTGATTGCTCTGCTTCAATGCTATGGGGTAATACCCTTTTCAGTATTGCTTCTTCTACTCCTGCCATGAGGCAACCTCCAGATTACTTTTCTTCTTCTACTTTCACCTTCAGTTTTGCTGTAACCTTCTGGTGCAGTTTTACATTCACTTCATATACACCCAGATTCTTAATGGGATCAATGATCTGAATCTTTTTCTTATCGATATCCATATCATGTTGGTCCTTTGCCGCTTTGGCGATTTCCTTCGATGAGATAGTTCCGAAAGTCCTTCCGCCTTCTCCCACTTTCATCTGCACTACAACACTTGTATTTTCCACTACTTTCGCAAATTCCTGCGCCTGCTCCAGAATCTCCTGCGCAACTCTCTCATCATTGGCTTTCTGTAATTTGAGATCATTGAGATTTTTCGCATTGGCCTCCAGACCTAATTTCTTAGGCAATACATAATTTCTGGCATAACCATCATTAATCTCAACAGTCTGACCTTTTTTTCCTAAAGTCTTAACATCTTCTAATAAAATAACTTTCATTATATATCTCCTTCTTCTATCATCGTATCCAGTGTTGCCTTCAGCGTTCCTATCGCCTGATCCACAGTGATACCTTCCATCTGTGCACCAGCGATATTCATATGACCTCCACCACCCATACGCTCTGTGATGATCTGTACATTGACCTCATCAATGGAGCGGGCACTAATATAGATCTTATCCTGATATTCTGTGAGCACAAAACTCGCCTTGATTCCCTTGATGTCCAGCAGTTCATTGGCAGCCTGGGCGCCAACGATGGTAGGACTCTCGATTCCTTCATTTGGGCACTGTGAGATTGCATAATCCCCACGGTAGATCTCCGCATGGCGGACAGCCTCCGCCTTAGCTTTATACTCTATATAATCTTCTCTGAAAAGCTTTCTCACTCTCGTCACATCAGCACCGCTTCGTCTCAGAAATGCTGCCGCTTCAAAGGTACGAACGCCTGTTTTGGCCACAAAATTGTCTGTGTCAATAATAATACCTGCATAGAGACTGTCTGCCTCATTATTTTTGATCTTGATGCCATCCCCTATATATTGCAGAATCTCTGCCACCATCTCACACGCGGAAGATGCATAAGGCTCCACATAAGATAATGTTGCATTTTCAATGGTGTCACTGCCCTGTCTGTGATGATCCAACACCACGATGGTCTTACAAATACGAAGTAACTCCGGACACTCTGTAATGATCGGTCTGTTTACATCTACCACCACCAACACGGTATTGTCGTCTGCCATCTCAATGGCCTGCTGGCTATTCAGGAACATATCATCTTCATAATCCGGATGATTTAAGAACAGATCCTGCAATGGCTTTACAGAAGTGGAAGCTTCATTGATTACAATATGTGCCTTCTTCTCCAACGCCCGCGCGATACAATAAACACCTACCCCTGCACCAAAACTGTCCACATCTGTCAGACGATGTCCCATGACGATCACCTGATCCTTGCCCGTTATGATCTCACGTAATGCATGTGCTTTTACGCGGGCTTTTACACGGGTATTCTTCTCTACCTGTTGGCTCTTTCCACCGTAATAGGTAATGGATTCCGGTGACTTCACAACAGCCTGGTCACCACCGCGGCCCAGTGCCAGATCAATAGAAGTTCTGGCAAATTCATAATTTTGGGAATAAGTCAGTCCGTCAAGTCCGATACCGATACTCAGAGTAACCGACATCTCATTTCCGATATTTACTGTCTTTACATCTTCCAGCAAATCGAATCTTACTTCTTTTAACTGTTTTAAGGATTTCTTCCTCATGACCACGAGGTATTTATCCTTCTCCATTTTCTTAATAATGCCATCAATTCCAGCAATATATTTATTGACTTTACGGTCGATTAAGGCGATCAATAAGGATCTTCTGACCTCCTCCACACTGTCCAGTGCTTCTTCATAATTATCCAGATAGATCAGTCCTACCGCCAGACTCTGATCATCATTTTCCTGTAATGCAAATTTCAATGCGGTCTCATCAAATAAATATAAGGCTACCAGATATCCCTCATAATCCATGGTCTGTACGATATCGCTGTTCTCAATCATTTCCTTCAGAGATATTTTCTTCATCTTTGCATGAAAATTGCGGGTCTCATAGTCAAGCTGTAGCTCTGTGTGGTCTTGTTCCCCGGGCAGTTTGTCCTTTGTAATCTCCGGGAACAATGAAGTGATGGATTTCCTATATCCTTTTTGCTTGTGTATCACTTCCTCAAATGCTTTGTTGGTCCATATTACTTTTCCTGCATCATCCAGCAATGCATGGGGTAATTCCAGATCCCGCAATAGCTGTCTTTGTATCTGTCCATATTGCGTCGCAAAGCTGATCAGTTCATTCATAATAATCGGCCTGTTATAAAACAAAAGTGCACACACAATTGCAAAATAAAATATCAGAAATGCCGCCAGTAATAATCCCGCTTTCACATCTATCAGAAAAATACATACATTTACAAGCGCCAATAAAATACCTAAATAAAGGCTAGATTGCAGATATGTTTTTAACTTTCCTTTTAATCGGATTCTTTTTTTCATTTTGTTCCCTCGGTTTATCAGCCATCATAAATTAGGCTAACGCTATCTGTCACGTTTTCATAGAAAACCTGACTCAATTGCAATATCGTTTAAAGTATATCATTTTTTACGAAAAAGTTCCATAGTATTATACTTGAGTTTCCGCAGATTTATCCACAGAACTGATTTATATTTAAATGCAGCCACCCCCACGAACTGAACTCATCCTGTAAAAACGGACAATTACAAAATACCCCCTGATGTGAGATAATAAATTATCCAACATCAGGGGGCTTTTAGGGTGTTATGACGCGCAGTGGGAAAACGGATTTATTCGGACAAATCAGTCCGAATAAATCAAATAGTTGTTGCGCCCATTGGATTTGACCTCATAAAGGGATTTATCACAATGTTCAAATAAATCCTTCATGGTCATCCCCAATATTGCAATTCCCCCGCCGATGCTAATTGTAATGGGTAAATCCTGATCTTCTTTTTTGCACTTCAGCAATCTGACACGCAAACGCTCAATCCTGCTCGTAATCATTCTTTCATCGAACACATCCCGCATGAAAACCACAAATTCATCTCCACCCCAGCGAGAAACAATATCATCAGAGCGGAAAATATCCCGCATTGCTTTCCCCAGAAATTTTAAAACGAAATCCCCCGTGGAATGCCCATACTGATCATTAAAATTCTTAAAGCGGTCTATATCAATCAGCAGCATAGTGCCAGAAATGGCATTCTTTGAGCAGGAAAGATGCTTTTCAATCAACTTTTCACAGGCAGCACGATTAAGAAGCCCGGTTACCGGTTCCGTTTGGCTAAGGGTTAAAAGCTGCTGGCTAATGTCTACAAGCTGCTGATTTCGCGTTTCCTGTATCTTCATTTGGGTAATATCCTGCGAATAAGCAAAAATATACTCCGCCGGCTTGCCATATGATTCTTTTACCAACGTGCTAATGATAAGAAGGTTCTGGGGCGTATTGCTGGAAAGCGTCGTATAGTTCGCACGATGGAACCCGTTATTTGCTTTTAGGTATTGCATTAGAGATTCAAGTGCATATTCTTTGATATAAGCCTCCCGTTCCTCCGGCACGATAAGATTTTCAGCCCACCATGCAATTTGTTCCTTAAAGACACGGCGCTCCTGCATACCGTTGTTAGCATGAAACATACGGCATAATCCGGTTTCAACATTGATCTCAATAAAGTCTTCTGCAAGTCGGTCTACCAGAAACTGAAACCGCGTGTTACAACGAGACAACTCGTTCATTGTTTCAAGCGGCCTTGGATAATCATTTGAAAGCTCTTGTCGCAGGATGGTCACTTGCGTTCGGCTCTCATCCGAGAAACAAATATTTAGCTGATATTCCCTGACACAAATGCTTTCCGTCTGTCTACAATATACGATATAGCAAGGAGCTTGTTCCGTTAATGACAGGCAAATTCGCTCCAAATCCATTTGCCCAAAGAACTCAGCAGAATCAGGCTTGTACATTTTTTCAGCAAAAGAAATCAACCAATTATCATAGCTCTGAGCAGGCAGCGCGGTTAAATCAGCAGTAGCTAATTCCTGGCAGCAGCGAGAATCTAAATCGACTATATAAATTCTATCAAAAATATTCTTCAGTGGCTTATATTCAAAGAACTGCCTTATGCTTTTCATGTCCATAAACATCCGCCTCCTTTGAGTAATCTGCTTGCAATTAAAAAATCCGCTGTATTTTTGCGCGTTCAGCCAGCACATCTTCCGTCAATTTGTCCATAGCATCTATCATTAAATTTCGGTATGTGCTGACTCCAGCGTCCAGCATTGTTTTTTTCTCGTAGGCAAGCTCGCCACACAGACCCATCGCCGCTGTCGAAACGACCATCGACTCCAGTGCACAACTTGGATTGGCACCAAGAAAGCAGCCTGCCACCGCGCCGGACATACAGCCCGTACCGCTTACCCGCGCCATCATTGGATGCCCATTCCTAATTGCGTAGCCGCGTTGGCTGTCAGCAACGATGTCGATTGGGCCGGTAATCATAATAACAGAACCGGTCATGACAGATAATTGCCTGGAAAACACAAGGGTATCGTATAAAGTTTCCTCACAAACTAAGTCCTCTGTGGAAGCATCCACCCCCTGCGTAGACATGATCCCGTTTGACAAAAACTTGACTTCAGAAATGTTGCCTTTGATTGCCGTAAAATTTACTTCACGCAGCAACCGACTCACCGCATCGTTGCGGAAATCCGAAGCACCCGCACCCGCAGGGTCAAGTATAATTGGTATGCCGCAATCATTCGCATACCGTCCTGCCTGGAGCATGGCAGACAGTGTGCGTACATTTACAGTCCCAATATTGATGACCACTGCGGCGCATAACGAGGAGATCTGTTCGACCTCGCTCTTTTCATCTGCCATAATTGGGGATCCGCCGCAAGCCAGCGTAATATTCGCGCAATCATTCACGGTTACATAGTTGGTGAGGAAATGCACAAGTGGAGCTTTGGATCGAACATTGGGAAGCAAGCCTTTTATAGCGTCCATTTTAATACCCCCAAAACTTTATAGTTGATTATTTTTTATATTCAGTATACCACAGAATTAAAAAAGCGCACATTGTACTTTTTAGAAATTCCTATTCTGCAAAGGCATTTCAGGTATAGCGCTATTTATTTGTATTCCATTCAAGGGTAATTCTACCATCCTTTGCAGGGGAAATCGTACCAGCTTTTTGAATAGCCGCTGCCATCAAATCCCTGTTTTTACCAGCGTCTTCAAAGGTCTGTGCAATGCCGGTGACATAGGATTCATCAATGGCTTTCGGCCACGCTGCAACTGTATAGGTCTTGCCGTCATCAATCTCTGTTCCATCTGCAAGGACAACAGAAACCACATTTTTATCTGCTTCTGCCCACGGAGCATAGGTCACCTTCAGACCAGACACCGCATACAGAATGTTCGCCTCATTGCCGGCAATGATGGGGTATTCTAATAGTTCTTTCAGTTTTGCACCGGTTATCTCATAGGTTGTCAATCGTGCATCGCCGTCAATTCCTTTTTGCGTAAAACGTTCCGGCAGCACAATATCGCCTTTAAAAATCTGCGCGATATTTCCGCAATAAAAGCTCTTATTGGGTACAAGTGCAATTTCTGCACCGGTAGCATCGCGAAGAACATCTGCGTTGTAATTGCTGGTCTCCAATACTGTAAATGTTTCATCGGCAGTCCCAATGGGAGGTTCTGACAATCCTGCAAAAGAATCGTTGTTTTTAACAGCTTCATCAATTACTGCTGTTAATTCCCCAAAGGAAATCTCGCCGGTTGTAAATTCCTGAACCGCAGGAAGAAGTGCATCGCTCCCAAAATAATTTGCAAAGAAAATATTTCCGTCATTGATACAATCAGAGACATCCTGTGACATTGCCGTGATATTCTGCTGATAGGAAGTCAACGTGCTGACACCTGAAATCACTTGGAAGACTGCGTCCTGACCTTCATTTGTACTGATATAATCAATCGTAGAATTAATAATATCTTTTTTGGTCTTATCTTCCATAGATGTTTTATTAACGGAAATATTTATCCCGGGAACAACCTGCATAATTCGCCGGTCAGCCTCCGTTGTAGGAAATCCAATAAAGCCAATTTCAGCATCCGGTTTTTCTGATTCAACCAATGCAATAATATCCAGGTTACAAGGCATCATTGCAATTTTACCACGATACAAATCCTGACGATTGGTTGTTGCACTGGAATTAAAATCATCCACTGTTACAATACCTTTGTCATAAAGATTCTTTAATACTTTACCGGAAGGCTGCAGAATATCCATACCGGAAGTCTCTCCTTTCACAAAACTATTGTATGTATTTCGCTTCTCAGCTGAAGCAAATGTTTCATTGTAACTCAGTCCGAACAGCAATGACTCCACTGTTGTGTAATATTTCATACAAGTAACCATGGGCCTTATACCTGATGCAGAAATCGTGTCGCACAAAGCATACAGTTCATCTAATGTAGACGGAACACTCCAGCCATTCTGCCTGAATAAATCTTTGTTATAGGCAATGCCAAATGTCGTGTTGCTTACCGGGATCTGATATAAATTTTCCCCAACAGTCATCGCCTGCAGGGAAGATAAATTATATCTGCCTGCATAACTTTCACCACCAAGGTCATATAAGAAATCATTATCCGGAATGGTCTGATTCGTCAGGAAAATATCAGGCAGATAACCATTGTCTGCCAAAATTTTCATGTATGGCAGCTGCTTGTCACCGGCACTGCACTCTTCAAAGACAAAATCAACTTCCGGGAATTTTTCTTCCAGCGATAATTCCAACGGTATGTGGTCGAATGTATAGAATTTCCCCACAGTTATAACAGTCTTGCCTGCTTCAATCGCTTCATAGCTTAATATTTCATTCTTCGGTGTATAGGTGCCTCCGGTTTTCGCTGATGAACAGCCTGACAGCAAGACGCTGACCATACAGAGCATTGCTATGACTTTCCTTTTGAATCTCATGGCTTATTTTCTCCCTTAACAATCCACATCAAAACTTTCTTTAGCTCAGCAACATCTACCGGTTTGGCCAAGTGCATTTGCATACCCGCTTCAATAGATGCTTTCATATCTTCTTCAAACGCATTTGCTGACAGTGCAATAATCGGAATCGTCTGTGCATCTGCCTTGTCCAAATGTCGAATTGCTTTTGTAGCTTCCAAACCGTCCATAATTGGCATCCTAATGTCCATCAGTATGAAGGAATAGTAATCCACCTCCGATAGACGAAACTTATCAACACCAATCTGGCCATTCTCCGCAGCGTCAACAATCAATTCCATTTTTTCTAAAAGTTTTGTAATGATCTGACGATTAATTGGATGATCTTCCACAAGCAGTATGTGTTTCCCGCTCAAGGCTGCTTTTAGAGCTGCTTCTGAAACCGCATCTTCTTGTTCTTTCCGGGCTTTCTCTTCTTTTTTTACTCTCCGAAGTGGCAACAGGATTTCAAAACGACTGCCAACATTCTTTTTGCTGGTGACAGTAACCGTACCGCCCATCAGCCTTACGAGGTTGTAAACGATTGAAAGCCCCAGGCCGCTGCCGGTAAGAGCCGAATTCGTCATAGAATTTTTCTCCTGCTCAAAAGGAGTAAAAATGTGCTTCATATATTCTTCACCTATGCCCACTCCGGTATCCTCCACCGCAAAACTGATTTGGTCTGTTTGATCGTCAAGGGGAGTTCGTCCCACCGATAGCAAAACGGTACCATCCTTTGGTGTAAATTTGATTGCATTACTCACAAGATTCATAAGGCATTGTCTGATTCGTACCGAATCCCCGGTATAGTCTGTACTGAATTTTTCTTTTTCTTCGCAAGTGAATTTAATACTGGCATTTGCAGCGGCTTGGCTCTCCATTTGCATCACATGATTTACTATTTCATCTAAATCAATGCGATCTGTATTGATTTTCATTTTGCCAGCTTCAATACGGCTCATATCCAACACATCGTTAATAAGTGAGATCAGATATTTATTTGATGCCTGCGCTTTAATAATGCAGTCATACACCGTATCTTTATCATCAATAAATTCCAACGCAAGCTCATGTAAGCCAACTACCGCATTGAGTGGGGTACGAATATCGTGAGACATTTTATTCATAAAATCGCTTTTAGCTGCCGCTTTTGCGAACTGAACCTGCACATCTCGTCCTTTCCGCATCAGGTTGTGCTGATTATAAAACAGAATGATTCCGCCTGCCATGCAAACCACCACAACCGCTATCATCAGATAGGTAAGTCCTGAATAGGTGGCTTCTGCTGTGATGGAAATTGGCACAGTTACAAGCAGTTCGTACTCTTCTGTACTTGGCATGGCTAAAACAAGCCAGCTTATGTTGTCTGCGACGTATGTAGTCTGATACTCTCCGTTGGAGGAAATTGCCGCTTTCAATTCAGCATACTGTTCTTCTTCTATACCGGCATTTTTTAATGAGGAATAAACAGTGTATCCCTGAAACAAACTTTCCGAAGCAACATCGTCCGGGTGCATCACGATAATGCCGTTACGGTCTACGATATAACTGCTGCCCAGATGATCATATAACGATACTGTCGTTATCTCAGCAAATGTCTTTGCAGGTACAAGCCGGCACAGTCCGATAATCGTTCGTCCGGAAATCTCCACATTATCAAGAGGATGCGTAAACGCCCAATAGTCTCCTCTTCCTTGAATAGAAACAAAACTGGAGAATGTATTCTCTTCTCGAAAAACGTTCTCTGTTATTCGGCTGTCTACGGCCATGACCGCGGCATTACCGCTCATGGTGAAGAAGTTCCCCTCCTGATCAAGCAGAAGCCATTCTTCCGGTCTTTCAAAATAATCCGCAAGATTATCATTAAATTCGCGGTTTTCTTTGGAAATCACATTTGTAAAGGCATCAACCTGTGCACTGTAAGTGTCTTTCAATTGAGAGATTCTCTCAGTCAACAAATACCCAATTTGATCAACAGCTTCTATACGTTCTTCTTGTACCGAGTTTCTCAGGCTTTGATTAAGCAAAAGCAAAAATGTAATACTGCACGCAAGAACACACGCCAGCAGAATATTTACAAGTACTTCTTTATGGTTACAGGCGAACATGATAAATCTGTTTTTTGCAGTTCGACTGCTTTTATCTGCTGTCATACGTTAGCCCCTCCCATTCTCTTTTTCCTGTAGAACGATATAGTCCCGTAAAGCCTGTTGCCACTCGCAGAACTTCCTTTTGTATCAATCATATAAATCTCTCCAGCGTTTCGTAAAGTTCTACCGGTTTTATCGGCTTTGCCAGATGAGCATTCATCCCTGCTTTCATGCTCTCCTGTATATCCTTTGGATATACATTGGCCGAAATTGCAATAATGGGAATCGTGGCGGCATCAGTCCTATTCATACTACGAATTGCACGGGTGGCTTCCAGGCCTGATATCTCCGGCATACGAATATCCATAAGAACAGCGTCAAAACCTCCTACCTGAGATGCCGCAAACAATTCAACTGCCATCTTTCCATTTTCTGCGTGAAACACATTTATCTTTTTCTTTTCCAGCAGCTTTCGGGCAATCTGTGCATTTAACGGATGATCCTCTGCAAGCAGAATATTCTTTCCAGCTAAAGACCGTTCTGTGTGATTCTGCCCATGACACTCCCCGGATTCAGGTATTTGCATCTGACTTTTTACTGCCAGATCAAAGGACAGCTTCACACTTACAGTGGTTCCTTTTCCCTTTTGACTCCTGATCTGTATGGTTCCGCCCATCTGCTCCAGCAATCGTTTGGTTATGCTGAGTCCGAGTCCACTGCCCTTCAACTCCGGACTAGCGTCATTATTTTCCTGCGCAAAGGGTTCAAAGATGTGCTCCAGAAACGCTTCAGACATTCCGATTCCATTATCCGCAACACGATATGTGGCAGAAATTGTCTTTTTAGCATCATCAAGTCTGACATCATAGGCTCCTATGCTGATTTTTCCACCAGGCGGTGTGTATGTTACCGCATTGGAAATAAGGTTGAAAAATATCCGCCTCAACCGCTGCTTATCTGTCATGACAACAGGATTCAGAGATGGGCTTTTTATCTCCAACGCAATATTTTTTGCCGTACACTGAGCCCGGAACAGAGTCTCCATCTCCATAAGAAATTCATGATAACTATATGGCTCCGACTTCAATACGACTTCATCCTGCTCCGCCTTAGTCATATCCAGAATATCATTGATAAACCCCAGCATATAATCACTGGCCGAACGAATATGAGCCATGTTTTCCCTGACAGTTTCCGGATGATCGGCTTCATCCAGCGTAGCAGCTGTTAAGCCCATGATAACATTCATCGGTGTCCGCAGATCATGGCTCATCCGTGACATAAAATCCATTTTTGCCTTTCCGGCTTTTTCAGATACTTCTAATGCAATTTTCAATTCTTCATTTTGCTTTAGTTCTTCCTGCATTCTTCTGGATTCCATCAGTGCACGGTTCAGTTCTCTCTGCATATTGATCATCTGATTATTCATCTTCTGCATCTCTTCCAGATAAAACTGTTCTTCTGTAATATCTGTCTTTACGAAATGTTCGTCTGTGCCCATTGAATTAGTCCTCTTGCATCTGTTGTATAAATATCTGCATTCCATTCACGCCAAATAGCTGGTACATCCTCAAACGCTTTCCCGCCCACGGCAATCTTCAAACCAGGAGTTTTACTGCGTAGTTCTTTAATCATATTTTTACACAGGACTAAATGCTGTGGCATAGTAACAGACAGAGCAATCAGGTCTGGCTTTTGTTCTTTCACTATATTAATAAGTGCGTCTTCCGGTATCCCTGCCCCTAAAAATAAGCTGTTCCATCCCACATAGGTAAATAAATCGGTAATCATACGCATTCCCAATTCATGAAGTTCCCCTCCGATACAGCATCCTATCATGGTATGTCCATTAGGAGGGGTTGAAAAGATAATAGAATATAGCTGTGAAATAGCGGTCTGAGTCAATGCCGTACAATAATGCTCCTGTGCCACGCTGATTTTTTTCTCAAACCACAATTCACCGATTTTATACATAACCTTCTGTACCACTTCCAGATAAATATCATCAATATTCATTCCATCCTGATGCAGTTTAAGAAAATACTGCATTGCCTCTTTTGAATCTTTTCTCAAAATTATGGCAATATATTCTGCTACAATTTGATTATATTTTTCCTTCGATTCTTGATTTTCTGTTGCTTTGATTCTCTGAAGGCCTTCTTTGAACAGTCTTTCAATTTCCTGTATCCCCTGCTGAATACAGGTCTCTGCGAATTCATAATCTTCTGATGGCAATTCATCCTCGAGGCATACAGACATAGCCACATAAAAATCAATACATTGCTTTGTCATCTGCTCCCTGGTCACATATACCATCAAATAGGTCAGATACTCATAAGTCCACCTGACATACGATACAAAAATCTGTGACTGTTTTAAATCAATTGCAGACTTTAAATATGAGATTGCATAGAAGAAGTCCCGTTTCATAAATTTCCTTGCTCGCTCAGGAAGTTCATCATATAAACCTGGTGACTGTTCATATTGTCTTTTCGACATCCGTTGTACCAGTTCATTCAATTCATCCGCTTCATCAATATAGAACAGACTCATACTTGTATCCCTCCCTATTTGTATCTTTAGACCGCTTATTGTATGGAACAATCCATACTTCATTTTTCATTCATATCATATCATTTAAAAGTAATTTATTCAATCTTTCGCAAAATACAATCCACAAAAATCAACTTTTACTTCTAAAAATGTTATGGCTTACATTCTATATTACTTTCTTCGCAACACTTCACTTCCATTCCTCTCTAAAACTCATCAAAGTCATCTGGATTCAAACCCGCATCTTCTGCATCCATGATACTGGCAAATGTTGCAAACTCAGCACCTGTTCAAAGCTATCAAGCTTTCCATCTCCATTAAAATCAAAGAAATTTTCAAATAATTCCATAATTATTGCCTCCATCTAATAACAATACATGTTATAAAGTCTCCAATTCTCTCTACGTCCAGTGCTTCTGTAATGAGTCTTTTTCTTTCCACTCAAGTTCTCCAACAAAGTAGTTTTCTGCTTTAAATTTGTTCCATTTTTCTGCTAATAATGTTTCCAGGTTATAAGTTAGCAATGGAATCGTTCTGTCTTCAAACATCAATTTGTATTCATACTCTACCGCTCTTGGAGTAATCACATCATCCGTTGAAATATCAATCTTTATAGCCTGCAGCATTCTCTCTAGTATTGCTTCAATCATCATTCTAATACCTGGATATTCAAAATCCGTCATGATTCCTTTTATAGAAGTGATTCGAAAGGTAATTCCATCATCCATTTGAATATTACATATTTCCGTAATAATTCTTCTTGCATCCTCATTTAATGGCAAAGCTTTTACTGTTGTATCAATATCCATCGTTGCTCTCATATTCACACCAACAAGAGACGCCACTAACATTCCACCTTTTAAAATGAAATTATCTTTATAAGAAGACAATGATACTCTCCCTAAGAATCGCTCCATGACAAAATTTCGAATCATCATTTTTGCCACATCATTATCACCTTTCGAAATATTTCTCACTTTATCTTTCAACTGTTTCGCAGTATGAATCATACAAGCACCTCCACATATTTCATTACTTCATCTCTAATATTCAATTTCTCAGCATATTCTATCAATGTTGAAATCCTCTTTTCCTTATTTGACATATATTCCTTCATGGCAGTCTGAAATAACTGTACTTCATATTTTTTTCTATCTTTAATCAAATCACAGATGCAGCGTTCTTTATCATATACCCGAACTAAATTTTGACTGGAAGATTTTACCTCGCATACTCCAAGCTTGTAGATTTCACTTTGTGCATAATGTACCTCCACATTCGAATACTTAATATGGGATGTATTATATTTTGCCGGCACTGTCACACAAATTTTAGAATACTCTCGATCAATCATTCCATGAAGAAATAATGCCGTCTGTCGGCTAAAAATTACCGCCTTACTTCTCATCTGTATAATAAATAACTCATCTGACCAGACATCTTCCTCGTTATAGATTCCATGTGCTGCTTTTTCCATATGGTGGGCTGTGATATATTTCGAAAGAAATGGTTTCGTAATTCCAGCCTCTACTGCCTGCAATGTCATTATAGTAGAACTAGTGTTTGCTTTCAATATTCCACCGAACTTTTGTTCGAGATCCTAAAATAAAAAGAAAAGGAGCTACACACCAAACGGTACGATAGCTCCTCTTCAATCTGCATTTCCTCTTCCAGTTTAGATTCCCGGACTATATCATTTTGTAGATTTTTATTGACTACAGCCTCCTTTACAGATGCTTTTCCATAAGTCAATCCGTATCCAAAGGGATAGAGTGCCTGCAAAATTGCATTTGCTTTATTATCAGCAAGATTCAAGTCAATAGCACTTCCTGCTAACAGCACTATCTATAAAATACTGTCCTCTTATTTTTCCTCCGTTACCGACTCACTTCCCTGGGTATTTTCCCGATATTTGGTAGGGGAAACTCCTGTATGTTTTTTAAATGCCAGTGAAAAGTAATTGGTATCCCGGTATCCCACCATAAGTGCAATTTTACCGGTTTTCATTGTTGTCATTTCCAACAGAGATTTTGCTTTCTCAATTCTCTTACGAACTATGTATTCATTGCATCCCTCTCCCATAATTCTCTTAAAAAGTCTGGAAAAATAATTTGGAGTAATAAACAGCTCTGTTGCAATACTGGAAACCGAAATATCCTCTGCCAAATGTTCCTCAATGTAACGTTTTGCCTTTGATATGATCTCATGGGTCTGCGTATCCTCCGATTCAAGCACCTGTTCAACTGACATGCGTGTCACTTCGCAGGCTTCTATGGCACTTACGTTCATGAGATTTTGATACAGAGAGTTTAATTTATTGTCTATGGTCTCTCCTGAATAATGAAAATAATTGAAAAAGATGGATGCAGCTAATTCAAAGCAGCATCTGGAGGCATAATAATCGGATAAGTTATAGGCTTCCACCGCCTTGGAAAAGCTGTCAAATACATGCAGGACATAATCCACATCTCTTGTATTATCGCACATTGCTTTTTTTAATTCTTCGTATATTCCATGAAATAGTGTTTCTTTGCTCTTCTCATAATGAGTAAGCACGATTTCTTCCACGTCCTGTTTATCCGTATCTAACAAATACATGGCATCATTATAAGATACATGTAGATTCAGAAATCCTTCTGCAACACTTCCCAAAATCACCTTGGGTGTTACATCATACTCGTCATTGATAATATCTAATACTGTCTTCATGGTCTCTGCACCGCTTCTATGGGTTTCACTTATGAACAGTGCCATTACAATTTTCCCGTCATCATCCATGAAAGATATCCCTCTGTTTCTCCCATCGATAAGATCCAGACAGATATTAATGATGGACAGTACTTTAAACTGTCCGTCACCGGTTTCCCTTTGCTGATACAGTGTTGGCACAAACACTGCAATTTGCAGCCTCTCCTCCGGTTGAAATTTATACTCTTCATATAATGTTGTTTTTTCTGTTTCCATAATTCGATTGTGAACCAGGTTTCTCATTATTTTTTCCAGATTCCTCTGCTGCTTGCTTCCTATGGTCCGCTGCTGTCTTAGGGATTCTTTTTCCTGACGTCTCGCTTCCTTGATACTTTCCACCTGCTTGCGAATAGACTCTGTTAATACTTCCTCATCTATAGGTTTTAAATGAAAGTCCTGTACATTCATGCGAAGACAGGCTCTTGCATATTCAAAGTTATCGTATCCTGTTAAGACCAGGATACGAAGATCTTTGATTTCTTTTTGTGCTTCTTCAATGAGATCAAGCCCTGTCATCTCTGTCATGCTGATATCTGTTATCATGATGTCAGGCTTATGCTCTTTTATAATTGTCATTGCCTCATTTCCAGAAGCAGCGGTATATACCTCATCAATTCCCACACTACTCCAGGGAATAACCTGCTTGATTCCCATACGAATCATTTTCTCATCATCTACGATCAGTATCTTCATCATAAAATCTCCTTATAATCCGCTGGTTCATTCATGGGTAAGTGAATCTCCACGGTAACTCCTCCCTGCTCATTTCGAATATAAAACAGTCCATATTGTTCCCCATACATCAGTTCAATTCTTTTATTCACATTACGCACTCCATATCCAAAGCTGTCATCGTATTCCGATATGGAGGCATTCATTTCGTCAATTTCCTTCTGGGTCATACCGGTTCCACTGTCTTCCACAATAATATACGCGTCTCCGTTTCGTTCCTCCGCAGACACCCGTACCCTTCCGCGTTTTCCCTCCTTTACTTTTAACCCGTGATAAATGGAATTCTCAATCAAAGGCTGCAATGTCATCTTGGGTATCATAACCTTATAAAATTGTCTTTTCACCAGGATCTCTGATTCGATAATGTCATCATAGCGCATATTCTGTATGATGAGATAGCTCTTAATATGCCCCAGTTCATCCTCTAATTGTATAATATCTTTCCCATTGCTAAGGCAGATTCTGTAATATCGGGCAAGTGCTTTTACCATGGTGGACACTTCTTTATTGCCCTGTGCGATGGACTGCCAGTGAATACAGTCCAGGGTATTGTAGAGAAAGTGAGGCTGTATCTGAGATTGCAGTGCATTGAAACGAATCTGCTCCAGCTGATGCTGTTCCAGCTTCACCTGTTCCATTAAATCTCCTATTTTATCCATCATATCATTAAACCCCACGGACATTTTCAGGAAATCGGAAGGCATATTATCCGTGTTGATTCGCACGTCGATTTCTCCACTTGTAACCTTGTCCATTTTGGATATGACTTTTTCCATGGGTTTGTAGGATTTGGTCACGATCTTTCTTGCCATGATAAGCCCTATCATAGTCATTACCATAATAGCCACCACTAAGATAAGCATGGTCTCTACACTATTCCTGTACAGTTCAAAAAAGGGAATTTGATTCACCAGATAATAATTCCATTTTCCTATTTTCTGATAAATATACATACTTCCATCCTTTGTAAAGTTTCCCTGACCACCACGCAATTCATTTCCTATCTGCAGATCTTCTCCCACTTCATACTGCTCCGAGGGTGTTACCAGATTTCCTTCTGTTGTGGTAAGATAGATATAAGACTGCATTCCCTTCTCATCTCTCACAGATAATTGATTCAGTAATGTATCATCAATACTCATCACCAGCAGACCCATTTCATTTACCATATTAGAAGTCGAATAAATTGGTTGGTACAAATTTAACGAATAGGTTTTTCCCTTAAAGTAGGTATTGGTATAATCAATATGCAGGGTTCCTTTGGACGCAGACATTGTATTTTTATAATTTTCTACAAAGGAAGAAGCAACCAGTGCTGTCGCCATAGTTCTGTTTCCCTTATACACATAATCATTCGTCTTCGGATTAATGATTGCAATAAAATTAATATTTTCATGCATGTTATTAATATTTTGCAGAATGGCATAGGTATCCGATGCAACTGCCGAATACACACTGCCTCGCTTTGTTCCAAAAGAGACATACTTTTGCACAGAATTATCCAACTGCAGAGCAACCGTCATAGCTTTGTAGTTATCTAATTCGCCTTCAAAGTTATTTGCCAGTGTGGTAACCTGATCCACCGCCATTTTCTTTGACTGCTGGGTAATGGACATTACTGCTGATATTGTAGACACCAGCAAGATAATCGTGGAGGTAACCACAATAATGCATGTCACAAAAAACCGCATCTGTTTATCAAAGGTCCAACCGAAAAAGATGTCTTTGCAGTCTCTTATTAATTGTTTTATCTTCTTCATTTCCTTCAATATCACTCCTGTCTGCGATTCTCCTTCGCCTTAAAAAACTTACTGACTCCCATACTTCAAAAAGAGACTCCCATCACGTTCGAAAGTCTCTTTCCTGCTTTTTATCCTTTTACTGCTCCCGCAGTCATACCTTTTACCAGTTTATCCTGTGCAAAGATAAACAGGATAATCATGGGTAATACTGATAATGTCAGTACCGCCATAATCATTGGAATATTCATGGAATATTGTCCCTGGAATTCCCACACAGCAAGGGGAAGGGTTCTGTTTTCTGCGGTTTGCGTAAGGGTATATGCAAAACTGAACTCATTCCACATATTAACACCATTGTAAATCGCCAGTGTAGACAATCCCGGCTTCGACAACGGAATAATCATCTTAAAAAACATCTGGTATTTATTACATCCGTCAATCTCCATGGACTCTTCTATCTCTCTTGGTATCCCTTTCATAAAGCTGGTGAGAATAAATACTGAAATGGGAACACCGAATGCTACGTAAGGCCCTATCATTGCCCATATACTGTCATAAAGTCCTATCTTCTGTGTCATTTTGAAAACCGGAATCAAGGTAATATGAATAGGAATAGACATACAGGCTACAATCAATCCATAAATAGGATTTGCCCATTTAAACTTAAATCTCGATAAAGGGTAGGAAGCACATGCAGATAGGAATAGTAACAACGTTAAGGAAATCGCTAATACAATCACACTGTTACTAAAAAATCTGAAAAAGTTTCCACTGATTACTTCCTTATAATTAGACCAGTTCAGAGATTCCGGTAATGCAAATACTCCACTGACCAACATCTCGAATTTTTCTTTAAAGGAGTTCAATGCCATGAATACAAATGGCATAAAAGAAACCACCAGACAGATCAACGCAAGGATAAATGCAATCGTCCAACTAATTATTTTCTTAATTTTACTTTTTTTGATTTCATCCATTGCTTAATCCTCCGCGTTTCTGTTTAATATTTTCATCGTGAATAATGCAATCAAACTAATCAGAATAAACATTCCACCTGCAATTGCAGATCCATATCCCATATTAAACTGTGAAAATGAATTCTTATACATATAGGTTGCCATCAACTCTGTTGAGGTCCCGGGTCCGCCACCTGTCATTACGTAGATTAAGTCAAAATATTTTAACGAACCTACCATGGAAAGGATGGCTGCACTTTTAAGCGAAGGAATCATCAATGGTAATGCCACATTCCAAAAATATTGACCTCTGGTAGCACCATCTATTCTGGAAGCTTCAAACACATCTGTAGAGATATTGCTGTAACCTGCCATACAATACACCATATAAAAGGGGGCAAACTGCCAGCATATAACTCCTATTACAGTATACAGGGCGAACTTGGGATTGCCAAGTAAGTCAATGTTACCCCCGCCAAACAGCTTGGATATGGTACTGAATATTCCACCATTTGTAGCCAGTGCATAAGAAAACAGGAATCCAATAGCCACGGATGACATCAATAGAGGAATGAACCATAACACTTTAAAGATATTAAGCTTCTTTCCACCAAAGTCCAAAAATGTTGCCATGGCAAGTCCCAGTGGAATTTGAATGATAATAGACAGAATCATAATGATCATATTATTTTTGAATGCAATCCAAAAATTCATATCATGGATTAATGTGGACCAGTTTCCCAGTCCAATAAATGTTTTGTTCGCGGATATACCGTTCCATTTATAGGTACTTGTAATGAATGTGTCTATAATGGGATAGAAGATATATACCACCAATAATATCATTACCGGAGCCAGAAAAATGGCTGCCGCCTTACGTGTTGCTCTCTGACGCTGTATTGCTAAACTTGCCTTTTGTTCCATCAGAAAAAGCCTCCCTTCTTCTCTTTGCTTTGTATCTATATCTTATCAGGAAACATCGCCATAACCCATTAAATAATCTATTCTCTTTCTTGATTTTTTTGTCCTGTTTTTTCTATTTTCCATGGGATCAAAAAAGGAGATGCCAAGAGCATCTCCCTCATTCTAAATCTGTTATTTTTGTTCATTATTATATTCTTCCATTGCTGCCTGGAATTTTTTGTCTGCTTCCTCAGGAGTCATGGTTAATCCAAATAATTCCTGACAAGAATCAAGATGTGCAGTTGCTACTGCTGGTGGAAGATACTGGTCATACCACAATTGAACTGCTCCTGCATCTGTTGCCGCTTTTAAAATCTGCGTAGTCATAGGGTCGGTAATCAGATCTGCTGCATTTTTTACTGGTGGAATCTTTCCATTGTCAGCCATAAACTGAATTACATCATCATCTGTGAACATACTGGCAAATTCAAATGCTGCTGCCTGTTTTTCATCTGTACAATTAAAGTGGATAAAGTTATCTCCTATGGTACCGATCAGAATAGAAGAATCAATACTTGCATCATCTCCTGCGGGGAATGGGAACCATCCAAGTTTCTGGGCAAATTCTTCACTGTCTGATTTGAAGGTACCTGTCATCCAGGAACCGATACATTCCATTGCTGCTGTTTCCTGATAAATCAACTGCTTGGACTGTCCATCATCTTCACTCAAAGAGTTAACGCCCTCTGGGAAGTATCCTTTTTTCACCCATTCCTGAATCTTCTCCCCTGCATATTTGAAGCATTCGTCCTCAAATGTGCCACTGCCGTCTACCGCTTTTTGGAATGGCTCCAAACCACCTTTACGTGCTGCCAGGTTCATGAAGTACATGGAACCAGTCCATTTTGTAGCATTTGCCAGTGCAAAAGGTGTAATTCCATTTGCCACTAAGGTATCACATGCTGCTTCTAATTCTGTGATGGTCTTAGGAACTTCAATATTGTATTTTTCAAATATCTCTGTGTTGTAGTAGATACCAGATACTGCTACATTTAAGAATGGAACTCCATAAGTCTTGTCTTTGTATTTTGCCTGCTCCAAACTTGCTTCCATTAATTTGTCCGGCAAGTCACTTGCATTCATTAAATCGTCGATAGGTTGCGCGAAGCCAGCTTCAATATACTCATTCATCGGCCCGCCTGCCCAACTGGTGTAGATATCAGGGCATTCTCCTGAACTCATCGCAATGACTAATTTCTCTTTGTAGGTATCATTTTGTGTTGGTACTGATTTTACAGTATATCCTGAAGTTGTTGTTTCATTGAATTTCTTCACAACCATGTCCATTAACTGCTTGTCAACGCCTTCTGTTCCCGTGTTCCAGAAGATGATTTCCTTACTGTCATCTGAACTGCTTACAGATGCATCTGCTTCTGTTGTTCCTGCCTCTGTTGTTTCCTGTGTAGTGTTTGTAGAACTGCTTCCACAGCCTGCGAGCATAGTAGACACCATTGCTGCACACAACAGAATACTGATCACTTTTCTCTTCATTCTTGTTCCTCCCTTAACGATTATCGACTAACTTTTATTAGGTTATCCTTATGATAGCACGAAATTTTTTACGTTAAAATTAAATAAACTGTCCATTATCTATAAAAATCTTACCTGTCACTTATCCCAGTTGATACATCTGTCTGAACTTTGTCGGACTTACTTTTTTGAACCGAAGAAAGGCTCTGTTGAAGGTAGCAATACTGTTAAATCCAGCTTCCAGGGATATTTCCGTTATGGACATGGTTCCATCTTTTAACATTGTTTCTGCAATTCTTATGCGTTCTTTATCCATAAACTCTGTATACCCCATGCCTGTATATTCCTTAAACAATCTGGAAAAGTGATACTTGGAAAATCCCGCAAAGGATGCCGCCTCCTCTAATCTAATATTTTCTGTACAGTGTGTAGTGAGGTAATTGCATATGTCAAATAACTGCTGTTCTACTTTAAACTTATGAGGTGTATACGCACTAATCAATGTACTGTCACACCGCTGCCGCTCTTCCCCCAGGCATATCATGATCTCAAATATCTTACTGCACACTTTTATCTCCGTCATAAACATCTCCTGATTGGAAATCTCATAGATCTGAAGTAATATATTCTGTAATTTGTTTACCAGTGTGGGTTCTTCTTTTTGACGCAGGTGTCTGGTACGGTAAAAAAGGTATGCCACTTTCCTAAAATCAATATAATCTGTAATAATCTGCGCATCGAATTGCAGCATCAGGGTATACTCCGGTTCTGGTATACTTATAATAGAATGAAGTTCTCCAGGCCAAATATAGAGAATATCTCCACTTTCCATATCTATTTTTTCACCATTTACCTCATAGACCACCCCTGGGTGCTGTGCATAAATAATCTCTATATAATGATGCCAATGTAACGGAAAACTTTCGATATCATGAAAAAAGTAAACTGCATACTTATAGCTTTTTGGAAACTGATTTTTTTCATAAGTGAAATCTTTTTTCACTGGTATTGTCCTCCTTCTATATCCTCATATATTTGCTTATATATTGTTACTAATTATGATGTAAGGGTCAAAAGGTGTTTTGCCCCTTGATACTTACGGATTATTTCGCACTTCGTGCTTTCATAATCCTAAAAACATTCGAAATCCGCCCTAATTGAGCTACTTTCTCATGTTTTACGGGTCCCAAATTCATGCTTTTTCGTGCGAGCACAAAACGCATGACCTTTTGACCCTAGTATCATTAATTATTCATATCATACTTTTTTCAAGATAATATTACAATATATTTGTAGTTTTTCGCAATTAATGAGTAGTTAACGGCAATATATAGGTAGTAGATTTTCATAATAAGTATTATGTTAGTGTTATTAGGGGTTAACGTGACTAACTGATTAAAAACAAGGAGGATTTGATATGAATTATGAATACCACGTAGCAATAAATGGTTGTGACCATGGAGACGGATCTAAAAGCAATCCTTTTAGAACTATTTCAAAAGCTGCCCAAACGGCAGAAACAGGTGATACCGTTATCGTACATGAGGGAACCTATCGGGAATGGGTAAAACCCGCCTACAGTGGATACAGTGATATTAACCGCATCACCTATGAAGCCGCCAAGGGGGAAAAAGTAATCATTAAAGGATCAGAGCAGATCAACACCTGGCAGGTATATGAAGGAACCGTATGGTGTGTTACCCTGGATAACAGTTTCTTTGGCGATTACAATCCGTACAAAGAGGCACTTGGAGGTGACTGGTTTGTCTACCCGGAGGACGGTTCCGTTCATGCAGGAGATGTCTACCTGAATGGTAAATCCTTCTACGAAGCAAAGTCTATTGATGAGGTGAAAAATCCGGTAAAACGCTCCAGCGGATATAATCCCCCCTGGAGCAATCGTATGGAACTGCTTTTGGATCCAGAAAGCTCCATCTATCAATGGTATGCAACCGTAACAGATTCCCAGACAACGATCTATGCCAACTTCCACGAAAGCAATCCCAATGAAGAACTGGTTGAAATCAATGTTCGTAAATGTTGTTTCTATCCGGAACAGGTGGGTATGAATTATATTACTGTCAGAGGCTTTGAAATGGCACAGGCTGCCAGCCCCTGGACACCCCCTACCGCAGACCAGCCCGGACTGTTGGGTACCCACTGGAGCAAGGGTTGGATTATTGAAGACAATATGATCCATGATGCAAAATGCAGTGCCATCAGTATCGGTAAAGAAGCCTCCACCGGCCATAATCTGTGCACAAGGCGTCAGCAGAAACCTGGCTATCAGTATCAGATGGAAGCTGTATTTCGTGCATTGGAGATTGGCTGGAGTAAGGAGAAGATTGGTTCTCACATCATCCGTAACAATACCATTTATGATTGTGGACAGAATGGTATCGTTGGTCATATGGGTTGCGTCTTCAGTAAAATCTATAACAACCATATTTACAACATTGCCGTAAAACATGAATTCTTCGGATATGAAATCGGCGGTATTAAACTGCATGCTGCTATTGACGTGGAAATCACCCATAACCGCATTCATAACTGTACCTTAGGTACCTGGCTGGACTGGCAGGCACAGGATGTCCGTGTAGGAAGTAACCTGTATTACAATAATGATCGTGACTTCATGATCGAGGTTACGCATGGTCCCTACCTGGTGGAAAATAATATTTTTGCTTCTGAATACAACTTTGATAACGTGGCGCAGGGTGGTGCTTATGTGAATAATCTGTGCTGTGGAACCATGCGTCGTGTCAAAGTGCTTGATCGTTCTACTCCTTATCATTTTCCTCATACCACCAAGGTGGCTGGTACTACCGTAGTCTACAGTGGGGATGATCGACTGTATAACAACATCTTTATCGGAGGCATAGATATTCTGGAAGACGAATCCTACTCCGGTACTGCCGGTTACGATGATTGCACTGCTTCCTACGAAGAATACCATGCCGCTATTGTAGCTGGCGGTGTAGCTGATCTTGAAAAATTCATTCCTGTGGAGCAACCTGTATATATTGACGCAAATGCCTATCTAAACGGTGCAAATGCTTTCCGCTGTGAAAAAAGCAATTACATAAATCCTTCTCATAATCCTAAGGTCTCTATCTTAGAGGAAGGTGACCATGTATATCTGGAGTTAGATATCCCAGAAGAATTGTTAAACATCAATACAAAAATAGAATCTACAAAAACCCTTGGAACCGTACGAATTGTGGATGCAATCTTTGACGATCCAGATGGACAGCCTATTATTTTAGACAGGGATTACTTCGGACAGCCTCGAAATTCCCATCCAACAGCAGGTCCTATTGAATCTTTAAGAGCAGACCATAACCGTATTCAAGTATGGTAATCCCATTTCTATTGTAATGAATTGTAAAATGCCGACTGTTTCTTACTTGAAACAGTCGGCATTTTATTTCATTTAATAGGAAATTCCTTCGAAATTTCCTATTGGCAGCATCTTCGATACTGCTAAGCTTGTAATACTTCCAAAGGAAGTATTATCCCGTAGGGATTATGCATCTATAGATGCATAACATCGAAGCAAAGTGTCAGTAAAGTAGTGTCGACATAAGAGTGTCGAAGACACTTTGTTCTTATCTGTTATCATTTATATACTGAAACCAGTCAAAATCAGCATAGTTTTCAGATTCCGTCTTATTTGAGCTGGCATACATTCCCATGTAGACTCCTGTAAATCCTTCATTTCGGTTGGAACTCAACAGGGAGGCATCCAGTCCCTCTGCAAATATCAATACTTCCTGTTCCTCATATCCATAATAGAAATCATAGCTGGTAATATTACACTGTGCCATTAGATAAATACGCTTTGTACTTTCGATTACCATTTCTTTCAGCAGTCTACGATCACCATTTGTCGTTGCATAAAGTCGTAAAATATCTCTATCATCTTTCCGCGACTTTGTAAAAATATAATGGTATCGATCATCCTGTATCAATACAATTCCTGCCTCTTCCTCCTGTATCCTTGGATTAAATTCCATTGCCGTCTTAATCTGACAACATTTATGCTGTTGTCTGCGACCTACAAAAGCGGGTGTTCCTATCTCATTTATAATTTCCGGTTTGAGATGCAATCTCAGATAACCCGGATGTTCTCTCAAGCTATAGAACGCATCCTTTGGTGGATGTATCGTATTCCATATAAGTGCCAGGTTCTCCGACTCAAAGTTATCATTTGGATTACGAAGTGGAAAAGGATGCAATGGGAGATTCGGCATTCTTTCTTCCTTATTCACCAATCCATTCTCATTATCAATGCGAAGCCATCCGTCCTCTTCCCACACAACAGGAGCCATAAAGGTCTCTCGCCCCAGATTAAAATGAAAGCCTTCATATGGGCGGATTGCCAGCAGTACCATCCACCACTCACCTTTTTGTGTCTCTACAATATCGGCATGTCCCGTTACGGAAATATCACTAAGTAATGGTAAATTTCTATGGCTGACAATGGGATTTCTAGGGCATATCTCATAAGTACCATGGATGCTGTCACACCGCGCCATCATCACACTGTGATTGGTAAAGGTTCCTCCCTCTGCCACCATAAGATAATAGAATCCATTTACTTTATAGATATGAGGTGCTTCAATCCACTTGCTCATAGATTGTTTTCCGTCCCATATAATATAACGTTCTCCCTTAAATTGCAGTGTCTCTGTGTCAAGCTCCTGTAAATAGATGCCATGGTGTCCTTCATACAGACATTCCTCACTGATATAATTTCCCACATACCAAATACTGCCATCGTCATCAAAAAATAAACTGGAATCAATTCCGTCTGCCCCTTCTACAAAAATAGGATCACTCCAGGGTCCTGCCGGATCCGTTGCCGTTACAATATAGTTGTCTCTTCGCGCTTCCCGCCCTTCCGATACAAATGTGTTAATAATATAGAAAATTCCGTCATGATAACGAATCGATGGTGCCCACAATCCTAATGATGTTTCACAATTTTTGTAATCTAGCTGTTCCGTACGATGAATAGCATGACCAATCTGTTCCCAGTGCAGCAAATCCTTACTATGAAAAATCGGCAATCCTGGAAAATAAACAAAAGATGATGTGACCAGATAATAATCCTCCCCCACACGACAAATAGAAGGATCTGGATAAAACCCCGGTAAAATTGGATTTTGAAATATTTTTTTAAGCATACTTCTCCTTTCCGCGTTTTGTACTACACGCTTCCATGATGAGCATACAATTATTTAATCATAATAACCATATAAAAAACTTTCTATCTTATTGAATTATCTATTTTCATGCGCTTATCAACTTGTTAGCACAAACAAAAACCACCACTCTGATGAGTGATGGTCTTATTCATTGATTAATCACATGTGTAAGGCATTAATGCGATATGTCTTGCTCTCTTGATTGCTACTGTAAGTGCTCTCTGATGTTTTGCACAGTTTCCTGTAATTCTTCTAGGAAGAATCTTACCTCTTTCAGATACATATCTCTTCAATTTATTTACATCTTTATAATCGATTGTATTATCTTTTCCACAAAATACGCAAACTTTTTTTCTTCTGCGCATTCCGCCTCTTCTCTTCATAGGAGAATCGGATTTGTCTGCTTTATTATAAGCCATAGTATTGCCTCCTATCTAAAATCATTTCTCAAACTTTGTTTAGTTGAATGGCAACTCTTCATCAATTCCATCTGGAATATTCATGAAGCCATCACCAACTGTATTATTTGTTGCAGGTCTGGAACCACCGTTAGAAAAGCCACCCTGATCTGATGAACCAGAAGCATTTTTACTTTCTGCGAATTCCTGTTCCTCTATCACAACATCAGTTGTATACACTTTAACTCCGTCTTTATTCGTATAGCTACCTGTCTGAATTCTTCCAGTCACTGCTAATTTAGTTCCTTTACGGAAATATTTTTCAGCGAACTCACCTGATTTACCAAATGCAACACATCCGATAAAATCAGCGTTTTGCTCCTCGGTATTATTACGATTAAATCTACGGTCAACAGCAAGTGTGTATCTTGCAATCGCCATCGGATTTTCACCCTGAGAATATCTCACCTCAGGATCTCTTGTCAAACGCCCCATAAGAATTACTTTATTCATACGTTCTCCTTTATTCTATGCCTCGTCTTGTCTTACGCATAAGAATCTAACTACGTTTTCCATAATACGAACGTTGGATTCAACTTCCGCTGGAACAGTAGATGCTGCATCGAACTGAATGAAGTAATAGAAAGCTTCTTTCATTTTCTGAACGTCGTAAGCTAATCTTTTCTTACCCCATTCATCAACGTTAGTAATTGTACCACCGAAACGTTCAATATAACCTTTAACTTTTTCGATTGTAGCAGTTCTTTCGTCGTCTTCGATTTTAGCGCTAACAACAACGGCTAATTCATATTTGTTCATGTTTGTTACCTCCTTTTGGTCTCTGGCCCTTCCATAGAAAGAGCAAGGAATGTGAAGTCAGTTTAAACCGACCCAATTTATATCACAGAATGATATAATACCACAGATTAATCCATATTTCAAGAGGTTTTCGGCCGAATTCCTTTTGTATTTTTTTCTACCAGTTTCCTGGGCACCATGACCTGATGCTGGCATCCGAGACATTTCAATCGAAAGTCTGCACCTACACGGAGAATCTCCCATTCGCTGCTGCCACATGGATGCGCCTTTTTTAACTTTACAATGTCGCCTACGTTGTATTCCATCTTATACTCCTTTTATGTACTTAGTCCGATATATTCCCAATCCAGCCACAGTAACGTCATGCTCTGCGAGCATTCCTGACACAGATTACTTTGTAATCTGGTCATATTAACGTCATGCTCTTTGAGCACTCCTGACTTGATTACTCTGTAATCAAGTCAAATTATACCACAAAAACCCCGTGGTTACACGGGGTTTTTCTCTTGCATATCCATCATTGGCACTGCAGATTACTGTGCCATGCCTTTTAGGATAACCTTATTCAGTGATAAATCTTTCTGATTCAATAATACAATATTGGCAACCTTACCTGGGGTGATGCTGCCATATTTGTCATAGATCTTAACTGACTTTGCCGGATTCACTGCCGCACACTTGATGGCACTTTCCAGTGGAATGCCCATCTTCTGTACTGCTGTTCTCACACAGTCCATAAGGTTCGTGGCTGATCCGGCGATGGTACCGTCTGCCAGTGTTGCCAGGTTCCCTTTCACATCAACAGCCTGTCCACCCAGAGCATACTTGCCGTCTGGCATACCAGTTGCCATCATGCTATCACTGATCATGATCATACGATTGTCGCTGAACATCTGGAATGTTGCTTTCACAACTGCCGGATGAATATGAACACCATCACAGATCAACTCTGCTTCGCAGGTAGCATTCTCTGCCGCTGCACCGATCGGTCCCGGTGCACGATGTGTGAGCGGATTCATGGCATTGTAAAGATGGGTCATATGGCTTGCGCCATGCTCCAGGGCTTCCTTTGCAATGGCGTAGTCACATGCTGTATGAGCGATGGAAAGTACTACCTCATCCTTTTTCTTTTCGATAAAATCCATTGCGCCTTCTACTTCCGGAGCGATAGCGATTAATTTTACCATATTGCCTGATGCTTTATTTAAACGATCGAACATTGCAGCGTCCGGTTTATGAATGTACTTTCCATTCTGCGCACCTTTTTTGCTTTCTGCTATGAAAGGCCCTTCCATATTAATACCGCACAATATAGCACCTTCTGCGTTATCATATTCCTTCGCTGCCTGACATACCTTTGTCAATTGTTCCTCCGACAGCGTCATGGTAGCCGGTACCATGGTAGTCACCCCTATGGATGCCTCATATTTTGCCATCTTGGTAATTGCCTCTGTAGTACCATCACAGAAATCATAACCTACACATCCATGAAAATGAATATCTGTCAGCCCCGGAATAGCATAGCATCCTGCACCGTCTATGACCATTCCATCTCCATTATCCGCATCTACAATCCTGTCATTGTCCACATAGATCTCTTTTTCTACAAAAACATTGTCCTCTGTAAAAACCTTTGCATTTATTATTTTCATATTGTTTTTCCTATCAAAAATATATTTTATTAAATGTCCAGTTTAGATAATGCCGCTTCATCTGCCACTATGATCACATCGTTATGCATCTGCAAAATAGATGCGGGAACTTGTGGCGTTACTTCTCCTCTGAATGCTTTATTTACGATCTCTGCTTTGTCTGCACCGCTTACCACTACTAAGACCTTTTTAGCCTGCATAATGGTCTGGATTCCCATGGTATAAGCTTCCTTAGGTACATCATCTATAGATGCGAAAAATCTCTTGTTTGCCTCGATTGTAGTCTCTGTCAACTGTACGCAGTGAGTCTCTTTTGCGAAAGTATCAGATGGCTCATTAAATCCGATATGTCCATTATGTCCTAATCCCAACAGCTGTAAATCAACTCCTCCAACGGATTTGATGATTTCATTATATGCATCGCATGCTTTCTTGCTGTCTGGCTCTGTTCCGTCTGGCAGATATGTTCTGTTCTTATCAATGTTTACCTTGCTAAATAAATGTTCATTCATAAAATAGTAATAACTCTGATCATTATCTCTTGGCAATCCTTTATATTCATCAAGGTTCACGCTGGTCACTTCTGAGAAATCCAAGTCACCCTTTTTATACCATTCTACTAATTGTTCATATGCTCCAATTGGTGTAGATCCTGTTGCCAATCCAAGTACACAGTTTGGTTTCATAATAATCTGTGCTGAGATAATGTTTGCTGCTTTTCTGCTCATGTCTTTATAATCTTTTGCTCTGTAAATTTTCATAATACCGTTCTCCCTTACTTTGTGAAATTATATTTATGTATCTGTTTATCTATAGTATACACGATTTTTTTCTGAATGATTAGCCTTTTCTTGTATTTTATTTGCATTATTTGTCTGCAATCTCTGATTGTAGACCCACGCACCATCAGGTGCTTCCTTTTTATTTGTCTGCAATCTCTGATTGTAGATAAGTCATACCCGCTTTGCAGGTACGACAAGCTACGCACCATCATGGTTTCCTTAAAAAAATAAAAGACAGTCACCTAAACCAGGAGGTTTTCAGTGACTGCCTATGCTAGGATAATTTATACCTCATATACATTTTAGATGCCTAGAGCATCTTTTTCATTTCGTCTGCTACAAACTGTACTTTTGTACCTACGATGACCTGAACTGATGTCTTACTTGGTCTCATGATACCTGCAACACCTGCTGCTTTGATTGCTTTCTCATCAACCTTTGTATAATCTTTGATCTCAAGACGAAGTCTTGTGATGCAGTTGTCAAGAGCTGTAACGTTTTCTTTACCACCAAGACCTGCTAAGATCACGGATGCAACTTCTGTAAAGTTATCGTTGCTAAGTACGACTTTTTTCTCTGCTTCCAGATCGTCATCTTCTCTACCTGGTGTTTTCAGATTGAATTTTGTGATACAGAATCTGAATACTACATAGTAGATAATACCAAATACGATACCAACAGGGATAAGTAATAATGGATTCACAGCCATAGGAGCTTTAAAGCTCAGTACATAGTCAACGAGACCTGCACTGAAGTTAAATCCTGCTCTTGCACCGATCAGGGTAACAACAACTGCTGAAATACCGGTTAATACTGCATGTACTAAGTAAAGTCCAGGAGCTAAGAACATGAATGCGAATTCAAGAGGCTCTGTAACACCTGTGAAGAAAGAAGATAATGCTGCTGCCATTAACAGACCTGCTGCTATTTTTTTCTTGTTATCTTTTGCTGTATGGTACATAGCAAGTGCTCCTGCCGGAAGACCAAACATCATAACCGGGAAGAATCCTGACATATACATACCAGTTGTTCCAAGTTCACCTGTACCTGCCCAGAAGTTTCCGAGGTCATTGATACCTGCAACGTCGAACCAGAATACAGAGTTCAATGCGTGGTGAAGACCAAATGGAATCAATAATCTGTTAAGGAATGCGTAGATACCAGCTCCAACTGCACCTGTAGATACGATGCTTTCACCGAATGATACTAATCCGCCGTAGATAATCGGCCAGATAAAGAACATTACCAATGCTGCGATGATAGAGCAGCCAGCGGTTACGATTGCAACACATCTCTTACCACTGAAGAAAGAAAGAGCATCCGGCAATTTTGTTCCTTTGAATTTGTTATAACAGGATGCACCGATCAGACCGGATAAGATACCTGTAAACTGTGTCTGGATCTTTGTGAAAGCTGCTGCAACCTCTTCTACTGGAATACCCTTGAAGAAAGCTACTGATCCGGGTGCTAACAATGTAGTGATTGTCAGCCATGATACCAGGCCTGCAAGGCCTGCTGTACCATCATTGTCGTCAGCCATACCAACACCAACACCAATTGCGAAAAGAATTGCCATGTTATCGATTAATGCGCCACCTGCTTTTAACAGAAAAGCTGCTATAACGTTATTTGCACCCCAGCCTGAAGGATCGATCCAATAACCAATACCCATTAAAATACTGGCTACTGGCAAACAAGCTACAGGAAGCATTAAAGATTTTCCTAATCTCTGTAAATATTTCATCATAATGTTAACTCTCCTTTCGTTTGTCTCCGTCCTAGCAGCAGAGACATTTCCCTCTTTTTATGTTCAATTTTTTAAAATTGACAAACTAAAATAAACTGTAGAAATTGAAACTTAAAGATTTGCTTTGAAGAATGCTTCCAGTGTCTTTACTGCATCTGCTTCATCTGCACCGTCTGCAGCTACTGTTACTGTGTTGCCCTGCTTTACTGCAAGAGTCATCACGTTTAACAATCTTTTTGCATCTGCTTCTTTTGTGCCGTTCTTGATCTTAATGGAACTTTGAAATTTTGCTGCTTCTTTTACAAGCAGTCCTGCCGGTCTTGCATGGATTCCTAATTCATCTGTGACTTTGTAAGTAAATTGTTTCATCCTTGTGCCCCCTTTCCGATTTTGTTGAACATCAGCCCATTTGCTGACGCTACATGTCCGTTTTCTGTGAAAACTAGACACATTCTCTGATTGCTTTTCTAACATTTAAGATACGGGATGCAGACACGGATAATTCATCTACGCCCATATGAATAAATTGCTCTGTCAATGTGGTATCTCCTGCCAGTTCTCCGCAGATACCCACCCAGATTCCTTCTTTGTGTCCATTTTCCACTGTCATCCGAATTAATTTTAATACTGCTTTATGATGAGTATCACACATTTTTTCCAGCTTTTCATTCTGCCTGTCGATAGCCAGTGTATATTGTGTGAGATCGTTGCTTCCAATGCTGAAGAACTGTACTTCCTTTGCCAGATCATCGCTGATCAGTGCCGCTGCAGGTGTCTCGATCATGATTCCCAGTTCCACATCGCCCATGGGAATATTTTCTCTCTGTAGCTCTTCCTTTACTTCCTGTACGATCTTTTTGATCTCCTGTACTTCCTCCAGGGCAATGATCATAGGGAACATGATGGAAAGTGTTCCATAGGCGGACGCTCTGTAAAGTGCCCGCAACTGTGTCCTGAAAATATCAGGCTGCGTAAGGCAGATACGAATGGCACGATATCCCAGTGCCGGATTCTCTTCCTGATCCAGATTAAAATAATCTGCTTTTTTATCTGCGCCGATATCCAATGTCCGAATCACGACCTTTTTGCCTTCCATTTTCTCCAGAACTGCTTTGTATGCCCGGAACTGTTCCTCTTCCGTAGGGAATGTATTCTTCCCAATATACAGGAACTCACTTCTAAATAAGCCGATTCCCTCCGCGTCATTTTCCAGAACCTTTTTCGTATCCTCCACATTGCCAATGTTGGCGTAAAGATTTACTTTTCTGCCATCCGCTGTGATGGATTCCTGTCCAATGAGTTTCTTTAGTTCGTTATCTTTTCTATCGATCTCCATCTTTTTCTCTACCATGGAGTCCATTAGTTCCTTAGACGGCTTGATATATAATTCTCCGGTAGTTCCATCTACCACTGCTTCCTGTCCCTGATATTTATCATCCAGGGTGATATCTGTCTTCACCAGTGCCGGTATATTCATAGTCCTTGCCAGAATCGCTGTGTGAGAATTGGAAGAACCCTTCCTTGTGACAAATGCCAGGATCTTATTGGTATCCATCTGCACTGTCTCGCTGGGCGTCAGGTCCTCCGCCACCACAATCACCGGATCCTTGGTATGCATACCGCCATCCTCGACTCCTGCAAGTCTGTTGACAACTCTCTTCGTCACATCCAGAACATCGATTGCCCGCTCCTTCATATAGGCATCCTCCATGGATGCGAACAGATTGGAAAGCGTAGTGCCTGTTTCAGATACAGCAAATTCAGCATTTACTTTCTCGCCGTCAATCATTGATTCCGTTCCTTCGATAAAGTCCAGATCCTCCAGCATCATGCGGTGAATCTCAAAAATCTGTGCTTCTTCTTCTCCGATTTCTGCCAGTGCCTTGTCATATAAGCCCTGTAACTCTTTCATAGCCGCTTCTCTGGCTTCGTGAAATCGTTTCTTTTCTCCCTCTATATCATCAATATTTCTCTTTTCTAATAAATATTCCTGTTTTTTGTAAATATAAATCCTGCCTATTGCCACTCTTTCCAGCAGACTTTTACCTGTAAATCTTTCCATTTGCGGTTTCCTCTCCTAAAAAGTATCCTAACGCGAAACAACTATTTTCTATCTCAATATCACTATTGAAAACAGAAAATCACTTTCTAAGTCTGATCCTTTATTTTTGAATCTTGATAACATCCTGCGCAGTTGTCACAGTACCTTCCGCAACTGACTGAACATCTGCGAAATCTGCTGTGTTGCATACCACAACCGGAATTGTCGTATCGTAACCTGCCGCTTTGATCTGATCAAAATCTGCCTCAATGATCAGGTCACCTTTTTTTACCTGAGTTCCATCTGACACTTTCTTGGTAAAGAACTTGCCTTCCAGCTTCACTGTATCGATTCCGATATGAACCAACAGTTCCACGCCATCTTTGGTCTCCATGGTGAATGCATGGCCGGTGGGAAATACCATCGTTACGATTCCATCTGCCGGAGCTGCCACTTTGTCAGACTGGGGAATCACTGCAATTCCTTTTCCCAGAATCTCCTCTGCAAATGTGGGGTCATTTACTTTTGAAATGCTGATGCACTCTCCATCTGCCGGTGAACCAATTATGATTCCATCTTCTTTTTTCTTAAATAAACCATCAAATAATCCCATTTTTCCATCCCTTCATACTAAATCTCGTGTTATTTTTTTTAGATCCAATGCCAAATATGCTTTTTCTTCTTCACTCATACTGCAACTGTATTCCTCTTGAATAAATGTTGCGATTTTTACAGTACACCGATATTCATCCGGATATTCTTTTTTCACAAATTCCACCAGAGAATCACTTTTCTCCACCGTATTGCTGTCCAATAAAAGTCTTTTTCCCAATAGCTTTAGACTTGATATCAGATAATCTCTTCTCGTATCCTGTACTTTATTAAAATCAAACTCTTTTTGTATTATCTCCAAAACCTTCTGAATAAATGTAGTCAGGCTCCAGACATCTCTAATCTTGGTATTCAGTTCCGCGTTGACAATATGCAGTGCAACGGATGCCGCCTCATCCTCAGGCAGTTCCACACCTGTTTTTGCTTTTACTAATTTCAGTGCAAAGGCGCCTACCTGATATTCCTTCGGATAGAACATCTTCACTTCCATGAGCAGTGCATTGTGAAATATATTTCCGTTCTTCAATCTCTCTATGGCAAAATTAATATGGTCTGTCAAAGTAAGATACACGTTTTGATTCAGCTTTACATCCAGTTCCCTCTTGGCATACGAGATGATATCATTGGATACCTGTAAATGCTCTAACGGTAAATTTGCAAGCAATTGTTCAAATCTTGAAAGTGCTTCCTCATTCTCGATCTTAAATATTTTCTCGATTTTCTCTTTATCAATGAGATCACCAACTTTTTTTCGAAATCCAATTCCACGTCCCATGATCACGACTTCCATCCCAGAATCATCAAACGTACTGACTACATTATTGTTTATGATTTTTTCTACTTTCATACAAACTCCTAAAAATAAAAAAAACCAAACTTCATCTAGTAATCTAGTGGAATTAGAATACCAATAAAATCTGGTTTTGCCTGCCTAACAGTAACAATCCATATATGAGTTATCATTTATTAACCTATGTGCACATTCTAGCATTACAAAATACATTCGTCAAGGTTTTTTGTAATTTTGTCCACTTTGACCGTTTTAGCGGATACTTTTTTGTTGATTATGTCTATGAAACCCGTATTTTCCCCAGGATTTCGCCAATGCTTCCCTGCAGCACAAGATCTGCTCCATGGTCTCTGGGAGTCGCTGTCTTATTGATCAACACCAGTTTGTGCCCGCGATAGTAGTCAATAAGTCCCGCTGCAGGATAGACTGCCAGAGAGGTTCCTCCTATGATCAGTACATCAGCATTTGCAATATAGCGCACTGCCTTTTGAAGAGTCTCATCATTAAGTCCTTCCTCATAGAGCACTACATCCGGTTTGAGCTTGCCCCCGCAGGTGCAGGTGGGCACACCTTCACTGTTCAGTATATATTCTGCATCATAGAAAGCATGACAGGATTCACAGTAATTTCGCAGCACAGAGCCATGAAGTTCCAGTACTTCCTGACTTCCCGCTGCCTGGTGCAGTCCATCGATATTCTGGGTGATGATCGCACGCAGTTTTCCAGATTTTTCCAGCTCTGCCAGTTTCAAATGAGCTGCATTTGGTTTCGCCGTGAGACAGAGCATCTTGGCACGATAGAATCTGTAGAACTCCTCTGTATGACTCCGATAAAAGCTGTGGCTTAAAATCGTCTCTGGAGGATACGCATACTCCTGGTGGTACAACCCGTCCACGCTGCGAAAATCCGGAATGCCGCTCTCTGTGGACACCCCTGCCCCGCCAAAGAAAACAATGTTATCACTTTCACTGATGATCTGCTGCAATTTCTGTACTTCTGATTCCATGTTTATTCCTCCTCCGTGTATTGAACATCAGCTCATTTTAAATTTGTCCTGTTAAGGAACTGCCGTTCCTTAATCCCTTTGGGATAATCCTTCCTTTGGAAGCATTACATTAGACAAATGGGCTGACACAATCTTGACTATATACTACAGTAGAACTTCACAGGTGTCCAGTTACGAAATCCTTGATGATGGCGAATACTTCTCTGGTGATGGCGGATGGGAGCATAAAATTCTCTGTCCTGGAAGGTATTCCGTAGCTATGGCGGTATCCTGCTCTTCCGGCAATTTTCAGTGCTCTATAGATGTGAAAATTACTGGTAACGATGCCGACCCCCATATCTATCTGCTCCACGCTCACTTCTCCACGCTCCGCTCCGTCGTGGATTCCTCCGCTGATAAATGGTCTGCTAAAACACAGATTCTGATAGGTATTCACCGACCGGTCTTCCAGTCTCATACGCCTGCCATCTATGCCCTGTGCACGCATATACCTCGCCATTCCCTCCGCCTCCGCCATGGGTTCATTGGTGCCCTGACCTCCGGACAATATGACAATGGTGTCATCATTTTCCCGCAGATATGTAATCGCCGCATCCAATCTTCGCTGCAGGCTGAGGCTGGGACCTTTCTTCTTCATCTGTGCTCCCAAGACAATGATATAGGGCAGATGGGAGGGTGCTTCATGACGAAATGCTATTATGACTTTGATGACCAGGATAGAGAATATTCCCAGAAACAAACCACATAGTAATAGCACAGCCCTTTGTATCATCAATGGCTGTTGCCGCCAGATACTCCAAATGACATGGTTAAATCCTCCACACAATATGAAAAATATCCCCATGAACAACCAGATCAGTGGAAATTTGCTATTCAAATGCGTGTGACTGACAATCACACAAAAATAGATGATGAAAATGCATCCTAATAAGAGAGACATGAGCATAATGAACATTCCTTTTTCTTTTTAATCACTTTACAATAATTTTTCGTCACTATATCTATACAGTGAAACTACCTATGTAATAAAATGTCTATATAAGCAAATATTTATGTAGTAAAATACTTATCTAAGCAGTATCTACGCAATGAAATATCTATCTAAGCGATATCTACGTAACAAAATATCCATCTAAGCAATATCTACGTAACGAAATATCTATCTAGTCTAATATCTATGTAGTGAAATAAGAGACGTTACAAGGTACAAACTGTAACGTCTCTTATTCCTATATATTCCTATATGCATATTCGTACTTATTATGTTTATTTTACGAACTATGTGAACAGCCTCCATGGCATTCTGCACAGTTGCATCCGCAGGAAGACTTTCCCGCTTTCTTATCTTTTATCATCTTGCGTACGATAAGTCCTACTATAACGAGCAACGCTGCTCCTACAATAATCGTTCCCATATGACTACCGCCCTTCTGATTATAATTTAATTATTACACTTCAATGATTTTTCTATAACACTTTATGCTATTTTTCCTGCTGAAACTTTTCTAATCTCTGCGTCTGAATACAATACTTATCCTATCATACCTCTTTACCGATGTATTTGCCACAGATTTTTCAAGTTTCACATTTATTTTATGATTCATCGGTTTTCCTTATGCCTTTGCTTTTACACTGGTCTGCACATTCATGGAGAATGTATTGCTCTCCTTATATGGTCTGAACAGTAAATAAATGAAACCAATGATCAATGCAAATGCTACCACTGTTCCTATTCCAAAGGCACCTGTAGTAATCAGCGTACCGATCTGGAATACACATAAGGAAACGACATATGCCAATACTGTCTGATATCCAATTGCGAACCAGAACCATTTTGCATTGTTCATCTCACGCTTGATGGCACCCATAGCTGCGAAACATGGTGCACATAACAGATTGAATACCAGGAATGAGTACGCTGCGATGGCTGTCATGCTGCTGGATAAGGTTCCCCAGATCTCTGCTCCATCCTCTGCAACCTCACCAAATCCATAGAGGATACCGAAAGTACCTACGACATTTTCTTTTGCTACCAGACCTGTGATGGCTGCCACTGCTGACTTCCAGTCGCCCCATCCAAGAGGGCTAAATAATGGTGCCAGGATGTTGCCAAGGGATGCCAAAATACTGTCATCCATATCCTCTACCATGCCAAATCCACCGTTTGCAAATCCAAAGCTCTGAGCGAACCATACGAAGATCGTGGAGAGAAGGATAATGGTACCGGCCTTTTTGATGAAGGACCATCCGCGCTCCCACATGCTGCGCATTACATTCATGAAGGTGGGCATATGGTATGCTGGTAATTCAATAACGAACGGTGCCGGATCTCCAGCAAACATCTTTGTTTTCTTTAAAATAATACCGGAGCAAACAATTGCTGCGATTCCTACAAAGTAAGCACTCGGTGCAACCCACCATGCACCGTTGAATAATGCACCTGCGATCAGGGCGATAATAGGAAGTTTCGCACCACAGGGGATAAATGTGGTAGTCATGATGGTCATCTTACGATCACGGTCATTTTCAATCGTTCTGCTGGCCATGATACCAGGAACACCACATCCTGTACCAATCAGCATGGGAATGAAGGATTTTCCAGACAAACCGAATTTGCGGAAGATTCTATCCATGATGAATGCGATTCTCGCCATGTATCCGCATGCTTCAAGGAATGCCAGGAATATGAATAATACAAGCATCTGAGGTACGAAGCCTAACACTGCACCCACACCACTGATAATACCATCCACCAAAAGTCCTGTTAACCAGCCTGCACATCCAATGGCTTCCAGTCCTGCCTGCGCACTTGGAATGATCCATTCTCCAAAGAGTGTATCATTGGTCCAGTCTGTCAGGAAAGTACCTACTGTGGTTACGGATACATAATATACGATAAACATCACTACCGCGAAGATTGGCAGTGCCAGCCATCTGTTCGTTACGATTCTATCAATCTTATCCGATATGGTAAGACCGCCTTGATTTTTCTTTACACAACAGTCCTTGATGATGGATGATATGTATCTATACCTCTCATTGGTAATGATACTCTCTGAATCATCGTCCATCTCTTTTTCACAGCTCTTGATGTCCTCTTCCACATGAGTAGCTACCTGATCAGCAATGTTCAACTGCTCAATGACTTTAGCATCTCTTTCAAAGATCTTGATTGCATACCATCTCTGCTGATTTTCCGGAAGGCTATGTAACACTGCCTCTTCAATATGTGCCAGCGCATGCTCTACGCTTCCAGAGAAGCTGTGCTGTGGAATCATGCCCTCTTTTTTCTGTGCGACTTCTACCGCCTTCTCAGCAGCATCCATAATGCCGGTACCTTTCAATGCTGAGATTGGAACCACTTGACATCCCAGTTCCTTCGCAAGGTTTTTGATATTTAATTTATCACCATTTTTTTCAATGATATCCATCATGTTCACAGCCGCTACAACAGGAATCCCAAGTTCTACCAACTGTGTTGTGAGATATAAGTTACGTTCAAGATTCGTACCGTCAATGATATTCAGTATTGCATCCGGTCTCTCTGTAACGAGGTAATTTCTGGCTACCACTTCCTCCAATGTGTAAGGGGATAAGGAATAGATACCTGGTAAGTCCATAATAATAACATCTTTATGGTTCTTCAATTTTCCTTCTTTTTTCTCTACGGTTACACCTGGCCAGTTTCCAACGAACTGGTTAGATCCTGTCAATGCATTAAATAATGTTGTTTTTCCGCAGTTAGGATTACCTGCTAACGCAATTTTAACTGACATTTTTTATTCTCCTCTTCTCTAACGATTTTATTACTATTGCTATCATGTGCTATCATGCTATCCATATATTGTGTTTGTCTTTTGCAACCGTAGTTGCTATTTTATCACATATGTTAGTATTCGCTAACATATCGGTAAAAAAATTACTCCACGTCAATTAAATCTGCATCTGCTTTACGCAGGGATAATTCGTATCCCCTTACTGTGATTTCCACCGGATCACCCAGTGGTGCTATTTTCCTCAAATAGACCGGTGTACCTTTTGTGATACCCATATCCATGATACGTCTCTTCACAGCACCTTCACCTCTTAATTTAGTGACTGTCACTGTCTCTCCTACTTTAACTTCTCTCAATGTTCTCATAGAACTCCTCCATAACTTGAGCCGACATCTCTCAGTCGACGTCTTAGATTATTACATGAAACTATTATCAGGCAGATAAGCTGTGCTATGTCTCTGCTATATAGTCCGGTTACACTAAAATGCGGTTCGCCATCTCTTTATTGATTGCTACTCTGGAATCCTTTACATTCACGATCATATTTCCACTGATCTCGGACACAACCGTCACTGCTCCGCCTGTTACAAAGCCAAGATTTTCCAGAAATTTTCGCGTTTCCTCTTTACCGCCTATTTTTTTGATTACGTTTACTTCACCTGGTTTCACCATCGTTAAGGGCATCATACTCATCCTCTCTATGAAAAGTCATTTTGCAGTACGCTTTTATATCCTTTTCTCTTCCTCACCAGTTAGTATATGCTAACGTTCGATAGATGTCAATAACTTTTTCGTAAAATAATTAATAGTAACAAAAAAAGCCATAAATACAAGGAATTCCTTGATCTATGACCTTTTGCACTGAGAGGTCCCAACCAGATTTGAACTGGTGATAGAGGTGTTGCAGACCTTTGCCTTACCACTTGGCTATGGGACCATATTTAATTATCCAGATGATTATAACAAAATGATAATTTTCAGTCAACTAAAAATTATCACCTTTATCATTAGTATAAGTGACTCCGACGGGAATCGAACCCGTGTTACCGCCGTGAAAGGGCGATGTCTTAACCGCTTGACCACGGAGCCTTGGGTTTTCTTTCTAAAACTCCCCGAGTAGGGTTCGAACCTACGACCCTTCGGTTAACAGCCGAATGCTCTACCGCTGAGCTATCGAGGATTATTAACTCTTTATGATTGTTTGAAGATGTGACAAAAATAACCTACACTGCCTTGCAGCCTAGTGACTGCGATTGCAGAACAATCAAGTCAAGTCATACCTTCAAAACCGAATACTGATCTTTCCTATCTATCTTTTTTCTCTAATTAGACATTCCGACTCCGTTCATCTCTGAACGGCCTCTACACTTAACCTTCCTTTTTGGATAAGCCCTCGACCTA
>JAQVCT010000046.1 GCA_028689655.1 Lachnospiraceae bacterium
CTGCGGGTTCCGGATATTCATTGCAGAGGAGTCTGTAGGGGGGTTCGTCTTCTTCGATGGCTGGGAATCTGCCCATTTCTTCGAAGAAGCGATTGTCGGTGTTATCGTCGTTGCACATGGATACTTCGCCGATGAGAACATCTCCTGTACCTGGTTCGATGTCAAAATCGTGGTATTGATATGGCCATAAGGTAACGCTTTCTCCAGGATGTAATACCACACCGGTTCCAGCTGGCACTTCGTAGCTTCTGCCGTCAGAATTGACCATGACAGGTTCGTCAGAAAGCTTGCCTTCGTCATCCTTATCTGCATTCCACATATGGATGATGAGGTTGCCGCCCCCTCGATTGATGATATCCTCTGATTTTGTCCAGTGGAAATGTAACGGTGAGTGCTGTCCGTCTTTTAACATCAAGTATTTCTCTGCATAGACTTTCTTGTACTTCGGATCATTCTGATTGCCATTGCGCAATGTGATCAGACCAAATCCTACTTTCTCCCAATCTCCCAGACCATAGTCTGTGATGTCCCATCCTAACATATTGTCACGGATCTCATCATATTCGTGTCCTTTTGTCTTCCACTCCTCCGGCGTCCAGTTACAGAATGGCGGTACCTGAAGTCCCGTTTTCCTGATTAAGTCCTCCATGTAATGGATAATTGCATTGATCTCTGATCTTTTCATTGTAAATACCTTCCCTTTCTTAGAAATAAATCATTCCACACGTTATTAGTAAAACCTTTTTACTTATATTTAGAATATAAACTCCTACGACGCTGCTGTCAATAGGAGTTTGTATAAATTTACATTATATGTGCTGCTTTCTGACCAACAGTTTTCTTCCCACTTAGAAACAGCCCTGCCATGGTGCAGATAATTCCCAGCACAGAGATCAGATTGATCTTCTCGTGCAATACAATTACCGATGTGACCGTGGTAATCACCGGGGTCATATAGATATAGATGCTGGTCTTCACCGCTCCAAGTCTCTTCACTGCCACATTCCAGGTGACAAAACAGAGGGCGGAAGCACCGAATCCCAGAAACAGGATATTACCCATCACTTCCATATGTAAGAACTGGGTGTAATCCGGATGATAATCCATGAAAAACATAGCTGGTATCATAAACAGAATGCCATACAGGAATGTCCGCCTGGTGGTCTGTATACTGCCATAGCCGAACTCCGACACCTTTTTGATCACAATGGAATAGATTGCCCATACTACTGCCGCCAGGATTGCCAGCAGATCCCCCATGGGGTTCAGATGGAACACGCTGCTGCCATTGAAGCTGATCATGCAGATACCAATAATCGCCAGGACAAAACCCATAATGAAATAGAAATGCAGCTTTTCTGTCTTTAAAAAGAAATGGGACAGGATCGCTGTAAGAAATGGCGCCACCGCAATGATCACCCCCACATTGGTCGCCTGGGTGTAGACCAGTGCCACATTTTCCAATAGATAATACCCTGTGATTCCCGTGAGTCCTGCCATGATAAAGTAGATTTCATGCTTCCGCTCCACCTTTAAAGGCTTCGGATTCAGCAGAATGAGAAATAGAAATCCGATGATAAACCGGAATATCAAGATTTCTACCGGTTGAAAATACCGTAGTAATACCTTCGTTGAGATGTATGTAGTGCCCCATACCAATATGGTCAATGCCGCTAAGAGATGTCCTGTGGTCTGTTTCTTTTCCATTTTTCCGTGTTCCTTTTCTTTTTCCATGATTTGTTCTATTCCCGAAAAAGTATATCATACGTTTGGAGAAAATGCTTGTAAAAAATTGACATTCAAAGAGACATCCACTATGATTCTTATGTTGACCCGACATCTTCCCCGTCGGTGTCTTAGATCCTGACCTGATATTCTCCAGTCAATGTCCTAATATTCACCCGGCATTTTACCCAGTCGGTGTCCTAATATTCACCCGGCATTTTCTCCAGTCAATGACCTAATATTTACCCGGCATTTTACCCAGATAGGAGTTCTGATCATGAAGAAAAATAATACTTACTTACAAAATACACTTGTTGTCTGCCTGCTGGCTACCGTCTGCTGTATCCTCTGGGGCAGTGCATTTCCATGCATCAAAATAGGATATCAACTGTTTTCCATAGAAAGCACTGATATCCCTACCCAGATTTTATTTGCAGGAATGCGTTTTACTCTTGCAGGAATCCTTGCAATCATACTTGGCAGTTTGCTCAGCCGCCAGGTCTTGATTCCAAAGTTATCCATTACCCCTAAGATCTTGAAACTCTGTCTCTTGCAGACCGTATTACAATACCTCTTTTTCTACGTGGGGCTGGCAAACACCTCCGGCGTGAAGGCTTCCATTATTGAAGCCGCCAATGTATTTATCGCCATCCTGGTATCCAGCCTCCTGTTCAGACAGGAAAAGTTATCCTCCCGTAAAATGATGGGATGCCTCATTGGATTTGCCGGTGTGGTACTCATCAATCTCAATGGGGGTTCCATTGACACCACCCTGAAATTTACTGGGGAAGGCTTTATCCTGCTGTCCACCGTGGCGTATGCCTTTTCCTCTGTCCTGCTGAAATCCTATTCCCAGACAGAAAATCCAGTGATGCTCAGCGGCTATCAGTTCGTCCTGGGGGGTATCATCATGATGGTGTGTGGTGCTGTCACAGGTGGCCATATAAAGTCTGTCACACCTGCCGGATGGCTCATGCTGTTCTATCTGGCCTGTATTTCTGCCGTGGCTTACTCTATCTGGGGCATCCTGTTAAAATACAATCCGGTCTCCAAAGTCGCTGTCTTCGGATTCATGAATCCCGTCAGCGGCGTGATCCTGTCCGCCTTGCTGCTACGGGAATCCAGCCAGGCATTTGGCATCACCGCGGTGGCTGCCTTAATTCTGGTCTGCATCGGTATCTATACGGTAAATAAAGTCTGAAATTGGTGAGATAATAACCTAATACAGTCCATAGAAGGGATAATTTTAAATAAAGGCTTTCATCTCTCCCATAAAATCTTCCTCTATCCGCACCAGTTTCCTGGCAATATCTTTCGCTTCTTCGCTGGCTTGGGTATATTGGTTCTGGTACTCACAGATTTTCTGGATTCCCATATTGCAGCCATCCATCATCAGTTTGGCTGCCTGATGATTATCGTTTTCCATCATCATCTTCATCTCCGTGGTAATCCAGGAGAATGCCGTTGCCATCATACCCGGCTCCTTCTCCTCATCCCCCACTTCATCCAGCAGATTCGCCGCCACTTCCTCCAGCTCCTCATGCTGTTCCACACAGTTTGTTACGATATCCAATAATTTCTGATCCTTGATATATCCTTTGATCTGGTTCATACTCTCCACTGCCATCTTGCAGCCGGAAGTACACTGTTCCAGTAAGTGCTTCGTGTCCTCATTCATATTCCAATCTCCTCTCACCCCATACTGCTCCCACACTAAATGTAATCCCCTGTCAGATACAGTTTAAAAAGGGCCTGCTACTAATATTTCCCATTACAGATCAAAATATACACGCATTCCCTAATCACCCGGAGCTCATCCAAACTCCTGTTGTGTTAGAGAGAAGATTCGATGAGCGCCCGGTGACTAGATCACTTTCTTGCCAAGCCATCTTCCACTGGCGAAGCGTATGCTGAATACGATGCCGCGAATAGACCAGTCCGCAAACATACCGATCCATACTGCCATAGGTCCCATATGGAAAGTCTTTACCATGAAAATACACAGGGCGACTCTGCAACACCACATGGTGATGGAGGATGTGACCATGCTGAACCGCACATCTCCCGCTGCCCGCATACCGTAAGCCGGTACAAAGGAGAGCACCCATACAATGGGTTTTACACAGGTTATGGCTATCATCATATGCAGGCACAGATCCGCTGATACCGGTTCCATCCCCGCAATTCTCGTCACGGGAAGTGTTCCCAGGCACATCAGCAGACAGGATACCAGGACACCCACTTCCGCCACAACGGACAGTTTCACGATATAGTACTTCGCTTCCTCTTTCCGTCCAGCTCCGATGCATTGTCCCACCACCGTCATCAATCCGATTCCAACACCGATTCCGAAGATACCATTGAGCATCTCCAGGATATTGGTCATTGCCTGGGCTGCGATCGCCGCCGTCCCCATGGCGGACACCGTTGACTGGATTGCCAGTTTTCCGAATTGGAACATTCCGTTCTCGATACCAGATGGTATACTGATTGCCAGTATTTTATGGATAAAAGGCATCTCCGGGCGAATCTTATGGTAGTTCGTTACCACGATCTTCTGTCTGGGTTTTCGAAGTGCATAGAATACCACTGCCATACAGAAGATTCTGGATACCAGTGTGGAGATGGCGGCTCCCATGATTCCCATGTCAAATCCAAAGATCAATATGGCATTACCCACAATGTTCATCACGTTGGACACCACCGATACGATCATGGGGAATCTGGAATTGCCATCTGCCCTGAAAAATGCCGATCCCGCATCAAATAATGCAATAAACGGATAGGATAATACGGTTATGAAAAAGTAAACCAGTGAATTGCTCATCACATCCGGTTCCACTTTCCCGAATATGATCCGTAGAAGAGGAATCCTGAAAATGAGGCACACCACCATAAGACCCAAGGATATGGCAAATACCGTAAAGACGATCTGCCCTGCCGCTTTGTTGCTCTCCTTTTCATTTCCGCTTCCCAGATACTGGGAACAGATAATGGCTGCTCCAGCCGCCATCGCCGAAAAGATCTGGATGACCAGGGTATTGATGGAGTCCACCAGTGATACCGCTGACAAGGCGGCACTTCCCACGTTGCTCACCATCATGGTATCTGCCATTCCCATAAAGGAATTCAATAACTGCTCCACGATCACCGGTACCAGCAGTGCAAAAAGTGCTTTGTTATTATACAATAAATGTCCTTTGTCTATTTTACTTTTGTCATAAAACATCTCTAATACTTCCTTTATCTCATGTATTTTTACATGTTTTATTCTATACCTTTCCGCTTCATACGTCATCTATAAATTCTATATGTCCACGGAATATGATCATTCACTCACACAATTACCTGTTATTTGTGTTGACAAATACCCTGTTTCCATGGGTATTATAAATGCAGTAACCATTAATCACTATCATTTGTATTCATACATATGATGATCTTCATGGGAGGATATTATGAAAAAGAAAATCGTTATGACAACCGTACTGGCAGCACTTTGCCTCAGCTTTACAGCATGTGGTGCAAAAGAGACTGCCACAACCGAAGCTGCCACTGAAACTGTTATCGCAGAGACTACCGTAGAAGCAGAGACAGACACCGAGACTGCAACTGAGGAAACTACCGTTGAGGAGACTACCGCAGAAGAAACTACCGCTGAAAACGCTGTGGAAGGTGCAGATATCGCTGCCGTTGCCGAAAACGTAAAAAAGGCTGTCGCTGATAAAGATATTGATGCACTTGCAGATCTTGCTGCATACCCTGTATACGTTGGAATCGGTGAAGGAAGTGTGGTTGAGACAAAGGAAGACTTCATCGCACTGGGTGCAGATGCAGTCTTCACAGATGCATTGGGAAAAGCCATCGCTGATGTAGATGTTCCAACACTGGCAGAAGTAGAAGCCGGTATCGTTATGAGTGGTGCAGATGCAAAGCCAAATATCACCCTGGGAACTGCCGAAGACGGAATCTTCGGAATCACAGGTATCAACTACTAGAGTAAGGATTCTCTCTTTATTTGGATGCTGTTTATACTATGATGTAAGGGTCAAAAGGTGTTTTGCCCCTCGATACTTACGGATTATTTCGCACTTCGTGCTTTCATAATCCTAAAAACATTCGAAATCCGCCCTAATCGGGCTACTTTGTCATGTTTTACGTGTCCCAAATTCATGCTTTTTCGTGCGAGCACGAAACGCATGACCTTTTGACCCTAGTATCATACTATTTGAAAAATACAGAATAAAGTCCATTCACAATGATGATAAAGATGATCAGTGGAAGAACATAAGTGCAATAACCTCGAATCCATGACGGCATCTTCAAACCTTCCCCGGTATTTGCCTCTGCGATATATTTATCCCAGCCCCATCCCAGCTTACTGACACAGAACAGTGTGTAGATCAGGGAGCCAATGGGCAGCAACAGGTTACTTACGATGAAGTCTTCCAGATCCAGCACGCTGGTTCCTGATCCCAACGGCTGAAATCCTGATAATACATTGAACCCCAGCACACAGGGTGCGGACAGCACGATCATCAGTACTATGTTGGTCAATGCTGCTTTCTTACGACTCCATCCCCAGATATCCATACAGGAGGACATAATGTTCTCAAATACCGCGATCACTGTAGAAAATGCTGCAAATGACATGAAGAGGAAGAACAGACTTCCCCAGTTCCTGCCACCTGACATCTCATTAAAGATGTTGGGTAAGGTGATAAAGATCAGACTTGGTCCGCTGTCCGGATTCACACCAAATGCAAAGCAGGCCGGGAAAATAATCAGTCCGGCTACAATTGCCACAAAGGTATCCAGGATCGCGATATTTACCGATTCTCCTAAAAGTGTCCTCTCTTTTCCCAGATAACTTCCAAAGATCGCCATGGACCCAATCCCCAGACTCAAGGTAAAGAATGCCTGATTCATGGCACTCACCAGCACATTTGTGATCCCAATCTTTTTCATCTTCTCAATATCCGGCACCAGATAGAAGTATAATCCTTCCCTCCCATCTGCCAGGAACAGGCTGTTCACTGCCAACAGCACCATAATCACCAGGAGGGCGATCATCATGACTTTCGTAATCTTCTCCACACCCTTTTGCAAGCCCATGGAACACACACCAAATCCCAGCAGTACCACCAGAATCATCCACAACATCATCACTTTAGGGTTCATCAGCATACCCTCGAAGAGACCCTTTACCTGCTCTGTGTTGGCACCCTCAAATCTCCCTGCCGCCATACCGAAAAAGTAATTGAGCATCCATCCTGCTACGGTGGTATAGAACATCATCAATACATAGTTACCAATCATTCCCGCGTATCCATGCCAATGCCATTTTTGTCCTTTTTTCTCTAGTACATAGAAGGAACGCGCTGTACTTTTCCTGCTCGCTCTTCCCACTGCAAACTCCATCGTCATAATGGGAAGTCCCAATATAATCAGAAACAGGACGTAACAAAGGACGAAAGCACCTCCCCCATTATTTCCAGCCACATAGGGAAATCTCCATACATTTCCGATTCCAATGGCACATCCCGCCGACAATAATATGAATCCCAATCTTGATTTGAATTTTTCTCTCTCCATAGTTCCTCATTTCTCTTTCATTTTACGCATCATTTTCCCTTGTAATCGTGAAAAAAAGGAATAGGCTGTTACTCCTATTCCTTAGCACATATCATTTACTATATATGGTTTTCTTATGAAAAGTCAATTGTAGATACTTACCAAAAAATACTGACCAGATTCAGCACTTTAAACTGTTTTACTCGTTGAAGGGTGTTTCCGGCACCACGATTGCCATAACGATATACGCAATCACCGCCGTTCCGCAGCTGCAAAATGCCAGAAATACATACAGTAAACGAACGATGGTGGGATCGCATCCAAAGTAATTGGCAACACCGCCACAGACTCCACAGAGCATCTTATTCACCCGTGAGCGGTAGAGACGCTTGATGTCACGATCGCTGCTGTAATTACTGTTATTGTAGTGATTCTCACTGTAATTGTTGTAATTCCTGTCATGACTGTTTTGATCATTGTAATTGTTTTGACTATTTTGGTTGTCATAATTATTCTGGTTGTTTTGATTGTTTTGATCCTTTTGGTTGCTGTAATTGTTCTCGTTTTGATTTTCTTCCATTATATTGTCCCGCCTTTCTTTTTCACCTACGCGCCCTGTTGGAATGTAACAGCAATCTGTCCCATAGTGCATTCCAAATCACAATCCCACATTGCATTATTGTCAATCTTCGCATCATTGAATAAGTTATCGTATACCATATCAGATAATTGAATCTGACCTGCCGCACAGCTTATATCATAGTTCCAATCCTGTTCCCTGGAATATAGATTCATCTTCACCTGTCCCATGGCGCAATCCACGTCTATATCTCCCTGAACTGTTCCCGCATAATCAACTTCTCCTGCACCTACCTCCAGTGATATGTCATTGACATCCATTCCGGTAAATTTGGCCTGACCTGCACCTACAGCAGCATCCAGCACACCACTCTGTATTCCATCCATCCTGATCTGTCCGGCACCCAGTTCTATGTTAACAAAGTCCAGACGTACATCTGCAGGAACATATAGATATATTTTAACATTATGATTGCCAATTTTATTCACTCCCCTTATCACTAATGTATTATCATCCTTCACATAGCACTGAACAATCTTGCCCTCATTGCACTGGAACCAGTACTGATCATCCTCCGACTGACCCACTTTCAGCTGTGCTGCCCCTACTTTCAGATCAATGACCTGTATGTCATCTTTGGATGCCACTGCTGTCTTCTCTGTTGTATTAAAAAATTCATGTGTGTCATAATCATCATCATCCCAGTCATTGTCATAGTCATCATCCTTATCCCAGTCCTGATCATCGGACTCTTCATCGAACATCCAGTCATCATTTTGACCATCCTGGTCAAATGGATGGACCGTAACTGAATCTGGGTGGACCGTAACCGAATTCATCCTATATCCCATATCTCCAATACTGAATTCATTATTTTCCATGGCTCTTACAAAGAGTTCCCCGCCTCCCATGGCAGCGCACACACATACCATCAGCAGACCTACCACACAAAGACCACCTGCCACCAGCAAACATCCTTTTACAAATTTTTTCATGCTGTCTCTCCTCCTCTCTGCACCTGATTCTTATTTTTCTGAAATGGTTTCCTGCATAGATTAATCATACCGATGAACAGTACCGGAATTACCTTTCCGCAGATCCAGACACTGGCTGTCAGTGCCAGCAATCCAACTCCCAGCATCAGAAGCCCGATCCCCATGGTCATGAACCCCAACAGGGGAGAGACCATCATCTTGACGAAGGAAATACCGAAGAGCAAGAGCCCGCCTACGATACATGCTATGGTCAACAGTACAAAGGCAAGCAGCAGAGCTGCAAGCACTGCAATGACTGACACGATAAGTCCGATCAGAGCACCGCCCACAGACATCCATAGAGGACTTGTGACGATGACCAGCAGCACGATCAAAATGATCTTTCCTGTATCTGGCTTTCTCTTTGCGGGAGCACCGTTTTCATATGAGTGATTGTATGACCCGTTATATTGATTACCATATTCGTTCTGATACCTGTTTCCCGCTTGTTGGGTATTTTCACCGTTTTCCACTTTTGCCACAGCCGCTTTGGGCCTGCCACCCATATTGGTGCATCCCGCCTCTGTAAATTCCCAGTCTTCTGCATTCTTTCCCATAAGATCTGTTTTGATGGTCTCCGCCACCTTCTGTGGGGAACCAAGCTCCCCTATGACAACCCCTTCATTTTCTTCACCGGCATCATCAAAATAGTCGTTGTAATATTGAATTGCCTCTTCTCTTTCCATTTAGGATATATCTGACAGCAGTTGTGACAATTGCTGCATAAATTCCTCTCTATTCATGATTGTTCCTCCCTTGCATAATATTGTAACAGCCCTTCACTTCGTTCAAATGTAGTGCCCCCCTCACTTCGTTCAGCGGGCAGGTCGTCGAAGCCATTTATAAATATAAGACTGCGTCTCATATTGGCTTCGACTCAAACATCCCTGTGATTTTTTGGGAATATTTGCGCCATTCTCCTTCGTATAGGTTCAACTGCACTCTTCCTTTTTCTGTCACTTTATAATATCTTCTATTTCTACCGGCGCACGCCTGATCGTATACCTCCAGGCATTCATCCTTCTGTAATCTTCTGAGCACTGGGTAAAGCGTTGACTCCGATAATTCTATGACCTGTCTTACTTCCTGCGTGATCTTATATCCATATGTTCCTTCCGGATCTCTGGACACCACCGCCAGGACGATTGCGTCCAGCAGCGCCGCTCCTGTGTTAAATACCATTCTAATGACTCCTTTCCTGACTGTACTTTTCATTTCTCTGTTTCATACCCGAACCTTTCGACTTGAACATCAGCACCCTTTGGAATTTGATACACAAATGTACCGTTTCTGCCTGTGAAGTTTACATAAATAATCGCATTTTTCCCACGTTTCTATCTAAATAACCTATATAACCTATATAACCTATATAACGTTTCTCCTTCACAAAAATCTTCAAGTATTTGATTCCATTGCAATAAATAATAGATCTGGCGTATATCATTTCGTCTTCTATAATATTATATGCTGTATAATATTGTTTGATGTATTCATACTATACAACATATAATATTATGCTGTCAATACTATATTGTAATTAATTTTAAATTTTCGAAAACGAGATCTGCGCATTCATATTTTATAATATTACCAACTATACTTATATAAAGTTTGTGAGGTGTTGATATGAAAGATATTAAGAGTGTGATGTATCTTGGAATTGTATTTACCATAATAGTGGGCTGTCTGTTGCATTTTACATATGAATGGTCAGGCAGGAATTCTTTTGTGGCTCTATTCAGTGCTGTGAACGAATCTACCTGGGAACATCTTAAACTTCTATTTTTTCCTTACCTGATTTTTACTGTACTTGAATATTTCTATTATGGAAATGATAGTCCTAACTTCATAACAGCGAAATGTATCGGTGTCATATGTGGATTAATCCTTATTCCCATTTTATTCTACACATATACCACCATTCTCGGCACGAATTACTTTATTTTTGATATATTAATATTTATCCTGTCCGTGATTATTTCTTACGTAATAAGCTATCGTATCCTTATGAATCCCGCATTAGAAATAAATTTTATATGTTTGTTTCTTCTTATCTGTATTACCTTTGCTTTTTTTAAATATACTTTCCCTTAACTTTCATCTAAATAAAATAAATCATAGCACATTTATGGTCTCCAAAACCGTTTCCCCCACGAACTGTAAGTTTTGGTACTTGAATGTGCTTTTTGTAACATATTACTTGACTTTTCTATTCTGTTAACGTAGACTTTTGTTATAAACTTATATTAGTTTATAACAAATTGAAATGGAATGGGAGGTTTTCTAAAATGCAGGACAATATTATCGGAAAGCCAAATGCGCTCAAGCAAGTGAATCTTGCCTTTGTGCGCAGAGCAATCATGGAAAAAGGTTCCGCAACAAGGGCTGAGATTGTGGATGCAACAAAAATCAGTGTCACAACGGTGCGTACGCTGCTCACTGAAATGGAACGCAATAACGAACTTGTAGAGGTTGGCTTTGACGATTCCATGGGTGGAAGAAAAGCAACCCGTTACAAGCTAAATGAAAATCGTTTTTTTGGAGTTGCCTTTTGTCTTGGCAATGCTTATGTTCGATACCTCATCGTGAATATCTGTGGGAAAATCTACGAAAACGGAGCATTTGACGGAGGCGAAAATACCACTGAATCCATCTGCAAATTTTTGGATGATTTGACCGTAAAAATGGAAATTCGCTCTATTGGCATTGGTGTGCCGGGGATTGTCAACGGGATGGGTTATGACCACAAAAATGCCCAGGGCAAACTGGAGAATTGCCCCATAGGCGAGATCATTAGCAACCGCTATGGTGTGCCTGTGATTTTAGAGAATGATTTAAACGCCATTGCCCTGGGATTTGGACGCTGCTATCTTAACACCTTCCCTGAGGAACGCTGCGATGACATCAACATGGCATATGTCCATTTTGACAAGGACTGCCTTAGTGCAGGCTTTCTTTCCGGCGGTAAAATTTTGCGGGGACACAGCAATTTTGTTGGCGAGCTGGGACTGTTTCCGGTTTCAGACACGCAGACACTGGACGATTTACTTGCCTCACCCTTGGAGGATCATGCATATGCAGCGCTTGTAGCAAAGCTGATTGCCGGGATATGCTGCATGCTTAACCCACAGTACATTGCCCTTGGCGGCGATGCCTTTCGCAAGGACTGCCTGCCACTGATTACGGAGTATTTTAACGATACTCTCCCACCTAAAATGTCTGCAGAAATTTTGTTTGCCGGAGATAAATGGCATGACTATTTCGACGGCATGGCGCACCTTACCGCAGAACAAATTTTTGCCAATTTGCGCCTTGTAAAGGAGTAACATGAATCGAAACATTGAATTAATCTACCAAAAAGCAAAGGCCAGCAAGGCTTTTCATATCCAGATTATGTTCGCGACCGCATTCACCTTTTTGACTGGCGGTGTGTTCTTAAGCGGCTTTGCCATGTATATGGGTGCATCGGATTTGCTGGTGAGCTATATCAGCATGATTACCAATATCTGCGGTGTGTCTATCCTCTTTTTCTCCGGGGTCGTCGGGCGATTTTACAGCTTTAAAAAGGTGACCATCAGTTTGACCTTACTTTCGAAGCTTGCAACCCTGCTGATTGTGCTTATTCCACTTTCTGTTCCGGAAAATGCGCGGATTGCTGTTTTTATTCCGCTGATGCTGACTGCTTTTACACTGCAGGCACAGACCACAGTAGTACTAAACAACTGGATGGTCACCTTTGTGGAGGAAAATCAGAGTGGCAAATATATCGCCAGACGACAAACCTTTGTGCTCGCTGTGAGCGTGGTTCTCTCTATAGTGGGCGGTCAGGTATTGGATACGGTGTCAGGTGCATACATCGGTTTTGCAATTTTATTTGGGATTGCACTGCTCATGTCAGTCATGGAAATTGTTGTTCTGCTCCAGATACCGGATGCGGTACAGCCAAAAACTGTCTGTAAGAAAACCCGGTTTTCGGATATGCTTCGAGTTCCAATGAAGTGCCGCCCCTATCTCCGCTTTGTGGTGTACATCTTTCTTTTTTATTCGCTGCTATCCATTGCAGACAGCTTCACTGTAGTTTACATGATGCGGTATCTTGGACTTTCCTACACAGCAACCACCCTCATGCAGATGCTGATTTCATTGCCGCAACTGTTTTTACTAAGCACCTGGGGCAAAATCAGTGACAAAAAAGGGCATCAATTTACACTGAAAACCTCTATCTGGTTTTTTACGGGAGAAACGCTGTTTATGGCACTTTCCAACCCCCAAAATCTTTATGTAATGATACCGGTCGCATTTCTGTTTGCCGCCGTTGCCAACTCCGGCTTTGTGGTTGCCGTGTTTAATCGGCGCTATGAGCTGATGCCGCAGGAGGGTCGCGTTCTGTACGATAATTTTTTCAGCGCAGCGGTGGGGCTTGCCTTTATCCTGGGACCCGTCCTGGGCGGCACAATCAAGCAGCAGATTGAAGCGTCAAGCGTTCTTTCCGACATAATACGTTTTGCAAACGTGCGGCTTTTATATGTCCTATCCACTATTTCTATCATTCTGCTGCAATTAAAAGCAAAAATTTTCTAAAAGATACAAATCCAGTATTCATACTGTGATTTGCAAAAGAATGTAGATAATAAGACTGCAATGTCATGGAAAACATTGTAAAAGAAAGAACTGCATTATCTACAATTCTTTCTCTTCCTATCCATTATTTTATTTTCTATACCACTGAACTATTCTTCCTTATGTTACAATCCTTTGATACTTCCTGACTGCTATTCAGATCGTTCCTCTGTAAAGCATCATAATGGAACTGTCACTTTAGATCAATGGATATTTGTCGGTCAATGTCTTCACGATTGCCTGTGCATCCGCAACTTTCTCTTCTCCACCCTTTACTACCAGAGCGATTGCCTCTGCGATTCTGTCCATATCCTCTGTATTCATTCCTCTGGATGTGACCGCCGGTGTTCCCAGACGGATACCGCTTGTTACAAATGGAGATTTTGGATCATTTGGAATGGTATTCTTATTGGCAGTGATGTGGGCACTGTCCAGTAATTTCTCAACTGCTTTTCCGGTAAGGTCAAATGGGGTGAGATCCATCAGCATCAAATGATTGTCCGTGCCGCCGGATACGATCTTGATTCCTCTGCTCATCAGACCTTTGCAGAGTGCCTGGGCATTGTCCACGATATTTTTCTGGTATACCTTGAAGTCATCGGATAAGGCCTCCTCAAAACATACTGCCTTTGCTGCGATCACATGCATCAGCGGGCCACCCTGGATTCCAGGGAAAATAGCTTTGTTAAAATTATATTTATCTGCTGCTTCCTGATTGCAGAGGATCATGCCTCCACGGGGACCACGCAATGTCTTGTGTGTGGTGGTGGTAACAACATCTGCGTATGGGATTGGACTTGGATGGAGACCTGCTGCCACCAGACCTGCGATATGCGCCATATCTACCATGAGCACAGCACCCACTTCATCTGCAACTTCTCTGAATTTCTTGAAATCTATGGTTCTGGCATAGGCACTGGCACCTGCGATGATCATCTTTGGCTTTGCTTCCAGAGCAATTCTTCTCATCTCATCATAGTCGATAAAGCCTTCATCGTTGACACCGTAAGGCACTACTTTGAACCATTTTCCAGACATATTTACCGGGCTTCCGTGTGTCAGATGTCCGCCGTGATCCAGGTTCATGCCCAT
>JAQVCT010000047.1 GCA_028689655.1 Lachnospiraceae bacterium
TTCTTCATCTTTTTTCTTTTTCTCAGTATCTATTTGTTTCTCTGTTTGTTCCTCTACCTGTTTCTCTACTTGTTTCTCGGCTTGCTTCTCTACTTGTTCCTCTGCTTGTTTCTCTACTTGTTCCTCTGCTTGCTTCCCTACTTGTTTCTCTACTTGTTCCTCTGCTTGTTTCTCTACTTGTTCCTCTATCTCTTCTGCCTTCTTCAACTCTTTTTTTCTGCCCTCGCTATCCGTCAACTCCAGTTTCTGTGTCCCCTTAGAATTGGTCTGAATAGCTTCAAAGATTTTCTTCTTCATATCATAGTAATCCGTCTGCAATTTATTTTCAGTCTTTTCATAGATGCCTCGTTCCGTTCCAAAGGCAAGGCTCGAAAGAGCAATGCTGTCATTATCATAGACTAAGGAGATGTTTTTCTCATCATTGGCCAGATGCAGTAATATGCCTGTAGTGTCTTTCTGCAGTGCACTCTCATTGACCAGCTCCTTATCCTGTGTTTCCCCATCCTGTGATTCCTTATCCGGCACTTCCTCTCCCTGTGTTTTTACAGCTTCGGTCTGCAGGAATTTGGAAAACAACTGATGTATCACAGCATCAAAGGCTTCTGTCGTACTTCCTTTCATGTTCTCTGAAGTCTTTATATGCTCCACATACTGGAAGATAAAGGAGGTCATCTGACCGCTCTTACTTACCACATCTCCGAAAAGCTGTAATGCATTCCTGGAGACCTCTGTTAACACATTTTCTCTTTTTTTACGCTCCTCGCTGATCTCAGCATAGAGCTCTTCCTGCATGACATGATCTTTCTTCTGGTTTTCATTGGCATTACTTTCCAGTGGTGGAAGTATATCCGGCACATTACTTTCAGGTACATGTTGAATCTTTCCGATCTGACTTCTCTGTGCTTCTATGATGGCATTGATTTCATTCAAGTATTTTGTTACGTTCCCATCATTTTCAATCTTCGCAATATATCGACCATACAGAGTTGTAAATCCCGGTATCTGGTCATTCAAAAGCTTCGATTCCTGCTGCGCCTGCACCTTTGCCTCCTGAATCTCCTTCTCCTGTTCCTCCTTGGTCTTCTCCTGTTCATTCTTTACAGGTTCACTGCTTTGCTCTGCCACTTTTCCGGCAAAATAAGCCTCCCGTTCCTCTTTCGCTTCTTGTGAGAACTCCTCCCCATTTTGGGAAGCAATCTTTCCCAATTCCTCTTCCGTCATCTTCCCTGTAAGTGTTTTCGTCTCCTGAATCGCAGCCCCCTGTAAGCTCTCTTTCAGATACAAAATATCCTTCATCTTCCGTTCCGACCTTTGTAATTCTCTGTCAGACCGAATGTCCCGCTCACTCATATAGGCATAATCTCCAAGGAGTACTGTATACATTCCTGTTACAGAAGTATCCTCCCTTATTTCTTTGTTTCCTACTTTTCTCCAAAACTCATTGATGACAATATCCCCACATTTCGTCAATGCCAGACGGAACCTGGCAGGAATCAGACGATAAGGTTCCTCATAAGGCACGATCCCTTCATGCATTTTTTCCCAATACTGATACATTTCCTGTAAATCTTCCTTGCTCTGTTCCCTGGTTTCCCACTGCTCTCTGGTAAGTTCTGATTTGTCTGCATTTATGACCTTCAGATATTCCTCCAGCATGATGGGATCATCATAATCAATAAATTGTGCCAGCTCCGAGAGTAAGATGGTATTTTCTTCACCATCTATTTTATCATTTAGGAGGAGATCTTCTTCACCATCTAATTTCTCATTCAAGAAGAGATCTTCTTCACCATCCATCAGATCCTGAAGATCATTTCCCAACTCTTCGTTTTCATTTTGATCTATCGATTTATCTCTCCGTTTTAAAATAGATTTTTCCGGATCTTCATGCTTTTTTAGTGCTTTTCCTGATTCTGTTCCATTTGCTATCTCTTCTTTTCCCTGAACGCCTTTTCCCATAGATATCATCTCTCTTTCTATTCTTCTGCAAGGGGAAATGTCATATAGATACTCATTCCCTGATTAATATTGCTTTTGGCATATATGGTACCTCCATAGTGCGCTATGACTTCCTTCACAAAATACATGCCCATTCCCGTTCCGTATGTATGATTACTTCCCTGATAATGCTTCTGAAATATATTCGCAGCTTCCTCTTCTTTCATTCCGCATCCATCATCCTTATAAACCACGATCACCTCTGATTCAGCGATGTCCAGGGTAATACAGATGCTCCCATCCTTCTTCATATATTTGAAAGAGTTCTCATACAGATTATAGAATACACGCATAATCTGCGTATAATCTGCCATGATTATAATGCGTGGCCGCGTACAGTTTACCTGTAACCTCACATGATTCTTTTCTGCCATATCCTTCATATATCCGCATACCTCATACACCGCAGCTGTAAGATTCACACAGCTGTTTCCTTCAGGGAGTATTTTATAATTTTCCTGATTGCCATCCAGCAGCAAACTGATTATATTGGACAGATATATAATATTCCCTGTGATTTTCTCCAGGCACACTTTTTTCCTTCCTTCATCCATGATCCTGCCCCGCCGAAGAAGATCTCCATATCCGGCTATGACAGACATGGGCATCCGCACATTATGAGACAGCATACTTCTAAGCCATTTTGACTCTTCTGCCTGCTGTACTCTGATCTTTGCCATATCTTCTCTGATCTGGCAGATTTCCTTCCTGTCCTGAGATTCCTGCACAGCTTCTTCCTTCCGCCTTCTCTTTTCCAGGAAATGTTCCCGAAAATGTACCCACAGAACTAACAGCTCCAATAATAAAAATGCCAGACAGCCAATCTCTTTCCACTGTTTTACAACCGACATAATTCCCACAATCGTGCACAAAATACTGCCTGCTATATAAACATATCTGATGTACGCTTTTTCTTTCAAATCATCCTTCTCCTCTTTTGCGTTTCACAAATTCTTATAATCCTACTAATGAGGCATAGGGTTCAAAATCTGCTCTGGTAAATACCTTTCCTGTCTTTACGAACTCATATCGAATTGCCTGAAGGTAATGCTTCATCCCTACTTCTCCATCTGCCTTGGGATCTGCCGCTGCCAGAAATGCGGCGTTCAGGATACAATTCTTGATATTACCACCTACGAACTCGAATTTATCGGCTATAAATCGAAGATCTACATCCTCCGCCAGTGGTGTAGTCTTTGGAATGGTGGTCTCCCACAGCATCAATCTGGTATCCGGATCAGGGAACTGGAATTCCACGATATATTTCATTCTACGGAAAAATGCAGGATCAATGTTATGCTTATAGTTGGTGGCTAACACGGATACGCCGTCGTAGGCTTCCACCTCCTGTAATAACAGGGCAGTCTTATTATTATTGGAGGATTGATTGCTGCCCCCATCATCGGATCGTTTTGCAAAAAGTGTATCACATTCATCAAAAAACAGAACAACATTACATTTCTTTGCTTCCCTGAAAATCATGGAAATGGATTTCTCTGTCTCACCCACATACTTATCAATGACCTTGGACAGGTCTACACGATACAGTTCCAGATTCAGCTCGTGAGCGATTACCTGTGCACACATGGATTTACCTGTACCCGGTGCACCGAACAGCAACACGGAAAGTCCTCTGCCATAAGGATATTTCTTGGTATAATTCCAGTTGTCATAGACCTGCTTGCGATATGTCATCTGATCAATGGCATGCTGCAGCGTCTCTCTCTGGGTGGCATTCATAACGATATCATCAAAGCTGAACTTCGCCTCTACTCTGGTGGCTTTCTTCGTCAGTTCTGAACTCATCTGAGCATTACAAGCCTTAAAAAGGGTGGCTCTGGATGTCAATATTTCTTTGTTCATAGAGGCAAGACTTTTAGATAAATGAAGTGCCGACTTGATCTTTCCCGGGGTAAACAGGAATTTGGTCGCCATCTCCGGAAGGGATATTTCCTCTGCCAGACTATAATTCTTTGCAAAATACGTCCACACATTTTCACGTTCCTGATTGGATGGTGCCGGTAATTCCAACTGGGTAAAGTCTTCACGGGTCGCCTCCTTAAAAGGAATCAATTCACGACTCAATGCGAAAATAATCGTTTTTTGCTGAATTAGTTTCGTCAATGCCAGATCCAGATAACCGAAAAATTTTTCTTTCTGATCCTCCCTGTATTCCAGATCTTCCAGACAGCAGCAGGCATTCAGTAATATACATTCCCTTCCCACCGCCCAGAGTGCCTTTTCTACAAAAGAAAAATCATAATCAAACAGTTTTTTACAATTAATGGAAATTGCCTGCATTCCATGATTTCTACAGAAATTCTTCGCAAAAAAATTTCTGCCGCTTCCCTCATCTCCATAGAGTGAGAAGATACGGATTCCATCTCCATAGGATATCTCCAATGCATCCAGTTGACTCTGATTTGCCATGACCGGGTTTAGTTCCTCATCATCTGTAAGCTTTTTAAAAAATCGAACATAATTCTCATCCAGACGGAAGGGATTCTTGCCAAAGAGATAATCGATCACTCTCTTATCCGGGCTGATTACCGTAGCGAAGGGCATGTTCTTATTCACATTCAGATCCAGAATGGGACTGAGCTGTTCCAGACACACAGACATCTCACCATAGGCACCCGTCACAGAAAAATTTTCTCCAAAATATAATCTTGCTGCGGATTCTATGGTAGGCATGGACAGGTTTCCATTTTGATTCACCACCTGGAATACATCTGCATAGCTGGTCTGTGTGGATGCCATAATGGCACATACAAATGCAAAAAATGAAAAATCTGAAAGACCAAGCTTCCGGCTCAGTTCGTATAAAGGCATCGTATTCCTTGACAAATCCGTATGGGATGCCCGTTCCCTCACATATTCCATCATTGTATATATGGAGACAAAGTCCTGCTCCATTTTACTTTCCTCAGGCGTATATTCCTCCCCATCCGAACTGAAATCTGCCAGAATGTCCAACAGTTCATCACCTATCTCCGGTGCGTTCTCTGCATCTGCATCCTCATTTTCCGTAATATCCTGATCTTTTTCCTCATACTTCTCTCCATAGTAGAACTTTTTCTTCTCCTGCTCACAGCGGTCAAATACGATCTCTATATCAGGATACAGCACATTTTTAAAATCTCCGCGCCCTGTGGCATAGACCTTCATCATATTTTCTACATAGATAGACAACTGTATAGTTACACAGCCAAATAGATAGTTCATAAATTCATTGTAATCCTGAAAAGGTTTTTCCATATCTTCTTTGTTAAATTTTAGATTAGCCATTCTTCTGTTTCCTCCCTAACGGTTCGATGTGTGAAATACTGCTGTTCTGTCAAAAACACTTTTTTCTGTATTAATAGAATGCTCCTCTTTATGAAATACCCCTTGAAACTCATTCATTGGAACAGTTGCAGGCCATTCCATATACATATCATCCTCATCGTCTGCCTGCTGATAGGAAGACAGCTTTTTATCTGCGTTCTTTTTCTTATTTTTATTTACCAGTTCATCTAATACGCCCATAGAGATATACCTCCTTTATTTTTACTATGATAAGATTATTTCATATTAATTTCATTATTTTCATCACATACCTCTGAAATTCTATTTTCCTTTTCATTTTACAAAAATTGTGCTATGTTCATAGTAACAAAACCCATCCGAAAGGGGAATCGATTATGCATAAATATTCAAAAAAAGACAAATTTCTGCTAGCTGTATGTACAATATTCTATTTATTGTGCCTGCTCAGTCTTGTTATGTTCAACCGTATTGCCATCCTGTTATTTCTTATCCTGCACAGCAGCCTTTTACTCTATTTCTACTATCTGCAGAGTATCTGTGATACTGAAAGCGCATGGGAAGATACCCAGGAACGTGAGGCTCTCCATGTACAGCATGAGGAAGATCTTCAGCAGCTTGGAGAATTGCAGGACAGGCTGCAGCTTTTGAATACCACCATCGCCACACAGAAAACTCAATTGGAGACACTAACCAGAGATAAGCTTGACCTGGAGGCTGAACTGACTTTGGAGAAAACCTCTCACGAAACCTCTATGGCAACTTCTGCCAATATGTTTCTCCCTGACGCAGAGCAGTCTGTAAATGATTATGCTCCCATCGACATCATCGCCATTGCCCGGGACAGCATTGATGAATTATCCTCCTATGCAAAAAAGGAAAATATACAGGTACAGATATCCTCAAGCTCTGAAAGCATTCTGGTAAAAGCAGATAAGACACGTATCCGGATCCTGTTCCGCAATATCATCGATAATTCCATTAAATATATGCAGCGTGCCGGAAGTCTGGTCATCACGATCTCCAATGTGGGAACGGATATCTTCATCGTGTGTAAGGATAATGGTTCAGGGCTTGCAGAAGAAGAGACAGAGCATATCTTTGAATTGAATTATCAGGGTTCTAACAGAATCAGTGGAAATGGACTGGGTCTTACTCAGGCAAAATCAATCGTAAATTCCTATGGTGGAACCATCTATGCAAAGAGCACTCTTGGAAAAGGAATGGCTATCTATATTCAGCTGCCAATGGATTGAGGAAAGGGTGTGAAAATATGAAGGGACAAAAATTTATTCTCGCTGCATTAGGCATCTACATAACCGCCGGTATTGCAACATTGCTTTATCTGCCTTCCCACTCCATGGATACAGCGGTGATTGTTGATCATGCATCCATCACCACCACAGGTGTGGCAGTACCTTCTGATACGGCACCTGCCGTGCCCGCCACGGAGGAGCCCGCATCATCGGAACAGATCGATGATACCTCCCCTATTATGGAGCCTGCCGAAGAACCATTATTCATTGATATTAAGGGAACTCCCGTCTACAAAAGCAAATACTATAATTACGAGGCATGTCACACAGAAGGAAATCTATTTATCCGTACCGCTCCCGGACTTGCCAAGAAAATCCTGGATCGTCTGACTCCCGGTGATACAGGAATGGTACTGGCTGTGGATACCGAATGGAGTTATGTACACTACCAAGATAAAGAGGGATATATCTTTAATCAATATCTTGCCTTCACAGAAAGAGAACCCACTCCCGAGGAATTGGCATCCAGGGATTCTACTACAGATACCGAAAACACTCATACCAAGGCCGCCAGTGCTGAAACTGCCACCCAGCAATTCACTGTCATCTCAGATGTCAATCTGCGAAGTAATGCCAGTCCAAAAAGTAATGTACTGGGTATTCTATACACCGGTGATACCGGCACTGTTCTCACTTATGACGAAACATGGTGCTATGTAGAAAGTGGAGATTTGTCCGGCTATGTCAATACTTCTTATCTACAAATACAATAATCATACAGATACAGGTGAATACACTTTTTGAATCCCGTCCAGACACAGGACCGGGTACGTAAGTCTATTCACCTGTTCTATGTCATGGGTAACTACTAACACCGTAGTCCCCCTTCTTTGTATCGCTGACAGCAGATTCATGATCTCCGTGGAACTCTCCGGATCAAGATTACCGGTAGGTTCATCTGCCAACAGGATCTGTGGCTGATTTACGATTGCTCTTGCCAGACAGACCTTCTGCTGTTCTCCTCCCGATAATTCTCCCGGGTATTGATGATATTTTTTGGCAAGCCCAAGTAAAGACAGTACGGAAGTTACCTGTCTTTCAATATATTTACCGGATTTTCCAATCACCTCCTGGGCAAACGCTACATTTTCAAACACTGTCTTATCCTTTAGCAGAAAAGAATCCTGAAATACTACGCCAATATTCTGTCTATATCGTGGAATCTTTCCATGGGATATCTGCTGAAGATTTTTCCCACTGACTCTTATGGTGCCGGAGGATGCATCGATCTCTTTCAGAATCAGCCTGATAATGGTAGATTTACCGGTTCCACTTTCCCCTGTGACAAACAGCAGCTCCCCCTTGTGAACAGCAAAAGACAGATTGCGCAGGACTGTTTCTCCTGTGGTCTCATAGATTTTTGTTACTTGTTCAAATTGTATCATATTCGCCGCATTCTCCCGCCTATGTTTTCTATATTCTATATTCTATAATCTATTTTCTATTCTCTATGTTCTATTTTGTTCCCATCTACCGGCTGTTAAAAATATACCCTGCACCACGTACTGTCTGAATGCATTCCCGTCGGATCTGCTCCATTTTCTTGCGAAGGTTGGACACATGTACCATCACCGTCCGTACATCTCCCAGGTCATCTGACTCCCAAATACAGCGATATAATTCCTCGTACAGCAGCAATTCATTTTCATGCTCCAGGAACATGGTGACCAGCTTATACTCAATGGGTGACAATGAAATCTCTGTACTATCTTCCAATATCAGATTATGGGTATGCATGTTCAATGCAAAGCTGCCACAGACAAGCTGTTCTTTTCCGGCTGTTTTCCTGTCATACTCCCGCTTTCTTCGTAAATTCGCCTCTATCCTCGCCTGTAATTCACCGAAGTTCACGGGCTTCACAATATAGTCATCTCCACCCTCTTTTAATGCTTCGATGACGGTCTCCTGTTCCCCGATGCAGCTCACAAAGATAATTGGGCAATATACTTTTTTGCGAATCTCTCTGCAAAGTTCAATGCCTGTGGTATCCTGTAGCATCATATCCAGGAGAATAATATCGAACTGTTCACTGTTCAAACTCTCCTTTGCGTCTTCTCCACTGTAAGCCGCTTCTGTAAGGTACCCCATCTCCTCCAGCTGGGTACAGGCAATGAAGGATAGATCCCTGTCATCCTCCACCACTAAAATTTTGTCTTTTGTCATATTATCCCTCTAATTTCACCAGTATAAAAAATATTTTCATTTTCTCATTGTAGCACTATTCCATCTGTTTCAATAGTGTTTTCTTTTCATTCAGATCTTTAATTTCATGAAAATGACCATCCACGGAATCTCATCTTAAATCTCATTGACTGACATCGTAATGATAATCAATACATTCTTAATCACTTCCATCACATTATCATCAACCACACATTTTTGACCTGTGGGATTACCTTGCTCATCTGTATTCTCAAAAGATCTATTCATCATGTGCCTGCGAAGTTCCGGCTCAACCTGAGACCAATTATAATAAAGTTTTTCATTCTCATCTGTAATATCTTTATTCAATCCATTGGATTTTTCTAACGCAAGAACTATCTTTCCGGCTGCATTTATGATGGTATCCCCATCGTTTAGATCCATGGCATCTATTTCACTTTGCTTTAAAATGTACAATGAACCGTCTCCAGGTTCTGGTAACACAGGCTCATCCTGCAGAACTACTCTATGAACATCCGCATAGGTCTGCAGCATACGCAATATATCATCAAAGCACGCTCCCTCTAAATTTTTAAAGAAATCCAGCAAGCGGTCCTCCTCTTTTGCCAACTGATATTGTTGAGTCAATATCAGTAATATTTCATCACAATGATCAGATTCAATTCCAGCTCCGTTCAGATCATTATGGCAGCTCATGCGCGTCAATGATTGAAGCATAACCGCTCCCGTGTTATATCGATTATAAATTGCATACAGATTACTGCTATCGCTTCTACTGGAAGCAGGCAGGGTACGTATATCCCTTATTTGCATCGTTTTATCATTTTCAAAAGCTTGTTGAATATATGGCTTAAAAAGTGCAAGCTTTCGCATTCCATCCAGATAAAGACTTGCCCTTTCATAGGTTGTTGATTCATGTTCTGTTCCATACATCATATCCAGGATATGTCCGTATCCACGTTGAAAAATATTTCCTCTCATAATCAGTTTTCTAGCCCATGCCCGTCTGTTTTCTATGGCATAACCTTCTCCTACGATTACTTCCTCTCTGGCAATTCTCGGCTCTCCATCGGGGTAATTCGGCTTTCCTCCTAATTCCTCTTTATAACGTGCAATATCCTGGAGCATTCCATCAATTTTTCTGGATGTTTCATTTTGCAATAGATTCTCCATCTCTGACAGGAAATCATTTTCCGTCAGTAATTCTGTATCATCTCTATCGTACAACTCCAGTGTTCTTTGTTTAAGTGCCTCCACTGAAACATCCTGCAAAGTGCTCAAAGCCCGTCCTATCTGTCTCGAACGCAGCTCAACAAAGTGAGGATTTCCATGAAGTACATTTCGTATCTTCACTTTATTATTCTCTATCTTTGCATTTGCCTTGTCCAGCTGCTCCCCTGTAAGTGATCCTGCACATATTTCCTGTATTCTGTTTTGAAGACGCATATCTTCTATTCCTAATTCATATTCTTCTGCTTTTTCATCAATAGATTTCCCTTGTATCAATTTTTTCCTGGCCGAAGACTCTAACTGTAAAATTTCAATCTTTATTTCCATAATTTTTTTAGGACTCATTGAGCGTTCTTCTGCCATCCTCAGTTCATTTCTTTTCCGGATGACTTCTTGATTGATGGAATCACTTTTTTCCATAAAATCAACTCTGTCTTTTTCGGAATATCGTCCATCCATTTCTGTTAAAGCTCTTGTTTCTTCTTCATACCTATTCTTTTTTCCTTCCTTGCTCTCTACCATCTTCATTGGAACAAATTCATTCATTTCCATATGTTTCCGTAGTGATACAGCCGCATCTGCAGACTTCATAGATTTCTCAGATCGGCGAATCCTATATTTGGGGTTACCATGGTCAGTAATGGAAGTATCTTCCATGGTGGTTTTTTGCAGGTTTACCGCTATTTCCTTATGAACTGGTTCACTATCCAATAACTCACTGTTATCCATTGCTAACCCTCCTCTAAAACCAATTTCTCTATCTCACCACTTAACATTCCATTCCATGAAGCACGATACACATTTTTCATCCCATAATCTGCAAACTGAAATGCCCTCATAAGCTGAACAGACCTTTCATTTGCTGCAAAGGAAATGGAAGAATCAGGATATCTGTCATATATGCTCACTACAAGATTTGAGATTACTTGGGCAAGACTAATTGCACCATTTCTGTTAAACAAAAATACAATTTCCAACGTATTGTCTATACCCTTTTCCACCAACACAAGCGATTGTATTTTATCATCTGTTATACTGCAATAGCACAAATCTTTTAAATACTGATTCCCCTCTGAAAGCACTCCTTTCCCCCAGAAAATATCATGGTCCACAAGATAATTGCAAAGTTCCTTTCTCATATGCATAGGAACATCAAATAGGGAATCTGCCTTTTTCTGATGGCTCATCAATCGCTGAACTTTTTCTGAAGAGTAAAACTTTTCAGGGGATACGGTGACATATTCCGATGTCTTCTCCATGAAAAAATCTCCCCTTGAAGCGAAAAATGCATTTAAGCCTTCCGTTTCCCCGGTAAAATACATGATCAACTGCCATGCATAAGACTCAGACCACAAAAAATATGTAAATCTATCCATCATATCATTTGCGATTCCCTTTCTTCTGTATTCTGGTAATACATAAAGGAACACCAGTCTCATTACTGTTGATTCGAGAATAAATGCCATAAGACCATTGATCGTATCTTGTTCATGGGCACACCATACCGTTATACTTTTATTCTCTAATAATTCAGTGGGTAAATATTTTTCCATATATTTCCTGCTGATGGGATTGTCCATATTCAAAATTGAAATATCAACCATACTTTCCTCCATTGTTGAAGTTTTTCTTTTACAATTATATTTTATTTCAATAATTAAAGTATCTGTAAAATTAATTATTTTAAAAAAGCTGCCTTGAGGTCTTATCCCCATAAGGCAGCTTACATCATTTTTCTTATTCTTCGCTGTTCTCCGCTACTTTATTAGCCCTTGCTTTCACTTCCGCTTCCTGGACATCCGAGGGCGCCTGCTCGTATCTGTTGAACGCAAATTCATATGTACCGCTTCCACCAGTCATGGAGCGCAGTGTGGTACAGTATCCATACAGGCCAGTCATGGGAATGTCTGCCTCTATGATCTGCTTTCCGCTGCCATCGGGATTCATGCCCAGCACACGACCACGACGTTTGTTCAGATCTCCCATCACATCACCGGTATAGGAATCCGGCACTGTTACTTTCAAAGTGGCGATGGGCTCCAATAGAATTGGCGATGCCTCCATGAAGCCTTTCTTAAATGCCTGGATGGTAGCCATCTTAAATGCCTGCTCGGAGGAATCTACCGGATGATAGGAACCATCATACAGAATACCCTTCACGCCCACTACCGGATAAGCAGCTAACGGTCCCTTGACCACGGACTCCTGGAGTCCTTTTTCCACTGCCGGGAAGAAGTTCTTAGGCACCGCTCCACCCACCACTTCCTGGGCAAACTCATAAGCCTCCTCCAGATTGCCAGATGGCTCAAATCTCATCTTTACATGACCATACTGTCCATGTCCGCCAGATTGCTTTTTATACTTGTACTCTACATCGGAGGTCTTCTTAATGGTCTCACGAAATGCCACCTTGGGCTGTGACAATTCTATTTCCACATTGTATTCATTTTTCAGGCGGCTTGCGATGACCTCGATATGCTGATCACCCATACCATACAGCAGGGACTGTCTGTTCTCTGCATCATTTACCACCTTCAAGGTCTGATCCTCATGGGACATTTTCTGCAGTGACTGTGCGATCTTATCGATATCTCCTTTATTCTTTGCCTTATAACGCATACTGGTGTAGGGCTTGGAGATTTCTGCCTTTCCGTATTGGATGGTAGTCGCCTTTGTGGATAATGTGTTACCCGTTCTGGCAGCAGTCAGCTTTGCGATAGCACCAATATCTCCCGCATGTAATTCCTTGATCTCAATGGGTTTATTTCCCTGAAGAATAAATAATTTATTTATTTTTTCCTCCACATCTTTTTCGTTATTATAGATCACATCGTCTGTCTTAAACACACCGGAGCATACTTTGATCAGAGAATATTTCCCGATAAAAGGGTCCACGATGGTCTTGAACACATAAGCGGATTTTGCCTTGGAGAAATCATAGTTTGCTTCAAAGATCTCATTGGTCTTTAAATTGATACCTGCAATCTCTCTGTTCTCAGGACTTGGCATATATTTCACAATGTCGTCCAACAGCGTGTACACGCCCTGTGTCAGCGTGTTGGAACCCACCAGCATGGGCACGATGGTTCCATCATTTACATTGGCGCGCAATGCAGAGCGAAGCTCTGCCTCTGAGAAGGTCTCCCCTGCGAAATAGCGATCCATCATCTCTTCGCTGGTCTCTGCCACTGTCTCCATCAGGGTATCACGGCATAACTGCAGATTCGCTTTATTGTATTCCGGAATCTCACATTCCTCCACTTCTTTTCCAACCCAGCGGAAACCCTTCTCCTGAATGACATTGATATATCCCACAAATTTTTCATTTTCTCTGATGGGCAGATGAAATGGTGCCATACGCTTTCCATAGAGTGCTGTCATATCCTCGATGACCTGTCTGTAGGAGGCATTATCCACATCCATCTCTGTGACGAAGATCATGCGGGGGAGTTTATATTTTTCACAGATATCCCATGCCTTTTTGGTGCCAACCTCCACACCTGCTTTTCCAGATACCACGATGATCGCCGCATCTGCTGCACTCACTGCCTCTTCCACTTCTCCCACGAAATCGAAGAAACCCGGTGTGTCCAGAATATTGATCTTCGTATCTTCCCATTCAATCGGCACGATGGAGGTACTGATTGAAAATTTTCGCAACTGCTCTTCTTTTCCATAGTCACTGATGGTATTTCCATCTGACACTTTTCCAAGTCTCGATGTAATTCCTGATAAATAAGCCATTGCTTCTACAAGACTCGTCTTACCACAGCCGCCATGACCGAGCAAAACTACATTACGAATCTTATCCGTTGTGTAAACATTCATATCTACTTCCTCCATATTATGCAATTATTTGGATGTCATGACAATTCATTCCCTTTTTTTCCTATCCGTCTTTTAATCCATAGGTATATTTTACTAAATTTTCCGTTCCATTACAAGTATCTATAATCATTTTGCACAATTATATTTTCACAGTTCAGCCATCGTACAAAACCGATATGAATCATGCTTGCATGATTGAAATTTCACAGTCTCCCTGTTGACTTTCGCACGTTAAAGTGTTATATTCTCTCATATAGACATCACATGTAAATAATGTAAGGGTCAAAAGGTGTTTTGCCCCTTGATACTTACGGATTATTTCGCACTTCGTGCTTTCATAATCCTAAAAACATTCGAAATCCGCCCTAATCGGGCTACTTTCTCATGTTTTACGGGTTTCAAATTCATGCTTTTTCGTGCGAGCACGAAACGCATGACCTTTTGACCCTAGTATCATACAAATAAGAAAGGCTGGGAAAATAAAATGATTATCGTAATGAAACCAAACGCTGCAAAAGAAAGTGTAAATGCAGTTACTTCCTATATCACCAACAGTGGATTACAGGCACATCTGTCAGAGGGAACAGAA
>JAQVCT010000048.1 GCA_028689655.1 Lachnospiraceae bacterium
GAGCGTATCTGTCTCTGCCTGCGCAGTTAGCAAAAGACAATAAAAAGTTTCAGTATAAGTTGATTCGAAAAGGGGCTACAGCAGGATTGTTTGGAGATTCCATTGGCTGGCTCACTATGGCAGGAGTTGCAATAGAGTGTGATAAGGTAACCAGAGGTGAGATGCCTGTAAGTGTATTTAGGGATGTGTCCAGTTTTAAACTATATATGTCCGATATCGGACTATTGTGTGCCAGAACGGGAATTATGCCAGAGAACATTATACGTGATAATTTATCAGATGTGTATAAGGGAGCAGTGGCTGAAAATTACGTGGCACAGACCTTACTTGCCAACGGATATGAATTATTTTATTGGACATCTGATTCTCCAATAGCAGAAGTAGATTTTGTTATTCAGAAAAAAGGACAGATTATTCCTATTGAGGTAAAATACGATACGAATGTACATGCGAAAAGTCTCAATTATTACAAAAACAGGTATCATCCGGAATGTGTTATTCGTATTACAGGAAGAAACTTTGGAAATGAAAACGGAGTATGGTCTATTCCTCTTTACGCAGCCTTTTGTATTTGAGTTACTATACTTGTAGAATTTTTATCAACCAATAGAGCGGAGGCAAAGAACATGAGCATCTATGAATATGATGAAGAAAAACACATCCAGCAGGAACGCAAGCAGGCTAGAGAAGAAGGAATAGAGCAAGGGATAGAGCAGGAAATATTCCGCTCGGTGTTTGAAAATGACTATTCAACAGAGCGAGGAGCGGAAAAACTGAATTTTTCTAAAGAGCTATTTGAAGAGAAATACCAGAAATGGTTGGAAGAAAAGAATAAGTAATGCAAATAGGGAGATGTGTATACAACAGCGTGAATAGCCTATGGCACCTACAGGTGCCATAAAATTTCGTTGACAAATATGGCAATACTTGTTATGGTTAGTAATATAATTTTCTGGGAACAATTCGTGGCAGTTCGCCAATTTTCCAACAAAGTTAAAGATGAAAAATAGAATAATTGAAAAGGTGGGATGCTTATTGTATGGGTATTTTTGTTTTGTCTAAAATGGCAATAGAATTATAAATACAAATAAGATATGATTAGAAAACAAGGAGAGCGAAAGCTTATGGAAAATGAATTAATAATGTTAGAAAAACTGGATAACCTTACCCTGCTGATTACGAACTATCATGGTATGACGGAGCAACGTTTTGAACAGATGGATCAACGCTTCGAAAGGATAGAAGGTCATTTGGTGCAGCTGGATGGACGTATGGATGAAACAGAGTCCAGACTGGACAGGATGGATGAAAGATTTGATGAGATGGATCTGGAGTTCTTTGCGGTACACCAGGAGATCAATAATACATATCAGTTGGCTGTAAAGACTTCGGAAAAAGTGGAACAAATAGATGGAAGAGTTGGACGGATCGAAGGCAAGCTGGACTGGATGATCGGTGAACAGGCACAGATTCATAAAATACCGGAGCTGACCACGCGGATGGATAATGTGGAAACTGTGGTACAGACCCATAGTAAAGAAATCGCTGCACTAAAAGTCTTACAGAGTGGAAAGATTACACAATTCCCACAATAGGGGATTTGTGATGTTCAAGGAGGCAGAAAGCATGGCAAAACGATTATTAGATTGTAACGCATCGGATTTTCAAACATTTACGAAAGCAGATATGATTGATTCCATTACCAAAAGTGAGGGGCGTGTATTGGTATGCGAGACCATAGGGACAGTGATGCCTATGCTGGGAAACGTTACCAATGTAGAGTTTGCAGCATCTATGGGGGCGGATATTCTCCTGCTGAATATGTTTGATGTAAACGCGCCGGTGATAAATGGGTTACCGCCCTGCGCGGCTCGGGACGTCATTCATGAGGTGAAACATCTCACGGGCCGTCTGGTAGGAATCAATCTGGAACCTGTGGAGGACGAATACGAGTGTGACACAGATGAGATGTGGGCGATGACGGAGGGGCGAAGAGCAACGCTGGAGAATGCGAAGAAAGCCTGTGACATGGGTGTGAACATGATCGTACTCACTGGAAATCCCGGGAATGGGATTTCCAATAAAGCCATTACAGATACCCTTGGAAAATATAAAAAGAATCTTGGGGACAGGATTGTTCTGGCAGCGGGCAAGATGCACGCATCCGGTGTACTGTCGGAAGCGGGGGAGAAGATTATCACAAAGGAAGATATCAAAGAGTTCGTAGATGCGGGAGCGGATGTGATACTCATGCCGGCACCGGGAACCGTTCCGGGGATTACCATGGAGTATATCAGGGATCTGGTCAGCTATGCCCATTCTTTGCATGTATTGACACTGACCTCCATCGGAACCAGCCAGGAAGGCGCAGATGTGGACACCATCAGACAGATTGCACTTCTGTGTAAGATGACGGGAACAGATATGCATCACTTGGGTGATTCGGGATATACGGGCGTGAGCCTGCCGGAAAACATTACGGCATATTCCATCGTCATTCGTGGAGTGCGGCATACGTATCATAGAATGGCAGCGTCCATAGAGCGGTAGAGTACTGGTAACACTTACCAGAGACATTGTCCTCCAATCGTGATAACATAGATTTGTAACAGAAATGTAACAAATTCGTAACATGTTAAAAACAAGGAGGACAAAAAGATGAAAAGACCAATGATGCTGGGAATGGCAGCACTCGCACTTACCGTTACAGTAGTACCGCTACAGGCACAGGCAAGTCAGGGAAGCTGTATTCAGTCAGGCAATTTGCAAATGGGAAACTGTACACAATTACAGGATTGTATCCAGCCACAGGGGGATACACAGCTGGGCAATTCGGGAAATGTACTGGTGTACGGGAGCGATGGCAATGTAAAAGATACCCTGCAGAACATTTTAAATGGTAATTGTGAAAACCTTGGCAATCTCCTGAACGGTAACGCTTGTCAGGGTACAGACTGCGATATTACAGGAGGTAATGGTAACTGTGACAATGACCAGAATGGTGATGAGAACGATGACTCTATACAGAAACCAGAGCAAGGTGAGAAACCGGATGATTCCACAGGAGGATCTACAGAAGATTCCACAGAGGACAACACAGACCTTTCCTATGCACGGCAGGTGGTAAATCTCGTGAATGTTGAGAGAAGTAAGGAAGGACTTTCCCCATTGACCCTTGATACGAAAGTTACCACGGCAGCCAATGTGAGAGCTACAGAGATACAGACTTCTTTTTCTCATACACGCCCTAACGGCAGCAGTTTTTCTACCGTATTAGGTGAGAATGGTGTGTCTTACAGAGGTTCAGGGGAAAATATCGCCTATGGACAGAGATCACCGGAAGAGGTCGTGACAGGGTGGATGAACAGTGCAGGTCACAGAGCCAACATTATGAATCAGAACTTTAAAAATATTGGTGTGGGACATGCTCAGAACAGCAATGGAACCCAGTATTGGGTACAGTTATTTACTTACTAATCCCATAAAAAGGAGTTGAGCGGTTGTTTCCGATATCTGATTATGATAAAATGTCGTCAGATGAAGTCTGATGACCTATGCTACATCAGGTAAAGAACGCAAATGATTAGGCAGAAGCAGACGATGTCTTAAAAAATACTATATTTGTGAATGTATTCACAGAGTGTCTGGAAACAGCAGATATTGTAATTACAGATGGAATTATCGCGGGAATAGGAAATTTACGACCGGGACAGAGATTGACCTTACTGGGAAGATACTCTGTCCTGGTCTTTTGGAGGACATATTCACATGGAGAGCACCTTCTGAAAGAGGGAGGATTATGCTGGCTCACGGAACGGTGGCTGTCATCACAGAGCGATCCATTTATGACCCTGGCATTCGTGAGCCTGGAGGTCATACCGGAAGTAAGACTGAATACCTGTGGATTGATGGATGTGACGAAACAGCATGTGCTGGAGGTTTTTAGAAAAATGCGTAATAAGGCAATAAAAAAGAAAAAAGAGATTGTGAATAAAAAGACAAATAGTAATGTCATACAACTACTGACCACAGCATATGTATTGATTCTATTATTGATATATCCCCTTTATTATCGGAATAAATATTACGACATGGGTGAAGCAAAATATTTCTTTTTTAAATGGGTTTCCCTGATATTTTTCGGTATCATATTACTGATATCTACAGTCGGATTTTTTCGAAAAGCTGTTGGAAAAGGAGAGCCTATTCCCTGGAGGAAGTTCTTACATAGTCTGTCTGTATTGGACTGGTTCGTGATTGCATATGGAACCGCAGTATGGCTTTCTTTTCTGCTTTCCTCCTACCAAAAGGATGCCATCTGGGGATACCCCGGATGGTATATGGGAATTGTCTCCCAGATGATTTTTATTCTTATCTATTTTTATGTATCACGTAATATGAAGTTTAGGGAATGGATGCTTCATGGAATCTGTGCGGTATCCACGGCCGTGTTTTTGCTGGCGGTGCTTCATCGCTTCCAGATCGATCCATTGCAGATGTATGACGGATTGTCCATGGATAATAAGATAATGTTTCTGTCCACCATGGGACAGGCTACCTGGTATTCCAGCTATCTGTGCATCGTATTTCCCATGGGCGTGTATCTTTACTGGAACAGTACCGGACTGGTGCGGAGGATATTTTACGGAGGCTATATCGCTCTGGGCTTTGCCAGCATGGTGACACAGAACAGTGACAGTGCCTTTGTGGCCTTTTCCCTGATACTGCTGGTATTATTTGCCGCATCTTTCAGAACCAACGAAAAGATGATGCGTTTTCTGGAAATACTCATAATCGGATTTACTGCGATCTGTGTGATTGGTGTTCTGCAACTGTATTTTACGGAGGCGGTGGTGCCTCTGGAGCAGCTTTCCATTACAGCCTCCCAGGGAAATCTTACAAGGTTTCTGCTTTTGACCACAGTAGTGGTCTATTTTGCATTCTGTCTTTTATATAGCAGGAACAGGATTCAAATTCTTCATTTCCAGAAAGTCGGTTATGGTCTGGCTGGATTTGTGGTGGCAGTTATTCTGGGTATCGTACTTTGTATTTATCTCAATGCGAAAGGCATATTACCGTCCTTTCTGGCACCCCTCCAGCGCCTGGAATATTTTAATTTCAATGATGACTGGGGTAATGGCAGGGGGTTTACCTGGCGATGTGCATGGGAAATATTCCGGGAATATCCATTGAAAAATAAACTGTTTGGCTGTGGACCGGACTGCTTTGCCAGCTATGCCTATGATCGATATGCGGAGACACTCAGTTCCCGCTGGGGAAATCACGTGCTGACCAATGCTCACAATGAGTGGTTTACCAGTCTGCTCTTCTTTGGAATGACTGGTCTTATTACATATCTTGGAATCTTTGTCACTGCAGTGGCTTCTTTTTGGAAGGATACATTGAAACATCCGTTTTTATTGGTTATAATAATGTCTGTCGCAGCATATTTTGGACACAACTTTTTCTGCTATCAGCAGGTGATCTGTACTCCGGTAATTTTCATACTGCTTGGATTTGGGGAGAATGTACATAGGAATGGCGAAAACGTGTTATAGAACAGGCTGAAAATACACATTAAGAAGATACAGGATAATTCAGGGAGGGAACTAGATGCACTATCATTATTTAATCGTAGGAGCGGGGCTTTTTGGAGCGGCCTTTGCTCATGAGATGACACAAAAAGGGAAAAGATGTCTGGTAATAGAGAAACGGGATCATATTGCAGGCAATATTTATACAGATGAGCTGGAGGGAATACAGGTTCACGAATACGGGGCTCATATTTTCCATACCTCCAATCAAAAGATATGGGATTATGTAAATCAATTTGCGGAATTTAATAATTATATCAATGCCCCTGTTGCCAGATATAAAGAGGAACTCTACAATATGCCTTTTAATATGAATACATTCAGTAAAATGTGGAATATTAAGACACCGGCGGAGGCAAAGGCAAAGATACAGGAACAGATCGCATCCCTTCACATCCAGGAACCACAGAACCTGGAGGAACAGGCACTATCTCTGGTGGGCAGGGATATTTATGAGAAGCTGGTAAAGGGCTACACGGAGAAGCAGTGGGGCAGAGACTGCAAAGAACTGCCGGCATTTATCATCAAACGTTTGCCGGTACGCTTTACATTCAATAATAATTATTTTAATGACCGATATCAGGGAATTCCCATAGGTGGCTATACTGCTATGGTACAACGAATGCTGGAAGGTATCGAGGTGCGTCTGGGTGTAGACTATTTTCAGGCCAGCCGTGAATGGGCGGACACACAGGATGTGACGTATGATAAAGTGGTATTCACAGGGATGCTGGATGAATTTTTCCGATATCAGTTAGGGGAGCTGGAGTACCGTTCCCTTCGCTTCGAAAAAGAGATTTTGCCGGATTGCGATAACTATCAGGGAAATGCGGTGGTCAACTATACGGAGCGGGAAGTTCCCTACACCAGGATCATCGAGCACAAACATTTTGAATTCGGTACACAGCCATCCACGGTGATTACCAGGGAGTATCCGGCAGACTGGCACAGAGGGGATGAGCCTTACTATCCCATCAATGATGAGAGGAATAATAAGCTTTTTTCCCAGTATCAGGAGCTTGCTGCCAAAGAGAACGGGGTGCTGTTCGGCGGCAGACTGGGTCAGTATAAATATTATGACATGGATAAAGTGATTCAGGCAGCACTGCACATGGTGGAGGAAGAGAGCAACACTACCCAGAAATAGACAGATGGAACAGAAGCTATAGAAATAGAAGCTTTAAAAATGGAAACTATGAAAATAGCAGATATAAATTATAGAAGACTTAAGTTATGGATACACTGTACCTGAGAAAGTGGACAATAATAAAATAGAAGATATAAAAATACAAGATTAAGACATAGAAGAGATAGAAAAACGATAAATGGAAAATAATAGTAATATCAGCAAGACTAAAAATAGTAGTCATAAAAATAGTAATCATAAAAATAATAATCATAAAAATAATAATCATAAAAATAATAATTATAAGAACAGCCCCAGGATAGCTGTCCTGAAATGTATCCCTGCTATCCTTATGCTGATCTTTATCTTTGCCATGTCTGCCAAAAACGCAGAGGAATCCTCGGAGGAAAGCAACACGGTGACCCAGGTGATCGTGAATGTGGCATCTTTCATGGATCTGGTTCCATCGAATCTGGATGAGGCAGTCCTGGACAATATTGATAATGTGGTGCGGGAACTGGCGCATTTCACAGAGTATCTGGTTCTGGGACTCACATTAGGTATGGCAGTGTCGGGTCTGAATATATCCATGGAAAAGAAAAGGCGGTATCTGTGGTTGCTGGTTTTTGCAGTGTGTTATGCCATATCCGATGAGATTCATCAATTCTATGTCCCAGGGAGATGTTTCCAGATACAGGATATTATCGTGGACAGTCTGGGAGCATGTGCCGGCATTTTGCTGTATGCGCATATGGCATCCCCCAGAGAACAAAGTTTCCCAGAGGATTGAAAGGGAATGGGACAGAGAATATTTCACACATTTTAGCGAGGATTCCCTGTGAAAGCATATTTATGATTTTGTAATTTTCCTTTTCTTTCAATGTTAGAATCACCTTTCTGATAATGTGTACCTCATTCCTCCAGGCTGAGGTATTGGTATGCTATATGCTCTCTTTGGGATATAATCGCAAGTGATATATAAGGACAATATCAAAAATGGTTCATAAAAAATAGCACGGTACGAAAAAAAACAGGTTGATTATTTTTCATACCGTGCTATAATATGTAAAGATAGTTTGAATATCAAACAATTAGAAACACAAAATATAAGACATACAAACTAATAAGTACATACATAGGAATCAAATAGAAAGCAGGGAACATTGGAAGGAAGATAAATAAAGAAATAAGAAATAAGAAATAAGAAATAAGAGATGAGAAATAAGAAATAAGAAATAAGAAAATAGCAAACTGCAAATAAGAAAATAGGAAAATAACAGATATCAGTTAGGAGGATACGTAATGGGCTGGAGTGAAGCGATTGCGAACTTGGAAGAGAAAAGAGCCACTGCGCGATTAGGCGGTGGTCAGGCACGAATTGATAAACAGCATAAGACTGGAAAATTGACTGCAAGGGAACGAATTGAGATTTTACTGGATAAAGATACATTCGTGGAAGTGGACGGATTCATGGAGTCCAGAATCGATGATTTTGATCTGGATAAGAGAAGATTCCTGGGAGATGGTGTTGTGACCGGATACGGTGAGATCGATGGCAGACTTGTGTTCGTGGCAAGTGAAGATTTCACAGTTATCGGAGGTACCCTTGGGGAATATCATTCCTTTAAGATCTGCAGGATACAGGATATGGCCATGGATATGAAGGCACCCCTGATCTGCATCAATGACAGTGGTGGAGCCAGAATCGAGGAAGGGATTTCCTCCCTCAGCGGTTACAGCGGTATGTTCCTGCGCCACACCAAGGCATCCGGCGTGATTCCCCAGATCGCAGTGATCCTGGGACCTTGTTCCGGTGGTGCCTGCTATGCACCTGCCATCTGCGACTTCATTTTCATGGTGAAATCAACTTCGAAGATGTTCATCACAGGTCCCAATGTGGTGAAGACCGTTATCAATGAGGAGGTATCGCCAGAGGAATTAGGTGGAGCGGAGGTTCATGCTACCAAGAGTGGTGTTTCCCATTTTACTTATGATTCGGAAGGCGACTGTCTTATGGGTGTTCGTAAGCTATTGACTTATCTGCCCAGCAATTATACAGAGAAAGCACCTACCATCTACCCGGCAGAGCGCTTGAGAGTGTCTGCCAGATTAAATAAAGTATTGGATCGCGTGGGCGGTCTTCGGAAAAAGTATGGGGAAGACAACCGCTGTACAAAGATTGTAGATATCGTGCCGGATAATTCCCGTCAGCCATATGATGTGAAGGAAGTGATCGACTGTATCGTTGACCCGGGAACCTTTTTTGAAGTACAGAAAGAGTTCGCACAGAACGGTGTGGTAGGCTGGGGACGTATGGAAGGCGAGTGTGTAGGCTTTGTGGCAAATCAGCCATGTGCCAAGGCAGGCTCTCTGGATTACCAGGCTTCCGATAAGATCGCCAGATTCATTCGTTTCTGTGACTGCTTCAACATTCCACTGGTTACATTGATTGATGTACCTGCATTCTTACCAGGCACGGAGCAGGAGCACAACGGTATCATCAGACATGGTGCTAAGATCCTGTATGCATATTCGGAGGCAACTGTGCCGAAGATCTCTCTCATTATGCGAAAAGCATACGGCGGAGCCTACATTGCCATGAACTCTAAGGAAATGGGAGCAGATATTGTATACGCATGGCCTATCGCCGAAGTGGCGGTTATGGGAGCAGACGGGGCGGTGAACATTGCCTTTAAGAGAAAGATCAAAGCAGCGGAAGATCCGGAAGCAATGCGCGCTCAGTGCAAGAAAGAGTATGAGGATCGTTTCCTGAATCCTTATGTAGCGGCTTCCAGAGGATATGTGAACGAGATCATCAAACCGGAGGAGACCAGACAACGTCTCTTAAAATCCTTGAAAACACTGAGAAGTAAAAAAATAGAACCAATCCCTAAAAAGCATGGAAATATTCCATTATAATGATTTTCACATGGAATGTCATGGTGGTAAAGCAGAGAGAGAAGCAGAAAACTTCGATCTCTGTTTTATTTTTATGTAAACTGGACAAAAAGGGCGTAAGACTTTACACTGGGAATAGTAGAATTTTTATGAAACAGAAAAGGAATGCCATGGGGGAAAATATGGATTACTTAACATTATTTCAATGCAATAAACAGATAGAAAAGCAGCTGGCCATCTGCGTGAGTGCATTTCGCAGGCAAAATTATGACCGTGGAATCCGTGTATTCCAGACTCTGCTGACACTGATCCAGAAGCAGATACAGATCATCCTCACGCATGGGGAGGCGTTGCAGCAGGATGGGATTCAGGTGGATAGTCAATATCTGCTGCAGTTGTTGTCAGACCTTATGGGAGCACAGGAGCAGGAGGACTATATATTATTACCAGATCTGCTGGAACTCACCATATCTCCTTTCTGCATACAGCTGCAGACTAGAATCCAGGAGATCGTGGACGGGAGAGCAGCGAAGGAGACTTCGGGGGATGAACTGTCACGGGGATATCTTATCAACCAATGCAATCCGGATTTCTGGGAAAAGAATATATCCCTGCTGCATGAAATGGATTCGGTGCTGGCAGACAGACTGGAGCAGCATGCCAGGGAGCTTCGTGTGATTCGTGAGGATGCTGGAATTGGATTTCATACACCAGGAGGAAAGAGTTACTATCTGGAGGAGACCCAGAGCGGATATCTCACCATGAGAGTGCAGGATGAGAATCAGAAGAGCTTTTATCTGCATAGCAACAGCAATGTTATAACAGAGGCGATGAATTTTGCGGAGAACTATGTCTCAGAGACTGCCATGTCCTATCATATTCTGGGAATGGGGCTGGGCTATCACTGTGAGGCCGTGGCGGAGCAAAGTCTATGTGCCAGAAAAGTACATGTGTATGAGACGGACGGCAATGTGCTGGTGATCAGCCTGCATCTCTTTGACTGGTCCGGTGCACTACAGAACTGGCTGGTACTCCACGAAGATCCGGAGCTCTTACAGTTGTCCCGCGCCATTGGACAGGAAGTGGAGGGATTTATCATTCATCATCCTTCCATGCGGAATATAGAGTCTCTAAAATTACGGAGAACTTTCGAAAAATATTTTATCACGGAGAATTCCTTTCGCAATCAAAGAAAGCAATTACTGATTAATTTTCAGAGAAATGATCTGAAAAGAAAAGCCGGAGAAATATCAGAGTTGGGTCTTATAATAGAACAGATGCGCCATAAGAAGGTGATCATCGTGGCAGCAGGACCGTCCCTGGATAAGAATGTATGGCAATTAAAGAATATGGAATCCAGGGATCACATATTTATGCTGGCTACAGGAACGGTTTTCTATAAGCTATTGCAAATGGGGATTCGACCGGACGCTGTGATCATCACGGACAGCAATCAACGTGTGCTGTATCAGATCAGACAGCATGAGCAGGAAACCATACCCATGCTATTACTGTCCACCGCCTGCTATGGGTTTGCGGAGCGCTATCAGGGCGATAAATACCTGATCTATCAGAAAGATTTTCCCCCGGCGGAGACCACGGCGGCGGAATGTGATTTTCAGACTTACGAGACGGGAGGATCTGTCAGTACCACAGCTTTGGATGTGGCCATTCGCGCAGGAGCCGACACAGTTATTTTCGTTGGTCTTGATCTGGCGTTTACAGACCATCTGGCACACGCGTCGGGGACTTCCAATCAGATGACGGCAGATACGCAGCGATTGATTCCTGTCAGAGCGTATGGTGGGGGAACCGTGCTGTCAGACCAGAAGTTCATTATTTACAGGGAATGGATGGAGCGCAGATTGCAGGAAGCGGATGGAAAGGCAGTTCGAGTCATCAATGCCACGGAGGGCGGCTGCTATCTGGAAGGTGCGGTCCATAGAACCTTGCAGGATGCCCTTGGAGATTCCCTGTAAAATAACAGAAGTGACTTTACCAGGAACAGGAAGTACCGGTAAACGGAAGCATAAACAGAATCAAGCCCGGAGAGTGGTCGAGACAGCTCGAGACAGATTGAGACAGCTCCGGGATGACAATCAGGAGCGTATATGAAGAAAATACTTGCTATAATACCCGCCCGCAGCGGTTCGAAAAGTGTGAAAAATAAAAATATAAAAGTAATTGATGGAAAACCCATGATCGCCTATTCCATCCGGCACGCACTGGAATCCACCTATATTAACCGTGTGATCGTCAGTACGGACAGTGAAGAATATGCCAAAATTGCCAGAGAATACGGTGCGGAGACTCCCTTCATCCGCCCGGCGGAATATGCCACGGATACGGCACTGGATATCGATGTGTTTTCCCATGCGCTTGGCTATCTGCGGGAGGAAGAATCATATGAACCGGATGTTGTGGTACAGCTTCGTCCCACTTATCCCATTCGCCATGTGCCGGATATCGATGCCATGATCGCCTGTATGCTGGCGGATGATACCATCGACAGTGTGAGAAGTGTATCTCCGGCAAAGGAAGTAGCCCACAAGATGTGGTATATGGCAGAGGATCAACAGATGACGCCTATTCTCACGGATATTCAGGAGGCTTATAATATGCCCCGCCAACAGCTCCCGCGCATCCTGTATCAGAATGCCAATATTGATGTGATCCGCCCCAGAGTCATCCTGGAGGAACATTCCATGAGCGGCAGGAAGATCATGGGCTATGAGATGAAAGACAATTTTGATATTGATACGGAGGAAGATTTTGCCAGAGCAGCGGAATATCTGCGGATAAGCAGAGGCGGCAAGAGATTTGTATTTGATATTGATGGTGTCATCGCCTTGAAACGGGAAGATTTGGATTACGCTAAGTCAGACCCAAATGAGAAGATGATACGAATCATTAACCGACTTTACGATATGGGAAATGAGATCATTCTTTTTACGGCGCGGGGATATGTGAGCGGGGTGGACTGGTCGGAGACTACCAGAAAACAAATGGAGTCCTGGCACGTGAAATACCATGAACTCCATTTTGGAAAACCCAATGCGGATTACTATGTAGATGACAAAATGCTGGATATGCAATTCCTGTATGATGAGTTTAGCAATAACTGTTGAACATCATACCACTGTAGGCGCTGGTGGCATATGGATTGGCAAAATTCTTGCCGGGATTCTTATAGGCTACCACGGTCTTGCTTACATAATGCATGGGATTTAAAGAAATCTCATTTGTTTTTCTCACCACAGAATTGGTAAAATTCTTGATGGGAGAGAACTGTTCCCTGATGTCAACGCCTGTGGCAGAGGCAGTGGCATTGAGTTTATCAGGATCTACCTGGATGGAACCATCCTCCTGTATCTGCAGTCCGATTTCATCGAAATCCTCCTTGTAATAGGAAGTGATACGATTCATCTCTGAGATCAGCGTGCTGTTCCGGGACTGGGAAGTCAGGTGCTCCGAAGCCGCGCGCAGAAAATCGTTATAGCTTCCCACCAGATAATTAATATTTTCATTGAAAGATTCTGTATCATTTTTCAGACCAATGCTTGCGGTCTCACCCTCGGTGGAGCTCAGACCTTTGAGTTCCACCTCATAAGTCTTTTCAATGGTAAAATTATTGGCGGCGGTCTCTCGTTCCTGCCCGTTCAGCAGAAAATTAGAATTCTGTGCGGGACGGGTGACATCATCCAGTCCCAGATAGGACACAGTACCGCTTGCTTTGCTGGTCTTATCATCAGAAATGGTGAAGATCACATCCTTGCCGTGCTGTAATCCGGTGGATGTGGACTGCAGGCGTAAGGAACTGTTCCCCTGTGCATCTTCCAGCGTGGTGGCATCAATGCCGATATCTGCGTTGTTGATTAGTCTTGCAAGGCGATCCTGCAGATCTTTATTCGTATCACCACTGTTGATAATGAACTGAAATTCGTAATTCAGATCATTGATACCCACATCGAAAGAATAGGAATCTGCAGGCAGCTCCATAGAATTAGATGGCAGGAAACGTCCTGTATTTACCTGAGGACTTGCCAGGTTGCGCACCTCTATTTCCAGAGATGGCACGGAGTCGGAATCTTCGGCGTCACCGATGTAAGTCGCGGAGGCGATATCTTCATTGCTGGAGAAAGCGATCTTTTTATCTAAAATAGAATCTTCATCAAGTCCGCCCAGTGAGGCGATGGTATTACGAAGATTTCTGGCGCCTTCCTTAATGCCCACAGCGAAAGCCTGGGTATCCTTGGTGGCATTCATGAGATAGAGAGGGGACTCTTTATTCAGCTTGACGATGGAATTATAAACGCTGCGAAGCTCACTCTTTTTATGAGTGTCAAAACTGGTGGTGCCCTTCGGCGCATAAGATGTCAGATAATTATTATAGACATTATTTAAAGCCATTACATTCATAAATCGCCCCTCCTTTCCTCCTTGAAAAGTCACACCGTAGAGTTGTTACGCTACCTGAAACGTCAGTGTTCCAATCATGTGCGGGTAAAAAAACACCTACTGATATACGTTAATCATAGCATAACAGCGGGATTCTTTCAATAAGAGTAATCCATATATTAATAGGAAATAAGCCTTATTTTTGGAAAAATAACATAATTGTCCGGGTTTTCTTATACAACAACTAATGCAGCAGTGAATGCAACGATAAATGCAACAGTTAATACGGGGATGCGGACGAAAAATTGGACTGTATAACCCTTGATAAAACATGCGCTATACAAAAGAACAAATATCCGCGGCACTTTTATTACTGAAAGCAACTGGATCTCCCGATAAGGTAATTCAAATATT
>JAQVCT010000069.1 GCA_028689655.1 Lachnospiraceae bacterium
ATTTCATCAATATGGTAGTGTAATACCCCTTCAAACTTAAATCCAGCTTCGCCCGGAAGAGTATCTGTAAGGTCATATTCTATCTTGGTTATGGTTTCGGTTCCTGCGTCTGTCGGAGCGCCACCCTTTTCTACGGACACATAGCCATTGGTACTGATTCCAGAAACAAATGGAACTTTCGCAAAGTTGGCGATAAATGTCACATCGTTTAAGATTGGCACGGTAGTGTAATCCATCACGGTACCAGATATCGGTGTGGTGGAGCCTACCGGAGTATAACTGTAGCTCCATCCCAGGAAAACCGAATCAACGCTTACGGATACATCTGCACCTGCTGTGGAATGCTGATTGTATTTAACGCTCTGGTCCGCTGTATTCCCTGCAAGAGTTCCGCCTCTTTCCCCGGGTTTCAGTTCAAACTTCACGGTATAAGATTTCTCTGCCCACTGGGCTGCCAGTGTGATCTCCGAAACGGTATCATCTGCCACCAAACTGTCATAGGTTACGCTTGTTCCATCTATTTTAGTAGCATCCTTGAGCCATCCTTTAAAATCATAGCCAATCCTTGTAGGTGCATTTACCGGAATCGGCACAACCGCTTCAAAGCCAACTGTTTCTGACGGATAATTATCCGGTTCTCCGCCATTCACGTCATAGTTTACTTTGTACTGTTTGGGTATCCACTGCGCCACAAGCGTGATTTCCTTCACCTTATCATCTGCAGCAAAATCGCTGTACTTAGATGTATCTGATACAGGCAACGTCTTATAGTTCCATCCACCAAACGTATAGCCTGGTTTTGTCATGGTATCTGCCGGAAGCAAATCTGCCTCCCAAAACTTGACGTGCTCCTTATCCGCAATGGTTACCGGGTTGCCTCCATTGGAGTCATATTTCACGGTATACTCTTTTTCTTTCCACTGGGCTGTCAGTGTCACCGATTTCACGCTGTCATCTGCCACCAAAGCTTTGTAGGCTGTGACATCAGTCACTTTCTTCCCATCCACTTCCCAGCCTTCAAAGGTATACCCTGTTCTTGTTGGGTCATCGGCTGGACGAAGCCCGGTGTCATTAAATTTTACATTCGTCTTATCGGTAATCGCTGCAGGGTTTCCTCCGTTAGTGTCATATTTTACTGTATATTCCTTTTCTATCCATTTTGCATAAAGTGTGGTGTCCGTTGTTACTTTATCTTTAGCAAAATCCCAGACACTTACCAGTGTCTCTTCTTTATACCAGCCATCAAACGTATAACCTTCCTTGGTCGGTATTGCAGGTTCAGTGATAATGTCATTTTCAAAGACATCCATCTCACCAACTGTAGAACCACCCATGCTGTCAAATGTCACTTTATATTTCGTTAATTCCCATTGAGCGTACAAGGTTAAGTCCTGATAACCCAGCGGGGAAATTACAGTGGATGCCGCATACGCTGTTCCATTGCCATCCTCCTGCGTATTCCATCCAGTAAACGTGTAACCAGCACGTGTAAACGGATTATCTAAGATTGTTGCATCCTTTGTTGGGTCATGTGGCTGCTGAGTCACTAAACCGCTTCCATCATTGGCCTCGTAGTGAATCAGATAAACTTCCGGGTCATAACGGGCATAAAGAGTAAGGTCATTGTTAACCGCTGTATGTTCAAAGTCGAAGAACTCACCATGTGGGTCTGTAGACCACCCAATGAACTTATACCCTAATAGTGTTGGATCTGCTGGCGCTGAAGTTGGTTTGTTATATGGGGTATAAAATGGATTGGTAGTGCCTGCATCCAGTGTTCCGCCTCTTGGATCTAATGTGACTTTGGGAGCAGTAATGACAATCTTATGGTTTGTACCCTCTTCTACTAACAAAGTATAATAATCTGGATTGTCCGAAAAAAAGTTTGCATCAGGATTTTTTTCCATCCCCTGTGTCATGGATTCTATTGGGTCAAATCCTGCATTAACGATTGCATCTAATGGCCCATCTAAAGGGGATTCCGGGCTTTTGGTAATGCCTATTTTCCCGGTAAAATCTCCTACCATCCTGCCAGTGTATCCCACTTCAATTAGTTCTAAGTTATTATCCACTCCATTACTGCTGTTTCCTGTAACTTGAGGATTACCAGATAAATTTAGTACTGTAAGATAGTCAGTCTCGTATTGAGAATAAATTCCACCACCTCTGCTTGAACAAGAATTGCCGCTTACCGTACCACCAAATAAATTTAGAGTATATCTAGCGGATATACCACCACCCTCCAATAGCGCAGAATTATTAATTATCTTAGTCATTCCCGCTACAGTAACAGTTGCATAGCTGTCTTCGGTGAGAATAGTACCCATGCAGATTCCACCACCAGCACCGTCATAGAGGCCACCACCACCAATAGCACGATTGCCAGATACCTCTACTCCAGCAAAATACGCCTGACCAGTTCCTATACTTATTCCACCTCCGTCCGGCGCCTCATTATTTTCAATTAATCCACCACGAAATTCCGCTTCTGATGTATCTATATGTACCCCGCCGCCAGTATCTCGAGACTTTCTTGTCGGCTTTGCCTTATTTCCTGTAATTGTTCCTCCATTCATTATTAGTTTTGAATTTTTAAGTAAGGCAATTCCTCCACCTCCATATCTACTCCCATTGTTTTGCGTCGAATTGTTTCTAATGATAGCACCGTCACTCATCTCTAAATAGGAATTCTGGCTACAGATACCTCCACCTGCTGGAAATGCTCTATTATCAATGTAAGCCTCTGCATTTTCAATAATACAGCCTTCCTTCAAGTATAACTTGGAATCCTTCAAAATCACCGCAGAACGCCCCTTATCTGCTGTCCCATTTCCAATCTTATTGGCATCTATTGTGATGTTCTCCAAAGTCACTTCACTGCTTTCACTAATGTTCAGAGCCTGAAGTGTTCCTCCTGTAAGAGTGATTTTCTTACCAGCTATATTTACAATACCGGGTATGTTTCCTGATACCGTAACAGTATCCCCATCACCAGCATTGGCAATGGCAGTATTTAATTCGTCTAAGCTCGTTACCGTTGTACTCCTTGAGGCCAAAAGAGCTCTATCCTGAATATCAGTAACCTCATATTCAATATCTATCTCT
>JAQVCT010000017.1 GCA_028689655.1 Lachnospiraceae bacterium
ATTTCAATACCGGATTCCCATCATTCATCTGATCCCAGTACAGTCCATCTTTACTGGTAGAAAAGTATATCTGTTCTGTCTGCGCTCCACCATCACCTGTGAAATACGCGAATAAATATTTCGTAAAGTTCTGTTTTCCTATGGCAGCTTTTACCTTTGCTTTGAATTTTTTCGTATCAGATATCTTGTCATACGTCAGGGTAGCTGTGAGAGTCACCTTAGTATCTTCTGATTTTCTATTTACTACACCTGCTTTAAATTTTCCATTATCCTGATCCGAGATCACATCAGTGTCGGAGGACTCCCATGTAATCGTGGAACCATTTTCTCCTGCCTCCGGCAGATAGATATTGCCTCTGATATCATCCAGCTCCGGAATCTCCACCGTATCTCCGTTGAGCAGGTAGGAAGCAGTCATTGTCACTGGTACCTCTCCCAAATCTTCTGACGGCAATGTCACTTTTCCTTCTGCACTGATCACACTTTCGTTACTGCTTGTCCAGGTCAGTGCCCTGCTCTTTAACGTATCCGGCAATGTAAGATCCGTCTGAATCGCATCCAGATATTTATTTTCTCCCAATATCTTTTCCTTCAGCATATTAGGCAGACAGTAATTGAGTACGCCTGACTTCGTCATTGCTGTGTCGAAAAACTCCACATTTTTAATACCACCTGAGAAATCGTAATAATTCGTATCCTGACCTGCGCCAATATAAAGATAGGACAAGTCTCCCATCTGACCAATAGACGCATTGGTGGTAAGGTCCGTCACATACTCCCCATCCATGTAATAGGTGATCTTTGTCTTGCTCTGACTTTCATCGGACGCATCTTCCAGGACGATCGTCACCGGATACCATTCATCCAGAATAGAGCTCTTATTTCCCGTTGTGTCATATTTGATACCGCTCACTTCATTTTCATTTATCTTGAATGAAGCTCTTGCATTGCTCCAATTCAGCGTATTGAATGCGAACCAGTTACTGTTATCACTGCCCAGGGTAAATACCGTTGAGTGTGCATTTCCGCTCACATCGTTTCTTACCCATGCCTGAATCGTGAGTTTATCTGTATTCTGTAACTTTTCCAGCAATGCAGTATTATTACTGATGTCCAGATAATTCTGCTTATTTTTACTGGTTCCACCATTTATGATAAGTCCATGGTCATAGGAAATGCTATCTCCTGCCAGAGAACCCTTTGTATCCCCCACAGAATCTGTACCATCCTCCAGCAGTGAATAACTGGCTATAGGTGTATACTCCTGATTTTCTCCATTTACCTGACAGGTAATCCTAAGATCAGAGACATCCACATCCGCCAGCTCTTTTGCGTCAGTGCTGGTAAATACCGGTGTTCCATCTCCGTCATATCTTGCATAAGCCAGCATGGCATTTCTACAAGGATCATACAATGGATCAGATGATGCATAATCACACTGATCCTTATGACATTTTTCATCCCTTGCGTGGTATACCAGAATCACATTTCCATCCTCATCCACAGTAAAGGAATTATGTCCGGGACCATACTGCTCTGCCAGATCATTTGTTTCCAGAACCGGGTATGCACATTTTGTCCAGTTTCTAAGATCCATGAGATCTGCATCATCATCCACGGTAAGCATACCCATACAGTATTCATCTCCCGTTGCCGCCGCCGAATATACTACATAGATCTTTCCATTCTGTTGCAGGACCGCAGGACCCTCGTTCACCTTTTCATTCACACGCTCCCAGTCATATTCCGGGACAGATAATGTGATTGGATCTCCCGCAAGTTTCCAGGGTGCATCCTGATCTACCTCCGCCATTTTCAGCATAGAGATGCCATTGGTCTTATAGGCCCAGATTGCATAACCCTTGCCATCCTTTTCAAAGTAGGTCATATCAAGGCACATATCATTAAATCCATTATCACCTCCATCCTTGTCAGTAAATTTTACTTTTTCCGACCAGGAGGAAGCCTCTGTAATATCCATACCTTCGCCACATTCCAATACAAAACATCGGATTCCCCAACCATTACCGGAAGTACTTGCCGCATAATAAATATACCATTTGCCATTGATCTTATGTAATTCCGGCGCCCAGATGTGATACATCTGCTCTCCGCTGGTATGTTTTGTCCAGATTACATGATCCTCTGCCTCTGAAAGTCCCTCCAGTGTATCTGCTTTTCTAACTGCTATACGGTCATATCCACTGTTCATATTGCCATATGCCGGCCATGAGGAGGTAAAATAATAACAATCTTCGTCTGCGTCATACACCACACAGGGATCTGCCCGTTCTTCAATAAACGGACTCTTAAAGTAATGCAATTCACCCTGTAGCGTATAAGTTCCTGCGGTGAGATCCGCGGTATCCTCCACAACTTCGCCCGTCTGAGCATTTTTCCAGCTTATGGCCGCCTTCTGTGTGCTGCCGTCCGAAAAAGTTACCGTAGTACTATCCGGCAGACTTTTGGATTCTCCCTCCTCCAAAACTACTTTTCGTGTAGGAACTCCTTCATAATAGCTTCCTTTTTTTGCAACTATCTCCTTTTTGGAGGTTGTATCATTTACAATTTCCTCATAGAGATCCTGAATATCGTTTTCTGATAAATCCTTTGTATATATCTTTACTTCCTTTACTGCTCCTGCAAAAGATTTGTCAGGATAAGCGGATTTTCCGATATAGCTTACCAGGTCTGTCCCAAAATCTGATATCTGCGTAGTCTTATCATCCCTGCACACTTCCTCGCCATTCAGATAACCGATGATCTCATTCTCCGTAATGACCGTTGTGTACATAGACCAGCCAGCTGTTGTGGTTGTACTAGAGCAGGCTGTCTCGGTATTGTATGGCTGTTCTTCATTATAATCGTCTGTTATAACAGACTTAAAATATCCGTTCTTGGATGGATTCAATATCCAATACTGGGGTGGAAAACCATTGCTTCCCGCTTCCGTACCAAAATACATGGCAGAAAAATCTCCACTTCCCGTGTTGTTCTGAAGCCATGCAGAAATTGTCAGGGTATCCTGTCCATCAAATAACCCCGTCGGTAACTCCACATATGCAGCATCACTCCCACTGCTACCTCCCGGAAGTTCCAATGAACCGATTCTAAGTGCTGCACCATTGCCCCTGATATACGCCTCATTTCCACTCCCTGATTCATCAATGATCTCTGTATCAGCGTCTGCACTGCCAAGATCCGAAAAGGTATAGTATGCTAACAACCCTTCTTCATTTCCACTGCGCCTTTTAATACGATTTTGTGACAATGAATTTTCCGAAACACTGTTCTCTAACAATGCAAATATTTCATTTGCAGATAATGTTACCTTATTGTCCGAAACTGTTTCCTCATCTGCATTGTCTGTATTATCTATATCTTCTGTATTATCTGCCTGACCTGTACTGCCTGTGTTGTCCGTCTTGTCTGCACTTTCTGTCTTGTCTGCGCTGTCCGACTTGTCTGTACTTTCTGTCTCGTCTGTACTGTCTGTCTTGTCTGCATTTTCTGTCTTGTCTGCGCTGTCCGACTTGTCTGTACTTTCTGTCTCGTCTGTACTGTCTGTCTTGTCTGCATTTTCTGTGCTGCCCGTCTTTTCTGTCTCATCTGTACCTTCTGTGCTGTCTGTCTTGTCCGTCTTGTCTGTGCTGTCCGACTTGTCTGTACTGTCTATCTTGTCTGCATTTTCTGTGCTGTCTGTCGTGTCTGTCTTGCCCGCACTGTCTGTCGTGTTCGCTTCCTTTGCCGCAATTCCCCCGTTCAGATTATCGTTGACATCTTCCTCAATATTCAACAATACCCCTTTTTCCTGTTCCGTGGCATGCACTGCTTCCAGTCCACTTCCTGACAGTCCGCTAAATAGCAGTATCACTGTCAATACCCCAGCCAATGCTCTTCTCCATTTTCCCTTCATTTAATAACCCTCCAAACCAGATATTTTCACCTCTGGTTTGTAAGTTTAGCATATAATATCTATATAAAATACCAATTTTATTACGCACTTGTTATGTTTTCTTTTTAATATTTTAATTTTTATGTAATATATGCTTAAATTAATTTTATTTTTAAGTTATTTTATGGCTGTTTTTTATATTACAGGATTTTCCATAAAAAAAATCATTTCTTTTACGAAATGATTTTTTTACAATTCTATTTACTGTAACAGTGAACCAACCACCTTATTAACGACTGCTCCATCTGCCTTGCCTTTTACCTTTGGCATCAGTTCTTTCATGATCTTTCCTTTTTCTTTTACTGTGGGATTCTCAATGCCAAGACCGGCAATGACTTCTTTTACAATAGCAAGGATTGCATCCTCGCTCATCTCTTCCGGTGCGAACTCACTTAACACTTTGATCCTTGCCTCACACTGTTGGATCAGATCTGCTCTGTCCGCCGGTGTCAATTCCAAGGTCTCCTTGGTCTGTTTGATCTCTTTTTTGATTACCTCATATTCTTCTGCCTCTGTGAGGTCTTCTCTCTTATCAATTTCCTTGTTTTTCAGTGCTGCCAGCAGCATGGATAACGTATCTTTTCTTTCCTTCTCTTTATTTTTCATTGCTGTTACCATTTCTGCTCTGATTTCATCAATTTTACTCATGAATATCTATCTCCTTCTAATAATTTTGCGCAACTGTTTTCTATTCATAGTTTATTTTTCTAATTCTTTCTAACCATATTTTTCTGTACTCAATTTTTATCTATAATTTTCTTATTTATAATTTTTTTGTATTTTCTTTATTTGCATTTTCTTTATTTGTATTTTCTTTATTCACATTTTCTTGTTGGCATTAGGATATCCTATTTTTACGATAGATCTTCCCTGCAGAAAAAACACGCGAACCTGTCATGAGAGTTCTGGGGTACCAGATTCTCCGCTCCACAGTAATTACATTTAATGACTCTGGTTCCCGCTGGTGGCAGATCTCCTTCAAAAAGCCTTACTGCCATACGACGTCCATCTGCACGGCTTGGCGTATTCATCTTTGCAATTCTCGCCTGATTATCCTGATTTTGCTGCTCTTTCTCTGCTTTCTGTGCCAGATAATCCACTGTCGTCATCTGTTCCTCCGGCTTCTGCTCCACCTTCGTATCCATCTTTGCCACTTTTCCTATGGTTTGCCTGCTGTCTGCCGTGGGCTGTGTTCTATTGGAATAGACTGGCTGAGCCGCTTTACCCATGGAAGAATCCCATGTTGGAGTATTGCTGCTCTTATACACGGTAGTATTCCTGTTCCCGAGAGCATTCCCATTGCCATTTATATTCCTGCTCCCAGTACCTTCTGTATTTTTATCCTGATTTGCCTTTACCGCTTTCGCGATGGCTACCACCACATATATTAATATAATGATTGAAAAAACACTCAACTTTATTCCTCCTTGTTGTATGTACAATTGTACATACTGTTAATCTGCTACTGTATCTTATGATTCCAGTTGGGTCCGAGGTTTCCCTCCTTGTAATGTCTACGGCACAATGCAATATAGCTGTCATTTTCTCCCAGAAAGATCTGTTCCCCTGCCCGTATCACTTTTCCATCGCTGGAAAATCTGGCATTGCAGGTAGCGCCCTGACCACACCAGCACACGGTCTTGATCTCCTCGATGACATCCGCCCATGCCAGGAGCCATTTGGAACCCTCGAAAAGTTCTCTTTGAAAATCTGTTCTCAGACCATAGCAGATCACTGGAATTCCCAGTTCATCTACCACATGTATAAAAAAGGAAATATCTTCCTTTTTACAAAATTGCGCTTCATCCACGATAACACAGTCATATGTTTGTATTTCCTGATCTGACATCTTCGTAAATTCTTCGACAAATCTACACTCTTTCTGCAAACCTATTCTGCTGCGAATTATTTTATCGCCACCCCTGTTGTCGATCTGAGGTTTCAGCAAAAGTGCCTTCTTGCCCCGCTCATAGTAATTGTATTCCACCATAAGTGCATTGGCTGTCTTAGAACTTCCCATTGCTCCGTGTCTGAAATATAGCTTTGCCATGTATCTGCTTCCCCTTTTAATTCTATTTCTTATAATCTTATTTCTCACATAGGAAAAGCTGTGCATTGACTGCACAGCCCTCTTTTATTCTTACTGCAGCATCTTGGTCACGATTGATTCCTGTTCCATATTCTGTTTCAGCATCGTATTCTTATAATCATCCATCACCTGATTTTTCTTCAGATCGGAGATTGCCTGTGGAATATCCAGATCCTCCAGTTTGCTCTGTGCACCGGTCTGCTGCAATGCCCCATTGGTGTTATAGGAAGTGATGTAATCTAATGCATTGCTGGACGCACCCATGCTGCTTCTGGATGCGCTGACCATATCCAGTGCATTGTCAATCCGTTTCATATCAAAGTCACCGGTAACATCGTAGCCATCAATACCTAATGCTTCCAAAGTGGAATTGCCCATCTGAATCTGCATTCCTGTTCCATCCGGATTCGTGGCAATATTCATATCTGCCATACTGCCATCCAATACAGACATGGTATTGAACTGGGTTCCTTTTGCTGTGCTCTGGATTCCTTTCATTAACTCATTTATCTCGGATTGCATTGCCTGCTTATCCTGAGAACTGTTTAGACCATTGCTGGCTTTCACGCTGATTTCTTTGATTCGATGCAGATAATCCTGAATACCACTCAAAGCACCATCGGCGATATTCAGTACACTATTCCCCGCCTTTGCATTATCGGCTCCCACAGTCAATCCATTGCTCTGCGCCTGTAATTTGGCGGCAATACTTAATTCACTTGCTCCATCTGCCGCAGAATTTAACTTTTTCCCACTGGCAATCCCGCCATAATTAACATTGGAATTAATCTTTGAAATGCTATTCATACCATTACCTCCATTCCCTTGTTGGTATCTCTATTATAATCCTTTGAGAGGAAAATAACAATCTCCACGTAAGACCTTTTTCCTCTATGATTCGTCTAGCTCTTCTCTGTATTTCGCAATCTTGTCCTTGGAAGCGCTGATGGCATCGATCATATCCAGCAGTTCCGGATCGCCTGTCTCTTGATAAAGAGAATAATATCTCTTTCCCAGCTTATAATACTGCTCCTTGATCTTTAATTCTTCCGCCTTGATATTGGCATAAAGTACCGCGTTATTACCTACTTCCTTTGCCTTGCCTCCTACGTCCTTAGCCATTTCTGTGATGCTGTCTCCTAATTCATCAAAAAATCCCATATGATTCCTTCCTTTCTTATTTCTATCTTCTTATTTTTATCTTCTTATCCTTACTCTTTTCTTAATCTTATCGTAACTATTCAAAATCCCATGCGCAAAATCGCTTCTTCGAAGCTTTCCTTTTGCTTATGAATCTCTTATGAATGACTCTATGGTACTTCTATTATGCACTATATTTTACGATCAGTAACTCCACTGTCATTTTATCTGCCATCCGACCCATCTTGACAGATTCATCTGCCTCCACACAGTCATTTAATGCCTCTTTTAAAGCCTTTGTGGTAAACTTCGATGCCTGAGTGATGTATTTTCCTACGATAAAGGAATGCAGTCCCGTCTTCTCACCGATTCTCTTATTATCAAAGCCCTTCTGCTTCAATTCCTTCGTCTGTAGCAGAAGGTTGAACTGCCTCGTGATGAGAAACAGAATTCTCATGGGTGGTTCCTTCAATTCCAACAGATCATAATAAAGCTTTAAAGCTGTCTTCTGCTGTTTATTTGCAATGGCATTGATCATATCGAAGATGCGGTTGCTGATCCTGGTAATGCAGATAATATTCACATCCTCTTTTCCGATTTCATCCTTATCCAGGCAGTAGCATATGAGTTTTTCCAGTTCCCGCCGAATATTCTCCATGTCATTCCCTGTTTTTTCCAACATGGTGTTCAGTGCTTCCTCACTGATATGCTTTTCCTCTTTTGCCACCAGGCCTCTGATCCATCTTTTCAGGGTTCCTTCATCCTGAAGTGCAAATTCAATGGCACGCCCCTTATCTCTCACTGTCTTAAAAAGCTTGCTCCTCTTGTCGATCTCCGACTCCACAAAGATAAAATATGTGGTCTCCGATGGATTTACAAGATATTCTGCCAGCTGTTCACCACCATGCTTGAATAACTCGCTGTTCTCAATCACGATGACCCTTCTGTCCGCGAAAAAGGGCATGGTCTCTGCCTGGTCTATCACTGCTCCCACATTAATATCCTTCCCATCATAATACTGATAATTCATGGTATCATCCGGTGCCAGCAATGCCTGCTTTAATTTATCCCGATACTGCTTACGCAGATAGTCCTCCACCCCGTACAGCAGGTAGATCTGTTTGAAATCCTGTTCCTTAATATCTCTTAAAATGCTCTGCATCTGTTATCCTATCTATTCATTCCGTTGCGATTATCTGACTACACTATTCTACCAGTTCCTATAAACCTGACAATTTTGTATTCACTCAAATTATAGCACTTGTCACTCTCTGTGTCACTGAGAAATGGGGATTTGGCAGGTTAAACTTATAAATTGTTATTCGAACCAGTACCGTATGGTGCTGGTGTAAAAAAGATAAAGAAATGCTTATTTTTCAGGAGATTTCATGTTTAATCTTAATGCATCTTTAGTACCATAAAAGTGTTGTTGTTGAGAGCAATTAACTCTAACATAACTTACAGTTACATATCAAAAATTAAATTTAAAAACTCATAATTGCCGAATGAACCTGATTATGCAGTCTTTGATAAAATGTAACTATTCAGAGCCAAGCAAATTCATAAAAATATGCGAATCATGATTGCATGAGTGAGCTGATTTTTGTGAATTTATTTGGCAAAGTAACCACATAAGCAAAAGGAAAGCTTCAAAGAAGCGATTTTGCGCATGGGGTCCTGAATAGCTACGATAAAATATATAAAAAACAAGGAGATTACCATGGAAAAATTTAACACACATATGAAAGATTATCTTCAATTTTGTAACACGCAAAAATGTCTGGATTTAAAAACCATACGAGCATATACGATTGACCTATCTCAATTTACCAATTACATCACTTGCTGTAATTTTGATGATATTACACCTAAGCAGATAGAATTCTATATTGCTCATTTGCATTCCACTTATAAACCTAAAACAGCCAAAAGAAAAATAGCATCATTAAAAGCATTTTTTCATTATTGTGAATTTAAAGAATTGATTAACAACAATCCATTTGATAAAGTGCAAATCCGTTTCAGGAAACCACTCATTCTTCCAAAAACAATTTCTTTACATACCTTAGAAATCTTTCTACATACGATTTATAAACAACACACCTCCGCAAATACCCAATATAAAAGGAGAAATGCTCTTCGAGATATTGCTGTTGCTGAACTTCTGTTTTCAACAGGAATGCGAATATCTGAATTATGTGGACTTACTCCATATGACGTTAACCTCAACGATAATATTGTGCTTATATATGGAAAAGGTGCAAAAGAACGTAGGATACAAATAGGAAATGTAAATGTTGTAAAAATACTGCTAGAATATAAAAATTCATTCTCATCTGAAATCAACAAATGCAATCATTTTTTTGTCAATCAATCGGGAACACCTTTATCCGATCAAACTGTAAGAAGAATGATTAACAGATATACCTCTCTTGCTTCCATTGAACAACATATTACTCCGCATATGTTTCGCCACACGTTTGCCAGCTCACTGTTGGATGCTGATGTAGATATTCGGTATATTCAGGAAATGCTTGGTCACAGTTCCATTAATACTACGCAGATATACACCCATGTTACAATGGCAAAGCAAAAAGATATATTAACAACAAAACATCCTCGCAATGATTTCAATATATAATCTAACAGCAGAGTCCATAACTGACTGATAATACTCGATTATCAGTCAGTCTTAAGTTACATCTTCTGTCTTCTACAAAATTGCCTTTGAATCGCTCAATATCTCTAGCATATGTTTTTCCCTTGCTTGTCATAAATAACTTGTTAACTGACCAACTCATTCCTATGTAATTCTTTAAGAATACACCTTACACTTTCTTCTGTATTTAATCTGGTTGTGAAGATTCTATCACATCATGAATACACTTTGAACATCTAACTTGCCCATGTTTATTCCTGAATGTATCTGAATTGTCTTCTCTATGCAGCTATTTTTAGAACTACATTAAAAAACAGAATCATCAATTATCATAATTTTTCCTTCCGAATTTGAATGCTATGTAATAAATTTCTTATTAAATAATTATATTAAATTTATTCCTACATTTCAACAAGTTCTATCACCTATTTGACAGATTTTTTGTATAACTTACAGTTTCCCTTTCAATATTAAAGACACCCGCATTGTGCTATTTAAGAGTTCTTTTACCGACTGTATGGATTACATACTGGTATAACAATATGTTTTGTAACCTCTTCCAATCGCCTCAAGGTCGGAACTAACAAGCAATTTAGATTCTGTTTCATTGTCAGTCTCTTTTTTCTCGATAGGTTATACTTGACGGTACAAAAAATATAGGGTTAGCTATAACTTTATGTATTATAAAAGGCAACCTCAATTGGTTGCCCTTAATAATATACTGTATTTTCATATGAACAATTAGTCTATTATATTTAAATATTCCACTACCTTTTTCATCATTCATTACCACTAGTTCATTTACGTCATATGATGCCTGTGTTACATTTAGTGCTTCATAACTGATTTTATTAACTGTGCCACTAAAGACCAAGTTGGACGCATCTACAATTACATACAATAATTTTCTACTAATTCTATGATTTCCTGATTTGTCGGTATCCGATTGTCATCCTTTTTGTAATAAATGGTAAGCAGATACACTTCCTCATCATCACGGATTGCGTAATATATAATACGGTATCCATTGGACTGTCCCATTTTTGTATTTGAATTTGCAGACCTTACCTTAAATGTATATCCTTCTGTGATAATCCTCAATCCTGGGATCTCTGTTCCTACAAGATTTCCCTTCTCCAATTCATTTGTTATTGCTTTGATGTCCGTACCAATATGTACAAACCCTTTTTTCTTAATATAATACTTTACGTCTTTCTCAAACCGTTCGGTTGGGATAACTTCGTACATTTATTTTTTATCCTCTTTGCTCCATTTTTCAATATTAGTAAATAAATCATTCAAAGATCGTTTTGGAGCCTTGCCTTCACGCATATTTTTTACTTCTTTGCATGACTGCATAATAGATTCGGAAATAGTACACGGCCTCACTTGATTCATAGTTGCGCCCATTGCCTGTTCCTCCCTTTTTGTATGTTTCACTTTATTCTTACACATATTATACCACCTTTCACAATACCTGTATAGATAGTATAATGTCCAGCAAGAAGAAAAATAACCTGTTAGTCTTGTTAAAAGACAATGTGGTTTTCATTGCTTATTTCAGTTTCCTTCTTACTTCAACTCACCAATATATAATGTTTTCCCTAATGCCTTCAATATTTTTAATACCGTATCCAGTTGAGGGCTGGTTTTTCCTTTTTCCATTCTGGCGATAACCGGCTGTCTTACGCCACTCAATTCTTCCAGTTTTTTCTGAGTAATTCCTTTTTCTACTCTTGCTTTGGTTATCTCACCTACAAGAGCCACTCGTAAATTACTGTCTGTAATTTCCTCTTTTGTAAAAAGTTCGTTGCGAACCTGATCCCATTCATGTCCTTTTGCACTATTCATTGTAATTACTCTTCTCCATTGTTATTCCTGTAAAAAATTATCTTATGCAAATTATTTTTTCTCCTATTTGAATTATACTTAAAAGTTATTTTTTTATTAATTAAATTCTTATTTTATCTACTTTCCATTTGGTATTCCACCTTTGGTAAAAAGCTGCTGATACATATCTCTTCTCCATCAGTCCTAAGGGTCATCGCTCCCTCCTCACTGGTGACGAGGCAGGGAATCCGCTCCTGTGCCAGCCGTTCCATGAGTTCTCCATGGGGATGCCCATAGGAATTATTCCTTCCACAGGAAATCCATGACAGTTCCGGGTCTATCAGTTTCAGTAGTTCTATATTGCTGGAGTTCCTGGAACCATGATGGGCGACCTTCAACAGTTCTATCTTCCCCAGTTCCCCCGTTGCTTTCCGTGATGCGAGCTGTTCATACAGTGCCTGCTCCCCCTCTGCCTCCACATCTCCGGTAAAGATTCCATCAAAAGCTCCCATGGATACCCACAGCACATTGGAGTATGCATTGGCACTGGATGGGCTGAACTCTTTTCCCGGGTGCAAAGATACCATTTGCAATCTGCCATCCACGATCTTGTCCCCCGCCTGCATATAACGTATGGATACTTTGTGTAGTATTGCCTGTTGCTCCAGATTCAGATATTCCTCATCTTTATACTGATTATCAATCTTCGGTAATACGAGATTTTCCATGCGTATTCCATTCATCTCCCGGCATTGATCCAATAGCTCCAGAATCGCACTGATATGGTCAAGATCTGAATGTGACACAAAGACTGCTTCTATTTCACTGATTCCCTGAGATTTCAGAAAAGGAATGACCTGATATTTTCCCACATTCTTTTTGGTGCTGCTCCCGGCATCCATCAGATATGCCTTTCCACTCTCACTTTGGATACAGAATCCATCCCCCTGCCCCACATCCATGGCGGTGATGGTCAATCCACCATTCACCCTGATAGTCAATAGTAACAGGCTGTAAGTCAATATCAGTATCCCGATCATACGGGGAATCCGCTCATAGAAGCACGCCAGGAGAATCAACCCTATGTAGAATAGAATTACCTGATAAAGTGCGGGTTTTCCCAGAATCCAGGATTGACCCGGAAGGTATTCTGCAAAATTGCAAAGCTTCTCATATAGTGCCAGGACAAGCATACAGGGAATTGCTGCGATACTTCCCAGCACACTGGAAATGGTACCAAGCAGTAACACTGCCAGACCTCCTGCCACCAGAACCGACACCAGCGGAAGAACACATAGATTTAGAAAGATACCGTATCTTGGTATCTCAAAGTATGCACTTAGCATAACCGGAGCAGTGGTCACTGATATGGCTGCAGAAGTGAGTAATACCTGCATCTTTTTATTTTGGGAAAAGGAAGGAAAATAAGAACGAAGATAGAATTGAAATACTGGATTTACCAGGGCGATTCCAAGAATTGCTCCGAAGGATAACTGAAATCCCCCATCGTAGACATATAACGGCTGTTCCATCACCAAACACACTCCTGCAATGGTAAGTGCCGTGAGCATGTCATAGCTTCGCCTTACCATCTTTCCTGACAGTTGGATCAGGAACATGATGATGGCTCTTCCTGCGGAGCTGCTCATTCCCGTCATGATACCATACTGCATCATAATAAAAATACTGATTCCTGCCGCAGCTATGATGGGAAGATACCCTTTTCTAAGTAATTTATAGAGTCCCATTCCGATAATGCTGATATGTAGTCCGGAGATCGCCAGTAAATGCGCTATCCCGTTTCTCTGATAAAGCTCCTTTACCTCTGTATCCAGTTCCTTTTTGTTGCCCAATAGCATGGCTTTCATGACAGATGCCTGCTTTTCCGGGAAAATACTTTCCAACTTTCTCTCACATCGTTCTTTCAGCCCATATAACATCTCCTGCCATGGATCACAGGCCTTGGATTCCTGCAAAAGACTGCAATCCTTTAGACGCATATCGATGCGCTGTATCTGATAGTACTGTCGCTGATCGAACTCTCCCGGATTGGTTGCAGGCAGAATCTGTGACATTTTACCGGATACCCGGATTCTACTCCCCATTCTCGGCTTCGCTTCGTCCTTAAAAAGACATAATACTCCCTGGGGAAACGACTCCATCTCACTCTCACTTTTCATGCTGTTTTGCATGCTTTGATGATCTTGATTGTTTTGATTGTTTTGATTGTTTTGATTGTTTTGATTGTTTTGATTGTTTTGATTGTTTTGATTGTTTTCATGATTTTGATTGGATATTTCTGATAAATTTGATTGTTGACTGGATGACACTGGATTTTCTATGTCATCCTGGTAGATATGATTGATATATACGTACAGCACATCATCTTTGTGCTCTTTTTTGTACACCGTTCCTTCCAATACAAGGTACTCGCCATCCTCCCACATTGCCTGAAAGGATGGCGGCGGACTGATCAAAAGGATCAACATTATTGTCACAATAAATGTCAGACACACCAAGCATAGTGGTCGTCTCATATATGTTTGAACCTTCCTTTTATTTAGTATGCTTATTTAATTATCTACTGTATATTTGCTGTTAATTTTACTGTTTATTAACCAGATTTTATCCGTGAACCAGATCCAGATTTCTTTCAAAGAAATTACTTAAATTTGTATTTTCCCGATACATCATATCCGTCTTTCCATTGATGGATATCTGTACCTTATTCACATTGCTCAGTTCGATCAGTGAATTTGCCATGGAATAGATGGTGACCTCCGATGTTACATTATAAGGCTGTGTAAGGAACGCGTCGTCTAAGTTTACATAACATATTCCATCTTTCACCGTAACATTTACGATCTTTGTACTGGGGTTGATGGTGGGATAGGATTCATCGTTGGTAGGACCTGCAATCACCTGCTCTACCACTAATTTTTCCAGGGAAATATTGCTGTTGTACACGATGGTTCTGTTCACCTCTATGAGTCCATCTCCCGCCTTATTGGCAAAATAAAGATGCAATTTCACTTTTTCATAGGAATTGATCTCTGTCCCCGCATTGTCAATAAACATATCCGAAGTCAGAGTTCCCACCAAATTGCCAGTGGAATCCTGCAATGGTTCATTTTCCACAGTAATACTTACATAATCAATTCCCGGTATCTGGGTCAGTGTGCGAACCAGTGCCGCGCGGGTGAGGATTTCCTTGGTGGCATCCATGTCCAGATATCTTACGTCCAGATTCAGGATCAACTGTTTCTCTTCCACAGAATAATTCAACACATGAAAACCGTCCGAAACAGGTGCAACCAGATTCACATTTTCAGGCTGTGTGCTGAGTACCTGGATCAGCTCCGGCAGCATCGCATCCCTGGTGCTCTCCTCGGGTGTGTAGCTTTCACTGGCGACCTTGGTCTCCTCTTTATTCAGATAATAGACATCCACCCTTAATTTGCCTTCTTCATCTTCACTTTGCTGGAGCGCACATGCGCACAACAGAAAAGACAAGAAAACGATCAACCCAATACTTCTCAGTCTGTTTATCCCTATTTTATTTGTTTTACTGATTTCTCTATTCTTATTCTCATTCATTATTTTTACCCTATATTACATCTGTTCAGCCAGATAACACTCTGTCACCCATCCTGCACCTGCGTCACTACAGTTACTACGCAATATAACTCAGCGGAATCTTCACCGTAAATGTAGTTCCTTCGCCTTCGACACTTGCAGCTTTAATGGATCCGCGGTGCATCAATATGGCATTTCTGGTAATGGCAAGTCCCAGACCTGTTCCTCCGATTTCCCTGGAGTGGGATTTGTCCACACGATAAAATCTTTCGTAGATCTGATCAAGAGATTCCTGTGGAATACCTATTCCGGAATCCGCTACTTCCACCGTGAAAAATTGATGGTCAGCATCCAGTGTGATACGAACCCAGCCTTTTTCCTTATTATATTTAATCGCATTTTCCACCAGATTGGAAAATGCCAGAGTCAATTTTACTTCATCAATCTCTGCATCCACCTGTCGCATGCTCTCAAAGATCAATTCCACATTCTGCTTGTTGGCGATGGGGGTCAGTCTCTTTAAGATCAGTTCCAACTGTTCATTGATATTCACATTGGAAATATTCAGATCTGCTGCCGTCTTATCCATCTTTACCAGAGATAACAGATCATTGATGATCTTATTCTCTCTATCGATCTCATTGGCGATATCTTCCATGAACTCCTGGTACAGTTCTATGGGGGCGTCCTTCTGCATGAGCAGCGAATCCGCTAATACTTTCATGGAGGTAAGGGGTGTCTTCAATTCATGGGACACATTGGATACGAACTCCTGCCTGGAGTCATCCAGTACTTTCATCCTGCTCGCCACCTGACTATATGCATCTATAATATGCTCTGTCTCCAGGTAATCCGGAACAGATTCTACCTCATCAGCAAATCCCTCTTTCACGGCATGAATAGCATCCGCTACACGATTGAACGGGCGAATCAATATGGCTGACAATAGGAACACTATGCCGAAAATGATGATCGCCATTGCCATTTCCAGAATTGCTGCTTTTCTGCTGAGGATCTCCTGGTTAATGATAATACTGTCCGTAGAAACACTGATCAACAGGACTCCCATGATCGCAGGCTCTGATTCTGTGGCAGCAGGTATTTCCTGGGCATCTGTCGCCGTCGCCGCATCTCCGGAAGTGGTGCTGGCAGTATTCAGCACAGTCTTATCTATGATGGGCGTCGTCACTTCTATATAATGATTTGTCGCATCATAATTGCAACTATTCTCTCCCTTAAAGCATTTGATGACTTCCTCGGAGATAATCGTTTTTCCCTCACTGATTCCATATGTATCTTTGATTACTGAAAAATTTTGATTGATGATCAACACACGACCATCATATAGAGTTGACAATTGATCCAGTTCCGCATTTACGATTCCGGAGGAAGTATCCTGTAAATAACTGTAAGTGGTCAGATGGTTGGCAAGAATCTGAATCTGATTTTGCACATCTTTTTCACGAACCTCCACAGCTCTGTCCACGTAATTTTCCAAGATTCCGAACCGCATTACAATACTTGGGATAATGCCTGCCAGAAATATAATCAGGAAAATACGTACTTTGAGGCTGCGCAGAATTATTATTTGACTAATGTAATTTTTTATCTTGGGAATCATATCTTGCTCCATCACTATTTATAATAGTATCCTACACCCCATTTGGTATGTACATACTTTGGCTCACTTGGACTGTTCTCAATCTTCTCCCGCAATCTTCGGATGTGTACATCCACCGTACGGACATCTCCCGGATAATCAGCTCCCCAGATCAGTTTCAGCAGGTTTTCTCTGCTGTACACTTTATTGGGATTCAGTACCAGGAGCTCCAGCACATCAAATTCCTTGGCTGTGAGATTGATCTCTTTCCCACAGATATATACTCTTCGGCTATCGCAATCCAGCTTCAGATCCCCATTTTCCACTGTCTTGACCTGTTCAGATTCATTCTGCTTTATGGTGCGGCGCATGATCGTCTTTATCCTGGCTTTTACTTCCAGGATATTGAACGGTTTAGTAATGTAGTCGTCTGCTCCATACTCCAGTCCCAGGATCTTATCCATATCATCTCCCTTTGCTGTCAGCATAACGATGGGAACATTAGAAAAATCACGAATCTGCTGGCATACTTCAAAGCCATTCAATTTGGGAAGCATCACATCCAGTAAGATAATGTCATACTCCTTATTGCGTGCCATTTCCAAGGCTTCCTCTCCGTCGTATGCACATTCCACTTCCATGCCATCCTGTTCCAGACTGAATCGGATTCCCTTTACGATCAATTTCTCATCATCCACTACTAATACACGCCTTGCCATATTGCTAACCATGCCTTTCCTATTACATTTTTATTATATTTTTATCATGTCTTTCAACTTCTGAAATGTTGCAGTCTTGATTCCATCGACTTTTAATAAGTCTTCTTTGCTCTTAAATCCACCCTGCTGCTCACGGTATGCGATGATACTTGCCGCCTTCTGTGTCCCTATTCCGGGTAATGTGCATAACTGTGACTCCGCTGCCGTATTGATATTTACTAACATATCTGCACCATCTTGTGCGGGCGTCTGACCCATTGCCATGCTGTCTCCTGTGGATACGGCATCCTGATTCATCATCCCCTGGCTTTCCACTTCCTCCTGAGTAGGCACTCTGATCTGTGCCCCGTCTGTGACACAGGCTGCCTGATTGAGATAATCTGTGCAGGCATCCTCGCGAAATCCACCAGCCATGACAATCACTTCATAGACTCTGGCATTCTTCGCTGCCGCATACACTCCAGGCTGTTTCACAGCACCGCATATATGTACATAACACTGTTCCATCTGTGGTACAGTGCCTGCCGTCTCCTGCGTTGTCTTGAACTCCTGCCCTTCAGTGATGTCCTGTTCTCCCGAGGCTTGTTCCTCCACACCAGCGATATTGTCTGTAACACTTTCAGTGCCTGCTTCCTCCGTCGTCTGCTGGTCAGACAGAAGATAAGTCTCTTTTTTCCCACAGCCGGTCAAGAGCAGGATCGACATTGCCACCAGCCAAAATAAGCGTCGATTCTGTGGCTCCCTGTTAAAATGTTTTAAAACTTTCGTAAATTTATTCACTTTTTCTATTTTGCGTTCCATATGCATACTCCTTTTATCTTTATCATAAAAGAAGCCCCTTTATGCAATATAGATTTATTGTATGATAATTCACATGCAAAAACAAGCTAAATCGTACATCTAAATCTTAAAGATGATGACACCAATTACGGCAATGATCATTCCAACCACTTTACGCCACTCCAAAGCCTGCTTTTCCACTCCAAAGATTCCCATTAATTCAATCACATACGCGATCAGCAATTGCGAAATGACGATGAGCATGACCGCTTTGGCAGGTCCCAATGCATCCATGCTTTTTATCACGGTAAACGTGATGACTGCTCCAATAGCTCCCCCTAACAGCATATATTTGGGCTCCACCTTCCACAGAGTGGAAAGACTGCTCCGATCCGTTACCAGCCAGGCGATCACACACACCAGAAGCGCCGTCCCCTGCACGAATATATTCGCCACCCAGATTCCTGTGGTATCTGTCACTTTTGTGTTAAAGACCCCTTGAACACTCATCAGTGCTCCCGCAAGCAAAGCAATTATCCATCCCACCATTATACCTACTCCATTCCTTATGAAACTTTTTTACTGGTTTTTTACTGATTTTTGTCAAATTGTTTCCATGTTACTTTTCTGTTATCATTAAGTATGTGCATTACCTGTTGATTTATTCCATTGAAAAGGATTTGATCGCATAAAATTAGGAAGAAATAAAATAATAAATTTTAAAATAATAAGAATGATAAAAATATAGAAATAAAATATAGAAATAAAATATAGAAATAAAAAAAGAAAGCTCCGGCAGAATCTTCATCTGATATGATCTGCCTTTGCCTTCTTCTCATTTTTGCTGCATAATATCTTTTATTTCGTATATTTCGTATATTTCACAATTTTATATTTTCACATTTTTCAAAATTTTAGAATCTCGGGATTTTCCTTCTCATGATCCCATACCTTCATCCAGATAAGATTTGTCTTCCTCTTCCTCCGCAGGCTCCACGATGGTCTCCTCCTGGTAAGGGGCACCCGTCACCTGGGTCATGATCTGTTCCGACAATAATTTCAACTGCTGATTCACATCCTCGCCTGTCCATATCCTGGTGAAGGCGATCTCTAGCTGAACCCAGTAATTGCTGGTCTCTATCATCTTTGGCATGGGAATGGACTGCTCATACTCCTGCATGGCATTTCCCAGCACCGGATTTTCAAAGGTCACGTTTTTATTGGAGGACACTTTGCCTCCCTGACTGTACAGGTCATTGGCATGATCCTTCACAAGGTATGCTGCAAAGTCATTGGCCTCTTCCTTTTTATCCGAATATCCATTCACTGCCACCGTATTGGTCACGGATAAGCTTCTGGAATGGAGTTTATCACCCACATCGGGTATCTTAGATATCCCGTAGTCATAGTTGAACTGACCGTTGGCTTTGGCCTCCTCGATCTTCGCCACTGCATCTGTGGTCACCACGCTGAATACCGTCTTACCATCGATAAAATCCTGCAGAACAGAATCATAGGTCACTTCATCCGGATCAATGGAAAAGAACTGATTCAGATTCTGGTATACCTGCAGACAGTCAATGGTGTCCTGATTATAGATATCGATCTGATTCACATCATCCCCGGTATTGCCACCCACATTCATATAATCACCCACGAAGAAATAATTATAGAAAATATCTGTCACATCCCATTTGAACACCGCTTCCACCGTCTCCGGTGCATCATATTCATTGGCAAAGGTCAGGATATCATCGATGGTCTTTGGAATCACAGTATCGATCTTCTCATCGATTGCCTGCCGGGATACGTCCGCCTCCGTTGAACTCTCCCCGGTCTCTTTCAGATCCCCATTCTCATCTACGATCTGGTCTGTATTGCCATCCTCCAGGGCTGCATCCAACTGCACCTGGGACTCCTCCGCCGCTGCCACATCAGCTTCCGTCTCAATGGCGGTCTTCGCCACTTCGTCCATATAAGTCTTATTATATAGCAGGACACTGGTCTCATAATAAAATGGATACCCCATGATCTTATCCTTATAGGTCACTGCATCCATGGCTGTCTGGGGATAATTTTCCGTATTACAAATCCCTTTTTTATCCTGTACCTCCGAAGCCAGTCCTGCAAGACAAGCCTTTTTCAGAGCGTCATTACTTATGACATACATGTCAGGCATTTCCCGTTTTTCACTGTCTGTTCCAAGAGATGCCCTGTTGATATTATCCAGGTATTCTAAGCCCGATGTGAGTACCGGAACGACTCTGATGTCATATTCCTCCTGATAAGAAACGGCTGCACTGTTCATATAGTCCGTCAGCGCTTCATCCGCGTACCAGATACGGATGGTATCTCTGGGACTTCCAAATGCGCTTAACCGCTCCTCCGACAGGGAGCCAATATGTGCGAAGTAAATAATTGCTACCAGTGATACCAACACCAATAATAGCGCGATCCATCTCTTCCTATGCTTTGAATATTTCACTAATTTCATAAAAACAGTACCATGCCTTCTCTAAAATAACCGTTTATTCTGAAAGGCATTCTCTCAAAATACCAATCATAGCATCTACGTGTGACTTCTCAATGATAAGTGGTGGAACAAATCGAATAATGTTCGTTCCCGCATTGATCAGGATCAGACCCTTATCCAATGCTTTTATGATGATCTCGCCCACCGGTCTGTTAAATACCAGTCCCTGCATCAGCCCAACACCACGTCTGGTCTCTATGCAATCATATTCTTCCACCAGTTCATCCAGTTTTTCTTCCAGATAACCGCTGATTTTCGTCACATTCTCTATTATATGGTTCTCCTCAAATAAATCAAGTACTTTGTTCACGGCAGCTGCCGCAAGAGGGTTGCCACCATAAGTCGTTCCATGATCTCCACTGGTGAGAGAATGCTGTCCCACCTTCTCCGTCATGAGAAATGCACCCACAGGCACGCCACAGCCCAGCGCTTTCGCCGTGGTCATGATATCAGGCTTTACACCGTATTTCTGCCATGCATACATATATCCTGTACGCCCCATACCACACTGAATCTCATCCATGATCAACAGAATGTCTTTTTCTTCACAGATTGCCTTTACACCCTTTAGAAATTCCTCCGTAGCGGGATAGATGCCTCCCTCTCCCTGAACCGTCTCAAATAAAATGGCACAGGTCTTATGAGTAATGTTCGCTTTTACACTTTCCAGATCGTTCATCTCTGCAAATCTGATATTTCCGATCATAGGCTCAAAAGCTTCTCTGTATTTTGGATTCCCTGTCACCGACAACGCACCCATGGTTCTGCCATGGAAGGAATGGTTCATGGCAATGATCTCGTGGTCTGTTCTGCCATCTTTCAAATAGGCATATTTTCTGGCCGCTTTAATGGCACCTTCGATTGCCTCCGCCCCACTGTTGGTGAAAAAGACTCTGTCCATACCTGAGACTTTTTTCATTTTTTTCGCTGCCTCAATGGCGGGCACGTTATAGTAATAGTTGGAGGTATGAATCAATTTATCGATCTGCTCTTTCAGCGCATCATTGTAAGCTTTGTTGTTATAGCCCAGCGCAAACACTGCAATACCTGCACAAAAGTCCAGATATTTTTTCCCTTCGATATCATATAAATAGACACCATCTCCCTTGTCCAGTACGACCTGATACCGATTATAGGTATGTAGGAGGGCTTTTTCGGCATCCTCGATGTATTCTTTCATCATATACTTCACACTTTCCTGTTTGTTATTTTCTGATTCCCATTTACTATTTCTTATTTTCTATTTTTTATTTATAATTTTTTATTTGTAATTAGTCATTTTTTAATTTTACTGCTTCTTAATTTTCCGATTCCAATTTACTGTTTCCCGCTTGTTATTTTCTGTCACTGTCGGGTATGATCTGGGTACCGATTCCCTCATTGGTAAAGATCTCCAGCAGCAGACAATGCAGGATACGTCCATCTAATATAATGACTCTGTTCACGCCCTCCTCCACTGCGGAGGTGCAATTATTCAGCTTCGGAAGCATACCGCCACCGATACAGCCGCCGTTGATTAAGTCTTTCGCTTCTGAAACTGTCAATTCAGAGATAAAAGAGTCCGGGTCATTGATGTCTTTGTAAAGTCCCTTGATATCTGTTAAAAATGCTAATTTTTCTGCTTTTACAGATTTGGCAATGGCACATGCTGCATCATCCGCGTTGATATTATACGTATTATAATCATCATCCAGACCGATAGGAGCTATGATTGGCAGAAAATCTTTTTCCAGTAATTCATACAGTATGCCTGGATTTACTTCCTTGATATCTCCCACAAAGCCAATGTCTTTTCCGTCGGAATATTTCTTATTAACTTTCAGTAAACCGCCATCCTTGCCGCTGAGACCGATTGCTTTTACACCCAGCTCCTCCACCATGGTCACCAGACCTTTGTTGACTCTGCCCAGCACCATCTCAGCGATCTCCATAGTTTCCTCATCCGTCACACGCAGTCCATTGATGAACTCCGCTTCTTTCCCTACTTTTCCTACCCATTTGCTGATTGCTTTTCCACCACCATGAACGATAATTGGCTTGAATCCTACCAGTTTTAGAAGTGCAGCGTCTTTGATGACGTTTTTCTGCAATTCTTCGTTTGCCATGGCGCTACCGCCATATTTGATCACGATTACCTTTCGGTTAAATCTCTGAATATAAGGAAGTGCTTCGATGAGCACCTGTGCTTTCTGCATTACTGTATCCATACTTTTCTGATCCATTTTCTACTCCATTCTCTGTGGGTTTCATGCTATCCTAATTTTGCCCTCTTCTGTGAGGGTTCTCAGCTGTCTCTGTATCCCATGCCTTGGTATCTATCCTGTCTTACCCTTCCTGCTCTCCATATCATCTGAAATATCTCATAAGCGCCAGTACAGCATTTTGAAAATAACGATACCATTCACGCAGAATATTTTTCCAAGTGTGCAGTGAAAAAACGTAAGCATAGCGACCTGTGCCGAGAATTTCTGACCTGTACAATTGAGAAAACGGGCAAATGATATGGTGTAGTTATTTGAAAAACTGTCTTCGAAAATTTATTCTGCGTGGTTTGATTGAATCTGAACGATACAGTACATTAGGAACGATAATCCGCGTTGATCTTCACATAATCATAAGTCAGGTCACAGCCCCATGCTGTCGCCTCCCCATTGCCGGACTTCATATCTACCAGAACGGTCACTTCCGGTTCAGACAGAATTTTTGTCGCCTCTTCCTCGCTGTAATCCGTTGCCACGCCATCTTTATAGATCTGGATCTTTCCTGCCTTGCTCTGGAAGAAAAGTTCTACCATGTCAGGATCGAACTGTGCACCCGAATACCCCATGGCACACAGGATTCTGCCCCAGTTGGCATCATGTCCAAAAATAGCTGCCTTGGTAAGGCTGGAACAGATTACGGACTTCGCTAACAATTTTGCCTGCTCCTTATTTCTGGCACGGATCACTTTGGTCTCGAAAAGTGCTGTGGCACCTTCCCCATCCCCCGCCATCTTTTTAGCCAGCGTTGTGTTTACATAATTCAGTGCCTCAAGAAATGCCTCATAGTCCGGCCCTTTTGTGGTGATGGCAAGATTCTCCGCCATACCGTTAGTCATTACCAGCAATGTATCGTTGGTGGAGGTATCTCCATCCACGGATATCATATTAAAGGTATCTTTTACGTTCTCACCCAGTGCTTCCTGCAGCAATTCCTTAGAAATAGCCACATCACTGGTGACAAATCCCAGCATGGTACACATATTGGGATGAATCATACCGGAACCCTTACACATACCGCCCATTCTTACCTTTTTTCCACTGACTTCAAACTCTACTGCTACCTGTTTGGACCTTGTATCTGTGGTCATGATTGCCTCCGCCGCTGTGGTGCCTGCCTCCAGGGTATCTGTTTTCAGCCTGGCAAGTTCTGTGACTCCCTCTGCGATCTTCTCGATAGGAAGCTGCATTCCGATCACACCGGTGGACGCTACCAGCACAGCATCACTGGATATCTGCAGAGCTTCCGCTGCTGCATCCGCGGTCTCCTTGCAGTACTCGTAACCCTGTTTTCCCGTACACGCATTGGCGATTCCTGCGTTCACCACCACCGCCTGGGCATAGGGCGAATGCTGTACGATTTCCTTATCCCAGGTGACCGGAGCTGCCTTTACCACATTGCTGGTAAATACTCCTGCCACGGTACAGGGCTTCTGACTGTAGATCATCGCCATGTCCTTTCGATCCTTATATTTGATACCGCCTTCATATCCCGCTGCTTCATATCCTTTGGCTGCTGTGACGCCGCCCTCGATTGCTGTCAACATATTCGCTCCTGCCTCCTGTTTTATTCCATATCTTACCTGGAATTATATATCTTTGTTTTTATATTTTTGTTTTTATATCTCTGATTATATATCTCTGTTTTTTACATCTTTATCTCTGTTTTTTATATCTCTAATTTTTACATCTCTGTTTTTATATCTTTGATTTTTATATCTTTGTTTATATATCTTTGTTTTTATATCTTTAATTTTATAGCTCTGATTATATATCTCTGTTTTTTACATCTTTATCTCTGTTTTTTATATCTCTAATTTTTACATCTCTGTTTTTATACCTTTGTTTTTATATCTCTGCTTTTATGCTGCTTTCTATATTTATGTGGTATGTAGGAACTGATGAGATATTTCATTTTCCCTATCTCTGATTTACTGATTATAAGCTATGATGTTCTCCGTATTTAAGGTGAAGTCATAGTAGTTCAGATCCAGTCGCTGGGTCCATCCAATGTCATGCCAGAATGCATTGCCGATATCATTCTCTGTAAAAGCGATGAGGGACACCTTACTGACATGCTCCTCCTTCAACGCCTGCATGGCAAATACCACCATGGATTTACCGATTCCTCTGAGCCGGTATGCCGGGTCTACACACACATGATACATACAGCCCCGCCTGCCGTCGTGCCCGCAGAGAATCGCGCCTACCACCCTGCTATCCTCCATGGCCACCACGCTGGTGGTGGGATTCCGCTTTAGGAACCGATCCACACCGACTCTGGAATCATCGATGCTGCGAATGGCGAACCCCTTGATCTGCATCCACAGTGCATATACCATATCGTAATCGTCTATTGTCATTGTCCGAACCATGTTATAAACCTGCACTTTCTGTCTGACTTCATTTCATTCTTAACATACAGCAATGGCCTCTGAAATGATGCAACTGCTGCCATGGCATTTCTGCCACAAATCTCTACCACAGTTTTCCTCTCAAGTACTTCACAATATTCCAGGTTCTTTCCCTGGGCTTTTTCTTTCCCAGGAGGAAGTAGCCATATTGATCGATGATGAAGATCAACGCAGTCTCTATCACCAGCATGAACACAGTGATACACAGCCATAGTACATAGACCTTCGCCCTTGTCACATGCATATTAATGAGCATGGACCATTCCTGTACCTTTGCCAGAATAAACCAGTCCACATGAGTCGACATAATGATGAGAGAATTGACCCCCAGGAAACTCAGAATCTTTAACTGCGGTATATTCTTACAGATGAGAATCACGCCCAGGGAGCCTAAGTTCGCCCCGATAAAATAGAACAGTGGATTGTTGAAGGTCATATAATGCAGATCCACGGTTCCATTGTACACGTTCAGTGCCATGATGCCTCCGAACATGACAATTCCCAGTAATAATTCCGGCAGAAAGATCTTTTCCCGCTCCGTCATGAGCATCTTGATATAATAGCCAAAGCATAGGAAAATTCCACAGATAACACTCCTGGTAAGCATAGCCAGGAAAAAACTGAACATCAATAACGGCATATTGGCGAACCAGAACTGCTCATCATACACCGGAGCGATCACGATGGCGATGACTCCCAGAACGGCACAGATGAGTATGGTCATTTTATGAGAACACCGTTTCCGCAATGCCAGAAAATAAAGCTCCGACACGAACATGGTGGGCAAGAACCACATCACGGAAATTCCTGCAAAGGACACAAAGTAGATGGTCAGTTTCAGAAGCTGTGTACCGGACATCAGTTCCGGCTGTGTCAGATGAATCACACCATTGATCAGCAAATAGGAAATACTGAATGTCACATAGGGAATCAGCAGCGATTTGGCTTTTCGCACGGTAATCTCCTTCATGCTTTTCCGCTCCTCCCCAATATGCTGCATCAGCATACCGGACACCACAAAGAACAAAGGCATAATAATAGAAGCAAGTGAATTATATAACGTATCGTTCATCATCTGAGAGTGGCGCATGACCACCCAGATAATACCCACACCTTTCGCGATATCTAAATAAGTAATTCTTTTCTTCGTCAAATCGGCTCTCCTTTTATGGGAACATCGGGACTAATTCCAGTCCCTCTGACTCCTTGTATCCAAACATCAGATTCATATTCTGCACTGCCTGTCCTGCGGCACCTTTTACCAGATTATCCATGGCGCCCATCATGATCACACGATTGGTACGAGGGTCCAGTTTAAAGTTCACATCCACATAGTTACTGCCTTCCACCCATTTAGTCTCCGGGCACACATCCCTTCCCAGGACTCTCACGAATTTCTCATCTGCATAATATTTATCATAAGCTGCTTTCACATCCTCATAGGTCACATCCCTGACAAGGGATGCATATGCCGTTACCAGGATTCCTCTGTTCATCGGCACCAGATGTGGTGTAAAATTCAATACCACCGGTTTGCCTGCCGCATAACTTAGCTGCTCCTCGATCTCCGGGGTATGTCTGTGCGTTGCCACGCCATATGCCTTGATATTCTCATTCACTTCACAGTACAGATTGTTGACCTTCGCCCCTCTTCCGGCTCCACTGGTGCCGCTCTTGGCATCGATGATAATGGTGGACGGATCGATCATTCCTTCCAATAATAATGGACGAATGGATAGGTTTGAGCAGGTGGGATAACAGCCCGGATTGGCGATCAGTCTCGCCTTTTTAATCTGCTCTCTGTTCACTTCGCACAGACCGTACACTGCTTCATCGATGAACTGTGCTGTGGGATGCTTGATCCCGTACCATTCCTCATAGACATTCACATCCTTGATACGAAAGTCTGCACTGAGATCTATGATCTTGACCCTGGACAGAATCTCTTCCTTTACAAGAGATGCACACAGGCCCTGAGGTGTTGCGGTGAAGATTACATCCACCTCATCTGCCAGTGCTTCCATATTATCATCCATACATTTTGCATCCACGATCTGGAACATATTCTGGTACACTTCACTGTATTTTTTATCTATGTAGCTTCTGGAACCGAACCAGGCTATTTCCACTTCCTTATGTGCCATGAGCAGCCTTACCATCTCACCACCTGCATATCCTGTTGCTCCTATGATTCCTGCTTTTATCATTTTCCTAACCTTGCCTTTCCTACCTCTGTGGTTTATAATTTTTTATTTTACACTTTCCATTTTATTCTTCTTAGTTTGCATTTTCTATATTTTATATTTTTTGTATTTCTTTTTTTGTATTTCTTTTTTTGTATTTGTAATTTTTTATATTTCTTTTTTATATTTCTTTTTTATATTTCTTTTTTATATTTCTTTTTTATATTTCTTTTTTGTATTTCTTTTTTGTATTTCTTTTTTGTATTTCTTTTTTGTATTTCTTATCTTTGTATTCCTTTTTTACTTTACATATTTCTCTGTTCCCGGCTTTCATACGCTTTTCATTCATGCCTGTTTGCTGACTATAATCCTTTCGGAAATACGTCACATATCTTGAAGTATACTGTAATCACTTCGCAAACTCAATAGGGTATCACGAATTTTCTGTTGTGTCGATTGCATAATTATACATCTGTATTTTATTTTATGCAACTATATTTTCATTATATTCATTATTTTCACTATGATTAATTATATTATGCATAATTTTTCACTTGCATTATACCTATATTCGTAGTATATTGATAGTGCACGGTGACAGAGGTCATCTTATGTTTCGCTGACGAATGTGAAACCGGACATGTGGAACCGCTACATATGTGCAAATAGTGCGATCAATACAGAAAAATATTTTGGAGGAATCTTATTATGAAAGAAAAAGTAATATTAGCCTACTCAGGTGGTCTTGATACCACAGCGATCATCCCCTGGTTAAAAGAAAACTTTGATTACGATGTCGTATGTGTATGTGTGGATTGTGGTCAGGGAAACGAACTGGACGGACTGGAAGAAAGAGCAAAAGCCTGCGGTGCTGCTAAATTATATATTGAAGATGTCATTGATGAATTTTGTGATGATTACATCGTTCCATGTGTACAGGGACATGCTGTATATGAGAATAAATATTTACTGGGAACTTCTATGGCGAGACCCGTTATTGCAAAACGTCTCGTAGAGATTGCCAGAAAAGAAAACGCTGTTGCAATCTGCCACGGTGCTACCGGTAAAGGAAACGATCAGATTCGTTTCGAACTGGCTATCAAGGCATTGGCACCAGATCTGAAAATTATCGCTCCATGGAGAAACAGCTTATGGAAATTAAATTCCCGGGAGGACGAGATTGCATACTGCAAAGCACATGGCATCAATCTTCCATTCTCACAGGATAACAGCTACAGCCGTGACCGTAACTTATGGCACATCAGCCATGAAGGTCTGGAGTTGGAAGATCCTGGAAATGAACCGAACTATGAGCATTTATTAGTGCTTGGCACCACACCGGAGAAGGCTCCTGACGAACCGGAATATGTGGCCATGACCTTTGAAAAAGGTGTTCCTGTCAGTGTAAATGGTGAGAAAATGAAAGTATCTGATATCATCAGAACGCTGAATAAAATGGGTGGCAAACATGGTATCGGCATCATCGATATCGTGGAGAACCGTGTCGTAGGTATGAAATCCCGTGGTGTCTATGAAACTCCTGGCGGAACGATCCTCTACGAAGCTCATCAGCAGTTGGAGGAGTTAATCCTCGACCGTGATACCTACAGAGAAAAAGAAGAAATGGGCAGCAAACTTGCACAGATCGTCTACGAGGGAAAATGGTTCTCTCCATTATGCGAGGCAGCCGTTGCATTCATCAAATCTACACAGGAATATGTGACCGGCGAAGTAAAATTCAAACTTTACAAAGGAAATATCACAAAAGCCGGTACTACTTCCCCATACTCACTGTACAACGAAAGTATCGCAAGCTTCACCACTGGTGATATGTATGACCACCACGATGCAGACGGATTTATCAATCTGTTCGGTCTTTCTACCAAAGTACGTGCCATGAAGATGCAGGAAGTAAACGCAAAGAGCAAAGAATCTTAGACCTCTTTAAAACGCTGAAATTTCCTATTATGTAAAACAATTTTGAAAGATGAGGATCTATAATATGACAGCCATGTCACTTATTATCATTTATCTTTCGGTAGTGAATATCATCGGTTTTGGAATCATGGGAATCGATAAGTTTAAGGCAAAGAAAGGACTCTGGCGCATACCAGAGTCCACTTTGTTCATTATCGCAATCATTGGTGGCAGTGCAGGTTCCATCCTTGGCATGTACACCTTTCGTCATAAGACCAGACACTGGTACTTCGTGTATGGTATGCCCGCTATCCTGATCATCCAATTACTCATTGTATTTTTATTATCGAAAGCACCGTTACAGTTCGTGTTTCTGTAAAATTATTCTTATTCCTGACTAAATACACGTTTAAGGAGGAATTCCTATGCATATTGCAATATGTGATGATAATGTCGCAGATCGTAAACACCTGGAACGATTGTTATCCAGAGAGGCTGATGCCCGTATTAAGAGAAAGGAAGATCCATTATATATCGATTCCTTTGGCAATATTGCCTCTCTTATGCATGCTCCTAAGATCTATGATGTATTTTTTATCGATATGACCTGTAATCCGGATGAGGATGGTCTCTATGTGGCGAATCTACTGCGCGCAGACCTGATCATGGCTCCTGTCGTACTGTGCAGTTCCAGAATCGACTACCCTTCTAAGAACAGTGTGCTCCCTGATCTGATCTATCTGACCAAAGAAATAAAGCCCGTTGAGATATCCCACACCATCTCCATGGTACAGAATCTACTCAAACAGGCTGAACCTACTTATGAAATCCGCGGTCTTGAAAAGACCGTCTATATCCACGATGAAGACTTTATCTACGCTGAATCAGTCAACAATCGTCAGTCCATCATCTATCTCACCAATGATTATGTGTGCCATCTCCCAGATTCTCTCTTTAGCTTGAAATGCCTTATGGAAAAACATTCCTCACTCATAGAACTGCGAAAAGGGTATCTCGTGAACAGTCTCTATGTGAATAATTTCTCTTTCACTGCCCTTACTTTGAAAAACGGTAAGAAACTCCCTCTGGCACTGGGAGAATCAATGCAGTTGAAAACGATTCTGTCACGGATTTAACATCACAAATTCACGTATTCTGCTATGCGCCTGTTCTGTGTCTCCGGCCTATTACACGGTTACGATAATACCGCCATCATTGGCATACATACTGCTGATCCCCGCAGTATCAAATATCATGATCTCTCTCCATTTTGCCCTTTTCTCCAGCATTTCTCTGGTATACTCTGCTCTCTCCGGACAGTTACAGTGGGTAATCATCAGTCGTTTCGATGCCGTATCACTCACCTCGTTCACAATGATATCTGCCATCTTCTGGATTCCCTTTTTCATACCGATTGCCTGACTCAACTGCTGGATCACGCCCTCATTATTGGCACCCATGACAGGTTTGATGCTTAATGTGGAGGCGATCACTGCTTTTACCGCAGACAAACGACCATTTTTACGCAATGTTTCCAGATTATCCAGAATAAAGTACGTATGCATCTCATTTTTGTAAGCTTCCAGACGCTCTACGATTTCTTCAAAGGTATATTTATTTTCTTCCTCTAATTCCTGAGCGAGCAGAGCGATCTGCGTCTCCCCGCAGGAGGCAGAGCAGGAATCCACTACATAGATATCTTTTTCACCATAAGTCTCATGATACAGATTTTTCCCCAACACCGCACTATTGTAGCTGCCGCTGAGATTGCCTGACAAAGTAACTACATACACATGCTCTGCATCTGTACGATAAGATTCCATATATTTTTCTGGAGAAGGACATGAGGACTTTGCACACTTTGAATAGGCGGCAACCTTCTGTAAGAATTCCTTCTGATTAAAATTTTCATCATCTAAGATCTGATAATCTCCCACTTCAAGTCCCAGGGGAACATTCTGAAAATGTTCATCATTCTTGTACGCTTCCGGTAATTCACCACAGCTGTCCAGTATTATTTTATAACTCATATAATTCTCCATTCTGCAACATAAATATAGCATAATTTCATTTTTGAAAACATTTCACGTAGTTTTCATTACTACTTATAATAACATATTCACGACAGCCTTGTAAATACTTATCTTGCAGAAGAAGAGGCAGGATGATATAATTCGAGGTATCATTATGAAGTATTGTACCTCATACCCTGATCTATTATTACGAAATAAAAGGAGCACCCCATTGACTTCATTTCAAATAAACGACATTAAGAACTTTATGAGTACCTTTCTGGTCTCGGAAACTTTTGACAATTTTCTTCTGGAGGAAGCCACCATCACAAGCTACAACACCTTTCATATCGATGGTCGCTTCGTCCCTGATTTCTTTAACAAAGAGGAGGAGGACATCTCCTTTCTGGAGGAATATTCTTTCTCCAAGTGGAAAAATATGCGCCCCATCTGTTTCTCCCTTATCAAAGGAAAAAAGACCCCTGTAAATTTCAAATTTATCTTCCAGCTGCATCCACTGTCTATGAAAAAGCTGCTGGAAAACGGAGATACAAATCTGACTGAAAAGGACGTAAAAGCCTTTGTACTGAACCTGAAATATGAAAATGGTCAGCTCACCCTAATTACAGGCACTTCCACCTTCACATTTCTTATGGACAAATCTGCTGACTCTATCTGGGATGATGCTTTTCGGAAGTTTCTCAATTCCCACGGTATTTCCTACGAAGCATAATCCCAAAAACCATGGAAAGCGTATCAGGGCACTGTGTGTCTGATACGCTTTCCATTTACATTCTTATCCCATAGATATCTCATCAATCCTGCGAAGCTCTTCCTCCGTAAAGGTATCACTGTGAATAGCTCTGATGTTGTCCAGAATCTGGCTGGGTTTTGATGCTCCGATGAGCACGCTGGTCACCTCTTCATTGCGCAGCAGCCATCCCAGTGCCATCTCGGAGAGTTTCTCGCCCCTGGCAGATGCAATCTCATTCAGTTCCCTGATCTGTTGGATACGTTCCTGGGTAAGCGCAGATTCCTTTAAGAATCTGCCGTCTGTCTTCACACGGCTGTCCTCCGGTATGCCCTGGAGATATCGATCTGTCAGCTGTCCCTGAGCCAATGGACTGAAAGTGATCAGACCTTTCTTCAATCTTCCCGTCGTCTCTTTTAATCCATTATTTTCGATAGTACGGTCAAATATGGAATAACGGTTCTGATTGATGACAAATGGGCAGTGTAATGCGTCCAATATCTCTGTGGCACGGGCAAGCTGTTCTCCGTTATAGTTGGATAATCCCACATACAGTGCTTTTCCACTCTGTACCGCTGTTGCCAATGCACCCATGGTCTCTTCCAGTGGCGTATCCGGATCCATCCTGTGATGATAGAAAATGTCCACATAATCAAGCTCCAGACGTTTCAAACTCTGATCCAGACTTGCCAGCAGATATTTGCGGCTTCCCCAGTTGCCATAAGGTCCCTCCCACATATCATAGCCGGCTTTTGTACTGATGATCAATTCGTCCCTGTAAGGTTTCAAATCTTCTTTCAGGATTAGTCCAAAATTTTTCTCCGCACTCCCCGCTTCCGGTCCGTAATTATTCGCCAGATCAAAATGGGTAATGCCGTTGTCAAAGGCAGTAAAGCATAGCTGCCTCATATTCTCGAAGTTGGCTGTATCTCCAAAATTGTGCCATAGGCCAAGAGATACCTTGGGTAATAAAAGCCCACTGTTCCCACAGCGATGATACTGCATGGTCTCATATCGTTTCGATGATGCGATGTACATAATAAATTCCTCCCTTTTTGAAATACTTTTTCTTTATCCTATCTTAATTCCAATGTTGCTTCCACGTCAATCGTTTCCGTCATGCATTTCATATTGGAGGTAAATTCTACTATTTAATCATTTTCTATTCAATACAAGTCTCCGCATAAAACCCTCTGGTTCTTTCGTCTATAATTGCACTATTTAATAATAAAATGCTCGTGCTTAGCCGAATATCATTGGAAGATGCCCCCACCAGCAAGTTCACTTTTCCTTCCTCGACAATCCATTCCATTTGTTGATTTAGAAATGCCATTTGTGAAACTTTCATACGAAATGTAATCTGTTTTGTTTCTCCTTTTTTCAGAAATACTCTTTGAAATCCTGCCAATTCCATACTCGGTCTGACCATAGATGAGACCTCATCTGAAAAATAGAACTGAACGACCTCTTCGCCATTCATATTACCAATATTTTTTATCTTCACGCTTAAATTAATTGTATCATTGCTGCATAACTTATCATTTAAGAGCTGTATATCAGAATACTCAAAATCCGAATAAGACAGACCATGCCCAAAATAATAAAGTGGAAAAGCTGTATCATTTATATATCCATTTTTATTACGAATCATACCCGTATGTCCAGCAGCTACGTAACCACTTCCTCTTGGCAGTCCATAATAAATCGGCAGTTGACCTGTATTTCTTGCCACCGTAACAGGTAATCTTCCTGCTGGATTGTATTCTCCAAACAGTGTTTTACATAATGCCTGACTTCCCATCTCTCCAGGCTGCCAAACCTCCATAATTGCGTCAAAGTGTGATGCCACATATTCGTTTGACAACGGACGTCCATCATAATGAAGTACTATCGTCTTCTTATGTAATTCATATATTTTTCTTGCAAATTCTTCCTGTTTTCCAGGCAAATCTATATTTGTTGCATCCACGCCTTCTCCAACAGTTGAAGTAATTCCCCATCCATTTTTTCCACCCAAAGTAAGAATGACGATATCTGCTCCTGCTGCTAAATCTACAGCCTCCTGCATCCCACCCAAATCGGTGCCTGCACAATTAATTCCCTTGGCATATTTTATATCCGCACCTGGAAGATAACTCTGCAATGCTTGGAAAAGACTTTGACTCTTAGGAAATTCACGCTGTATTCGTTTCTCAATTCTCGGTGAAGCCTCTCGCACCTGTCCCACATATTTTTGCTCTATATCATAGATAATCACGCCTGGCTCTTCGAATTCCTGTCCGTCTTCTTCCCTGGACATTGTCATGTCCAATACTGCCGGATACGAAAAGGTTCCAAATAAACTTCTAAGGCTGTCTCCATGAGGTCCAATAACTGCAATTGTGCAATTTTTATCTGACAAAGGCAAAATGTGATAATTGTTTTTTAATAAGGTGAAACTTTTTTTTGCCATTTCTTCATTGAATTTTTTTGTGGATTCCAAATGAAGTTCTTTTTTTAATTTTTCTAAATCAGGATATGGATTTTCGAATAATCCCAATGCAAATTTCATTTTTAGAACTCTTCTTACTGCAGTATCAACAATCTCCATGTTCAATTTTCCATTTTTAATTTCTTCCTGCAGTTTATATGAAAATCCCTTTGGTCTTGGATATTCTACATCAAGGCCAGCCTTTATAGCTCTAATGCCAGCCTCTTCATAGGTATCTGCAACGCGAAATGGGTCTATCATACGATCAACTGATAAATAATCGGATACTACAATTCCAGAAAATCCCATTTTTTCCCGCAGCTGATCCGTCAAAAGCTTCTTTGATCCAACTACAGGCTCTCCATTCATGCTACAATAAGAATTCATAACAGAGGCAAGATTTGCCTCTGTTATGGCGCATTGAAACGGCTTACAATGAATCTCCATAAGATCCCGCTCCGATACCAGATTACGCCCCATATTCAATCCGCCTTCTGTGATACCATGACCTACATAATGTTTCGCTGTTGCCATAAGCCCTTCTTTTAAATTGTCTGTCTGTATTCCCTTTACAAATGCACTTGCCATGAATGAAGTCAGTGTCGCATCTTCACCATATGTTTCCGTTATCCTGCCCCATCTAGGGTCTCTAGTTATGTCTACCACTGGCGATAACGCTTGTCTAAAACCAACATACAGCATTTGTTTTCTGATTATATCAGCCATCTTCTCAACCAAATCCGGTTCAAACGTAGATGCCTGTGCGATTGCACTTGGGAAAACATCTGCTTCTGTAAACTGGGCCCCTGCACAAGCTTCACAATGAATCAATGCCGGAATTCCCAAGCGGGTTTCATTTACCAAATATTTCTGCAGTACATCTACATACATCGCAATTTTTTCAACATTATCTGAAACTGTAAAAGCACCCACATTTCCAATTCCTTGTGGTATATGCTCTTTAAAATTAGGAATGTCTTCTGAAATCGTTACAAGACATGTAATCTGATCAATTTTTTCTTCAAAAGTCATTCTTCCAATAAGATCTTCCACTCTTTCCGCAATAGACAATTTAGGATTTTTGTAATTAAGCATACTGTTTTCTTCTTTCTGGTTTCCTGAAAACTTTAGTTTCCAAGGTATTCATCCACATTTTTGCTGGTAACAATTTTAAAAGGAATATACGAATCTTTAATATCTACTGGATTAGTTCCGTTTTTTAACTGTTCGAAAATATCTGCGCCAGCTTCTGCCTGTGCTTTGGCATCCTGTAATGCTGTCATAGCCATCTCTCCATTTTTGATTGATTGTAGTGCATCATCACTGCCATCCACGCCCAATACTTTAATACTTCCGTCTAATCTTCCAGCAGATTTTAAGGCTTCAATAACACCCAGTGCCGCATCATCGTTCTGGCACACAATTGCATCAAAAGAATCATAGGACATCAGGCAGTCTTCTGCTGTACTCATTCCCTGATCTTTAGAATTCTGCACATTATATTCATCCAAAATCATTATGTCTGTTCTGCCCTTTAACGCATCCTCCAATCCTTGTTTTCTGTCAATATATTGCTGATCATTTGGTTCCCCTGTAAAATATAAAATTTTTGCATTTTCCGGCAACGTATCACACAGATATTCACCTTGTGCTTTTCCTGCATCTGTATTTGGGGAACCTACATAAATATATCCGTCATATTCATCACCACCAGAAACAGATGTCAAAAATGAAACATAGGGAATTCCTGCTGTCTTTGCTGCCTCTAATGCCGGAACGGATCCATCAAGATCATTGCTAATTGCCGAAACAACGTTGGCATTTTGCACAATAAAATCATCAATTTGTCCATTTTGAATATTCGTATCACCACCAGCATCGGTTACCATAATAGAAATACCTTTTGCTTCTGTTACATCTTTCAAATATGTTCTGAATTTCGCACAATAATTATAAGTATCACTGTTATTTGCAAATCCTACCAGATAGGAAGCATTTTCTGTATCAACAGCTTCTGTTTCTGCATCTGTTCCAGTTTCCGAAGACTCCCCCGTACTTTCTGTACTGGCAGTTGATGATGTATCGGATGTATTTTTGCAACCCACTAACAAGCTTGCCGCCATTGCCATTGATAAAATTACTAATACCATCTTCTTTTTCATAATTTTGCCTTTCCGCGGTTATTCCGCATGTGAATAATTTTTAAATACTTATTTGCTTTTTTTATTCTCTTTTGTCTTAATATCTATAATAACTGCTCCCGCAATTAATACACCTTTTACAATTAGTTGATATTGTGTTGATACATGTAACAAATTCAAGATATTGTTAATCAATCCAACAATAATAGAACCAATGAGTGCACCTGGTACTGTTCCTATTCCTCCCAGGAAACTGGTCCCACCAACGATTACTGCTGTGATAGCGTCAAACTCATATCCATCTCCTACCGACGGCATGCCTGCCATAAGCCTTCCCATCAATACAACGCCTGCTAATCCTGTTAATGCTCCACTCAAAGTAAAAATAATTCTTTTCACACGGTTGGTATTGATTCCTGATGCTATTGCTGCTTTTTCACTACCCCCAATTGCATAAATACATGTTCCAAATTTTGTCTGTTTCATTAAAATTGTAATTATAATTACAATTACAAACATAATGAGAACCGGAACCGGAATCGCAAGGATGGTTCCCTGACCGACAAAACGGATCTTATCAACTCCACCAATGCTCTGTCCATTTGTGTATAGCTGCACAATACCTTTTAATACATATGTCATAGCCAGTGTTGCGATAAACGGCTGAAGTTTAAAATATGTAATCAAAAAGCCATTCACCCAGCCGACAATGACTCCTACTACAATTCCTACTATAATTGCCAACGGAACGCTTCCTGTTGCAGCAAGGACACCCGCTGATAAACACATTGCTGTTGTACATAATAATCCGGCTGACAGATCAATCATTCCTGATACGATTAACATAATCTCACCGCAAGCTATGATTGTGACCACAGAAATCTGTTTTAAAATATTAATCAAATTCTGAGGTTTCAAAAAATTACTATTGATAAAAGCAGAAGCAATAAATAGAATGATCAAAATTAAAACAATACCGTATTTTCTATATATTTCTCCAAATTTCAACTTTTCTTTTTTCTTTCCCATTATTTTGCCTCCACAATCATTTTCATAATTTTATCCTGTGATGCTTCTTTTTTATCCAGAGTTCCTACTAATTTTCCATGCGCGATAACCGCTACTCTATGACTCATAGAAAGCACTTCCGGCATGTCTGACGATATGAGCAAAATAGCCATTCCCTTTTGTGCCAGTTCTACAATTAATTTGTAGATTTCCTGCTTAGCACCCACATCAATTCCTCTGGTAGGTTCATCTAAAATCAGCACTTTTATATTTCTTACCAGCCATTTTGCCAAAACAACTTTTTGCTGGTTTCCTCCGCTTAACGTCCCCACCAATGTATTAATATCTGGTGCCTTTATTCTGAGTTTTTCACATATTTTTTTTGTGTTTTGAGCAGTTTCCTTTTCTTTCCAAAATCCAAACTTTGTATACAAATCTCCATTGGGTAACTTTATATTTTCTTTAATTGATCTGACACCTGCGAATCCATACACTGCACGATCCTCTGTAATCATTGCAACACCCGCTTTAATGGCATCATTTGCATTTTTAAAATCAAGTTTTTTGCCTTCAAGAATCATCTCACCAGAATCTTTTTTATCCATTCCAAAAACCGCTCTGGCTATCTCGCTTCTTCCAGCTCCCATCATTCCTGCAAATCCAAGAATTTCTCCTTTTTTTATCTCAAAGGAAACATCCTTAAAATAAGGTTCATTGGTAAGATTATGAACTTTTAACATTTTCTCTTTCTGACAATCTGGAATCTTTGGATAAATGTCATCAATATTTCTTCCTACCATAAGGGATATCAATTTATCCGTATCAACATCTTTCAGTTCACCTGTTTGAATACATCTTCCATCTCGTAAAACTGTATATTCATCACATATTTCAAATATTTCATCCAGCCTGTGAGATATAAACACAAATGCAATTCCTTTTTGTTTCAGCTCTTTGACCTTGTTAAAAAGAAGCTCACTTTCTTTACTCGTCAATGCCGACGTAGGTTCATCCATGATAATAACTTTACTGTTTCTCGATATGGATTTTAAAATCTCAATCATCTGCCTCTGTGCAACGCTCAGCATATCCATTTTTATTTCCGGTTCATAATCAAGTCCCATTAAATCCAATAATTCTTTCGTTCTCTTACTTCTTTCTTTTTTGTTTATAAACCATTTATTTCTTTCAGGTTCTCTTCCCAAGAACAAATTTTCCGCTATAGTCAACTCCGGAACATAATTTAACTCTTGAGCAACAATAGAAATTCCAAATGAAAAAGCATCTTTCTCACTTTTCATATGTATTTCTTTTTCGTTGCAAATGACTTGCCCCTCATAATTTTGATAAGTACCTGATAGTACTTTCATTAATGTGGATTTTCCTGCACCATTTTCTCCTACCAATGCGTGAATCGTTCCTTCTCGAATCTTCATATTTACCTGATCCAATGCTGTGACACCCGGAAATTCTTTTCTAATGTTTTTCAATTCAACAATTACCTTATTATCCAAGTTTTCATCTCCCTCTTTGTTGAAACGTTTCAACTATGTTTTTACATATTTTTTATCATTTGTTCTCTCTGCTTTATAATATACATTATATTACTTTTCTCTTAATATTCAATGCTTTAAACGAATTTATATAATCTTTATTAGTATTGCATAATTTATTATCATTTTCGTCTTTTGTTGAAACGTTTCATCTCATATATTCTTTGTTACTTTTTTCTAAAACATGTGAGATAGGATAAGTATCTATCTTCCCCGCTGCTGATTTAATTGCAATAAAATAAGTGCAGATATCAGAGTTAATTACTCTCTAACAGCTACACTTTTATGGTACTAAAAAAAGCTTCAAATAAAGCTTTTTTATTGTTGTTTTCTGGTACTTGCTCTCAGCAAAAGATCAGGTTTGTATATTTTCTTAATCCTGTCACCAATTCCACCATTTTTTAAAATATGTATGATTTCATTTCCAAGGTAATTTCCCATTTCCACAATGGGTACTCTTATTGTACTTAATGGTATTTCCATAACATCAGCAAAGGGAACATCATCGAATCCTATTATGGATAAATCCTCTGGAACACGAATTCCATACATCCTGGCTGCTTGATATAATCCAAACGCCATTTCATCGTTAAAAGAAAATATTGCCGTGACACCTTGTCCCATTAAATAAGATAACGCTCTATAGCCAGACTCCATTGTATAATTTCCTTCATATACTAATCCTTCCTCAAAAGGAATTCCTGCTTCTTCAAGTGCTCTTTTATATCCATTTGTCCTTTGCTCCGTCACCTTATAATCCTTTTCCCCCGTCACACACCCGATTCTTATGTGTCCATATTTTATCAAATGATTAGTTGCCAAATATCCTCCAAGTTCATAGTCAAAGCATATGGCCGCACCTGCACAATCCAACCGATAATCATCCATTGTCATGACCGGTATTCCTAAGCTTTCAATAGATTTACATAACTCTTTATTCTCCTGGTCATGATTTATTTCCAAAGATTTCGCCCAAATTAGTGCTGAAATATTCTCTGATTCTATCAATTTAATCAGTTTCATATTTGAACTTGGATTTTCTTCATTCAACACATGACAAATCATGGAATATCCACTGGGAGTTATCACTTTATTAATTGCCATAAAGAGAGATGCAATATGTGTATTTCTTAAATCATTTACAACAATTCCAATCATCTTACTTTTTCTATTTACCAGACTGACCGCCGCCAAATTCGGTTGGTAATTCATCTTCATTGCAGTCTCATGAACTAATTCACGCGTTTTTTTTGAAATACGATTTGGCTTTTCAGATAATGCCATTGATACTGTTGAAATAGAAACTCCACACGATTTCGCAATATCTTTTATAGTTGCTTTCATATCACATCTCCTTTTCTTTTGTATTCATTATAACTTTATTATCCATGATTTTCCATAGATACTCTAAATTTGCCTACTTGTGTTTCTATTAATCTACGTAAATTTTATTACAATTTATTTTTTCATCTTGGAATTAAAAATAAGACTGGCAAGATATCCAAAGATCAGCGCCGCGCTGGTTCCCACTGCTCCAGCCTTAAATCCCCCTTGGAACAGACCGATAAAACCCTCCTGATCAATTGCCTCTTTCACACCCTTCATCAGTATATTTCCATAGCCCAGCAGTGGAACAGATATTCCTGCACCTGCAAAGTCCTGCATGGGTTCAAACCAACCTATAAAACTCAATACGGCACCTGTGCACACTAATAATACCATGATCCTGCCCGGCATCATCTTCGTCTTCTCCATCAGTATCTGTACCAGGGCACAGACCACTCCACCTACCCAAAATGCATTGATATAATCCATATGATCCTCTCCTTCTCAATTATCACATAACCTGATTTTTCTTCAAATAGTTATTCTTAGTATGTAATTTTTTACTATTTTCATGCATAAAATGGACAAAAAATAAGCCATGAACACTCACATAGGATTCATGACTTATCTTAAAAATTACACTTCAAGGGAATTGAACCCCGTTACTATAGGGACATTAGGGGATTCTTCTATAGCAACGGAGGTTCTAGGGTATTAGTATCAGGGGATAGCTGATACTACAATAAAAATGAAAAAGAAAGTAAAAATATCCAATTGCAAAAAGGTGCTCTGAGTCATCACTCAAAGCACCTTTGCTTTTGAAATATTATTTACAATCTAAATTATATTTATTTTGTCGTAATATGTCAATTATTCTGTTCCATGTTCTTGATTTAAAACATTCGTCTTAAATCTAAGCTACACGTACATTGATAGCTTTTAATTTTCTGCTATCTTTTGGATCCTGCTCAACATCATAAGTAACTTTCTGGCCATCTTCAAGAGTCTTGAAGCCATCTGTTACGATTGCTGAAAAGTGTACAAATACATCTTCTCCGCCATTGTCTGCTGTGATAAAACCAAATCCTTTTTGTGAGTTGAACCATTTTACTGTACCGTTATTCATAATCGATACCTCCTAATTTTATTTGCATCAATGTGGATCTTACATCTCGTACATCTACTTCTACGTTTCATAACTGCTTCGCATCTTGAAAATTTTACAAAGATAATAAAAAAAGCCCATCGCAGTCCAAATCAAAAAAGTGATTCAGAGTACCGATCGACTTTAAAATTCAAATTGATTACTTGATAAGTATCACATACTTTGGAAAGTATGTCAAGCTTTTTCTTAATTATATTTTCTGTATGGGAAACCCTTCGGCAGTGACCCATAACATAATAAATCAACACTCTGTTTTTATAACACATTTATCTGGAAGCTGTGCTAATATAATGGCTGTAAATACCAGTGCACATCCGAACAATTCCTTTACGGACAAGTGCTGTCCCAACAGGAACCAGCCTGCCAGTGTGGCGATTACAGACTCCAGACTCATGATAAGGGATGCCACTGTGGAGTCCGTGTTGCGCTGTGCCACTACCTGAAGGGTGTAGGCAACACCGCTGGACATCACACCTGCGTAGAGAATCGGTACCGCCGCCGCCATCATATCAGCCCAGGTTGGATTCTCAAAAATAAGCGTTCCAACTCCACATACCACCGCGCAGGTAAAGAACTGAATGCAGGAAATCTTTACCGGATCTGCCTTGGGTGAAAAAAAATCCACCAGCAATATCTGGATAGAAAAGAGAAATGCACAAAGCAATACCATACTGTCCCCTCTACTCAGTGAAAATGTCTCTGACATGCAGATCATATAGAGACCAAACACGGCGATTGCTGCACTGATCCATACCTTCACCGGAATCTTTTTCCGTACAAATAATCCCAGCAAAGGGACGATGATAATATATAATGTGGTAATAAATCCCGCTTTTCCCACGGACGTATACATGATTCCATACTGCTGTGCCAGACTTGCCGTGCTCAGTGCCAGCCCGCAGCAGATACCTGCTGTGACGGTGAGTTTCCACTGTTCTTTTTCTGCTTTTTTCAGAATGTCTTTCTCCGACGTCATCTCCGATGATTCCATGATTTTCTTTACGCGTACATTGATATAGTCTTCCCGGGATGCATTTTTCCTGCGATTATGATCCATCACTTTAATCACTGGCAGGAGCATGATTCCGCCTATGAGAAATCTGGAAAAAGCAAAGGTACAGGGTCCTATGTAATCCATTCCAACGCTTTGCGCCACAAAAGCAACACCCCAGATAACCGCTGTCACTAACAGCAGAAAATTGCTGATCATTCTTTTTCTATTCATGCAAATTCTATTTCTCCTAGTTTATATTTTCGTATTTTCAAATTACTGTTTTCTGCATATTTCATATATAAAAGTTTTATCCCGTTTACCACATCACTCGGTAATTTACCTGATTCTGATTTACGCTCTAGGAGCTGATTTAATCTCCATCTCATGCCATAATGGAAGCAATCTCCGCCACAACATCACGGATTTCCTTCTCCTCACAGTCGATGGTCATATGGGCATACTTTTCATAGAGGGGCACTCTCTCCTCATACAGGGAGTAAAGCGTCTGTCCCTCTTTCAGTGTGACACCTCTCTTATTCAGATCTCCCAGGCGTGCCTCAATAGACGGGTAGGATAATTTCAGATAAACAACCACTGCAATATCTCTCAAATGCTCCATTGCTTCCGCTCCATAGATGGCGCTTCCGCCAGTGGCAATAACGCTGTTCTGCTCCTGTATGGATGCATTCACGTCATTCTCCACCTTCCAGAAACCCTCTACGCCACGTTCCTCTATGATCTCATGTAGTAATTTTCCATACTGATCCTGTATCAGAATATCTGAATCAGTAAAATGGTATCCCAGGTTCTTGGCAAGCACCACTCCTACAGTGCTCTTACCTGATCCCGGCATACCAATCAATACAATGTTTTTCTTATGGTCATTATTGCTATTATTCCTGTTAATCATATAAATTCTCACTTCTATACTAAATATTTTACCACACAAAATTATCCATTAAGCGAGGTAAGCGATGACTTCCACCTCACAGGTCACATCTTTTGGCAGCTGCTTTACTGCCACGCAGCTTCTGGCTGGATTCTCTGTAAAATATTTGCCATAAACTGCATTAAATGCTGCAAAATCTGCCATATCTGACAGGAAGCAGGTAGTCTTTACCACCTTGGTATAATCTGTTCCAGCCTCTGTGAGAACTGCCCCAATATTTTTCATGACCTGCTCTGCCTGATCTGTAATGCCCACAGTCTCCACGTTTCCCGTTGCCGGATTGATAGGAATCTGTCCTGATGCAAACAGAAATTTATCTGCGATGATCGCCTGTGAATAAGGTCCAATTGCTGCCGGTGCTTTTTCTGTGCTTACTTTTCTCATACTATAGTTCCTCCTCTTATGCTGTGTATTGCTCTTAGCTATCATTTGTTTCATACGTTGACCCGATAAAGTACATTCTACCCCACAAAGCAACAGTTTTCAATCTTTATCGTGATTTTTCAGCCTTGAAAGGTAAATTATTTTCTTCCACGTCTGCAATCTTTGTGTCTGTATATTTCAATACATTTACCTCCAGTTTGGCATCCGTATACATAAATCAGTTTCTTTTGAAACCATCGTGAAGGATATTCGGTATCCCATTTATTTAAGGCTCCTCCTGAAATTCTACGGTGACATAGAAGCCCCGGGCGTTCTCTGTGATCTCTTTCACAATCCCCTTTCTGGACTTGAGTTGTTCCCGAAAGGGATAATTCCCCGACATGGCGAGGGATGGATCAATGACATAGTAGTAATTGCTGGGAAGCACGCCCTCCGTCACAGTTACCTCCTGTCCTTTCTCCAACAGTCCGTGTCGTTCCATTTTAAATTCCATTTCACGCATTGATTTCACTCTTCCTTCTTCTGTATATTACTCGTGAATCTCCAGTGGAAGTCCGTCGGGATCAGCAAAAAAGGTCATTTTCTCCCCTGTGAAGGTATCCTCACGAATGGGTTCTGTCTCAATGCCTTTCTCTCTCAGTTCTCTGACCGTATCCTCCACAGATGCCACTTTAAAAGCGAGATGACGCAGACCACAGGCCTCCGGATAACTGGGTCTACCCGGACTACTTGGTATGATGAACAGTTCCAGTTCGCAATCTCCCAGTGCCAGATCAATCTTATAGTCCTGCTTTTCCGGTCTGTAATTCTCCCTGATAATGGAAAATCCCAGAAGTTCTGTATAAAAATACTTCGATTTCTCATAATCACTGCCAATGATGGCCACGTGATGGATCTGTGTAAAATTCATAGTAATTCCTCTCTGTTCCGTCCCACTGTGTGAAACATTCCTTCTATACTATTGTTCCTATACTAATATTCTCTCTATGGCAGTGGATGTCCTGCTGCCAAATACAGTTCATACCATTCTTCTCTGGTAAGGGTAATATGGCTTGCATCCACAATCTCCTGTAATCTGCCTTCGTTGGTGGTTCCGGCGATGAGCTGCATCTTTGCAGGATGTCTCATGATCCATGCCGCAGCAATGCCGGTATCGCTCACCTGATATTTTTCCGCAAGTACATGTATCTTCTCATTTAATTCCCGGTACGCTTCGTTTCCCAGGAATACACCCCTCCAGCCAGGCATCTGGAATGGAGACCATGCCTGTAGGGTGATGTCATGTAATCTGCTATAATCCAATACGCTTCCATCACGGTCTATGGCACCGTCTGTTTCCATGTTCACTTCCATACCATTTGCTACCATATTGGAAACAGGGATACTGAACTGCATCTGATTAATGACCAGATCCTGTTTTACACATTTTTTCAGAAGCTCGATTTGCATGGGTTTATGATTGGATACTCCAAAATGACGCACTTTACCGCTTTGCTCCAACTGTTCAAAAGCTGCCGCCACTTCCTCCGGCTCCACCAGCGCATCCGGGCGGTGCAGGAGCAGGATGTCCAGATACTCCATCTGTAACCGTTTCAAAATGCCATCCACGGATTGTAAAATATAGTCCTTTGACAGATCGTAGTATCCTTTTCTGATACCACATTTGGACTGTATGATCATATCTTCCCTTCTCAGAGAAGTGTCTGACTGAAATGCCTGTCCAAATATTTCCTCGCTTTTGCCACCGCCGTAGATATCCGCGTGGTCAAAAAAGCTGGCTCCCATGTCCATTGCTGTATGAATGTAATGATTCATATCCTGCAATGACATATTGTCAAAACGCATGCAGCCTACCACCACCTGTGGCACCTGTAATGCGGTATTTCCTAAAATAATCTTTTTCATGCTGACTACCCCCTTGTTAGTATTGAACATCAGCCCATCTTAAATTTGCTTCGCAAATGGGCTGACGCTACATGCCAAGTTTTCATTGAAAACTTGCCACAAATTATTGAACATCAGCCCATCTTAAATTTGCTTCGCAAATGGGCTGACGCTACATGCCAAGTTTTCATTGAAAACTTGCCACAAATTATTGAACATCAGCCCATCTTAAATTTGCTATCAATGAATAAATTGACATGATTCTGGCTGTTTCATGACCTGGGAATATAATATCACATTTTGGCTTTGGGGCATATAGAAAAATACATCTGCCGTGATGATTTTGGGGAGCAGTTTTGAGGTTCTCCCATCATGGCAGATGTATTATCTTCTATGTTATATGGAATCTACTGATCTCTCATAAATCACTTATGAGACTGCCCGAAAAGCTTCTCTCAGGTCTTCCAGAATATCCTGGATATTTTCTGTACCAATGGACAGGCGGATGGTATTTTCCCTGATGCCCTGATCCAGCTGCTCCTGCTCATTTAATTCTGCATGGGTGGTGGATGCGGGATGGATGACTAAGGATTTCACATCTGCCACATTTGCCAGTAATGAAAAGAGCTTTAGTTGATCAATAAAGTCCTGTGCCTTCTTAGCATCTCCCTTGATCTCAAAGGTAAAGATAGAACCACCGCCATTAGGGAAATATTTCTGATAAAGGCGTTTCTGCTCCGGGTCTTCCGTGACAGATGGGTGATTGATTTTCTCCACCAGAGGCTGTTGCTGCAGGAATTCCACTACTTTTAACGTGTTCTCCACATGGCGCTCTACACGTAAAGATAATGTTTCCAGGCCTTGCAGGAATATCCACGCATGAATGGGTGAAAGTGTTGCACCTGTATCACGAAGTAATATGGCACGGATTCTGGTGACAAAGGCTGCTGGACCTGCTGCATCCACGAAACTGATTCCATGATAGCTTTCATTAGGTTCTGTGAGCTGTGGGAATTTTCCAGATGCTCTCCAGTCAAATTTACCCCCATCCACGATCACACCTCCGATGGTCGTTCCATGACCGCCGATGAACTTTGTAGCGGAATGAACCACGATGTCTGCACCGTATTCAATAGGACGAATCAAGTATGGTGTTCCGAAGGTATTGTCGATGACCAATGGAATTCCATTGGCATGTGCCACCTTTGCGATGGCTTCAATATCAGCCACCTCGGAATTGGGATTTCCCAAAGTCTCTATGTAGAGTGCTTTTGTATTTTCCTGAATGGCATTTTCAAAAGCAGATACATCCAGTGGATCTACGAAGGTAGCTTCCACACCATAATCCACTAGGGTATGTGCCAGGAGATTGTAGGTACCGCCATAGATATTCTTCGCTGCCACGATGTGGTCTCCCCGGAGAGCAAGATTCTGGATGGTATAGGTCACTGCGGCTGCACCGGATGCCACCGCCAGAGCTGCGACCCCGCCCTCCAATGCGGCGATTCTCTGCTCAAAGATATCCTCTGTGGGATTTGTCAGTCTGCCGTAGATATTTCCCGCATCCTTTAACCCAAAACGGTCTGCTGCATGCTGGCTGTTACGGAATACATAGGAGGATGTCTGATAGATGGGAACCGCTCTGGAATCTGTCACAGGATCTGGAAGTTCCTGACCTACGTGTAATTGTTTTGTCTCAAATCTTAAATTTCTTTCCTTTAATTCGCTCATGTTTTTTCTCCTTTGATTTTCCATTTTTTTATTTGATTATTTCATTTTAATATCTTATTTTTTCTTCTTTATTTTTTAATTCTTTATTTTTTAATTCTTTATTTTTTAATTCTTTATTTTTTCTTCTTTATTTTTCTTCTTTATTTTTTCTTTTTTATTCTTTCTTTTCAATTACCCTAATTACTGCTTTTAGATGCAAAAAAGACAGGTGCGCTCATGCTCCTGCCTCTTTCAGATATATGGGTATTCTTATGATGAGACTGTGTCAGGCTTTCACCCGCATCACACATATGGGTCACATCATGGGAAGATGCCTTACGAAACAAGGTATTGTTCGTGCATGGACTATCACTGTATTCTGTTGAGAACAGTTCATACAGCAACACATGTGTGACAATTTTCCTTTGTGGTCAAATTTGATTGTGTGTTTCATAGTGCATCCTCCTTCTTTTATTTTTCATTTTTCTGATTTTTCTCTTTTTAATCTCTTAATTCTTACTTTTTGTTTTGTGTTCTTATTTCCTACTTGTTTGCTATGTTTAGTATGATATATGAGTTGGAAACATTTGTCAATCCCTTTTCTCACTTTATTTATCATATCTTGTAATCAAGTCCTATTTTCTGCTGCCTGTCGGAGGTCTTCCAGCAGATCTTCTATGCCCTCGATGCCTGCTGAGAGGCGAAGGAGTCGATCGTTGATCCCCTTTGCTTCCCGAATCTCCTGGGGGATGGCGGCATGGGTCTGGGTCATTGGGTATGTAATCAAAGATTCCACCCCTCCAAGGCTCTCGGCAAACTGAATGATCTCCACATGCTCCAATATGCGGATAGCCCGCTCCTGTGTGTCCGTAGTGAAGGAGATCATGGCTCCAAATCCGTAGGATTGTCTCATGGACAGTTCATAATCCGGGTGTTCCGGTAGTCCGATATAATAGACTTTCTCCACCCAGGATTGCTGCCCCAGCCACCTTGCCAACGCCAGCGCATTCTCCTGCTGTCTCTCCAGTCTGACCCCCAGCGTCTTGATACCTCTGGTGAGAAGCCAACTGTCAATTGGGGCAAGACAGGCTCCCGTGGTGTTATAAATTTCTCTTATTTTCCTATTCAATACTTCATTGTCTACCACAATAAATCCAGCCAGAGTATCATTGTGTCCACACAAATATTTGGTCCCACTATGTACTACAATATTGGCGCCCAGCTCTATGGGACGCTGAAAATACGGCGTGAGAAAAGTATTGTCCACGATGAGCAATGCCTGATGTTCCTTTGCGATCTTAGCGACTCCTGCCAGATCCGTCACCTGCATCATGGGATTGGAAGGAGTTTCGATATAGACTGCCCTGGTATTTTCCTGCATTGCCCTGTTTACCTCTGACAGATTGCTGGTATTGACCGCAGTGAAGCTGATTCCATTCTTCTCATTGATCTTATGAAAGGACCGATAAGTACCGCCATACAAATCATCCGATATCACGATATGATCACCGGGAGAGAACAGTTCCATCACGGCTGTGATGGCTGCCATTCCAGAGGCACAGGCGATGGCTCCCACGCCCTTTTCCAGTAATGCAACGGTCTCTTCCAACTGCTGTCTGGTGGGATTCTGTGTCCTGGAGTAGTCATATCCCGTGCTGTGTCCCATGCCGGGATGTGCGAATGTGGCTGTCTGATAGATTGGAAATGTGACTGCTCCTGTAGCATCATTTCTCTCATTTTTTCCATGAATACATTGTGTATTAATATCCATATGCTTCATTCTCCCTTATCTTTTAACCTATACCTTTTGACCTGTCTTCTGTCCTATCTTTTGAACTGTCCTCTGTCTCTTATCTTATGCATTATCTTATCTTTTTCTCTTAATCCATAATTTTTCGTTTTCAATTTCCTACTATCTTGATAGGTTTTATTATTTTAAAAGTATAAAGGAGAATTCTTATGCCGTCAAGTGTTATTTACAGGATTTCGCAGTTCTTATCCTATTGCATTAGCGTCCGAAATGATGCGGAGAAAATATGCATGCACCCCTGTATCCTGTGTCAGCTCGGGATGAAATGCCAGCCCGAGCTGATTGCCATATCGCGCTGCCACCACTTTACCCTCCACAGTGGCCAGCACTTCTACACCTTCCCCTGTCTCTTCTATATAAGGTGCTCTGATAAATCGCATGGGGAAATTTCCCACATGGGCTATCATGCCACTTGTCTCAAAGCTGCCAAGCTGTCTGCCATAGGCATTCCGCTTTACCGTAACAGGCATCGTTCCAAAGTATACGCGATCATCGTTGGAACTGTGTGCCGCCAGCAGTATCAATCCGGCACAGGTAGCAAGTACCGGCATGCCCGCCTGTATCTTCTCCCGCAAAGGCTCCAATAACTGTTCCTCACGCAGAAGTCTGCCCATGACCGTACTCTCTCCCCCCGGTAGCACCAGTGCATCAAAGGGTTGTTCCAAATCCGTGAGATTGCGAATCTCCAGTACCTCTGCTCCCAGCTTTTCCAGGATATGTTCATGCTCTATAAATGCGCCCTGCAATGCCAACACTGCAATTTTCATCTTTTCTCCCTGCCTTTCCAGACCATTCTTACGCCCCCTATATCATTGCTTATCTTTATTTATATGGTTCTAATCTTTGCATCCTGATTCTACTTTCCACGCTCTGCCATGAGAAGTTCTATCTCACTTTCGTTGATGCCCACCATGGCTTCCCCGAGATCTTCGGAAAGTTCTGCCAGAATCTTGGGATTGTCGTAATTCGTCACAGCCTTCACAATGGCTGCCGCCCTTTTCTGTGGATTGCCGGATTTGAAAATACCTGATCCCACAAAGACGCCCTCTGCGCCCAACTGCATCATCAAGGCTGCATCTGCCGGTGTTGCCACGCCGCCCGCTGCAAAGTTCACCACCGGAAGTCTCTTATGAACATGTACATACTGCACCAGATCGTAGGGCACTTCCAGTTCCTTGGCAATGTGGAACAGCTCATCCTCTGATGCCGCTGCCACCTTGGCAATCTGGCGGTTCATCATGCGGATATGACGCACTGCCTGCACCACATCCCCCGTTCCGGGTTCTCCCTTGGTACGGATCATAGATGCGCCCTCGCTGATACGTCTCAGTGCCTCGCCCAGATCCTTTGCTCCACACACGAAGGGCACCTGAAATCTGGTCTTGTCAATGTGATAGACATCATCCGCTGGTGAGAGGACTTCGCTCTCATCAATATAGTCGATCTCTATGGCTTCCAGAATCTGTGCCTCCACGAAATGTCCGATTCGCGCCTTTGCCATGACCGGAATGCTCACTGCCTTCTGAATGGACTTGATCATCTTCGGATCACTGGTACGTGCCACACCGCCCACTGCGCGGATATCTGCCGGTATCCGTTCCAGTGCCATCACTGCACAGGCACCCGCCTCCTCGGCGATCTTTGCCTGCTCCGGTGTGGTAACATCCATGATGACGCCACCCTTTAACATCTGTGCCAGCTCTTTATTCAATTCATATCTGTTGTTGGTATTCATATTCTCACCTGTCCTTTTCATCGCTTTTCTGTTCTTATTGCTTTTCTGTTCTCATTGCTTTTCTGTTCTCATTGCTTTTCTGTTCTCATCGCTTTTCTGTTTTCATTGCTTTTCTGTTTTCATTGCTTTTCTGTTCTCATTGCTTTTCTGCTCTTATTGCTCTTCTGTTCCTATTGCTCTTCTATTCTTATTGCTTTTCTGTTCTCAATACTTTTATTGCTGATGGCGTCCCATCTTGATTAAGCAGACTCAAGATCTGCGGTCTCTCGTTCGCGTTGCTCCTATCCATGTCGTAATATTGATTTATTCATGCCAGCATGATAAATCATATTTCTCCATGTCTAGTCTGCTTAATCGCGCAAAAAAAGTATGCAACACCATGAAGAGAATTCTCTTTTCATAGTATTGCATACGAATGGTATGTTCCATATATCCATTTTAATTATTTTTAGCCATACCAGTTATGGATTTCTGAATATAGCTTTTGTTCACTTTTCGGTACTTTCTATGCATCACCCTTATTCAGAATGCTGAGAATGTTCTTACCGTCTATCTTTTTCCCAGTCACAACTGTACCATTCTCATAATACAGCCACTGACCAGAGTCATTCCTGTGCCTGTGAACAGGTCACGAACCACTGCAAATTCTATACTTTCCTTTGCCCAATGATCTGCGATGTCGCTAAAAGTTGTTGCTGCGGTATCTGCTTTGTACGCTATACCGTAGATGGAGAAATGATTGGTTATCAACAGCAGCTTCCCACTTTTCTCATTGTAGCTGGAGGAGCGGATATATTTCACTTTGCCTGCATCAGTGATATGCACTGCTACTATATTGCCTGCTTTCTCACCCTCGGCGAGAATATACGGAATAGCAATGCATACGCTGCCCTTTCCGAAGTCTGAAATTATCTTACCATTTGCTCCGGTCACTTTGAAATCAAATACCGGATGATTTCCAACTGCTTTTCGTGCTTCTGCTGACAGTTTACTGTTGTCCATCTTCGCTGCCGTTATATTAACATCACTGGCTGCGGTGCCTCTAATCTCCTTCAAGGCTTCCAAATCAATGGATATATCCACAGCACCACTCTGAATCGTCACATTTTTCACGCCTGACGCAATTAACTTATCCTGTACTGATTTGGGCAATTCTGCTGTAATGTTATTTATGATCTTATCTGTTGCTCCATTGATTACTATGGCAATACCATTGGCTGTTGTACCGTTTTTCTTAGCCTCATCCTGTGCCTTTTTAATCGCATCCTCTATCTTATTGTCTGTGATGGCTATTGTCGCATTACCATTCTTATCCACCACCGGCTTCACATCAGCGACCGTGGTCATTGGAGCAGCAGGTATGTCTGCATCAATCGTGTTGGAGCCGGAACCACTGTTACTACTGCCGCCGGATCCGCTGTTACTACTGCCGCCGGATCCGCTTCCTCCGTCTGTATCAGGTTCAGTAGCAGATGCCTTACTAATCGTAAATTTTACCGCTGCACTTTTTACAGCTTTGGTATTCGCATTTTCCTCTATAAATGCCTGCACATACCAGGTACCTACATCCTTCGGTGGAACAGCCTGCGAACCAGTCATGCTGCTGTTATTACTATAAGTAAACTTTACATCTGCATAACTTGCACCTTCGATGGTCATTTGCTTCGCTGTTGGGTTAGCAACGGCTGTACCGTCATAGGTTTTGCCCGTCATGGTGTTGATTTTAAGTGTCGGGGTAAATTTGTCCACCGTCAGCTTCATGGTATTAGTGCTTTCCGCCGCTGTATAGTTACCCCCTGCCGCAATATATGCCTTGATTTCATACTTGCCTGCATCAGTAGGAAGTCCGTCAATATAGCCTGCAAACAGTCCTCTTGTCAGACCACCGATATCCTTGTAGGCGTACTGGATGGTTCTGTTGTAGGTATCGCCCTCTAACAGCCTAACTACTGGCTTTTTCAACACACTTTGCAGAATAGGACTGCCAGTATAGGTGGTACTTTGGGCTGTCTCTTCCCAGGTAAGAGTAGGTGCTGCCGGAGAAACTGTAATAGTTACCGTTGCCGTTGCATCTTTATAATTCTTACCTCCGGATTTGGTTGCCGTAATGGTGGCAGTACCAGCGTTACGGATGATTGCCGTTGTACCGCTTTCTGTACTGTTGATGCCGATTACCCATGAATTACTGCTGGCATAGGTCACTTTGCCGTCTCCGGTTCCACCGCTGACAGACAGGTTTATAGGATCTCCGTACGTTGCCGTTGCTGGAACACCTTCTATCTTCAACTCTTTCTGTTCTAACGGAGTAATCGTAACTACAGTGCTTGCTTTTGCACTGTTCAGATCTGTATTACCTGCAAACTGAGCAGTAATCCTATGCTTTCCACCCTCCCAGGTGTTTGTGTTTATATTAGTGAAGGTAGCTGTCCACTTGCCATCGGGGCCTTTGATAGCTTTCTGTACTGTACCAAGCTGTGTTCCGCCATCCATAAGTACAATTTCGTTCTCCGTCAGTGACAGAGTTCTTGCCTTTGTCGGTGCCTTTTCCAGCGTAGCCGTCAATGTGATCGTATTATCTTCAAGATATTCAGCCTCCGTATTACCGGATGTAATCTTAAGTGTCCCTGTAGAAGGCGAAACAAGTGTAGTCGGCAGCGTCCAGCCGTACCAAAATTTATCTCCTGTGTTACCATCGTCAACAGCCTTATATGCCCGGATAGCATCGTCAGCTATCTCCGAAGCTCCCAGAATGGTTAGCTTACGTGGATTAGAGCTCTCCGAGCCATTCGCAAAAGCATTCGCACCGACTGATGTGGGTGGTGTGGTACCCAGTTTAAGACTATTTAATGCAGAACAGCTATCAAACGCATAGTTCCCAATACTAATTGCCGCCGGCAGCTCTACACTGGTGAGATCGATACAGGACACAAATGCATAATCCCTTATGGCAGTTGCCACCGGCAGCTCTACACTGGTGAGACCGCTACAGTACGCAAATGCACGATCCCCTATGGTAGTTGCCGTGGGCAGCTCTACACTGGTAAGACCGCTACAGTTAAAAAATGCATAATCCCCTATGGTAGTTGCCGCCGGCAGCCCTGCACTGGTAAGCTTCAAACAGCCGCTAAATGCATCATTCCCTATGGTAATTGCCACTGGCAGCTCTACACTGGTAAGCTTCTCACAAACCCAAAATGCCCTAGCCCCTATGGATTCTGCATTTGGCATGATAACTGTCTGTAGACTGCTGCCGCCGCCCTCCTCCATATACATTAATTTGCCAGGTACACTAACATCGTCGCTATACAGGTGTTGAATGGTTTTCTTTCCTTCTTCAGGAATCTCTGTAGCTGTTGCCACTGTAGGGGCATCGGCTGTTGCAGCATAGAATGTACCTTCCTCATACACCGCATAGACTTCTCCTTCTGCCAGGGTCACCATATCAAGCAGCACCTCACGCAGTGCTATCAGCTTCGCCATGCGTGTTTCACCGATTTGCTCATCCAGATTTTCTATCGTTTCATCCTCATACAGAGCTTCATACAGTTTCCACACCGCTTCAAAGTCAGTTTGTGCGGTTTCACGATTCTCGTGAGTGATTTCATCTGCATTCGGCAGAGCATCAATCATGGCGATGAGCTTCTCTACTGAGGTCTGCTCTTCCTCTGCTATCTCAGTTATCTTATAATAAGGGCACTTCGCATTGGTATGCACGCCTTCGCCCAAAACAACTGGATCACAAAGACATACCTTTTCCTGTGCCTCGCTCTCCGTGGCTTCCTCGGTAACCGGCTCGGTAGTTTCCTCGGTCGATTCCTCTGTAGTTTCTTCGGTTGCCTCCTGGATTGTTTCTCCGGTGGTTTCCTCTTTAATCTCTTCGGTTGCCTCCTGGATTGTTTCTCCGGTGGTTTCCTCCTTGTTCTCTTCGGTTGCCCCCTGGATTGTTTCCCCAGTGGCTTCCTCTTTACCTGCTCCAGCAGCTTCTTCCTTCGCTGCTCCAGCTGCCTCCTCTTCCGCTGATCCGGACGCTTCTTCCTTCGCTGCTTCGACTACCTCCTCTACGGTTTCTTCACTGTCTTGCTCTACTATTGCTTTGCTTTCCACAGCATAAACCGGCACCATGCCCGCTGTCTGGAAAATCATGCAGACGGATAATATCCCTGCCAATAGCTTTCGCTTCAATTTCTGTTTCATTCTCTCAAATCCTCCATAAATTAATTTATATTTAGTTGGTAATCATGTATAACGTGAGGTTTGCTCATTGTTATAATTCCTCCTCTGCGTAAATAAAGTGAAATACACCTCCTCATTTCCTTAGCAGTATCAGGAACGACATTTTTTATTTTGTCAATACTATTTTATAAGAAATAATATCCTTTTTCCAGTACGAAAAAAGACGACTTGCCCAGCATAATTTGTACTTGACAAATCATTCAGCTTATGCTTGTGTATTATTTTTATATGTAGGGAGGCCAAATGGAACTATTAAAAATTGTAATCTATCTCCCAAAACAATTCGGTCATCATCTGTATATTACGAAAATGACATTTTTATAAGAAGCTTAGTCTTTGTTAAATCACAATTTACCAGCTTACTTTCAGGATTATTTATTTATCTATTTATATAAGATAGCATACCCTCTAATAGTATCACCCTTTTATTAACAAATCACATCTCACAGTCCCTATCCTTGTTTTTTGTATGAACTGCCACGTATTATTTGATGAACCTAAAAGATTAGTTAATATATTATCTTCACACCCATAATTGTATACTGGTATAGATATTTTTGCTTTGTCCAATAAAGTCTTATCTCCGTACATTTGTTTACTAAGCTCTACTAATTTTTTTATTTTATCAATATCCTGATCTGAAAGAGTCGTTTCATAGCTATATTTTACTGGAATAGCATCTACATTACTTTTCTCTTGCAAATTACATATGGCACCAATTTGTTTGCCGCCATTATCATATAATATTGTTTTCCAGCCTACACAATCATATAATTCCCCTATTGATTCATTCCATGACGGAATACCAACTCTTAAATTGTTTAATTGCGAATTAAAGGAAACCATCAATGCATCTATCGCATTTAATACCCCTGCGATTTTATGACCTGTACCGTTATAGTAATTTGTCATTTCATTTATCATGTTTACTATATTTCTTTCAGAACATTGATACAAACTATTAGTAATCGTATCATCATATTTAATACCATTTGAAATATGCAATAAATCTAATAAAGCACCTAATTCCCCACCCATATTAGAAGGATCACCATGTATTGCTATTGTCAATATTTCTAATATTATTATTTTAATCGATTCAAAGCTTATTTGATGACATCGATGTTTGGTTCCGCCCTCTGTCGCTAACACATTACTCACTTCGGTGACAAAATTCGGTCTTCCATCATATATAAATACTCCGTCTACATAACAGGCGCCTGTGATCATCTCACAGTTTTCTCTTAATTCCCCATATACGGTTTTCAGCGTATTGGGTCTATCTGAAAATATTAGAGTATTATAATAAAGATCAATATTGCAAAATGTATATGCATTGAATAGCATTTCCCTATAATAGTTTTTTTCAGATGTGTCGTTAACAATATCACCAATACTTTTCGAAAAAGTTATTGTGTTTGTATACGTCAAGGCATCCTCTTTTAATATTGCAAAGGAAGGGTCAATCATTCGTGAATTCGCATAGCTGCAAATATCATCTTTTACCAACGAATCCACAATCGCTGATGAAAAGTGAAATACCTCTGTTAACATCCTTCTTTCTTCTTTGCCAACCGGTATTACATCATTAAAATATATAGGAGTTTTGGAAACAGTCTCAACATTTTCTTCTCCATCCTTATAAGCGATAGGTATTACCTTCAATGTTGATGATACTTTTGTAACATTTATTCCTACTCCATTGCATGCAAACAATGTTTCCACCAGGCAGGCAAGATCAAGACTTGTCATTTTAAGCCCTGTTCCAGAATTACAAAAATAGTCATTTTCCATATTTTTTTTATAGAACATTGGACGTAAAACTACGCTGTCTACTGTTGAATAGTTACCTATACAATTTTCATTTTCACTTGTGGTTTCATATTCAAATTTTCCACAATTATAGATGCCAGGTACTATTTTCTGGCCAAGAATTTCTGCACTACATGATGTAATCTCGCCTGTTGCTTCTGTAACATCCTTCCATAGCAACAGCATTTCCTGTGACAGAACAAGATCCACATCATCCGAGGTATAATCCCATGGCAGAACTGGCTTATCATTAACCACATACACATCATGGCTGCTGGTTCCAATCACAGTTTTTGTATCTTCAATAATCCACTGCCATGTAAAATGCACAAATCCCAGTCTTTCATCTTTCAGATTATTATTGTTCAATTCATACTCTATCTCGACTTCTTCCCCAGACAGTATCGTCACTTCCTTGCTCTTTACATCCCCCAATGCAACCCTTTTACTGGATTTATGATCGATAACAGATATTTTGGCACCTATCTTACCTGTAAATGTAGTACTGGAATTTACGCTATTATAGGCAAACACAACTTTTATTTTTAGAGTATCGGCAAGACTTCGTATGTAGCATATCGGATAAGTTTCAATTTTATTATCTACTTTCTCCCATTCCCTGCCCTGGCGAATAGATTTCTCATACAGGTCTGGCTTTGAAAATGGTCTAACTGATACCGGAATAGATTTAGTGCCATAATCATACTTACCACCTTGGTCTGGATAGTGAAAACTGATTGAACTGATACTGATTTCCTCTTCTGCGTCACATGGAGGGTCCTCCTCAGCAAATACACTCACCAGACTTAATGCTGCCGCTCCAATAGCCGTCAGACATCCAAGGGATATTATGACAGCCGGGATTTGTCCACCTGCTGAAGCTGCTGCTGTTCCTCCGCCTGTAGCTGCTGCAATCTGGGTTCCCAGACCTGCTCCTCCATAAAAGATTTCTTCCACAGCCGGCATTTCTCCCCTGAACCTGATTTCATTAAATACGTTGACTATGTCTTCTTCCGGAACATCCCTAAAATTTACTACCGCATTCTTAACAGAAGGCAGCGACGCTAATTCATTATGGGAAAACTTTAATGCTCCATTTGTCAGCATTGATTCACCTGTAAATCCAGTCGTGGGTTTTATACCCGTTTGGGCAAAAATATAGGATGTTACAAGAACTGCTGCAAATGTTGCCTCCCACTTCTCATAAGCACTCAATTCAGATGGTTCTGTTTCCTCTACATAAGAAACAGGATTGACCTCCTCAAAGTCCTGTGTTCCTTCCTGCAGATTGATTTCCGCATTTATGAGATCGATTGATGCCATAGACACATCATCTACCACACTTCCGCTATAGAAAGGGAACATCATCTCTATTCCATGATTAAAAATATAAGGAGGCGTGCTGACAAAGCTTCCAAGTGTTTCTTTTGTGAGAGGATAGTTAAATACACAAAAGCTATCCATATAGCCGTCAAAAGTTGTTTCCTGACTGACTCTTCCACCTGCCATTTTATTTCCTAACGTCAGCCTGTATGCAGAAGCTACGCTTCTTTCCGTTCTGCCTGTGTCTATTATGGTATCACCTATGAGCTCGCCATCTGCATATAGCATAATTGTAACACCTGTTTCGGTGGCTGCCACAGTTACAGCTATATCAACCCACTGATCCATAGGTAATACAGATGTTGACACAATCCTCTCTCCAAAATAATCAAAAAATAATGTTGAACCTGTGGTCTCATTTTTTATTCCCAGTGTGATTCCACTTTCTTCTCCATAATTGAATAAAATGGTTTCTTTTCGTATTGAGAGATTCAGATATATTTTGCCAAATAGTGTATAGCCATCCTGAAATAGCTGGACATACTTTCCACTTTCTGATTCTAATGCCTGAACATATCCATTTTTATTTACTTGTAATGTTCTAGCCAGATTGACCTCATGTGTATAATTTACCATTCTGATTTTTTTATGAAATCTGCCATAATCAATAGGATTTTGTCTTGAAAAATCAAAATATAATACAGCTTCTGATTTTCTGGATTCACTGCATGTGTCGTACAAAACCTCTCCTATTTCCTCCAAGTTAAGAGCAGAATCAAAACAGCAGAATTTACGCATATATCCCCAGAATTCCTGTCCAATAATAATTTCATTTTCATTTGTACAAAATTCCGTTGGTTTTTCTTCCTTATACGCAAGCAACCCCTGATAATACACTTTTCTAACCGATCCATCGTATGTAATCGTTAAGGAATTCCACTTTCCAACTAACGGATCGATTCCTGAAATCACAATATCTTCCATTCCGTTTGCCTTATAATACAATATGGAATTTTGATAGCTTATTTCGAAAGCTCCTTCCTGCTTCAGCAGACATATACTCATTTCGCTCTGTAATGGAAGAAACATCAGTAATAAAGTAAACGGATTGCCTCCACATAGAGAAAAATCCGTAAAAGGATCAATCATTGCATAGGAATTATCTTCAAATTTTAGTGCATAATAGCTTCTCTTATTTACATTTTCCATATCTTTCCTCCTACATATTTATCAATTTTTTCATTTCAAGCTGCAGCGATGTCAATTCATTCTCCCCATGTGTAATATTCAAATGATTTTGCATCGCATTATCTCCCACCAATATTCCTTCTGCAAAGAAAGCTCCGCCTTCCTCGTCTGTTTCAATATCCAGGTTATACACCTTTTTTTCTACGACAGGATACATGCCACAGATTTGGATATATTCCCCATTCTCATCTATCAGCTTATAACTGCCATTCAATTCTCTTGCTTTTACATATCCCCTGTCTGTGGCAATTGGGTGACCTTCCGTACATCTAAGTCTTTTCCCATTCTCCATTTCGATACATACCAGTTCTTTTTCTTCTGTCCCTGTCCATGTATTGATAACTTTATCTGCCTTACCATCTTTGCCAAGAACCATATCTCCAATTATTACATCACTGATATTCTTTGTAACTCCATCTGCCATTGTAATCTGTGTTCCTGCAGCCAGACAGCCCCACAGCAGTTCGATTGGATATGTTCTGCAATCTTCCCCTTTCACCGGGGCAGTCTCATGAAGCATAATCTGTACCTCTCCATAAAAATTTGTATTCTTAATTCCCCTTACTATAAATGGTATACAGCCTGTGATATGCATCCTGCTAAGGTAATCCAATTTACCAAACTCAATAGGAATTCCCCATGCAATAGGATTCAGCTTAAAGATAACTTTGTCTCCATCTTTGCTAAAGCAATTATTATAGACGAATTGATCTGTCTTTTTGTATTGCGCTGACCCTATGTTTGCAAAATCTGCACGCAGAAAGAAATTTTTATCACTGACGCCCATAAAATTTACATCTTTCAATGTTGTTTCAAAAGAAACATCTAATACCAGTTCATCCTTTCCATCTATACTACCGGCAGTATAATTATAATCCACAATCTCTCCATGCATTGGATTTCTATTATATGTAACAACAACGTCATTTCTATTGTGTTTACTCATTGGGTCTTTCAGTTTCGTATCACTTACATAACCATATATACTTGAAGTATAAAGATTCTCTATTTTTTGTTCCTGTGTTTTCATTGTAGTACCATCTGCCCACATATATGTAACATATCCTTCTAATGGAAATTCCTTATCCAGAGATTCCTTTGGTATTTCCCCAACAACCCTCATCTGATTTACATTGTCGACACCATCACAGATATCTAACAAAAGAACACCATTTTGATAAACTTTTACAAAGGCATAAATATATCTTATTGGTATCCCTGGTACACTTTGTGTGAAATTACCGAATGCTTCTACCAAAACATTTTCTGACTCTTTCTGACTGTAATATGCTGATACAATGCAATCTGTTGGTATATTTCTTTCCGACTCTGGGTATTGCATCAATGTCTTGTATGATGCGATATCCTGTTCCCCGTACAGGTTAACCATATCGTGCAGCAGACAATAAAATTCGGGTAATTCATCTCTTAATCTTGCTTCACCACCACATAACTGATAAATAAATTGTAAATGCTCTGGATTTGAGTAATCAATGTTCTTGATTGATTCCTCTCCCATAATCTCACGATACATTTCTAAACCAACTAATGAATTTTCCATCTCTCTTCCTCCTGTTTTCATGCCAGCAAAGATAAAAGGCAGGACAACAATGTATTTCTTTTTCTACTCAAATAGTTCAGAATAAATCAATACTTTCCAGTTGCCTGCCTCCTGTCTCAATGTTCTACCATTGACGGGTTACATTACTAATCTTCAGTTCTTTTCTTTACTTTATATATGCTATACCTCCTATTAAAACGATTGCAATTATAGGCTCCTCACGCCATCGGAGTTGAAGTAATAGCGTAAGCCATCTACGGTCTGCTATCCGGTCAAGGTCCTGCCGTCTTTGTAATACAGCCAGTGACCGGAATCGTTCTTCGTCCACCCCTGTGTAGTTGCGGTGTCGATGCATAGTTCTACAAAGCGGTGCAGCACTGCGGACACCTCTGCTCTGGTTGCAGTACCTTTCGGGTCAAAACGGTTGTTGTCTTTTCCCATGAGGATGCCTGCCATCTGCATGG
>JAQVCT010000070.1 GCA_028689655.1 Lachnospiraceae bacterium
ATGGTCATTATGTAGTGCGGAACGGTAACGGTGATTTTATCCTATCAGCCGACACAGAATCAGAAGCATGGAACGAACTCGAAAAGATGGAATGGGCATACGAGGACTAACATCAAAGAAGGCTTTGCTGAAAGGAGATAGTCCATATGAAACTATCTGATATTCCTTTGATTCTTGCGAGCAGCAACATTGTTGGACTAGTAGAGAAGTCAACGGGCGATAAGTACATGCGCGGAGATAACCCATACTACGACATGCAAATAGACAATCTCATTTTGTGTCCTGCCGACTGCGAGAACTATTACGGCTTTATTCGTGCGGATTACGAGCCAGTGTATAAATAGATTTGGAATTTGATTCATGAGGAGGAATTGAAGTGTTTGCCATTACCGGAGACACGCACGGCGAGATTGATATTGGGAAACTGAACACAAAGCGTTTCCTGGAACAAAAGAACATGACGAAATCGGATTATCTGATTGTCTGTGGAGACTTTGGGTGCATCTGGTATGGCGATCAACGCGACGAATATTGGTTGAATTGGCTGAACGAGAAGCCCTTTACCACTCTCTTTGTAGACGGGAATCATGAGAATTTCAATCTACTGAGTACATACCCCATCGTTGATTTCTTCGGTGGTTACGCCCGTCAGATAAAGCCGAGTGTTTACCATCTCATGCGCGGAGAAGTCTTTGAAATCAACGGAAAGAAAATCTTCGCTATGGGTGGGGCGAGTTCTCATGATAAGGCTTACCGGACAGAGGGACGATCATGGTGGCCGGAGGAGATGCCATCCGATGCAGAGTATGAACACGCTCTTGAAACGCTCGATAAACATAACTGGTGCGTAGATATGGTAATTAGCCATTGCGCGCCTGATTCAATGCAGAGGCAGGTTGCAGACTGGTACGAGCACGACAAGTTGACGAATTTTCTGCAAGTGGTGAAGCACGACCTGATTTATGGCGGTTGGTATTTCGGCCACTATCATGTTGACAAGAGGCTCAACGGCGAAGGAATGGCAATGTACAAGGAAATTATAATTAGGGAGTGACGGATACGCGCCTTATTATGTGGTTGCTGCGCGGATGTATGATTTCATGGAGGTAAGGAGGATTTATCATGAAGTTCTATTATTTCTCACCCAATGAGAAAGCATATCAGAGGGCTATGGGATTGGCTGCGGAGTTCGTCCTGGCTGGGGACAAAATGAAAGAATTTACTACCACGACCGAAGTTCCCGTACATAGCGACGATTACAGGCTGGTCTTTGAGACGGATTTGTATTGAGCAAAGAATGATTTGATGGAGGAAAAATGCAATACATACATTATGGGTCAAGAGAGTTTGATAAAAGTAAGTTCCAAAGTGTAAGCAATGCATATTTTAGAAACAAGCCGAACGGCGGGTTGTGGGCATCGCCCATTAACGCAGAATATGGATGGAAAAAATGGTGTACGGACGAGGAATTCATGGATTGCACAGAGGATCAGTCGTTTACATTTGCTGTGCGTGATGATGCGAAAATCCTACACCTAAGAAAATCTGAAGACCTAATGAATGTGCCTAAGATCATAGACCCCAAATACAGAGCCTTGACCAAAAACAACATGGATTTTGAGCAGTTAATTAGTGATGGATATGATGCTGTTGAGTTACACTTGTCAGATGACGAAAGACTATATTGGGATTTACATGGGTGGGACTGTGATAGTATAGTCATCCTTAATATAAATTCGATTGTTGCATAGAAGAGGGAATTGATGAAGGAGATGAGACAAATGGGTATGTATACGGAACTTGATGCAGCGTTCGATCTTCCCAATTTAACCGATATAGACGTAAAGATTATCCAATATATGCTCGACGAAGGGCCGGAACTAGAAGAATCTGAACTACCAAACCATCCGTTGTTTAAGACTGACCGATGGGATTTCATGCTTTACTCCTGGATCTATTATTTTCGCGGAAAGCCCTGCTATGTATTTCGATATGACGATATCGCGAAGACACATTTTCTCACAGTTAGATGCAATTTAAAAAACTATAAAGATGAGATACATGAATTTCTAGACTGGATATATCCGAAATCTGAACACGAAGGTTTTGTGGGATATTATAGGTATGAAGAGTCTGATGATCCAACACTTATCTATTTCACTGATGATGGAATTGAGTATAAGAACGTTGCATAAAAGGAGGGTTTGGTATTATGAAACAGTGGGGATCAGAAGATGGGAATAGCGTATATTTGGAGCAATGCCCTGCGTGCGGATACAAATACCTTTTCGATACCGTAACTCAAAAGGCAAAAGAAGGAGATACAGATTTCATTGACGTGGACTTAACCGCCACATATAGCCAGGTAAAGGATGGAGCTACGCGCTGCACACTTTAAATGTCCGCATGTGTCCAAAGTGCGGCATACTGATTGGGCAAATTTAAATCATAAGGAGGGGTTAAAATGGCTAAATGTACAGATTGTGGGTTGGATATGCTGACTGCTGATGGTTGCACTATGGAGAATATCGAGACGAAAGGTAAGTCTTATAAACGTATTAAGTGTGGCGACGCCGGAGACTGGGGAGAAGATGAGGGCGCTGGTTATGTCTGCCACGATTGCAACGCCAAGCCTGGACATTATCATCATCTCGGCTGCGATACAGAGCGTTGCCCAAAGTGCGGTGGGCAATTGATTTCCTGCGGTTGTTTTGACTATTAACACCAATCGGTCATTCCATAGGAGGTGACTCGATGCTCTTATTTGCTGGATTCTGCGCCGCTGCCGGAGTCGCATTCCACGGGCTTCTAGGGCTTCTGTACGCCATTCTACGGGGCGATCAGCCACTAGCTTTTAGATGCATCGGCTTGACTACTCTGGCGGCTGTGGCTGGCAATTTCATGGGAATTGAGATTATAATGAGAGGTGGAATTTAGTTTTTGTTTTACCCGTACATCAAGGAGTATCTGAACTACATGCCTACGCGCAAGCGGGGCATCCCCAAGACTTATATCTCCCGGCTGCTGAACAGCGATCA
>JAQVCT010000049.1 GCA_028689655.1 Lachnospiraceae bacterium
TACAACAAAAAAGAAATCATTTCTGTAGACTAATCTTTGATGAAATGAAGATTAAGGACTCCCAAGGGGAGTTCTTTTTTTGTGGAAAAAGCAGAAATTTTGATGAGATGGAAAATTGTATTGCTTTTGAAAAATAGTAAGAGTAATATAGTACTGCAAATGATGAAGACAGTATAAGACGATGCAAACAAGCAGAAGGAGAAGTCAACTATGTCGAAAATTACAGAAGAGATGCGAGTAATAAAGTTAAGGCGGATGAAGATAAAGAACCGAATCATTATGGGATATAAATGGGCAATCGGTTTGTCCATTGCGTTAGTATTAATCGCAGTAAGTTCACTTTTTACGAACTTTCAGAATTTTCAGAAAGTGGTAAAGGGAATTAATGTGGCAGAGATAGCCATTAAGGACTGCCGGATCGAAGCCAATGTTGCAGGGCGAAATATCCGGGAAATGGTATTGAATACGGACAGCAGCACCTATGCGGATTATGAGGCGACCATTAAGCAGAATGAAGAGGCGATGCTTGCAAATATGGAACTGATCAGAAGCAACTACACTGAGGATGCAGAACTGACAGATGCCTATGCTGCCTCAGTCACAGAATGGATTGCAATCGGAGATAAGATTTTAGGGACGATTCAGCAGGGAGATACAGAGCTTGCCGGACAGATGATCTTAAAGGAATGTGCACCTGCACTGCTGACACTTGCAGACCGTGCAAAGGAGTTAAATGCGCAGATCGATAGAAAGGAAGCTGATATGGTAGATACCAGCTTCATTACGGTGGTTTTGTCGGCAGTGCTGCTGATTCTGTTACTGGCATTTTCGGTAGCTGTGTGCGTGAAGTTTGCAAAATGGATCACAAGGAGTATTTCCGATCCACTGCTTCAGATTCAGGGAGTTGCAGAGGAGATGTCAAAGGGAAACCTGAAACAGCATATTGAAATAGAGGGTCAGGATGAAGTGGCACATGTTGCACAGAGCTTAAAGGACAGTATTCATATACTTTCCGGTTATGTGGAAGATATTAACCACAGCATGAAGAAAATGGCAGATGGAGATTTTCGGATCGAAGCTGAGCATGAATTTATCGGAGATTTCGTAGAGATTGAGTCATCCATTGTGGGATTTGGCAAAAATATGTCTGAGGTGTTAGATAAAATTAATACATCCGCTGATCAGGTAGCTGGAAATGCAGAGCAGATTGCAGAGGGGGCAGAGGCATTGACCAATGGTGCCACTGATCAGGCAAGTGCAATCGAGGAATTACAGGCAACCATTACAGATATCACGGATGCGGTAGATAAGAATGCCCAGAATGCAATGGATGCCAGTGATACGGCAGGGACAGTTGGAAATGAAGTGCGTATGACCAATGAGCATATGCAGGTTATGGTCCAGGCAATGGAGGAGATCAGTCAGTCTTCGGATGAAATCAGCAAAATTATTGATACCATTAATGAGATTGCAGAACAGACGAATCTGCTGGCATTAAATGCTTCCATTGAAGCGGCACGTGCAGGGGAAGCGGGAAGAGGCTTCTCGGTAGTGGCAGATCAGGTGGGAAAACTTGCTACGGAAAGTGCTGATGCGGCGAGAAATTCAGCAGAACTGATAGAACACTCCCTTCTCTCCGTAAAAAATGGAATGCAGGTAGCCGAAACGACCGCAGATCAGCTAAAACATTCTGCAAAGGGTACGGAAGAACTGGTTGGTAAAATTTCCACAATTTCAACGGCATGCGAACAGCAGGCAGAATCCTTAAAGCAGATTACACAGGCAGTAGAACAGATCGGAAGCGTTGTGGAAGAAAATACCGCTATGGCAGAGGAGAGTTCTGCAAGCAGCCAGGAGATGGCCACACAGGCAGATATCTTAAAAGATCTGACTGGACAGTTTACTTTACAATAATGAAAATATAACAGGAATACATACAAAAATAACAGGTGATTGTACCTGTTATTTTTTTGGGAGGTCTTTTTTGTTTTACCTTGATTTTTACAGTTGACTCTAGTATATTAGAAGGGAATGAATTGTGTCAGGTTTTCTGGGAAAGCATGGCATACAGCGTCAGACCACTTGACAAAGACAAATGCAGGAAGGGCTGATGTTACAATTCCAGGAGGGTATAAAATGGCAGAGATGGTAAATGTTGCTGTAGATGCAATGGGTGGAGATAATGCACCTGATGAGATCGTAAAAGGAGCCGTGGAAGCGGTCAATGCGAATAAGAATGTAAAAGTGTTTCTGGTGGGGAAAGAAGATGTGATCAAAAAACAGCTGGCACAGTACACCTATGAAACATTACAGATAGAAGTAGTAAATGCCACAGAGATCATAGAGACAGCGGAGCCGCCGGTTATGGCCATTCGCAAGAAGAAGGATTCCTCCATCGTAAAATCCCTGTATATGGTAAAAGATGGCACTTGTGATGCCTTTGTATCAGCTGGAAGTACGGGAGCGGTGCTGGTAGGAGGACAGGTCGTGATCGGACGTATTAAGGGAATCGAGAGACCACCACTTGCACCATTGATTCCTACAAAGGATGGGGTATCGCTGCTGATCGATTGCGGCGCCACAGTGGATGCAAGGGCGTCGCATCTGGTACAGTTCGCCAAGATGGGTTCCATCTATATGGAGAACGTCATGGGTGTTAAGAATCCGAGAGTTGCCATTGTAAATATTGGTGCGGAGGAGGAAAAAGGAAATGCCCTGGTAAAAGAGACATTTCCACTTTTGAAGAACTGTCCCGATATTAATTTTACGGGAAGTATAGAAGCCAGAGACATCCCGGCCGGCAATGCGGACGTAGTGGTATGCGAAGCATTTACGGGAAATGTTATATTGAAGATGTATGAAGGTGTGGGAGGTGTCCTGATCAAGAAGATCAAGGAAAGTCTTATGAGCAGCCTGACTACGAAGATCGGAGCCTTATTGATCAAACCTACGTTGAAGAAGACCCTGAAGGCATTTGATACGGAGCAGTATGGTGGAGCACCCATGCTGGGACTGAATGGACTTGTGGTAAAGACTCACGGAAGTTCCAAATCAATTGAGATCAAGAACTCTATTTTGCAGTGCGTTACTTTTAAAGAGCAACGGATCAACGATAAGATCAAAGAAAAGATTACGTTAGAAGCATAGGAAGGAACGACAGGTGAGATGGAATTTGATAAGCTAAAAGAAGTGATCGCCACGGTATTATGTGTGGACACAAAGGAAATTACACTGGATACGACTTTTGTAGAAGATCTGGGTGCGGATTCACTGGATATCTATCAGATCGTCATGGGAATCGAGCAGGAATTTGATGTGGAGATCACGGAAGAGGATGCAGAAAAGATTACCACAGTTGGAGAAGCATTAGATTTAATCAAGGATTCACTATAAAAAGCCCGTCATGGGCTTTTTGATGTGATAGGAAGGAATAAGATGAACGGAGAATATTCATTAGGAAAATTAGAGCATAAGATAGGCTATGTATTTCATGATTCAACTTATTTGAAACAGGCGATGACCCACAGTTCTTATGCCAATGAGAAGAGAATCTATAAGGTACAGGATTATGAGAGGCTGGAATTTCTGGGAGATGCAGTGCTGGAACTGGTGTCCAGTGAATTTTTATTTAAGGCACATCCGGAACTGCCGGAGGGAAAACTTACGAAGATGCGCTCCTCCTGCGTGTGTGAACCGGCTTTGGCATACTGTGCAAGAGATATTCAGTTGGAAAAGTACATGTTCTTAGGCAAGGGTGAGGAGGCTACAGGCGGCAGAAATCGTGATTCTATTATTTCTGATGTGTGTGAGGCTTTGATCGGAGCCATTTATCTGGACGGTGGTTTTGCTAATGCAAAAGAATTTATCTTGAAATTTATCTTATCAGATCTTGAAAATAAACAACTCTTTTATGATAGCAAGACTATATTACAGGAAATCGTACAACGTGATAATCAGGGAACCCTTCACTATGAACTGATTCGTGAGGAGGGACCGGATCACGATAAGACTTTTGTAGTCTGTGCCAAGATCGATCAGCGTGTCATCGGTGAGGGAAGCGGACATACCAAAAAAGCGGCGGAACAGCAGGCAGCATATGAAGCCATCTGTAAATTTAAAAAAATTACCAGAGCAGGTGAAAAATGTATTTAAAAAATATAGAGGTACATGGATTTAAATCCTTTGCAAATAAGATTAACTTTCAGTTTCACAAGGGAATCACCGGAATCGTGGGACCTAACGGCAGCGGAAAGAGCAATGTGGCGGACGCTGTGCGCTGGGTGCTGGGAGAGCAGAGAATCAAACAGTTACGCGGTGCTTCCATGCAGGACGTTATTTTCTCAGGTACAGAGAATCGAAAACCACTGGGCTATGCTTATGTTGCCATTACATTGGACAACAGCGATCATCAGCTGGCAATTGACTATGAGGAAGTGACGGTTGCCAGGAGAATCTATCGCTCCGGAGAGAGTGAATACCTGATTAACGGGACACCCTGCAGACTGAAAGATGTGAATGAATTATTTTATGATACAGGTATCGGAAAGGAAGGCTACTCCATCATCGGACAGGGGCAGATCGACCGAATCCTAAGCGGTAAACCGGAGGAACGCAGGGAGCTTTTCGACGAAGCGGCTGGGATCGTGAAGTTCAAGAAACGTAAAGTGGCGGCACAGAAAAAGCTGGAGGATGAGAAACAGAATTTACTGCGTGTCAGTGATATCTTATCAGAGCTGGAGAAGCAGACAGGACCACTGGAGAGACAGTCCGAGAAGGCGAAGATCTATTTAAAGAAAAAAGAAGATTTAAAGACGCTGGATGTGAATATGTTCCTGCTGGAGAATCATCGAATCCAGGAGCAGTTACAGTCAGCAGATGAAAAATATAAGATTGCAGACCATGATCTGACAGACAGCAAAGACAAGTATGAACATATCAAGGACGAATATGAACAGATCCAGAGCGAGATAGAAGCCCTGGATGGGAGTATCGAGGCGGCGAGAGCAACGCTGACAGATACCAGCGCCCTGCGTGGCAAGCTGGAAATCGAGATCAATGTATTGAAAGAGCAGATTAATTCTGCTAAAGGAAGCGAAGAGCATTTACAGTCACGTCTATCCACCGTACAGGGTGAAATAGATCTGAAAAATGAGGATAAGAATAAGATCTTAGACGAGAAAAAAGTCATCGATGAGGAACTGGAACAGGTACAGAAGATACGGGATGATGCCAGAGAGATGCTGAATCACGTGCAGGGCAGGATCGAAGAACTGAATAATCAGATCGAAGATGGCAAAAATCACATTATTGATACCCTGAACGGGAGAGCCACCATCAAGTCCAAAATGGGTCGTTATGATACCATGATGGAGCAGATCAATATCAGAAAAGCAGAATTGAATTCCCGTTTGCTCCGGGCTAAGTCCGATGAGGCGGAACAGCAGGAGCTGATCAAAAAGCTCCAGGAAGAGTTCGAGAATATCAATGTGACTATTCGCGCATACAATGAGAAACAGCAGGTCATGGAAGAGGAACTTGGCGGTATGCACAAGACTCTGGGAGATAAAGACAGGGACCTGCGTGACAAACAGGTTATCTACCATCAGGATAAATCCAGGCTGGAGGCAATACAGAACCTCACGGAGCGCTACGACGGATATGGAAACAGTATCCGCAAGGTCATGGAGCAGAGAGAGACCAATAAAGGTCTCATCGGTGTAGTAGCAGATATCATCAAGGTGGAGAAGAAATATGAGACAGCCATTGAGACAGCCCTTGGCGGTAATATTCAGAATATCGTAACAGAGGATGAGCGCACTGCCAAAGAGATGATTCAGTTCCTGAAAAAGAATAAATTCGGACGTGCCACATTCCTGCCACTTACCAGTATCACGAGACCACAGGAGTTCAAGACACCGGAGGTCTTAAAGGAAGAGGGCGTGATCGGACTGGCAGATTCCCTTGTGAATCTGGATGCAAAATATCAGAATGTTGCCAAGGCAATGTTAGGGCGTATCGTTATCGTAGACCACATAGATCATGCCATCAGGATCGCCAGGAAATATGATCACGGCATTCGCATGGTTACACTGGAAGGGGAATTGTTCGTACCGGGTGGTGCCATCAGTGGTGGTGCTTTTAAAAATAACAGTAATCTTTTGGGCAGACGAAGAGAATTAGAAGAGCTGGATGGGAAAGTAAAGAAGCATCTGAAAGAGATCGATGTACTTCTGGAAGAGATTGAAGACATCAAGAAGCGCAGAAATCAATTACGTATTGATGTGGAAGATACCAAGACCAGGCTGCAGGAACAATTCATCCAGCAGAATACAGCCAGATTGAATGTGATCAAGGCAGAGGAACGCCGGGATGAGACCAACCAGGGATTTGACGAGCTGAAAAAGGAAGAGGAAGAGATCGAGACACAGATTCTGGAGATCACTGCCAATAAGAATCATATTTTGCAGGATCTGAAAGAATCGGAGGAACTGGAGAAAAATCTCGAGAAAGAGATCAATGAATACCAGAAGACGCTGGAGGAACAGCGTGTCATTGAGATGGAGCAGACTGCTAAAGTCAATGAATTTGACATGGAAGTGGAGAAGAAATTACAGAAGCAGGATTTCCAACAGCAGAACGTGAACCGTATTGATGGGGAACTGCTGCGGTCACAGAATGAATTGCAGGAGATCCAGGTGGGTCTGCAACAGAATAAAGAGAGTGTGGAACAAAAGACACAGAATATTGAAGAGATCGAGAAGACAATTCTGGCATCCAATACTTCCCAGGGTGAATCTGAGACTAAGATGCGGGAAGAAATTGCCAGAAAAGAAGAATTATCCAATAAACAGAAAGATTTCTTCAAGTCCAGAGAGGAGATATCAGATCGCATCTCCGCATTGGATAAGGAAGTGTACCGCCTAAATTCCCAGAAGGAAAAGCTGGAAGAATCTATAGAATCCCAGATTAATTACATGTGGGATGAATATGAGATCACATTGAGTGACGCGGCATCTATGCGCAATGAGGAATTGTCAGATCTGTCGGTGATGAAACGTGAAATCGGAGAGTTGAAAGACCAGATCCGAAAATTAGGAGATGTCAATGTAAATGCCATCGAGGATTACAAGAATCTTATGGAACGCTATGAATTCCTGAAGACTCAGCATGACGATCTGATCCAGGCGGAGGAGACTCTGACTAAGATTATCGAGGAACTGGATACGGCAATGCGTAAGCAGTTCCAGGAAAAATTCCAGCAGATCAGTGTGGAATTTGACAAGGTATTTAAGGAAATGTTCGGTGGCGGTAAGGGAACACTGGAATTGATGGAGGACGAAGATATCCTGGAAGCAGGAATCAGAATCATCGCACAGCCACCGGGAAAGAAGTTGCAGAACATGATGCAGTTGTCCGGTGGAGAGAAGGCATTGACCGCCATCGCTTTACTTTTCGCCATTCAGAATCTGAAACCATCGCCCTTCTGTCTACTGGACGAGATCGAGGCGGCACTGGATGAATCCAATGTAACCCGATACGCGAAATATCTACATAAACTGACTAAGCACACGCAGTTCATTGTCATTACCCACCGTAGAGGAACCATGGAAGCGGCGGACAGACTATATGGTATCACTATGCAGGAAAAGGGCGTCTCAGCCCTGGTGAGTGTAAATCTCATCGACAAGGAACTGGATGATTAGAGGAAGAGACATATGTGGTGCAGTCACATATTTGGAATGGATCTGACGACCTGCCGCTGAATGCAGTGAGGGGGCAATACCTTAGTTAAAAGGAAGAGGCGTATGAGTGAAGAAAAATTAGGCTTTTTTGGAAGATTAAAACAGGGGCTGACCAAGACCCGAAATAATATCGTGAATGGAATAGACTCCGTATTTAGTGGATTTTCTAATATTGACGATGATTTTTATGAGGAACTGGAAGAAATATTAATTATGGGTGATATCGGAATCAATGCCACCACATCCATATTGGATCGGTTAAAAGAGCAGGTACGGGAACAGCATATTAAAGAACCGTCCCAATGCAAAGAATTACTGATTCAGAGCATCAAGGATCAAATGCATGTAGAATCCACAGCCTATGACTTTGAGAAGGAACAGTCGGTGGTCATGGTCATCGGTGTCAACGGTGTGGGTAAGACCACATCGGTGGGAAAACTGGCAGGGATCCTGAAAAATGACGGACGAAAAGTACTCTTGGCAGCGGCAGATACATTCCGTGCAGCCGCAGGAGAACAGCTCACTGAGTGGGCGAACCGTGCGGGCGTGGATATTATAGGCGGCGCGGAGGGCTCTGATCCGGCATCTGTGATCTATGACGCGGTGAATGCGGCAAAGGCAAGAAATGTGGATGTGCTCCTATGCGATACGGCGGGCAGACTTCATAATAAGAAAAATCTCATGGAAGAGCTACGCAAGATGAATCGTATCATTGATAAAGAATTTTCTGGTGTCCATCGGGAAAATCTGGTAGTATTAGATGGAACCACGGGTCAGAATGCACTTCAACAGGCAAGGGAATTTGGGGAAGTGGCAGATCTCACAGGCATTATATTGACGAAGATGGATGGTACAGCAAAGGGCGGTATCGCAGTGGCAATACAGTCGGAATTAAATGTACCGGTGAAATATATTGGCGTGGGCGAGACCATCGAAGACTTGCAGAAGTTTGATTCAGATGATTTCGTAAATGCACTGTTCAACGTGCACGGTGAAGCAGAGTCAGGTATGGAATGATAATTACATGCCTGTAGGCAATGCGACCCATTCTTCTCCTGGGGTAGTAATGTGACTGGGAGTTTGACTTGCAGTACAAAAGGGTTAAAATATAAGTGTAGATGTAGATGTAGATGTAGATGTAGATGTAGATGTAGATGTAGATGTAGATGTAGATGTAGATGTAAGTATAGGTATAGATGTAGTCATAGGAAAAGAGGATATCATATGTTGACATTGGAGAAGTTCGAGGAAGCATCTGAAATTGTGAAAAAGGTAACACATGAGACAAAGCTGCAATACAGTGAATATTTAAGTGCACAGACTGGAAATAAGGTCTACTTAAAGCCGGAGAATATGCAGCTTACAGGTGCCTATAAATTGAGGGGCGCTTATTATAAGATTAGTACCTTATCCCAGGAGGAGAGAGATAAGGGATTGATTACGGCATCCGCCGGTAATCATGCTCAGGGCGTGGCTTATGCGGCGAAAGCATTTGGCTCAAAGGCTGTGATCGTCATGCCAACCACCACACCTTTGATCAAGGTGAACAGGACCAAGGGATACGGTGCGGAAGTGGTATTGTATGGAGATGTCTACGATGAAGCCTGTGCCAAAGCATATGAGCTTGCAGCGGAACATGGATACACCTTTATCCATCCTTTTGACGACCTGGATGTGGCAACGGGACAGGGAACTATCGCTATGGAAATATTCAAGGAACTGCCCACGGTAGATTACATATTGGTACCAATCGGCGGTGGCGGACTGGCAACAGGTGTATCTACCCTGGCCAAGATGCTGAATCCCAAGATTAAGGTAATTGGTGTAGAACCGGCGGGAGCGAACTGCATGCAGATGTCCCTGAAGGCTGGAAAAGTTACCACATTACCTGGCGTCAACACCATCGCAGATGGTACAGCAGTGAAGACTCCAGGCACCAGGATATTCCCCTATATTCAGAAAAATCTGGATGACATCATCACTGTGGAGGATGAAGATCTTGTAGTGGCATTTCTGGATATGGTGGAAAATCACAAGATGGTGGTAGAGAACTCAGGGTTATTAACAGTAGCCGCCCTGAAACAGTTGGATGTGAAAAATAAGAAAATCGTATCCATCCTGAGTGGTGGAAACATGGATGTGATCACCATGTCCTCCGTAGTACAGCAGGGCCTCATCAAGAGAGACAGAATCTTTACCGTATCTGTATTGTTGCCGGATAAGCCGGGAGAACTAAGCAGAGTAGCAGATGTGATTGCCAAAGAGAATGGAAATGTCATTAAGCTGGAGCACAACCAGTTCGTGTCCATCAACAGAAGCGCAGCAGTGGAATTGAGGATTACCCTGGAAGCCTTTGGCACCAGCCATAAAGAGCAAATTATCGATGCATTGAATAAAAATGGATATCAGCCCCGCACCGTACGAACACAGATGTAACTTGATGTATAAGAGTGAAGCCGATGGTGTCTGCCCGATTGGAAAAATATCGGGCTAAGTACACGGAAGTGCGCAGCACTGGAGGTTAACTTGATGTTTAACGGGAGGTAATATTCAGATTAAAAATGCGGAAATATGAGCAGATTATATGTAAGAAGTTTTGCATATGGTCTGCTCTTTTATATATCAGTGAGGTTTATCATGGAAAAGAAAAGTATAAAGAAAAAAACAGTGGATTATATTACCATTGCCTTTGCAGCAATATTTTATGGAATCGGAGTAAGTATGTTCCTTGATCCCAATAATCTGGCACCTGGGGGATTTACAGGTATTGCTATTATTATCAATCACTTTGTGCCCATCTCGGTAGGTACGTTATTTTTGCTCCTGAATATCCCTATCATGGTGCTGGGGCTATATAAGTTCGGGTGGAGATTTATTATATCTACCATTTATGCTATTTTTGCGGTGTCCGTAAGCTGTAATTTTTTCCAGCAGTTTGGGGCAGCTACCACAGATCCGCTGCTGGCAGGCATAGCTGGCGGCGTGTTAATGGCAGGCAGTATAGGGACCATATTTAAGGCGGGAGCTACCACGGGGGGCTCTGATATCCTGGTAAAATGTCTGAAGATCAGATTCAGACACATGAAGACAGGAACCCTTTTCCTGGCAAGCGACGCACTGGTGGTGACCACTTCGGCCATTGTATTTCGTAATATAAACACAGCACTGTATGCGTCCATTTCCCTGTTCGTTACTTCCATCGTGCTGGATCTGGTGCTCTATGGGAGGGATGAGGCGAAACTCATCTATATTATCAGTGAGGTGCCGGACGATATTGCCCCGAGGCTTATTAAGGAACTGGATGTGGGAGCTACTTTTATCAAAGGTCGTGGTGCCTATAGCAAGGTAAATAAGCACGTGATCATGTGCGTGGTGAAGAAACAGGTGGCACCACAGCTGGAGGAGATCGTAAAAGAGGAAGACCCCGATGCATTTATGATCGTGACAAAAGCAACGGAGATTTACGGCGAGGGATATAAGAATATTTTTGCGGAGAAAATATAGGATTTATATAGAATAAATATTAAAAGCATATAGGGTGTCAAGAAAAAACACTTGACACCCTATATGCTTTCATGTATTATAGTCAAGTACGAGTGCGGAGAATGTTGTTCAGTTCTATACTTCGCAGGACAGGTGAACGAGATGGAAAAGATAGTAGAACAGGGTTTGCTATATGACTTTTATGGTGAGCTGTTGACAGATCATCAGAAAAAGGTATATGAAGAGGCGGTCTACGATGATATGTCATTGAGTGAGATTGCGGAAGATATTGGTATTAGCAGACAGGGTGTTCATGATCTCATAAAGAGATGTGATAAGATTCTCCATGATTATGAGCATAAGCTTCATCTGGTGGAAAAATTCACCAGGATCAAAGAAAGCGTACGGGAGATCAATCAGATATCAGAGCAGGCGATTACAGAGAATTCAGAACTGCAAAGAATCAGGCAATTATCGGATGATATTCTGAGAGAATTATAGATGCAAAAGTGGTAAGAAAAGTGATAAGATAAGAGACCTGAGCTGCGATAGAATGGTGTGATATAAACACAGGAGCTGCACCGGGTCCAGATAATACCGCGGATAGGAGTCAGATGGCATTTGAAAGCTTAACGGACAAATTACAGAATGTATTTAAAAACTTAAGAAGTAAAGGCCGTTTGACTGAGGATGACGTAAAGGCGGCATTAAAAGAAGTCAAGATGGCTTTGCTGGAAGCGGATGTTAACTTCAAGGTGGTAAAGCAATTTGTAAAATCTGTGGAGGAGCGAGCCGTTGGCGCGGACGTGATGAACGGTCTGAATCCCGGACAGATGGTAATCAAGATCGTAAATGAAGAGATGGTATCTCTCATGGGATCTGAGACAACAGAGCTTACATTCCAGCCGGGAAAAGCAATCACTGTTATTATGATGTGCGGTCTTCAGGGTGCTGGTAAGACCACTACCACAGCAAAGATTGCAGGAAAATTAAAGCAAAAAGGTAAGAAAAGCTTACTGGTAGCCTGTGATGTGTACAGACCGGCAGCAATCAAGCAGCTGCAGGTGAATGCAGAAAAGCAGAATGTGGACGTGTTTTCTATGGGGGATAAGCATAAGCCTGTAGACATTGCGAAAGCAGCAATTGAACATGCTGAAAAGAATGGCCATAATGTAGTGATCTTAGATACGGCTGGCCGTCTTCAGATAGATGAAGCCATGATGGCAGAACTTCAGGAAATAAAAGAAAAAGTAACCGTACATCAGACACTTCTGGTGGTGGATGCCATGACTGGTCAGGACGCAGTGAACATTGCAAAAGAGTTTGATGAAAAGATTGGTCTTGATGGCGTCGTATTGACTAAGATGGATGGTGATACACGTGGTGGTGCTGCTCTTTCTGTTAAGGCAGTAACTGGAAAACCAATTATTTATGTAGGTATGGGTGAGAAACTTTCCGATTTGGAACAGTTCTATCCAGACAGAATGGCTGGCAGAATCCTTGGAATGGGTGATGTGCTTAGCTTGATCGAGAAAGTCCAGATTGATGTGGACGAAGATAAAGAAAAGCAAATGGCAGCCAAGATGAAGAAGGGTAAATTCGATTTTGAAGATTACCTGGAATCCATGAACCAGATGAAAAAGATGGGTGGTCTTTCCTACATATTAGGTATGATGCCTGGTATGGGCGCCAAGATGGGAGATATTGAATCCATGGTGGATGATAAACAGCTTTCCAGAATGGAAGCCATCGTATTATCCATGACACAGGCAGAGAGACAGAATCCAAAGTTATTAAATCCTAGCAGAAAACACCGTATCGCAAAGGGTGCAGGTGTGGACATCAGTGTAGTGAACAGATTTATCAAACAGTTCGAACAGTCACAGAAGATGATGAAACAGCTTCCAGGCATGTTAGGTGGTAAAGGGAAAAAAGGTAGAGGCGGCTTCCCAGGAGGCTTTAAATTACCTTTTTAATAGATAATATAATAATAAAGAAAGTTAGCTTATTTAAGCGGAGGTGAAACACATGGCAGTAAAAATTAGATTAAGAAGATTGGGTCAGAAGAAAGCTCCTTTTTATAGAATCGTAGTAGCAGATTCCAATTCTCCAAGAGATGGCAGATTCATCGAAGAGATCGGAACTTATGATCCAAACACAGAACCCAGCACATTCAAAGTAGATGCAGAAGCAGCTAAAAAATGGTTAGCAAACGGTGCACAACCAACAGAAGTTGTTGGCAAGATCTTAAAAGCAGCAGGAATTGAAAAATAGGAACTTGTTGAGGCTTTTTTTGGAGGTGGATTATGAAAGAATTAGTAGAAGTAATTGCGAAAGCACTTGTTGATAATCCGGATGAAGTTGTTGTAACAGAAGAAGAAAATGGTAAAAATGTTACGGTTGAACTTCATGTTGCAGCGTCTGATATGGGAAAAGTGATCGGAAAACAAGGTAGAATTGCAAAAGCAATCCGCTCTGTTGTGAAGGCAGCATCATCCAAAGACAATAAGAAAGTAGATGTGGAAATCATCTAATGAATAGGGCGCTCACGGGCGTCCTTTTTCTTACTTATAATAAGGAGGGACCCAGCTATGCTGGGAGGAACCTTGTTATCTACGCAGTGCCCATCCGAACGAAGAGAGGATTTAAACTGGCACTGCTCCATTACTTATAATAAGGAGGGACCCAGCTATGCTGGGAGGAACCTTGTTATCTACGCAGTGCCCATCCGAACGAAGAGAGGATTTGAACTGGCACTGCTCCATTACTTATAATAAGGAGGG
>JAQVCT010000050.1 GCA_028689655.1 Lachnospiraceae bacterium
CAGATTATTATAGATACTGCCATAACATCGGCGACTTCAATCCCATTCGATATGATGTGGTAGCCATCTGTGGCAATGAGATCAACTGGTATCAAAATGCCTTTTGGCATATGGGACGGTAAAATCACGAAAAGGATGTGGACGGAGCATGAAAGTAAAGAGAACACAAAACAGGATCATTAAAAATAACGATATGAGTAAAGGCAGTACTATCAGTAAAAATAGCAGTATAAATGAAAACAGCAGTATAAATAGAAATAGTACTATCAATAAAGAGAGTGATATAAATAAAGATATGAATAAAGATATAAATAAAGATATAAATAAAGATATAGATAAAGATACAAATAGAACTATGGAGGGGAAAAATAAAAGCATTCAGGAAGTGCTGCGGATCAATCGTGATGGAGAACTGGAATATCTCACATTTCCCGCTTTGTCTGAGATTCCCTTCGTAAAGCATCTCTTCACCACCAGACTGGGTGGCGTGAGTGAGGGGATCTTTGCCACCATGAATCTGAGCTATACCCGTGGGGATGAGAGGGAGGCAGTGGATGAGAACTACAGAAGAATCGGACAGGTGCTGGGCTGTGAACTGTCCCATATGGTGCTGTCCCATCAGACTCACACCACGAATATCCGGCGGATTACCAGGGAGGACTGTGGAAAAGGGATCACCAGAGAGCTGGATTATGAGAATATCGACGGCATGATCACCAATGTTCCGGGCATCATGCTGGTGACATTTTACGCGGATTGTGTGCCGCTGTACTTTGTGGATACGGAGCACAGAGCCATCGGGTTATCCCACTCCGGATGGAAGGGAACGGTGAACAGGATGGGCGCCCATACGCTGCAGGAGATGAAGAAAGCCTACGGTACAGACCCGGAGAAGGTGGTGGCAGCCATAGGACCTTCTATCTGTCAGTCCTGCTATGAGGTGAGCGAGGATGTGATACAGGAGTTCCGGGCAGCATTTCCGGATAAGGATCTCCAGAACAGACTTTATGAGCGAAAAGAGAATGGAAAATATCAGTTAGATCTATGGGAAGCCAACAGAGAGATCTTATTGCGGGCAGGTGTTCCGGACAACCATATTTCGGTTACGGATATATGCACCTGCTGTAATCCAACATACTTATTTTCACATCGTGCCAGCCATGGAAAGCGGGGAAATCTGGCGGCATTTCTGGGAATGTGTGAGACTTAAAGAAAACTTAATGTTTTATACGGTACTTATTAAATAAAGGATGTTATAGTAGAGGAAATCGGAGTGAAAGGAAAGGCATAGTTCAAAAATGACAAATATATTAGTATGTGATGACGATAAGGAAATCGTGGATGCGATTGCAATTTATCTGGAACAGGAAGGATACCATATTCTAAAGGCATATGATGGGGAAGAGGCCATTCAGATCCTGAAGGATGAGGATGTTCAGTTACTGATCATAGATATCATGATGCCAAGACTGGACGGGATACATGCCACTTTGAAAATAAGAGAATACAGCAGTATTCCCATTATTATATTGTCAGCAAAATCAGAAGATGCGGATAAGATACTGGGATTGAATATCGGTGCAGATGATTATGTCTCCAAACCTTTTAATCCGTTGGAACTTGTGGCGAGAGTAAAGTCGCATCTTCGAAGATATACAAAGCTTGGAAACATTCAGGAAGATAATATGCAGATCTACCGTGTGGGAGGTCTGATGATGAATGATGAGACAAAGGAAGTACAGGTGGACGAGGAGTTCGTGAAGCTGACTCCCATAGAATACAATATTTTACTGCTGCTGGTAAAAAATCAGGGCAGGGTATTTTCCATTGATCAGATCTATGAAAATATCTGGAATGAGGAAGCCATCGGTGCGGATAACACGGTGGCTGTGCATATCCGTCATATTCGTGAGAAGATCGAGATCAATCCCAAGGAACCCCGTTATCTGAAGGTGGTGTGGGGCGTAGGATACAAGATAGAGAAACAATAGAAGCTGATGTGAGAGTAAAAGGATGACAGGGATGGATAATTTTCTATACAGCAAAAAGGGAAAAGGAATAGCAGCAATCATACAGAATATCATGGTGGTGATCGTAACAGTGTGTGTCACCATCATGGTATTATTTTCTTCACTGTCGGTGCGTGGAATCTATGGAACATATCGTTATGGATTGAATGTATTTGATAACAGCAATACATTTGAGGATACAGATCTGTGCTATTATCTCCTGAGCGACAGTATCGATGAGATCGTTCGCTATGCAGTCATCCGGGAACAGATGGAGACGAAAGGAATCTTCGATGGATCGAAGCAGGTGGACATCGAGGCGTATGCGAAGCGATATCAATATGGCAGACATCAGTCAGGGGTCTATTATCATCTGGAGGACCTGATTAAGTGGGGGCAGTATGGACTGACCTACAACACAGTGAATACCTCCGCCGATAACGCGGCGGAAGACGAGAGCACGTCCAAAACTGAGCTGGTGGAACGCTATTATCCGGTGGGAGGAAAACCTCTGGCATCTTATGTGACGGATGGCGGCTCCTATGAGGATCTCTGCCAATATCTCAGCGATACGATCGACTCTCTTTCCTATAATTACTATCAATACAGGCAGTTCCAGAATCTGTATAAGGTAGAAAATACAAATATGCGCTATTATATCGTGACCAACGGCGGGGGAGCACGCTCCGTATATACCAATCTGCCACCGGAAACAGAAGAAGAACAGGCCAAAAAAGAGATCAGAAGTCTTGGAAAATATGTGACTTATGATGCGGGAAAGCTTTCTTTTGACACCAATACGAATTTTCAGGAGGAAGAACTGACCAGTATGCTGAATAGCTATGAATATGCCTATTCAGATAATTATCTGATCTTTATCGGACTTGACACCAACTACCCTGCCAATGATTCTTTTTCAGTGGGCAAGGAGAATTTCTATACGATCATTCCATGGATGGAGCCCTTGATGATCATTACTGCAATGAGTACGCTGGTAATATTTCTATGCATTGTATACAGAACCCTGGTTGCCGGCAAGAAAAGCAGAGAAAATGAGATCATACTCACCTGGTTCGATGGGGTAAATACAGAATGGTCCGCCATCATCGCCTGCTTTGTGTGTGGGTCAGTGGCATGCATCACCATGATGGTGACGTCCTGGTTCTATTACAGTCAGTTAAATAAGAGCAGTATCATAATCAGTGTTACCATCGGCGTATTTTTGTTCCACGCACTGTTCATGTATTTCTATCTGAGCCTGGTGAGACGTATCAAAAATAAATCATTACTGTCCAACAGTATTGTTTTTCGGATCTATTGTTTTATTATCAAATATATTAAATTGTTTTTTAAAGTTCTGAAAAAGATTTTTTATGATATGAATGACAATGGAAAAGTATCTACCCGCACATGGATCCCGTATATTGGATTTCTTATTGTGAATTTCCTGCTCCTGGTATTCCTGGGAAGAGCGGGGATAGTAATCGCGGGGGTATTTGATATCTGCATTGGAAAATATCTTTACGATGTAAATAAATCAAAACAGAAGATTGTGGATGGTGTGGAAACCATTAAGAATGGAGATATGAATTGTCAGATTACCACGGTGGGGATGCATGGCGACACTCTGGAGATGGCAAATGCGGTGAATACGCTGGGGGAGGCAGTCAGAACGGCGGTGGAGACCAGCATGAAGGACGAGCGGCTGAAAACAGATCTGATCACCAATGTATCCCATGATATCAAGACACCTTTGACTTCCATCATCAATTATGTGGATCTCATCAAGCGAGAGAATGTGCAGGATGAGAAGATTAGAAGCTATGTAGCGATTCTGGATGCAAAATCACAGAGACTGAAACATCTCACGGATGATCTGGTGGAGGCATCCAAGATATCCTCCGGTAATATTACGCTGCAGCTGGTTCGCATGAATTTTGTGGAGCTGCTGTATCAGACAACGGGAGAATTTACAGAGAATTTCAACAATAAAGGGCTGCGCATTGTCATGGATGTACCCAATCACCCAGTGGTAATCCAGGCGGACAGCCGCAGAATGTGGCGTGTGATCGAGAATCTTTTCCGCAATATAGAGAAGTATGCCATGGAGAATACCAGGATTTATATTGATATGACTGAGGAAAAAGAGGAAGAGGGAACCTTTGTACATCTTTCCATTAAAAATATATCCAAACAGCCGTTGAATATCAACGCGGAGGATTTGACGGAGCGATTTATCAGGGGAGACATTTCCAGAAGTACAGAGGGAAGTGGACTTGGTCTCTCCATTGCCAAGAATCTAACACAATTACAGAATGGAACCTTTGAAATCTATCTGGACGGAGATCTGTTCAAGGTCATGCTGATCTTTCCGGAAGTATTAAATTAGCACTTGCACCTTCGTTTCGTCATTATACCTACAATTCACGTAAAATTTTAGTAAATTCGCGAATAGGAAATATATGCCAAAAAATGTAAACTATTACCATTGGTATATATTAGAGGATATGACATTAAAGAGAGGGTGGAAAAGTGAAGAATGAAATTATTAAAGCACAAAAAAGTGGTAAATGGGACGAGTGAGGGCGAGTCTCAGAAAAGCGTGAGGGGCGCAAAGGAGAACAGAAAAGAAGGCAGAAAAAAGAAGATCAGATTTGGAATAGGTGCGAAACTGATAGCAGTATGTCTGGTTCCGGTATTATTTATCGTATTATTAGGCGTGATATCCTATCAGAAGGCTTCCACTGCAATTATCAGCAGTTACGAGACTTCATCGGCGAATACCATTACGAAGGCATCTGAGTACTATTCCCTGTATTTTCAGACGGCGGAGCAGACGTCACTGACGATTTATAATAATGATACACTGAGCAAGTATTATTCCGGCTATTATAAAGTACTTCCTGTGGAGGAAGCAGGCGCGTATAATACCATCAAAAAGGATGTTTCTCTGAAACAGAGATCGGATTCCAGTATATCGGGAATCCATATTATCAGTGGATATGGTTCTTCCTATTCCACGGGAGGCGTGCTGAACAATGACCAGTTTGAGGCAGCAACGGCTACGGAGGATGGTCAGGCGATCATTGCTGGAGCCGGCACCCCGGTATGGCTTGGTAAGCATTCACAGCTGGATGAATTTGTGGGTACTTCAGCAGACAATTATGGCATGAGTATCAGTCGCTGCCTGAAAGCAGCTAACATGCAGGATGTGGCACTGATCACGCTGGATCTGGATAAAAAGCTGTTACAGGCACCGATTGCCAGCATGGATCTGCCTGAGGGGAGTTATTGTGCTATCGTATCCAAGGATGGTCGGGAGATCACGGACACTTCACTGGAGGGCGTATCCACCTTCGTAGATAAAGACTTCTATCAGGAGATGGTGGCGGGAGCAGAAGCAAGCGGTCATAATTATGTGGAAATCGATGGAAGAGAATATTTATTCTTATTTTCCAAGCTGGGACAGACAGGGAATTCTATCTGTTGTGTCATTCCGCAAAGTGCTATCGTATCACAGGCAAATGATATCCGCAATTCTACATTTGCCATAGTATTGCTGGCAAGTATACTGGCAATTGCGCTGAGCATCCTGATGGCAATGGGCATCGGCAAAGTGATCAAGCATCTGAATACGGTGGCAAAACAGGCATCTGATGGAGATTTGTCCATGATCATTCAGTCCCGTAGAAAAGATGAATTCGGATTGCTGTATGGTCATCTGGCAGAAATGTTCAATGGAATGAAGGGACTTATTGGAAAAGTTACCACTGTGACGGAGAATGTATCAGACTCCGCAAAGGATGTGTCAAGCGGTTCGGGGGAACTGGTAAAGAGCGCAAAATATATCTCAGAGACGATTGGCAACATGGAAGTGGGCATTAACGATCAGGCGAAGAGTGCGGAGAACTGTATGCGTGAGATGGATGAACTGTCCAATATGATCACTCATGTGGTGGAGAGCACCAACATGATCCAGGAGTCTTCTGATAAGACCATAGAAATATTACAGACAGGGATGAAGACCATGGATACTTTGTCGGAAAATGTGAAAAATTCTACAAATGTATCACAGTCTGCCATTGACAATATCGTAAAACTCAGTGATGAGTCTAAGGAAATCAATTCCATCACCCATACCATCAATGAAATCGCAGATCAGACCAATCTGCTGGCACTGAATGCCTCCATAGAGGCGGCGCGTGCAGGAGATGCAGGGAGAGGCTTTGCAGTGGTGGCTGAGGAGATTCGAAAACTGGCAGAACAGTCATTGCAGGCTTCCAACCAGATCAGTGACATCATACAGAATGTACAGAGAAAGATGGATGGCACTGTGGAGACCGTAAAGAAAGCAGGCAGCATTGTGGCATCCCAGGAAGAATCCCTGAATCAGACGGTGAATACATTTGAGGATATCAAATTCCAGATGATCTCACTGACGGATAATATCGAGAAAATCACATCGGATGTGCAGAATATGAATGTTGCAAAAGACGGCACTATGAGTGCCATCGAGAGCATATCAGCAGTACTGGAGGAAACTGCAGCATCCTCCACGGAGGTACTGCAAGCGGTAGGAAAACAGGAAAGCACCATCGATATCCTGAGTCAGGAAGCTGGCAAGCTGGAAGAAAAAGCAGTACAGCTCCAGGAAGCAATTCATATGTTCAAGGTGGAGTAGATTTTTAGGGATAGAATAGGAATAAAAATAGGAATAAGAATAGAAGGAATACTATTTTTGCATTAGAAAGGGGTTGCACAACATGATGTTGATGCAACCCCTTTCTCTTGATTTATTTAATTCCTGTAGCTACTTTCCTTCTGTATTTACTTTGTTTCTGTAGATACTTTGCTTCTATATCTAATTTTTTATAGCTATTTTATGATGTAAGGGTTAAAAGGTGTTTTACCCCTTGATACTTACGGATTAATCCAGTTCCATATCTTCATGTGTATTATATTTTTCCAGGATTCGCTGTATCTTCTCGGTAGGAGTGAGTACATTTCCCATGGACACATCGTGATTCATGAAGTCAATGATGCTGGAGAGGAACTTGCTCATATCTGCCCCAAGGTAATATGGACGTGCCTCAATAGTGGGTGGCAGATAGGTGAGGTTCGTGGTAACGATCCGGTCAAAAGCACCTTCTTCGTAGGCTTTATCAAAGGCATCCAGCCCCTGGGTAAAGAGACCAAAGGTACAGCAGATATACACATGCTTGGCATTCATTGCTTTCAGATGTCTGGCAGTGTCGATCATACTTTCACCGGAAGCAATCATATCATCAATGATGACCACATCTTTTCCATCAATGTTATCCCCCAGAAATTCATGGGCCACAATGGGATTTTTCCCATTTACCACGGTGGAGTAATCACGTCTCTTGTAGAACATACCGGTATCTACACCGAGAACATTTGCAAAATATACAGCGCGATCCAGAGCACCTTCATCAGGGCTGATCACGATCAAATGATCCTTATCTACGATCAGGTCTTTTTCATGACGGAGCAGGGTGCGGATGAACTGGTAAGGTGGTGTGAAATTATCGAAGCCGCATAATGGAGTGGCGTTCTGTACGCGTGGGTCATGGGCATCAAAGGTAATAAAATTTGCAACGCCCATATCTGCCAGTTCTTTTAATGCAAATGCACAGTCCAGAGATTCTCGGGAAGACCGCTTGTGCTGTCTCCCTTCATATAGGAAAGGCATGATCACATTGACACGTCTTGCTTTGCCGGCGATAGTAGCGATAATGCGCTTGAGATCCTGATAATGGTCATCAGGAGATTTATGATTTTCATATCCATTGATATGATAGGTAATACTATGGTTACATACATCGACGATGATAAATACATCTTTACCACGGGCGGATTCCCCTAACATTCCTTTGCCCTCACCACTGCCAAAACGTGGACATTGTACGTCCATCAGGTAATTATCAACGGCATAATCCTGAAAAGCAGGATCATTTTTCAGAGATAAATTGATCTGTTTTCTAAAATCAACAAGGTAATCATTGACTCTGTTCCCCAGCATTGCAGCACTTTCCATGGCAATAATTTTAAGTGGAGCCACAGGCATGGCATTTTCCAGTTCATGTAAATTAGGCATAGTTTCCTCCGATGTATAGAAATAGGTATGATTTATATTCGTAATCAATATAATTTATATCATTATGCTAGTGACACGTCAAGGTTAATCGGGTAAAATAAAGAAGAGAAGCAACGAAGCTGCTTCTCAGATATCGAATTTATTCGATATCTGTAACCACGGAGTGGTTAACTTCTTTAACGAGCAATTTTGCAACGCAAAATCGTGAGTCTGGAGATGTGACAAAGCGTAAATCAGTGGTTGACTTCTTTAACGAGCAATTTTGCAACGCAAAATCGTGAGTCTGGAGATGTGACAAAGCGTATATCAGTGGTCGACTTCTTTAACGAGCAATTTTGCAACGAATCAAGAAATACAGAACAGGAAATAGAAAATGAAACAAACAGAACACATTGTGAAAAATATAAAGCCGGGTAGTATTGCAGAAGAGATGGAAATTACCCCGGGAGACCGCCTACTGCAGATCAACGGGGAAGTGATAGAGGATATCTTCGATTATCAATTTCTGGTGGAAGATGAAAATCTCATGGTGCTGATCCAGAAACCGGATGGAGAAGAGTGGGAACTGGAGATCGAGAAGGATGCGGATGAGGATCTGGGAATCGAGTTTGAAAACGGACTGATGGATGAATACCGTTCCTGCCATAACAAGTGTATTTTCTGCTTTATCGACCAGATGCCCCGTGGAATGCGGGATACCTTGTACTTTAAGGATGACGATTCCAGACTTTCTTTTCTACAGGGCAATTATGTGACACTGACCAACATGTCGGAGAAGGACATTAATCGAATCGTAAAATATCATTTATCTCCTATTAATATATCTTTTCAGACCACCAATCCGGAGCTGCGCTGTGAAATGCTTCACAATCGATTCGCCGGGGAGGCATTAAAAAAGGTAGATACACTGTATGAGGCGGGTATCACCATGAACGGTCAGATCGTATTATGCAAGGGTGTCAACGATGGGGCAGAGCTGGAGCGCAGCATTCAGGATATGATGAAATATCTGCCGCAGCTGGAAAGTGTATCGGTGGTACCGGTAGGACTATCGAAATTCAGAGAAGGATTGTATCCATTGGAGTCTTTTACCAGGGAAGATGCCGTGGAAGTGCTGGATCTGATTCATCGCTATCAGAAACTGGCGTATGAGAAATATGGACTTCATTTTATCCATGCCAGCGATGAATGGTATATTCTGGCGGGCAGATCTGTGCCGGAGGAGGAAAATTATGATGGTTATCTCCAGCTGGAAAATGGTGTGGGGATGATGCGGTTGTTACAAAATGAATTTGAAGAGGAATATGAGAATCGAAAGAATGAGATAGCAAAATTAAGGAATAGTATAGGGTATGTGGAGCCGGAGGAAGAGTTATCCATGGTCACGGGCAGGCTGGCATATCCCCTGATCAGACAGATGGCAGAGAAAGTGATGACCCTTTACCCTGGGATCAGGATTCATGTCTATGAGATCACCAATCATTTCTTCGGGGAGATGATTACGGTATCAGGACTTCTGACGGGAACTGATATCAAAGAGCAGTTACAGGGTAAAAAGCTGGGCAAAAGACTGCTCCTTCCACAGAATGTATTGCGCAGCGGAGAGGATGTTTTCCTGGACGATCTCACGGTGGGAGACCTTGAAAAGGCTTTACAAGTGGATATAGATATTGTAAAATCAAGCGGATGGGATTTTATGGATTCCATCGTAATAAGTAACTGAAACGCTTATCATAATATGATTTTAGAAGATTATTTTAGATAAAGTAATGGAGTCTGTGGGAACAGATTCAGGTAGTAAGAAAGGCATGGTATTCAATGGCAAAAGTAAAATCAAAACCCATCGTGGCGGTAGTTGGAAGACCAAATGTGGGAAAGTCTACACTTTTTAACGCATTGGCGGGAGAGACGATCTCCATCGTAAAGGATACGCCAGGTATCACCAGAGATCGTATTTATGCGGATGTCACATGGCTTGACATGGCATTTACATTGATCGATACAGGTGGTATTGAACCTGATTCCAAGGATGTGATCTTATCCCAGATGAGGGAACAGGCGGAGATCGCCATACAGACGGCGGATGTCATCCTGTTCATGGTGGATGTGAGGCAGGGACTCACGGACTCGGATTCCAAGGTGGCAGATATGCTGCGACGCTCTGGAAAGCCTGTGATCCTGGTGGTAAATAAAGTAGATGATTTCAATAAATTTATGGCGGACGTCTATGAATTTTATAATCTGGGAATCGGAGATCCATTCCCGATATCCTCCGCAAACAGATTAGGCATCGGTGAATTGCTGGATGAAGTCACTGGAAAATTCGATAAAGAAGCCATGGAGATCGAGGAAGATGAGAGAATCAAGGTAGCGATCGTTGGAAAGCCCAATGTGGGGAAATCTTCCATCATCAATAAGCTGGTGGGAGAGAAACGACTCATTGTATCGGATATCGCAGGTACTACGAGAGATGCGGTGGATACGGAAGTCACTTTCAATGGAAAGGAATATGTATTCATTGACACAGCGGGACTTCGTAAAAAGAAGAGCATCAAGGAGGAGCTGGAACGGTTTATGATCATCCGTACAGTGGGCGCTGTGGAGCGTGCCGATGTAGTCATTCTGGTAATCGATGCCACAGAAGGCGTGACAGATCAGGATGCGAAGATCGCAGGTATCGCCCATGAGAGAGGCAAGGCAGTGATCATCGCTGTGAATAAATGGGATGCCATCGAAAAGGATGACAAGACGATTTATAAATTCACGGAGAAGATCAGAACATGGCTGGCATATATGGCTTATGCGGAGATCATCTTCATCTCAGCAGAGACGGGTCAGAGATTACCGAAATTATTTGAGCTGATCGATGTGGTGGCAGAGAATAATGCCATGAGAGTTGGAACAGGAGTATTAAATGAGATCATGTCAGAGGCAGTTGCCATGCAGCAGCCACCTTCCGACAAAGGAAAGAGACTTCGTCTTTACTATATTACACAGGTATCAGTAAAACCCCCAACATTCGTAATATTCGTAAATGATAAGGAATTAATGCATTTCTCCTACACTCGTTATATCGAGAATCGTATCCGTGATGCTTTTGGATTTAAGGGAACATCATTAAAATTTATTATCAGAGAACGAAAGGAATCTTAATATGGAGCGCATCTATTGTTTATTGATCGGTTATGTTTGTGGATTATTTCAGACAGCATATATCTATGGTAAATTACATGGGATAGATATTAGACAATATGGAAGTGGAAATGCTGGTACCACCAATACGCTGCGTGTATTGGGGAAGAAAGCGGGCATCATTGTATTATTAGGGGATATAGCAAAATGTATCGTTGCCATCGTTTTAGCCAGAATATTATTTGGTAAGAATAATCCGGAGATGAGCTACCTCTATGCCATGTACGGTGCAATGGGGGCAATTCTCGGTCACAATTTTCCATTTTTTCTGAAATTCAAGGGTGGAAAAGGAATTGCTGCCACGGCGGGTCTAATCATCGCTTTTCACTGGGTGTTCTTTGTGGTGGAAGCCCCCATCTTTTTCATTACTTTTTTCGTGACACATTATGTGTCTCTGGGATCGCTGCTGGTGTACGCAGGATTTATGATAGAGCTGGTAGTGGCAGGGCAGAGTGGTCTGTTCCATATGACCCAGGCGCATTTGAATGAACTCTATGTCATCGGTGCTTTCCTTACTGTTATGGCGTACTATAAGCACTGGGAAAATATCAAGAGACTGCTCAGCGGAACGGAGCGCAAGACCTATCTCACCAGGAAGAGCGAGCAGTAGATGGAAAATCCAATATGAGTCCGTTTATACGGAGCATAGAAGTGTGCGTCAGTAAACCAGTGGAATGTACATAGAATAATATATAGAATCATAAGATAAAATGATACTAGGGTCAAAAGGTCATACGTTTCGTGCTCGCACGAAAAAGCATGAATTTGGGACCCGTAAGTATCAAGGGGCAAAACACCTTTTGACCCTTACATCATAAAATCAATAAAAATAAAAAGTATAGATATAAAAAAATAACAGATATAAAAAAATAACAGATATAAAAAAATAACAGATATAAAAAAATAACAGATATAGATAATAAATATAGATATAAAATAGGATAAGACTGCCGGAATATGTGAGCCAGTCAGAAGGAGCAAAAATGGCAAAAATAGGTATGATAGGAGCGGGTAGCTGGGGCATCGCGCTGTCGGTATTACTTCATAACAATGGACATGAGATCACTGTGTGGTCCATCATCCAGGAAGAAGTGGATATGTTAGACAGACAGAGAGAACATAAGGACA
>JAQVCT010000018.1:0-49250 GCA_028689655.1 Lachnospiraceae bacterium
CAGAAAGAATTTTATAAAATCATGATCAGAGAACGTAAGGAAAAAATACTGGATTATGCAATGGAACAGCTGTTAAAGGCGGAACAAAAAGAAACACCAGAGATTACCATGCAGTGAATGAAATAAAGAGAGACAGAGTATCAGACTTTTACGGTTTGGTACTTTTTTTCTGCCATTTTTTAGAAAGAGAGGAATCTTATTTACATGAATTAGGTAATTGCGAAACAAGTTTGCAATCTTGATTTAAAACAGGGAAGGGCAAATGGGAAAAGCAACTACAATTTATAGAGCATTTTGAATCGACAAATCCAAAGGAAGTATTTGAGGCGGAAATTACAGACTTCTTTAATCTGCCTGTTAAAATATAAAACATACTGGATATATATAAAACCTGTTGAGCGAAAAATAAGAATATGATAAAATAGCATTATTAGGAAAGGAGAATAGAAATGTCAAAGGTTATAAACATTACACTTACAGATGAAGAGTACGAAGAATTAAATATTAAAGCTCAAGATGTCACTGTTAATCAATTTATTAAAAACATTCTTTTTCCGAATAATGATTTTAATAAATGGTTTCCGGAACTAAAAAAAAGGGTTGAAGAACTTTCGGATAATACCCAGTTTAATATTAGAATAGTGATGGCTACAGATTGGATGAAAATACCAAAGGGGATTAGATTAGCCCTTGGAAGGGTATTTTATCAACAGGTAGATTGTGGAAATATAGATAGTGTTAGGGTATTAGAACTAGATGCTAATAAGACACAGTGGTATGAGAAAACAAGTTTAGAAGGCGGTTGTGATAATGAATAGTAGTATATCAATTAGTATACAAAAGAAAATTGATAGTATTGTTATTTCTGTAGCAAAGGGAGAGGTGATAACATTTGGTGAGATAGCGGAAAAAATATGGGGAAAAAAGAATTGTGCCAGTTTGGTAGGACGTTATATTTTTTTACAAAGAGAAAGAGAAGATTATCCATGGTGGCGAGTCGTGAATGCTTGTAGAGGTCGATATCATCCAGTTGCAAATGCTTTTGCAATTAAGATGTTAGAAGTAGAAGGACACGTATTGCAAAATGGTAGATTTTGATCGTATGCACATAATGGGGAGGGGATATGTTATGTATTATTGGGACAAAAAACTTTCATCGACGGTAAGTGCCAAATCTCACGCTCCCCATTAATTTAAGTGCCGCTATTTGCGACGCTTACTGTAACAATCTGCCGAGAGTGTTTTAGACCGCGGCATCCATCTTTTCACCTTCCTTCACCCAATCCATTAGTTAAAATATTTCAACTAAAAAAATACCGCATCACTTAATTTGAGATAAGGTTACAGCATTTTTAAATATTTGCAATTTTGAAAGGTTATTTTCCAGCTTTGTAGGGCATATTTTTAGTTATTTTCCTATTTTGCAGGGAATCTCACATGTGGGATTGATATGGGCGAGAATTATAATAAGTCAAAAAAGAATAATCCTGATGTGAAGCATTGTCCAGCGGAGAAGATGGAGTATATAAAAGAAGCATTAAGATATTTTAATGTAATATAGTAAAAGCACAATATATGAATTGAACAAACAAGTTTTGGAAAGGAGAAAGGTTATGTCTAGCATTTACGATTGGCAGAAACAATTTGATACAATAAATAGAACTACTAATATGTTAAATTCAATTTCTGACCAGATAGGTATTGTAAGTAGGTTTGGAGGTATGTCATCATTGTTTGAAGCATATAGTAATCAGTTAAATGCTTTAAGTAGTATCAATAATGTACAAATAACATCTGGATTATGGAACAGGCAATTTAAAACATATAGGGTATTACAGGGGATGGATTTTTCAAATATATTTGGAATGCAAGAGTCAATGAAAAATATGATGACGAATTATGATTTCTCAGCATTAACATCTACATTTGAGAATTTTAATAAATTAAATAACTCTTCGTCTATAGCTAATATGTACTCAGCAATAGTAAGTTCATCCGCCGCATTAAGGGTGTATGATTCTTTCAAATTTACAAATGCGATACAAAATGCTTTTAGTAAATTTGATTGGTCTAATTCAATTCATGTATTAGATATACTTGAAGAAGTTACGGAACAATATATTCTAGACAATGAACTTGATGAAACTGCAAGTGAAGAAATTAGAGATGTTGTTACAATTAAGGACGGAAAGTTATTAACAAACCAACAAAGAAAGGTATGGGAAGTGTACATATATCCGTTTTTAGTTTCACTATTCTTTTTTATATTAAGTTCTAATCAGCCACAATCAGTAGACACAACCAATATAATAGAAGTTAATAATTATTATACAGTTGAGGTCGGGATGGATGTTAACACTTTGAATGATTATAACTTTCGTATGATATATAAGGATAATGTTATGCCAAGAATTAAGCCTGATTGTTCTTCAAGAGTGGTTGGGCATCTTCCGATGGGGAAAATTGTATGTGTGGTTGATAAATATAAAAAGTGGATTGAAATAACATGGAAAAATGACGAGGGTGAATATTTTTCAGGATGGATTCAAAATTATAAGATAGTAGAGTTCAAAGAAAGGTAACCGCTTCAAAGCAAGTACTTTTTCGTTCTACTTCTCCACGGAGTTTGAGGCGTCTATAGTTATGGAATATAGATAAATACGAAAAATTTTTAACAAAATCAGTACAAAATTGTTGTGTTCTGTTTTTTAAAAGTGTAGCAAGATCCCATTTGGAAAATATAATTTCAGAGGACACTTGAAATATGCTGGAAAATCATAGATTTTGTGCAGGAGACTATTATGGAATACACTTCAGAACAGATAAGTAATGCATATTTAAAAATATTAGAACTCCTTCATATCGTAAGCGATTTGGAGGAATCCTTTCCTGGCAGACATTTTACATTAGATGGTCACTTGGCTGGTTCAATTGGTGAGATAATGGCAGCATACTACTATGGAATAGAACTCTACGAAGCATCTGAACCGACACATGATGGCAAAACCAGTGACGGAAAAGAAGTTCAAATAAAGATTACACAGCAGGATCGAGTAGTAATCAATGAAGAATCAGAGTATCTTGTAGTATTATTTTTGAACTGTTCAACTGGGGAAATATCAGAAATATATAACGGAACAGGTGCAATGCCTTGGGATACTGCTTATATTTATGAAAAACATAATACCAGATATATGATGGTTTCGAAGCCTGATTGAAATGGATAAGAATGTTGTTGTGTCAGATAGAATCCCTATGATTCATAAAATTGAGAAATATGTAAAATCATCGAAAACCACTGTTGAGAAAGCCAATATTGGTGATGAAAAGAATACAACGTCTATGACTAGTGGAAAGTCTGGAAAAACGTTAGTTGAGGGATACATAAATAGGAACAACCAGAAAAATTGCGGGTGCACCGGAAAAGAAGGAAATCATGAGGGACAGAAGCTATATAGAATGAAATGCCTGAACTGTGGTTTTGAATATGAAGCCAATGGGTGCGACGTATGGCTTAGAAAATGCCTAAAATGTCAGTAGAGATTTCTAGCAATTGGAGATACTATGTTTAGAAGGAAATAGCAGAGAACAGAATTTGATAAGACAGGAAATCATGCTGGTTCGTAATGACATAGATTTGGACACATTTATGGAAGAATATGATGTATCTGTGGTGACTAAGAATGGTAGAATTGCAGATTTTGGGATATTTTTGTAAAATCAAGAGAAAAATTGAAGTGGGGAGATGAAGGAGCCATGACAACAGAAAGTGTGTGAATGAGGTGAAACGGATCAATGGTGCAGTGAATTTTGAGAAGGCGTATGAATTTCAACATCCGTAAATCAGTAAAAAAGGGTCGGAAATGACAGGCGTTTTTCAAATAGTAAAAAATGGTAGGACATGGTAAAATAGTAAACAAGTGATGAAAGATCTACGAAAGGATAAAGGTATAAATATGGGGGACATCCATCAACTGACTGAGTATTTTAAGGATTACGATTTTTATGATAATGTTCTGTCGGCGGAAGTAAGGGATAAGGAAGCGGAAGATATTTTACTGGAAAAATGTGATTTCGCATATGTATCCTCCAGACTGAAAAATTGGAAGCTGGAGAAAATTGTACATATATTAAAAGCCAGGGAGCCCTCCAACCATAAGAGTGAGCTTAAGACCGTTGTAGAAGAATATGTGGACCATAAAATTTCCATGGAGGAACTGTTTGAGCGACTCAAATTAAGGTCGCAAAATTTTTTACAGGGAGTGAAAAGTGACGTCAACGCCATTGAACAGAGCTCCAGGTTCTTTGTATTTTATCCTGTACTTTTAAATCGAAAGAAGGGTACACAGCAGCCGGTGTTTACATTTTCCTGCGAATGCACGGAGGAAGCGCTCCAGATTCAGAAAGCATTTGTCAATAAAAATGTTCTTACCCTGATGCTCTCACAGAAGATGGAGATGGATTTATCGGATGTCAAAACCTCCTACGGAGAGAAAATGGACGAAATGGTATCTGCGGTGGACGCACTTCATCCGTCCGCTCTTTTTTCACAGATGTATCAGACCATATGCGGGGAATTTAGGCATATTTTCGGGGTGGATCTGGCCGAATTCAGGGTAACCGGGGAGTGGCAGTTGCTTGAGAAGGCAATGATTTCATTTCAATCCTCGGAGGCAGTCATTGAAAATTGTTTCCGTGATGAGATGGAAACAATGGAGCGATTTATCAGTCAGGATGGCATTTTACCGGAAACAGTGAAGCAATATATGGGACTTGCTAACTATCAGCCACAGGATATCGGTGAGGTTTCGTTTGCGGCAAGCCATTTGGGGAGTTATCAGGCCAATTATCCAGTGAACCAGAAGCAATGGAAATTGATGCAGCTTGCGAATCGGTCAAAGATTTTATGTGTGGAAGGCCCTCCTGGGACAGGAAAGACCACTCTGTTAAAGGAAATGATCGCGGATGCAATGGTACAGAAGGCGGATGCCCTGCTGTCGGTGTGGGATCAGCCCTGGACGGATATGGGGAAAGAGGGAAAGGATATCAGTCGCTCTCCGCTAGGGGGTAAAAATCTGTACTCCATTATCATAAGCAGTACCAATAAAAAGCCGATTGATAATATTGGAATTGAAATGTTGAAGGAGCTTCCGTTCTTTTCTGAATATGCGCGTACGATTCACGGGTTAGCGGATGGAGAAAATGCTAAGAATAACGGAGGAGAAGAGAGGGAAGAAAAGATTGAGGAGACCGGCGATGGATTTGGCAGCAAGATTTACAAGGATCCTGACAGTAAGTCCCACAAAGAACACCAAGAGGAAAAAACGGAATATTCAGGCATATTTTGTGCTAGGATGGGCAAAGCAAAACGTATAGAGGATTTTTATTTACTTGTCTTCCAGCCGTTTCTTGCCTATCTGGAAGGAAAAGAGATAACGGCGGAAGAGGAAAAGGCCACAAAAGACTGCTATATGGAACTGCACGCCAAAATGGAACATATAAACAATGCAATATCCGATTTTCTTTCTTTGCGGGATATATATGGAGCCGGGTTTACCGTCCTTTCTTCCAAAGAGCTGGATGAGAGACAGAAAACACTTGTGACAGAATCCGATCAGCTGGCCATGGAGAACGAGACGTACCAGCATAGATTCAGGGAGATTCAGGAGCAGCAGGAGGATAACGAGAGCCAAAAAACCCGTTTGAATTATGAGCTGTCCATGGCGGAAAATGAGAACAGCATTGCCAAAGAACAGCTTCGTAAACTCTATTCCGATCTGGAGGAATATGAGAGCATAAGAGGAATCAAGAAGCTATTTGGTTTCCTGTTTTCCAGGGTACGTGAGATTCGAGCCGTTTATGGTTCGGCACATCAAATCCGTGATATGATTGAAGAGGAAAAGGGCAAGTGCAGCAATCGGGAGGCAGGAATGAACCAGCTTCGACGGGACATTTCCCAGGCAGAGGAGAGCCGGGAGAGGCTGTCCGTGGAGGCAGAGGAGGTTCAGAAGCATCTGTCGTTCAACTGTTCCATGGCCGCACAGAATCAAAAAGAACAGAAAAAATTAAAGGAGTTCCTGGGATATATTGCCGAGGTAGAACAGGAGGTACAAGTCTCTGCAGACCAGTGGATGAATCTGGAACCATATAAGATATACAGTTTGCCGAAGGTGTATGGACTTCGCAACCAGCTTTTCTTGGCGGCCTTATCCCTGTTTGAGAGCTATATCATACTCCACAAAAAGCCAATTCTGAACAATCTGAAGCTGTTGCTTACAAAAATGCATGGAGATAATGGAAATAGTTTTTATAACTGGTGCAGCGTTCTGTATAATGGGGACGCACCTTATAAAGTGGAACGGGCGGATTTGGTTCGGATATTATGGGAGACATTTTTTATGTGTTTCCCAGTTGTGACAACGACGCTTCATTCCTTCCGCAAAAGTGTGTTTGCAATGGTGCCGAATTTATTTGATATGCTGTTGATTGATGAGAGCGGACAGATTGTTCCATATTATGTGCTAGGTCCACTGTACCGTGTGAGACGGGCGGTCTTTGTGGGTGATGTGAACCAGATTGAACCGATTAAAAATGTTCCGGTCGGTTTGCTGAAAACGAAATATACGAAGAGACTGGGGGAGGTGCAGTATAAGCGGTTCTGTCTGGATCATGCCAGTGTCCAGAGCTATGCAAGGAGAGCCAGTGATTTTTGTGAGATGGTGGGCAACAGAAGAGGAGGCGTGATCTTAAATGAGCACAGGCGGTGCGAACCAGCGATCATGGCATTTTCCAATGAACTGGTGTATGAACATGTTTTGGAGCTCATAGGGGAAAATGATCATAACAAGTTATTTGGCAGTAATCTGGTTGCATTTGATATAAGAGGACTCAAAGCAGACCAGCATTGTAACCAGGCAGAGATTCAGGCGTGCAAAGAGATTATTCAGCTTTTTGTAGAAAAGTATGGGGAAGAGGTGAAGCAGGATATCGGCATTATTACACCATTTTCTAAGCAGGCGTCCATGCTTCGAAAGGAGATTCGAGATGTGGAGACCGGAACCGTTCATGTATTTCAGGGGGCTGAGAAAAAATACATTTTGTTTTCCTGTGTTGTGGATGATACGGAGGAGACACTGGGATTGTACAAGTTTATCGGAGAAAAATGCAATCTGCTCAATGTAGCATTTTCACGTGCAGAAAAACAGTTTATATTTGTTGGAAATATTCAGGTGGCAAAGTGCAGTAGAAATTATTTAAAAGAGGCCGTCCGAATGATTGGAACGTATGGGAAGGTATTTAGTTTCTTTGACACAGGTTATCTTACCACGGATGATGTTCTTTCAATGGATAATTTCATTGCAGAGGAAACGGTAATACGGGTATTGTCCGGGAAACAGAGGTGTTTCGAATCGGATCAAATAGGAGAATATCTGAACCTGAAGATCCCCCATAACATCATTGATACATCGCAGCTTCACAATGAAATATTGAATGAAATATTGTCAATGACAAGCAGCAGTATCCACATTATATCCCCATGGATTGGACGTAATGTTGTTACAGACGATATGCTGAAAATAATTCGAAACAAAACAAAGGCCGGGATTAAGATTCACATTATATTTGGCTATAAAGCAGAGAAATGCTCTCTGATTGATATTGATGATCTGGTGAGCCAGGATATTCCCTGGGGCAGGGAAGCAGAGGTCCAGGTAATCCGCAGTTTGTTGGAAATCTTGGGTAAGGATCTTGAATATCTTCCTCCATCCCATGTGAAGCTTCTGCTGGCGGATGACAAGTATCTGTTTATTGGTTCTTTAAACTGGCTGTTTAACAGTGGTAAGACGGCGCAGAAGGAAATTAGCTGCCTGATTACCAATAAGGACACGATACAGTATGTGAAGAAACGATTTCTGAGTTGATATTGATTCTGCCTTGGTTGAATATGTTGAATAGTTAGATTCTATGCTGGCTTCTGGAAATAGAAAATTATTGGCAGATTCCGCTAAGGTGAGTTATGAGCGGGCAATGAAAAAAGCAAAAGAGGAATATAAGAAATATCAGAGCAAATGGTGGCTCATGGGAGGATGGAACAAAAACTGTGTAGGATTCAAACAAAAAAACATTTGTAATGGTATCGGAGGATTTTGAAGCTGCGATGGCATCAGGTCTAATTGCTTCTAACCATGGTGGCTTTCAATCCAATGCAGAAATGAAAAAATACAATCAACAGGCAGCATTATAGGGATATGTAGGAACATATGTCAGTTATCATTTTGTAAATAAAGAGGGTACTTTGGCGAGATACAAATTATGGAATTACGAAATAATTTTGCCAATGAGAAGGTGCAGGAAACCAAAAAGAATTTTCAAGATGCGGTACCTTGATGATATACATTGCTATTTTGATTGAGTATATCCTGCAAAGGTGATTGTTTCAGCAGGGTATAATGATTTGAATTGTGAAAGAGAGTATTATTACTGATACTTGTAAGATGAGTCAAACAAACGGATATTTCAAACGTCTTAGCCACATACTAGAGTAAAAAGATATAAATAAAACAAATGGGGCAGGGAGATCGAGAATGAATCAGTTTAAGAGAGTTTTTTATGAGCCAGAGGCTCTGAACTATGAATTAGGCAAAAAATTGAAGCAGCAATTGAGGGAGCTTGCGTGGACGCCTATCGAAAGCCATAACCGGATACCGGAAATGCTGGAAAAATCCAATGCAGAATTCGGTCGGATGAAGCAATATCTTATCATTGGGACGCGTAAGACGCATAAATATGTGGAAAACCATAAGGTTTCGGATTATCTGGTACCATATACGTCCTCAGGCTGCAGCGCGATGTGTCTCTATTGTTATTTGGTGTGTAATTTTAATAAATGCTCTTATCTGCGCCTCTTTGTTAACAGAGAGCAGATGCTGGAGCGCTTGATAAGGGTTTCGCAAAAGAGCGAGAAACCGAAGACCTTTGAAATTGGTAGCAACAGCGATTTGATTTTGGAAAATACAATTACAGGCAATCTAGAATGGATGATTCCTCAATTTGTGGAAAAAGGCCGGGGGATGGTGACATTTCCTAGTAAATTTCATATGGTGGAGCCGCTATTAGACCTTCCGCATCAGGGAAGAGTGATTTTCAGGATGAGTGTGAACCCACAGTCCATAATCAGCAGGATTGAACTTGGGACCTCATCTTTGGAAGAACGGATAGAAGCAGTTAATAAGATGTGCGGTGCAGGCTATCCATGCGGTCTTTTAATTGCACCTGTTATCCTGACGGAGGGCTGGCGGCAGGCATATACGGAACTTCTCCTGACGCTTCGCGAAAAGCTTTCACTTGAGATGAAACGGCAGATGTTTCTGGAAATTATTTTTATGACATACAGCTATGTACACAGGGCCATTAACGAGGAGGCTTTTCCAGCAGCACCCAGGCTATATGATGAACAAATGATGACGGGGCGGGGCAGGGGAAAATATTGTTACAATCAGGAGAGTAGAAGCGGGGCGGAAGCATATTTGAGGGGCGAGATACGAAGAATTTTAGGAGAGGTAAAAATATTGTATGTTGTATGAAATGCGGAATTTTTAGTGTGATATGAAATTGTGTTTTTTACAAAAGGTAAGATGGATAAGTTTCCTTATAATTGGTGACGGTTTATGGGAAATATAGTAAACTGAACGCAGTGGGAAATAGATTTTTGGAGGAATGAATGTGGGTAAAAAGACGAAACAGTCTGAAAAAGTATACAACGACATGGCATGGGAATATGATTCTTCACCAGAGGGAAATTACACAAGATCCCATAAAGAAGAAATTATTAAAAAGGCTGTACTCAGGGAAGGAGATAATATTCTGGATGTTGCCTGTGGTAATGGGTATCTGCTTGGAGAACTTTCCAAAAAGGCGGGAGTCAATGCTTTTGGTGTAGATATTTCTGAAAATATGATTGCCTCTGCCAGAGAAAGGTATCCGGCTTGTACATTCGCGGTGGGTTCCTGCACGCCTCTCGGTTTTGAAAACGAGAGTATGGATGTCATAACGGTGTCTTGTGCATTTCATCACTTTGAAACACCCCAAATTTTTGTCAATGAATGTATGCGGGTATTGAAGAAAAACGGGAAAGTTGTTATTGTCGAACCATTTTTTACTCCGGTGGTGCGGTGGCTTGCAAACACGGTGGTATTTCCATTTACCAAAACAGGTGATGTGAAAGTGTATAGTCAAAAGGAACTTCAATCATTTTTTAAAGTGGCTGGATTTACAACTGTTGAATCCTACATAACAGGTGCAGTGTTATTTTATTCAGCAAGAAAATGAATATCATTTATATCCCAATTTGTCGGTTCAAAGGGCAGACTGAAAAGTAAAGTATCAATGACTTTTTATTGCAAATTACTTGTGAGAAGCAGTAGGTTCTGATAGCATACCTGCCTTAAATCTTTTTCCATGTGTGGTCTTCCAGTAAGTTCCATAGCTTGTTTTTGAATCTTAGAATGAAAAATGTGAGGGTATAGCCCATTTAGGTAGGTTATGAATAAATCAAAGAATTCTTTTTTTGCTGATTCGTCTTTCAGTGGAAAGAAACAATCGATGATTTGTGTCAAAGTATCAAAGCAATGGTATACGGTTTTCTTAAATTCAACCAGTCGCTCTAAACGCGTGTTATTCTCAATCGTGTTTAGATGTACTGCTAATAATTCTAGCAGAGTTGTTCGCTCACACATAGAATCAGTTAATATAGTGCAAAAGAGCTCTCTGGAATATTCATTTATATCTGCGCAGCGATTGGTTAGATCTGCCTGCCATAAGGCAAATTCTTCCTTTAAAATATCTAAGAAGATTTCTTCTTTAGATTTGTAATAACTATAAAGTGCTGGACGCGTAAAAGAGGTCATATCAGAAATTTTTTTCAAGGTTACTTCTTCATATCCTTCATCCATATATATTTTTTGGCAGGCAGAAATGATTTCATTCTGTCTGTTTTCTATTTGTTCCTGTGTTCTTGCACGTTGAAACTCCATAAATTGACGCTCCTTTTTAAGATAAACGTATTCCTTATGATTGCTATTATACTTAATATTATATCACAAGTCAATAATTAACATCATGTAAAATAATAGTTGACACGATGTTAATTAAGTGCTAGCATATATATAATTTACAAGATGTAAAATAAAAAAGGAGACGAAGAGAATGAAAGAACTAATTTTATATTATTCAAGGGCAGCTGAAAATTATTTCCGAGGAAGTCTGAAATATATTGAAAAGGGAAATACAGAAGTGGTTGCTGAGAAGTTGGCATTACTTAACGGAGGTACATTGTTTCAGGTTGATCCAGTTACCCCTTACTCTGATGATTACAATACCTGTATTGAACAAGCAAAGAAAGACCTTAGAAGTGATGCACGTCCTGCTGTAAAGGTAGTTCCTCAAAATGTAGAGCAATACGATTTCGTAACAGTGATGTTTCCAAATTACTGGGGTACCATGCCAATGCATATGTTTACTGTGTTGGAACAGATGAATTTTGAAGGTAAAACAGTACGTGCCATTTGCACCCATGAAGGAAGTGGAATGGGCAAAAGTGAAAGTGATCTGAACAAGCTATGTAAAGGCGCAGATATCAAAAAAGGTCTTGCAATACAGGGAAGCAGTGTTGGTCATTGTGACGACTTGTTAAAGAAATGGAATGAAAATACAAAATAATAATAGTAGAAAATAGGAGAGTTGGTAATTATGAGTAAAAAAGTAATCATCGTTTCATCAAGCCCAAGAAAAGGTGGCAATTCAGATCTCCTTTGTGATTCATTTGCAAAGGGAGCTATAGAAACTGGAAATGAAGTAGAAAAAATCTATGTGAAGGATATGAATTTCAATTATTGCTGTGGTTGTGGATTTTGCGTTGGCAATAAAGGACAGTGTTCCCAGAAAGATGATATGGATGTTGTGAAAGAAAAATTAATTGCTGCGGATACAATTGTGTTTGCAACACCTGTGTATTTTTATACGATGTCCGGACAGTTGAAGAAATTCATTGATCGTTTATGTTATTTCTATACTCAGCTTTCAAATAAAGAGTTTTATTTTATTATGACTGCAGCGGATGGAGAAAGAACAGCGATGGACAGAGTACTTACAGAGTTTGATGGTCTACTAACTTGTTTGGATAATCCTATCATCAAAGGCGCAGTATATGGAACTGGCGTATGGGAAAAAGGCACTGTAAAAGATAAGCCGGTAATGCAGGAGGCATATGAGATGGGTAAAAATTTATAGAAGTGAAAGGACAGGGTGCATGAGAAAAAACATACTTTTTAGAAAATTTATCATAATCATAGCCTGTGTGGTTTGTCTAAACGGATGTGGCGCAAACAACGCTTCTGACGCTACTACATCAGATGAAAACATTAATATTAAAGTAACTAATTAAAGTATAAGAAAGGAAAACAAGATGAAAAAAGAAGTAATGATAGTAACAGGAGCAGGTCAGATTAGTATGGCAATAGCCAGACGTATGGGTTATGGCAAGAAAATCGTACTGGGTGATAAGAATATGAATAATGCTATGGCAATTGCTGAAATCATGGATCATGCAGGTTTTGATGTGGAGCCAGTGGAGATGGATCTTTCTTCAAGAGAATCTATCCACACCCTGATTGCCAAGGCACAGGAATACGGAGAAATTCAGATGCTAGTGAACGGTGCCGGTGTGTCCCCAAGTCAGGCACCCATTGAAGCAATTCTAAAAGTTGATTTGTATGGGACAGCGGTTCTTTTAGAGAAAGTTGGTAAAGTCATTGCCAAAGGTGGTGTAGGAGTTACTATTTCCAGCCAGTCAGGACATAGAATGCCTCAGTTGTCAGCAGAAGCTGACGAGCAGCTTGCAATCACTCCGACTGAAGAATTGCTGAAATTGAATATTTTACAGCCAGAAAACATCAAAGATACCCTTCATGCATACCAGATGGCGAAAAGATGCAATGAAAAACGTGTCATGGGTGAAGCAGTAAAATGGGGCGTAAGGGGTGCGAGAATCAACTCAATTTCACCAGGAATCATTGTTACTCCACTGGCAATTGACGAATTTAACGGACCAAGAGGAGATTTTTATAAAAATATGTTTGCAAAGTGTCCCGCGGGTAGACCTGGAACCGCAGATGAAGTGGCTAATGTTGCAGAATTACTTATGAGTAATAAGGCAGCATTTATAACAGGTGCAGACTTTCTCATTGATGGTGGTGCAACGGCAAGCTACTGCTATGGACCGTTAAAACCAGAGGAATAGTTTTATTAGAAAAATATATTTATGAAAGCAGATAAGTTACAAATGAATTGAGAAAAGAGGTGACAGAAAATGAAAAAGAATATTTTGATGATAATAGACATCAGCAGATTGATACAACCATGCATTATGCGATGGTTAATCAAAGCAATGTGAAAAACTCACATCGGAAATACATTTCATAAAATACGTCATAAAAATATTTCATACGAAATACTCATTGCGTAAGTAAATATCAGGTGTTATAATGAATACACAATGAGTAAAATGGAGGCGCGTTATGGAAGTAAAAGATCAAGTTAGAACGCTTCGAGAAAGCACAGGAATGAATAGAAAAGAATTTTGTATCTATTTTGGTATTCCATATAGAACCATGACGGAATGGGAGTTAGGTCATCGAAAATTACCAGATTATGTACTGCGAATGATGACATATCAGGTTAAAATGGAGAAGCTGGATAGGTCGGGAGGTACTGCTGATGAAAAATGAATTGATACTATTTGAATCAAAAGATGGAAATGTAAGGTTAGATGTAAATGTGGAAGGGGAAACTGTATGGTTGAACAGGATCCAGATGGCAGAATTGTTTGGGAGAGATGTCAAGACGATAGGAAAACATATAAACAATTCATTGAGAGAAGAACTAGATAATTCAGTTGTCGCAAAATTTGCGACAACTGCTTCAGATGGGAAAACATATAATGTAGAGCATTATGATTTAGATGTTATCATTTCTGTTGGTTATCGTGTGAAATCTCAGAGAGGCGTAGAATTTCGTAGATGGGCTAACTCCGTATTAAAAGAGTACATACTAAAAGGTTATGCAGTAAATAATAATCGTATAAGTCAGTTAAATGAGGTTGTGCGAATTATGAAGCGAACAGATCAGATGTTAGATGCAAAGCAAGTCCTAAGCGTAGTGGAGCAATACGCAGTTGCACTGGATATGTTGGATGATTATGATCATCAGAGAATTAGTAAACCGAAAGGTAATGCAACAACGTATGTATTAACCTATGAAGAATGTAAAGATGTTATATCGAAAATGAAATTTACATCTGATAGTGAGTTGTTTGGAAATGAAAAAGATGATTCTTTTGCAGGCAGTATAGGAACGATATACCAGACATTTGGGGGTCAAGATGTTTATCCGTCTGTGGAAGAGAAAGCAGCTAATCTTCTATATTTTGTTACAAAAAATCATTCGTTTTCAGATGGTAATAAGAGGATTGCAGCTACAATGTTCTTATACTTTTTGGACAAAAATGGAATGCTTATGTTGGAGGGAAATAAAATCATTGAAGATTATACGTTAGTTGCAATTACAATCATGATTGCAGAATCAAAACCAGAAGAAAAAGAGACGATGGTTAAACTTGTGATGAATTTTTTAAAAGGGTGCTAGAACCTTTAAATTAAAAGCTGCGGTGTATTGTGACAGGGGATTATCCCTGTCATTTTTATCGTCCTCCTCTATTTGTTACAAAGAAGAAAATGGATGGAGGAATTACTGGGACAGCAAGTATGGAATAAATATCCAAATCTGATAGAAATTTAACTAATAGGAAAATTATTTGCAGTTTATTTAATGACTGGTCAATGGTAATTTTCTTTCTGCATTGATATAATGAATCTACCAGGAGAACTCCGGAATAAAATAGGAAGAGTGATAGATATGTCAATGAACGAAATTATTCGTCAAAGAAGAAAGAAATTAGACTTTACACAAGAACAGGTTGCACAGCAGCTTGGGGTGTCAATTCCAGCGGTAAGCAAATGGGAAAGTGGAGCAACATATCCAGATGTTGAATTACTACCTGCTTTAGCAAGAGTGTTAAAAATTGATGTAAATACATTACTATGTTTTCAGATGGAGTTATCAGAAACTGAAATTGGACAATTTATAACGAAGGTGTCTGAGATTGCTATATCAGAAGGAATTGAACAGGCATTTATACTGGCAGAGCAGAAAATTCGTGAATACCCAACTGATGTAAAACTTATACATCTCCTGGCACTAACATTGCAGGGAACCATGATGATGAAAAAAGTTAGCGATAAGAATAAAGAACGCTATGAATTGAAAATACAGCGAATGTATGAAATCGTTGGAAATAGTGGAAATTCAAAATATGCGGATCAATCCAATTATATGCTGGCATCACGTGCAATTTCTGAGGAGAAATATGAGTATGCACAGGAATTGATTGATAGATTGCCGGAATACAGTGCTCTTGATAAGAAATTGTTGCAGGCTAATTTATGGATGGAAACAGGAAAAGAAAAAGAAGCAGAGAAGATATATGCATCAAGAGCTCTTTTCGCCATAAATCAAATTCAAATGCCATTGGGACGTTTAATTGAGATTGCAGTCAGGAATGGAGATGCGGAAAATGCGTCACAATTGGTGGAAGCAGGAAAAGCATTAACGAAAGCGTTTGGTATGTGGGAATATAATGCCTATGTCTTTTCCTTTGAAAAAGCGATGGCCGAGCAAAATAGTGGGGAGTCTATTAGAATTTTGGATGATATGCTTCATGCAATGCTTATACCTTGGGATATAAATAATTGTCCAATATACACACATATGGGGAATGAGAAACATGAAATCAATCTGGGCAAAAAAATGTTAGCGAACATTCTAGATGAATTTGATAAAAGTAAGAAATATGATTTTATGAGAAATGAGAAAAACTTTGGAAAGGTCCTTCAAAAGTACAGGGAAATACTTTTGAAGGAAAAGGAAGAGCGCCTGTTAAATTAAAAGCTGGTGTATCAGCTTGTGCCTGCATGGCGCAGAGCAGCAAGTGCAAGGCTGGTTTCATCAGCAGATAGGGCGTATATGGAAGCTCCCGCTTATGAGACAACTAGTCCCGAAGTCCGGCACATACAGGGCATGAACTTTTCTGCCTCTGCTATCTGCTTGAATTTAGATATAGTCTATCTTGGTAATTCACTATTCATCTGCCTTGCAAACTGGAAGTCGTTTTATAGATATTCTACTATTTCGCTGATTCCTTTACTCTGTTCATGCCATGCGGCTGGCTTTGCTTCTTCTGCTGCATAACCAATTGGAAGCATAAGAACAGGTGTAATATTCTCAGGGAATTCAAATGCTTCTGCTACCTGTGATGGTGAGAAAAAATTCACCCAGCATGAGCCAATTCCCAGTTCCCACGCTTCAAGCATCATGTGTGTTGCCACAATACTTGTGTCTTGTTCACCGCTATGCACACCTTTTTCATTGGGATTCTTCCAATCTTTGCTCTTATCATATGCAATTATCAACACAGTTGATGCATCATAATGGCATTTTGTAAGAGCGCGTAGTTTTTCCAATCCTTCTTCTGATTGAATTACATATACTTTCTGTGGCTGATAATTTCCCGCAGTTGGAGCAATCTGCCCTGCTTCTAAAATCTTTGCTAATTTGTCTTTCTCAATCGCTTTTTCAGAAAAATTCCTGATTGAATATCTATCTTTTGCCAATTCCATAAAATTCATTTTTTTGTCTCCTTTTCATTATCTTGAAAACATTTCGATACAATGTTATCATATTCATATTATTTTTTGAAGTACGCAGTTTTTTCGTATATAGTATCAATTATAATACTATGATATGGAGGGATATATGATGACAGAAGAAAAACAACTACAGTGTCCTATGAATTTACTAATGGATAGCATAGGTGGTAAATGGAAAATCAGTCTATTATGGGCGTTAAAGGAAACCAAACGATTTAACGAATTACAGAAACAATTTGACGGAATCACACAGACAATGCTTACCAAACAACTTAGAGAGTTAGAACGAGATGGTTTTGTGCATCGTGAAGTATACAAGCAGGTTCCGCCTAAAGTTGAGTATTCCTTAACGGATATGGGCACTGATTTTCTCCCCATACTTTATAGAATGAATGACTGGAGTTCGGAGCATTTCAAAGAACTGAAAAATAATGGGTAGTATAAGTTGATACAAAAAGATTTCGATGACCGACATGAAATAAAGAAAGACATTAGAGTGTGCTCATTTTCATATGAGGAACACGATAATGTCTTTTTTTGACGATTTTCAATCCCATTGACGCCACTGGCGTATTGATGCTCAATTGTGATAAGATGATACATATTGCCCTCTTCCTCATCAATAAGAGGTATGAATTACATTCATAACGATATAATTACTTTTGGAATATTAAAGCAGCCTAAACCACAGAGGAAGCTAAAGTGCTTCTGATAGGTAATATTGCTGCATTATGAAAAGCTGTACGCGCAGAGAATCGCAGATAGGAGCATACATGAAAAATATATTATATAGAGCCAGCCTGAGAAAGAGATTGGTTCTTGCATTTATTATAACCTCCATTATCCCCATTATTTTGCTGAACCTCTTTTCCTATTACAATACCTCAGGAATCGTAAAAGACAATGTGAATGAGCAGACACATGCCAACTTACTTCAGCTAAAGAGCAGCTTGGATGTGTGGGTAGATTCCTATGAAGATATTTTATTTCAAATCTATATGAATGATGATATCGTTCATATGGTTGAGCAAATCAATGAAGGAACAGAAGACCTGACCATGGTAAGGGGACAACTAAGAAGAATATTAAGAGGAATGTTTTATACGAAAGAGCATATTAAATCAATTACAGTCATAACAGAAAGCGGAGAGGTTGTTTTCTATGACCTACTGACAGGCTCCATTACCAAAAATACATGGCTTGATGAATTATCAACGTCTAAAGAGGAATTATATGGAAAATTGTCAGAAGATAATAATACCCACATGATATCCACCCAGGAAGCCGGGGTATTTAATGCAAAGACATATTATTTATTTCATCTGGGTCACAGAATAATAGATTATAAGGATGTAAACAAACAATTGGGGGTTGTAATTGTAAGTATAGATGAAGAAATGTTAAAAGAAATATGCAACAACGAAGAAGGCGGGAATACCCTGAACTTTATTGTTGATAAAAATGGGTATTTGGTTTCTTACCCCAAAGATTCCATGCTTGGGAAAAAGATTATTACATGGTCTGAGGATAAGAAAATAAGAGAGGAAGAATATCTCTCGTTCATTCGTGAAGAAAATTATTTTTCGGGAGAATATGTGACCGTTGAGTCCTCTTATGATGAAGCCTTTGGCTGTGATATTGTAAATGTATCCAATCAGAATACGGTCATTGACAGATTAATGACTCAGCAGAAAATAATGTTAATAGTAATGTCATTATCTCTGATAACCCTGGTTTTTCTCATTATTATATTAATCAGAAGCCTGACGGATTCATTACAGAATCTGGCAGGCATTATGAAAAGAGCCGGAAAGGGAGAGATGTCAGCACGTGTTACCATAACTGACAGGATGCCACAGGAAGTGGAAACCATAGCAATCCAGTTTAATAAAATGCTTGGGAGAGTGGAAGACTCTATGGAAAAGGAAAAGGAAGCCGGGATACGCCAGAAGAATGCAGAAATCGCAGCCCTTGAAGCACAGATTAATCCCCACTTTCTCTATAATACATTAGACACGATCAATTGGATGGCCATTGATCGGGATGAATATGAGATCAGCAATTCCATTACGGCACTGGCGTCCATCTTGCGATATGGCATTGACAAGAGCAATGAGATCGTGACCATCAGACAGGAATGCGATTGGCTGAAACAATATTTATTTTTACAACAGACAAGATTAAAGAATACATTTGAGTGTGAGATACATGTTGCACCGGAAGTACTGGAATGGCATATTCATAAGCTCCTGTTACAACCATTTGTAGAGAATGCAATATTGCATGGATTTGAAGGGAAAGAGGGAACACACAGATTAGAAATAACAATTTTTCCCGATCATGATATATTGGACATTACCATCTGGGATAATGGAAAAGGCATTCCAAAGGAAATGCTGGATCATATGAACCAGGGAATATTTGTGCAGAATAAAGAGAAAAGGCACATCGGAATGGAAAATGCTATCAATAGAATACACATATATTATGCTTCAGTAGCCAGCGTAGTGATTGACAGTGAAGAAAGCAAATTTACGAAGATAAGCATCAGAATACCACGCAAGGCGTCTGAACTTTAAGAAGGGAATAGGAATAATATGAGATTTGTAATCGTAGAGGATGAAATACGTATTCGTGAGGGCATAATAAAGCTGTTAAATAAAATGAATCAGGAATATGAAGTGGTGGGTGAGGCAGAAAACGGAGAAGAAGGACTTGGAATGATTCGGGATGCAAAGCCTGATATCATTATTACAGATATCAAAATGCCTGTATTAGATGGTCTGGAAATGCTGAAAAAACTCCATGAGGATGGATATAAATGTAAAGCAATTGTATTAAGCGCATATTCAGAATTTGAATACGCCAGACAAGCCATGCAATTGGGTGTTACAGAATATTTGCTGAAACCCATCGCACTCAATGAGTTTGCACAGGCACTGGAACATATTCAAAAACAGCTGGACAGGGAGCATATTCAGAAACCGGAGCAAATAGGAACCCTGGAGCAGATCTTAGAAGGAATCATAAATGGAAGTATCATTCTAAATGAGGAAATAAGCACTTTTTTAAAAAATAAATATCAAATACCAAAGGATTTGCAGGTAGTGCTTACCTGTTTCTATCTGGGAGCGGAATATGCGCCCATGATAGAAACCATCAAAAGGAAGATTGAAGCAATGCTCAAACAAAAACCGGAAATATCTTATTGTATCATAGGTGAAGCCCATGATAGATCTCTTCTGATGATTCTATATGGATATGAAGATGTGACACTATTGGAACGCTGGATGCAATATCAACTGTTAAATGAGAAAAGTAAGAAGATACATGTAGGAATAGGGTGGACACAAGTGAGCAGTCTGCAAGAATTAAAAGATCAATATGAATCACTGTACCAATATATGGATTGGAATATCGCGTTAGGTGATGAAGTGATAATATCCTACCCTAAGATTACAAAGATACAGACAGCTCCCTGCATATATCCGGTTAAGATTGAAAATCAGATAAAGGTGGATATATGCGGCAATGACTATGCAGGTATTGTAAAAAGAATGGAAGAATTTCATGAATATTTTGAACTTGGAAAAGTCTATGCACCCAAGGAAATGAAGGAGTGTTACGTTCGTTTCCTGTGGGCGGTGATTAACATTGCTACGGAGGTGGGCTATATCAATGAGCAAAAGTTAGAGCAGCAAAAGATATTGGAACTGATCATGGGGGCGAAGACCAGGAGTGAATTGAGACAAGTGGCGGAGATGATACTGAAGCTGCGGATAGAGGATCAGGAGGAAGAAAAGGAGATCACCCATCTGACAGTAAAGCGCGCCGTTAATCTGATACAGGAATTTTATTCATCAGGAATTACCTTAGATGAGATTGCTGAGAAGTTAAATATTACCCCTGAGTATTTAGGCACTAAATTTCACCAGGAATTAGGAATTAATTTCAGCACTTATATTAAAAATTATAGGATGATTAAGGCGAAAGAACTATTAATAGGAACACAATTAAAGCTGTATGAGATTGCTGAAAAGGTTGGTTATACAGATTCAAAGTATTTTAGCAAGGTATTTAAGGATAATTTTGGACAGCTTCCGGCAGAATATAGAAAAACCCATAAATGAGTTTAGATTATTCCCCCTTTTAAAGTTTTGTCACGTTATAAAAATTCTTAAATTGTATTATCATAAGTACATCAAATAGATAATTCTTAAAGGAGGAAGGCAGTTATGAAACTGAAAAAAGTAGCAGCATTATCTTTGGCAACAGTAATGGTTGCAGGAATGTTAGCGGGATGTGGGAATTCCCCGGCAGCAGAAGAGAGTACAGGGGCAGCGGAGCAGACAGGCGCAGAAGGTGAAGAAACAGCCAGCGCAGAAGGTGACGTTACCATATGGTATTACTGGGAAAATGAAGGACATCAAAAAGCATTGGATGAACTGATCAAAGGCTATAATGACTCTCAGGATGAGGTTGCAGTGCAGGCAAAATATGTACCATTTGCAGATTTTAAAAAGCAACTTTCCATTGGAGCATCAGCAGATGAACTTCCGGACCTGGTTATTCTGGATAATCCAGACCATGCATCCTATGCATCTATGGGAATCTTTGCAGATATAACAGGTAAATTTGATGTAAGCAGTTATTATGATGGCCCGGTTGCATCCTGTACGCTGGACGAAAAGTTATACGGTGTACCATTTGGAAGTAACTGTCTTGGATTATACTACAATGAAGATATGTTAAATGAAGCAGGCTGTACAGTTCCTACGACCTGGGATGAATTAAAGGAAACAGCTGAAAAATTATCAACAGACAGTGTAAGTGGTCTTGCATTCTGCAGTCTGCAAAATGAAGAAGGCACCTTTAATTTTATGCCATGGGTATGGTCTACAGGTGCTACTTCATATGAGATGAATACAGAAAACGGTGTAAAAGCCCTTACATTTGTGAAGGATTTGGTGGATTCAGGAGCCATGAGCAAGGAATGCATTAACTGGACACAGGGAGATGTTATGAATCAATTTATCTCTGGGAATGCAGCAATGATGATTAATGGTCCATGGCAAATAGCAACCATGCGTGAGGAAGCACCAGACTTGAAATGGAATGTAGCCTTGATTCCCAAGGATGCACAGAATGCTTCTGCATTAGGCGGTGAGAACTATGCAGTGATTGCAGGCGGAAACGAAGAAGGAGCATTAAAGTTCTTAGAATATGCAACAAGTGATGAGCAGGTGAACTTTATGATGAACACAATGGGATATATCTCTGCGGATAAGAGTATTGCTGAAACACAGTTTGCAGATGATCCTATCATGAAAGTATTTGTTGAGGAAATGCAATATGCACAGGCACGTGGTCCACTTCCAGAATGGCCGGATGTATCAGATGCCATATCTCTGGCATTTAATGAGGTAATGACTGGCTCTGCAACGCCAGAAGAAGCCGCAGCTACGGCACAGAGTACAATTGATGAGATCGTGCAATAGAGAATATAGAGTTGTATTTATGAATGCGGGGTATGCGGAAGTTCCGTGTACCCCGATTTTAACAGAACAGGAAATTTTACCCTAAACAGCCGATAGCACGGCAATCAAATAAAACAGGAGGCGGTATCTTTGAAATCAGTAAAAAAGTTTTTTCAATATGATAATATAGGGCTTCTATTCGTACTGCCGGCGTTTCTCTATATGCTGGTGTTTGTCGGATATCCTATTATTGATAATATTATTCTGAGCTTTCAGAATGTAACAGTGAAGAATCTGGTTTCCGGAAGCAGAGACTTTGTAGGACTCAAAAATTATTTTGATATTTTTAAAGATCAGGTATTTATAAAAGCATTATGGAATACATTGTTTTTTACAGTTAGTTGTTTAGTCATTCAATTTATAATTGGATTTGGATTGGCACTTTTCTTTTGTAAAAACTTTAAGTTTGCCAAGGCGGTTCGAGGTCTGCTCATGATGCCATGGATGATTCCCATCACTGTTACAGCACTTATTTTCAAGTTTATTTTTGGAACAGATGTAGGAATTTTAAATTATATCCTGCAATCCTTTGGCTTGATACAGCAGAATATAGAGTGGCTGACCACAGCAAATACGGCGATGTTTGCAATTATATGTGCGAATATATGGATTGGTATTCCTTTTAATATGATATTGATCTCCACAGGATTGACAACCATACCCAAAGAACTGTATGAAAGTGCATCTATCGATGGCTCTGGAAAATTGAATACCTTTATAAAGATTACACTTCCATTGTTAAAGCCAACCATAGAATCCGTATTGATCCTGGGATTCATCTATACCTTTAAGGTATTTGATCTGGTCTATGTTATGACAAGCGGAGGACCTGTGAATTCCACCCATATGCTGTCCACCTATTCCTATAAATTATCCTTTGAGATGTTTAAATACAGTAAGGGATCAGCGGTGGCAAATGTACTTTTGGTAATATTACTCGTAATTAGTATTTTATATCTCAGAACGACGACGAAGGAGGAAGATGCATAATGGATGACGATAAGAAATTAACAGGAAAAACCAATATTATATTTTGTATCATATCCATTCTTTTATTATGTTTGCTGCTATTTCCTCTTTTTTGGATTATTGTAACTTCATTAAAAACGGAGCAGGAGATATTTCAAATACCGCCTACACTGATTCCTGATACACTGAATCTGAAATCATATGCAGCCCAGGTAAAATCAGGTGATTTTAATATGTTTTCCTCCTTTGCCAATAGTTTGGTAATTTCCTTTGGAGCAATGGCGGTGGCAGTGGTATTATCGGTGCCAGCATCCTACGGAATCGCAAAATATCGTTTCCAGGGAAGAAAACTTATGCTGTTGGGCTTCATGGTGACACAGATGCTTCCAGTATCAGTGCTACTCACCCCAATGTTCATCATGTTTAAAAATATGCATGTTTACAACACACCACTTGCAGCAATTTTAGCAGATGCCACCATTGGAATCCCTTTTTCGGTATTGATATTGAAGAATTACTTTGCATCCATTCCAAGGGAACTGGAGGAAGCGGCTTATATAGATGGATGTAATCGATTTACTGCCTTTGTAAGGGTGCTGATACCCATTGCAAAGCCAGGTGTTATGGTATGTGCGATTTTCTCCTTTTTGTATGCGTGGGGTGATTTGGCATATGGTATGACATTTATTATTGATCAGCAGAAGAGACCAATTACAGCAGGTATTTTTAACTTTATGGGACAATATGGAACCAAGTGGAGTTATTTGACTGCATTTGCTGTAGTAACAATTATTCCGGTAGCATTGATATTCATATTTATGCAAAAATATATTATCAGTGGAATGACCAGTGGAGCTGTAAAAGGCTAATAAGAAGATAAAGGAGTCAGCAATGTTAAAAATTGAAGAGAAAAAAATCAGATATCACTATGATGCAGAAGAATTGTGGATAGAAGCGTGGGGAGAAAATGCGCTGCGTATACGTGCTACCAAAAACAGTAAAATGCCGGAGGAAAACTGGGCATTACTGGATCAGGAGCCCCAGGAGGTAATCGTAAGAAAAACGGACAGAGGTGCGGAACTCATAAATGGTAAGATAAGAGCTCATATTTCAGTGGGTGGAAAAATCACCATATATGATAAGAATGGAAAACTGCTGTTAGAGGAATATTGGAGAAATCGGAAAGATATCACAGATGATAAATGTAGTGCAATTGAAGTCGAGGCAAGAGAATTCAGACCTAATGTAGGTGGTGATTATAAACTTACCATGAGATTTGAATCTTTGGATAAAGAGGAGAAAATCTATGGTATGGGACAGTACCAACAGCCTTTTCTGGACTTAAAAGGCTTGGATCTTGAGCTGGCCCATCGCAATTCCCAGGCAAGTGTACCTTTCATGTTATCTTCTCTGGGATATGGTATCTTATGGAATAACCCGGCGGTAGGCCGTGCCGTATTTGGCAAGAATATTATGAGCTTTGAAGCATACAGCACGAAGGTGCTGGACTATTGGATCGTGGTGGAGGATACTCCAGCCGGAATCGAGGAAGCTTATGCAAATGTAACAGGTAAGGTACCCATGATGCCCGAATATGGATTGGGATTCTGGCAGTGTAAGCTTAGATATCAGACCCAGGAGGAACTATTGTCCGTGGCAAGAGAGTATAAACGCTTGGGATTACCAATTGACTTGATCGTAATTGACTTTTTCCACTGGCCAAAACAGGGAGACTGGAGATTTGATCCCGTATACTGGCCTGATCCGGATGGAATGGTAGCGGAGCTGAAAGAAATGGGTATTGAACTGATGGTTTCCATCTGGCCCACGGTGGACAGGGAATCAGAGAATTTTGCAGAAATGTTAGAAAAGGGATATTTAACCCGAACAGAGAGAGGGTTCCGAGTGGGATTAGATTTTGAAGGCTCTACGATACACTGCGATGTGACCAATCCGGATGCAAGAGAATACTTATGGAGTAAGGTGAAGAAGAATTATTATGAGAAGGGCATAAAGGTATTTTGGTTAGATGAAGCAGAACCGGAATATACGGCATATGATTTTGACAATTATCGCTATTATCTGGGAACAGACCTGGAGATTGGAAATATATATCCCCTGGAGTATGCCAGAACATTTTATGAAGGCATGGAGGAAGAACAGCAGAAAAATATTGTGAATCTGCTGCGCTGTGCCTGGGCAGGCAGTCAAAAATATGGAGCACTGGTTTGGTCGGGAGATATTGCTTCCAGCTTTGACAGTATGAGAAATCAGCTGGCAGCAGGACTGAACATGGGAATAGCAGGAATTCCATGGTGGACAACTGACATAGGTGGATTCCATGGTGGAGATCCCAATGATCCCAAGTTCAGAGAGTTATTTGTACGCTGGTTCCAGTGGGGCGCATTCTGTCCCGTCATGAGACTGCATGGGGACAGAGAACCCCGTCAGCCACAGTATGGCACTACAGGGGGAGCACATTGCTGTTCCGGTGCAGCCAATGAAGTGTGGAGCTACGGCGAGGAAGTATATATCATCTGTAAAAAATACATGGAACTGAGAGAAAAAATGCGGGAGTATACCCGTAAGACTATGCTGCAGGCCCACGAGGATGGTACCCCTGTTATGCGAACCCTTTTCTATGGGTATCCGGATGATACCCTGTGCTGGAACATAGAAGATGAATATTTATATGGCGATGATTACCTGGTAGCCCCTGTCTTATATGAAGGTGTAAAGAGCCGCAGAGTATACTTACCTTCTGGAGAAAAGTGGGAAGAGATTGAAACACAGGAAATATATGAGGGTGGTCAATGGATTGAAGCAGATGCCCCAATTGAAAGTATGCCAGTCTTTAAGAGAGTGTAAAGGATAGCGGGCGAAAGCAAAGTGTAGATAGCAGAAACAGATATAACACAGGAGATTTAAATTTGTGGAAAAACAGATTTAGGTCTCCTGTGTTATTTTTTAGAGCAATCGCAAGGAAAAAGCAAGAATTTTCGGGAACAAAATTTGCCCATATATGCTAATATCATTATATATTATTTCAGAAGGAAGGAGGGAGCGGTTTGTCTAAAGCGACGCTACTGGATGGGCGTATGAGAAAGTATGCCTATCGTGAGGCATCGGAACTCTATCACGACCTTTCCATGTCCCTGGACGGTCTGGCATGGGAACAGGTGGATGCCATGCGTGAAAAGTATGGGAAGAATCAGATTGCAGGACGCAAAGCGGATACGCTTTTTTATCGGCTGCGGCGGGCGTTTATCAATCCCTTTACATTGATTCTCTTCGTCCTTGCGATGGTATCTCTCATTACGGATGTTTTTTGGGCCTCCAATTTCACACGGAATATTACTACCTTTGTGATTATCTGCACTATGATTTTCATTAGCGGAACCATTCGGTTGATACAGGAGCTGAGGGCAAAGACTGCTGCAGACCGGTTAAATCAACTGGTACACGCCAGCGTCACAGTAAGACGTGGCGGTGTTCTTACTGAGATTCCCGCTGAGGAACTGGTGGTCGGGGATCTGGTATATCTGTCGGCGGGAGAGCGCATTCCAGCTGATCTGCGGCTGATCCAAACCACAGATCTGTTTGTTTCACAGGCAGCCATTACCGGAGAAAGCGCCATCCTTGAGAAGAGCAGTGAGCGCAGAAGCTATGATGATCAGGAGCCATTGACCCAGCTTTCCAATCTCGCATTTATGGCAACCACCGTGATTAGCGGAAAAGGAACCGGAATTGTTCTTGCAGTTGGAAATGAAGCACTCTATGGAAATTTTGTCCTGCCGGACGCAGACGGCAGCAACTCCTTCCAAAGGGGGGCAAATTCCATTGCGTGGGTCATGATTCGCTTTATGGCGGTTTTGGTTCCAGTGGTTTTCCTTGTGTCCGGGCTGACAAAGGGAAACTGGCTGGAGTCCTTTGTGTTCGCACTTTCAGTTGCGGTGGGACTGACGCCGGAGATGCTTCCCATGGTGATTACCACCTGTCTTGCCAAGGGCAGCCTTGCCATGTCCGGGAAACAGACCATCATCAAAAATATTAACGCAATGCAGGGCTTTGGAAGTATGGATGTTCTGTGCATGGATAAGACCGGCACGCTGACCCACGAGAGTATCCTGCTGGAGTATTATATGGATGTGCTGGGCAATGAATGTGAAAAGACCCTGGAGCTTGCCTTTTTGAACAGTTCCTATCATTCAGGGGTCCGCAATCCAATTGACAATGCGATTCTGGCCTGCAAGACCATGCCGGGGAGAGAGGCGCAGTTCGCGCAGCTGCAAAGTCGTTTTCAAAAAGCAGATGAAATTCCCTTCGATTATACCCGGAAATATGTCAGTACGCTGGTAACGGACCAGGAGGGAAAATGCCGTCTGATCCTGAAAGGAGACATCGGACAGGTGGTCTCCCGATGTGGATTTATTGAATATCAGGGGAAAACGCTGCCCATGGAGGAAACAGTCATGGAAAGCGTTGCATCGGTGGTGGATGAAATGCTGGATGATGGCATGAAAGTCATTGCTGTGGCGCAAAAGGAGTTGGGGCATAAGCAGGCATTATCACCGGTGGATGAAAACAATCTGGTTTTAGTGGGCTACCTCGCCTTTTTTGATGCACCGAAAAAAACGGCTAAAAAGTCCATTGCCACATTGAAGCGACTCCAGGTAACACCTAAAATTCTCACCGGTGATCAGGCACAAATCGCCTCTTCCATCTGCCGCCGAGTGGGAATTGCCGACACCGGTCTGATTACTGGGACACAGTTGAACGCTTTGACGGCAGAACAGCTGCGCATCGCGGTTGAAAAGACCGATGTGTTTGCCGAACTGACACCCGAACAAAAGGTGCGCATCCTGTCTGCACTGCATGAAAATGGGCATACAGTGGGCTTCCTGGGGGATGGAATTAACGATATTCCGGCACTGGGCGAGGCTGATGTTGGTATTTCGGTGGATACCGCCGTAGATGCAGCCAAGGACATTGCGGATGTTGTCTTGCTGCAAAAGGATTTAAACATTTTGGAGCAGGGTATTTTGGAAGGTCGAAAAACTTTTACCAATATGCTTAAATATATTAAAATTACCGCCAGTTCCAATTTTGGAAATATCCTGTCCATCGTCTGTGCCAGTGCCGTGCTGCCGTTTCTGCCCATCACGGCGATTCAGATACTTTTGCTGAATCTGCTGTATGACATTCTGTGCATCGTGCTGCCGTGGGACAATGTGGATGAGGAGGAAACGCTTGCCCCACGGGCATGGACGGGCAAAACGCTGGGGCGGTTTATGTTGTCATTTGGTCCGATCAGCTCCGTTTTTGACATTTTAACTTTTTTGTTTCTGTACTTCGTACTCTGTCCCGGGCTATGTGGCGGAGTCGTTTATACGCAGATTATCGATCCCTCCATGCAGATACGCTATATTGCACTGTTTCAAACGGGTTGGTTTTTGGAATCCATGTGGTCACAGGTGCTGATACTTCATTTGCTGCGCACCCGGAAAATTGCGTTCGTGCAAAGCCGGGCATCCATCCCGGTCTTCATCATTACCATGCTGGGCGTGGTTACTTTTACCTGCCTCACTTTTACGAAAACTGCCGGACTGCTGGGCTTGACGCACCTGCCACTGTGGTATTTTGCATATCTGCTGCTGACGGTATTTTGCTATCTGCTGCTGACCACCGTTGCAAAACGAATGTATCAGCGCCACTATGGTGAGCTTATTTAGAAAGGGGGAAATCCAATTGAAGAAAAAAATCAGTTTTATCCCAATGGATTCCACCCTTGAAGCGTGGCTGGTGGATAAACTGACAAATGATCCGCCGGAGGGTGGCAGCGGTGAGGAACTGCGCTGCGGTCTCTGTGATTTGATGACTGGCAGCGTGACCACCTTATTGCTTGGATCTGCCGAGGATGTGGATACCATTGCCAACACAGCCGGCGACAGAATCCAGGTTGGGGAGCTGGAGATACAGCGGAAGAGCCGCCGGGTTCTGCGGGGCGGTCAGGATGTCAGCCTGACACCCAAAGAGTTTGACATTCTCTTTTTTCTGGCACAGAACCGAGGGGAAGTATTTACCAAAGAACAGATTTACAGGGCTGTATGGGAAGAGGATTTTCTTCTGGCGGACAGCAATATGATGGCGTTTATCCGCAAGCTGCGTAAAAAAATCGAACCGAACCCCGATGCGCCGGAGTACATTTTGACGATTTGGGGTATCGGCTACAAATTTAATGACGAACTGTGAAAACAGTGATGGAGCAGGCTGAAAGGTATCACTTTCAACTTGCTTTTTCTTGCCCAATCGCAAGAAAATCGCAAGGGTTTGGTCATAGGATTTCTCCTGTTATTTTTTTATACTGTACAGGAACTTGCGGCAAGACGTAATCAATCAGGCGGGAAACATCCCTCCTGTCATTGCGCTTGCCTCAAACAGGCAATTAAGGAGGTAAATCCAATGAATCAGAAAAAAAATCGTATCGCTGTTCGTCAGGCTGCAGAAAAAGCAATTCTGCGTGACGAGCAGAATCGCCGCATTGAATTTGCGGCAGGCAACCCTGTCAAAGATGTTCTCAAAAATCTGCACACAACCCTGCAGGGCCTGGGTACAGAAGCGGCTATAGAAAGCCGCAGTAAATACGGGAGCAATAAAGTAACCCATGAAAGAAAGAAGTCCCTGGCAAAACGGCTGGCGGGTGCGTTTATCAATCCCTTCACAGCCATTCTGTTCTGTCTTGCGTTTGTATCCATTATGACAGATATGATATTGCCCTATTTCTCCCTTTTTGGCAGTACGCCGGAGGATTTCGACTGTCTGACGGTGGTCATCATACTTACCATGGTGCTGATCTCCGGCACGCTTCGTTTCGTGCAGGAATCCCGCAGCGGGAATGCAGCGGAAAAACTGCTGGCGATGATCACCACCACTTGTACCGTCACCCGAAAAGAGCAGGAAAAGGCAGAGCTTTCCATTGACGAATTAGTGGTGGGCGACATTGTACATCTATCAGCCGGGGACATGATTCCGGCAGATTTGCGGATTGTGGACGCAAAGGATTTATTTGTCAGTCAGGCAAGTCTCACTGGTGAGAGCGAGCCCATTGAAAAAATCGCAGGCATCAATGCCCATCAGGAAAGTATAACGGACTATACCAATATTGCGTTTATGGGCAGCAATGTTATTTCCGGCAGCGCAGTGGCTGTGGTGATCTGTGTAGGTGACCACACACTGTTTGGCTCCATGGCTTCGGCTGTTGCCGGTGAGGCGGTGGAAACCAGCTTCACCAAAGGTGTCAATGCCGTTTCCTGGGTGCTGATTCGTTTTATGCTGGTAATGGTTCCGCTGGTGTTCTTTATCAACGGTGTCACCAAAGGTGATTGGCTGGAGGCGTTCCTCTTTGGTATTTCTGTGGCGGTGGGGTTGACGCCGGAGATGCTCCCCATGATCGTGACCACCTGTCTGGCCAAGGGTGCTGTTTCCATGAGCAAGAAGAAAACCATTGTGAAAAACCTGAATTCCATTCAAAATTTTGGAGCAATCGATGTTCTTTGTACCGACAAGACAGGTACATTGACTCAGGATAAGGTCGTACTGGAATACCACCTGAATGTGAATGGTGAGGATGATGCCCGTGTTTTGCGCCATGCTTACCTGAACAGCTTTTTTCAAACAGGATATAAGAATCTGATGGATCTGGCGATTATTAACAGGACGGAAGAGGAAGAAGCGGCAAATTCCCAGTTGACTGATTTGTCCGAACATTATGTAAAGGTGGATGAAATTCCCTTCGATTTTACCCGACGCCGTCTGACCACCGTGGTGCAGGATAAGAGCGGGAAAACACAGATGGTAACAAAGGGTGCTGTGGAAGAAATGCTGTCCATCTGTACATTCGCAGAATGCGATGGTGCGGTACAACCTCTTGACAATGAATTGCGGATGCGTATCCTGCAAACTGTGGACGAACTCAATGACAAAGGCTTCCGGGTATTGGCAGTTGCACAGAAGAGCAATCCCTCCCCAGTGGGTGCGTTTGGAGCAAAGGATGAATGCGATATGGTACTGATCGGGTATCTTGCTTTTCTCGATCCACCCAAAGAATCCACCGCGGATGCCATCCGTGCATTGAAAGCCCATGGTGTTACCACCAAAATACTCACCGGTGACAATGATAAAGTGACACGTACCATCTGCAAACAGGTGGGCTTAAAAGTCCGCAATATGCTGCTTGGTTCGGATTTAGAGACAATGAATGATGTGGAATTGGCAAAAGCAGCGGAAAGTATTGATGTCTTCGCAAAGCTGACACCGGAACAGAAGGCGCGGGTTGTCTCCGCCCTGCGTACCAACGGGCATACTGTGGGATTTATGGGCGATGGGATCAACGATGCGGCGGCACTGAAGTCCGCTGATATTGGTATCTCGGTGGATACGGCAGTGGATGTTGCCAAAGAATCCGCAGATATTATTCTGCTGGAAAAAGATTTGATGGTGCTGGAACATGGTATCATCGAGGGCCGCAAGACCTATGCAAACATGATCAAATATATCAAGATGACTGCGTCCTCCAATTTTGGCAATATGTTTTCCGTGCTGGCAGCCTCGGCGCTGTTGCCGTTTTTACCCATGATGAGCATTCAGTTGATTTTTCTAAATCTGATTTATGATCTGTCCTGCACCGCAATTCCGTGGGACAATGTGGATGAAGAATTTCTCACTGTTCCCCGCAAATGGGATCCGTCCTCCGTGGGTCACTTCATGCTTTGGATCGGACCCACCAGCTCCATTTTTGACTGGACCACCTACGCGTTCATGTACTTTGTGTTCTGCCCGCTTTTCGTATCCCATGGCATATTGTTCAACGATTTGGCGGCGCACTTTTCCGGCGGGGAGCTGGCGCAGATGCAGACAAGCTATATTGCGTTGTTTCAAGCCGGGTGGTTCGTGGAATCCATGTGGAGTCAGACGTTAGTCATTCACATGATCCGTACCCCAAAGCTGCCGTTTATCCAAAGTCATGCATCGGCTCCGGTAACGCTGATTACGTTCACGGGAATTGCTGTTTTAACGATCATACCATTTACACCCCTTGGCACACTGCTTGGATTTGCAGCGTTACCCGCGGCTTATTTTATCTATCTGCTCCCTTGCATCCTGCTGTACATGGCACTTGCAACCAGCATTAAAAAGGCATATGTACGCCATTACGGACAACTTTTATAATACAACACAGGAGGAAATGAATCATGTCATGGACAGTAATCTGGATGCAGCTTTTTGGAACCTGCGAGCTGCTGGGAATCAATATTGGCTTTTGGGCGGCAATGACCGTATGCGTTCTGGTGGTGGCAGCCATGAACGCAGTATTTTGGAGTTTGAAGCCCAATACAAAAAGTAATTACAACTGAATATGGAACGCTCCTGTAAAAATCCCATGAATTGCGACAATTGTTATGAGCGTAATCTATTCAAGATGTTTCACTAATCATGTTCTGGGACGCGATCCGCTTCATGGGCTTAATCAAAATGACACACAGCAGCAGGGTGAGCAAATCGGCGGCGGGCTGGGACCAGTAAATACCTGTCACGCCCAGCATACCCGGCAGCGTTAAAATAAAGGGGACATAGAAGATGCCCTGTCGGATCAGGGACAGCAGTAACCCCATCTTGGATGCGCCCACTGTCTGAAAAGTGATGGTCATCATGTAGCACAGACCAAAGGCGGGGTATAGTGCCACCTGGGAGATCAGCAGCCAGCGTCCATACTCGATGACCGCAGGATTGCGGTTAAAGAGCAGGATCAGTGGCTTGGCAAGCACAATGTACACTGCCGCCACCAGGACGGTCAACAGGAGCGAGCCGCCCAGAGCAAACCGCACCGACTCATGAAACCGTTCTTCATTTTTGGCACCGTAAGCGTAAGAGGCTACCGGCTGATAGCCCTGCATAAATCCCATAATAACGTAGCAGCCGATGAGAATGAGCCGCTGTACCACGCCATAGGCGGCAATAATAAGGTCTGAATCCGGCAGTGGCTTTGCAGCGATGTTCGTCAGGGAGGTTGCCACCGCAAGGCAAATTTGTATGACTGCGGTGGGGATGCCGATGGATATCACCTCATACACCAGTTTTCCGGACAGCTTGAAAGACTTTGGATGAACCTTGATGATGGACCGCCCGGAGAGATAGAACCAGAGGAGAATGGCAAAGGTCACGCATTGAGAAACGGTGGTAGCCAGTGATGCCCCCTGAACCCCCATGTCAAGCCCCCATGAGAACATGAAAATGGGGTCCAGGATTACATTCAGCGCGGCCCCTGTGACAACCGCGATGGTGGAGATCTTTACGGAGGATTCAGCCCTTGCCGCACAGTTCAGGCTTTGCGCGGGCAAATTGAAAATGGCGGCGATGAACATCCAAAAAGCGTAATCCTTTGCCTGTGGCAGCACTGCGTCAGATGCACCAAATGCCCGAAGCAGCGGTTCCATGAAAATAATACCCAGAACGCACAGTGCAATGCCAATCACCACAGACAGACCTACGATGGTTGTCACTGTGCGGTTTGCACCGTCCTTGTCCTCTGCCCCAAGCTGACGCCCTGCCAGCACCGCCGCGCCCGCTGCAAAGATGTTTTCCACGGATACCATAATCAGCAGCAGCGGCAGGGTCACACCCACTGCTGCCAGGGCGATATCGCTGGCCAGCATACCGATATATGCCGTATCGACGATGTTATAGATGGCTTTTGCCAGCAATGCCAGCGTTGCGGGTACCGCCAGATTCACAATTGCTTTTGAGGGCTTGACGGCGGATAAGATTGATTCCTGTCCCTTTGTTTTACGTTTACGCATATCACTGTTCCAATACACCATGCAGCAGGATTCCAAGCTGACGGTGACACCTTTCTTCATGTTCTTGCAGTGCCTGCTTCGGGGAATCGGCATTGTCCAATACCGTTCGGAACCGAGCGTTGAAATAGTCCATATACATTCTAAAATCCGCTACGATTTCCCCTGTGGCAATGCCGTCTCGCAGCGGTGCACTCTCCAGGAGCGTGGTAAGGATCAGGACATTCTGACGGTCAAATGCTTCCCGCACCCGGGCAAGCTCAGCCGCTAAATGCGTGGGAGGATATAGAACGGCGTTCAGAAAAATGCCGAGATAAAGGGGGTTTTCTGCAAAGAAATGAAGCCTTGCGTCAAAGTAGCGTTGAAGCCGCATCTCAGGGCTGTCAGCCGTATTTGTCTTCGCAGCACTCAGATGTACAGTAAGCCGATCAAAGCAGTCGGCGGCACACAAGAGGTACAGTTCGTCCTTGTCCTTAAAGTAATGGTAGATAATTCCTTTTGAAATATCATGTTCTGCACAAAGCGTGTTTAGGGATGCCGCATCATAGCCCCGTTTGGAAAATTCCTCTATGGCGGCATCCAAAATGCGCTGCTTTGACAGCGCGTTTTTCTCTTCTCGTTTCATAAATATCACCTCACTGCAAATAATAGACCACTTAGTCTGTAATTCACCATACCACAAACAGACCGAGTGGTCAATATTTATTTTTGACTATTTTCAGACTAAACCTGATTTTCTAAGTGAAGATGATCCAGGCAGGTAGATTACAAATCAAAAAAATCATGATACAATAGGAAATATGATACGAGTAGGAGAGACAGAAATGAAATATAAACTAGTTATATTTGACATGGATGGCACCATATTAGATACCCTGGAGGATCTCACAGACAGCACCAACTATGCACTGGAGAAAAATCAGTACGGAAAGCGTACCATAGAGGAAGTGCGGTCTTTTGTGGGAAATGGCATTGGAAAACTCATTGAACGTGCAGTACCATCGGGAACCGATGCGGCACATACGAGAAAAGTGCTGGCGGACTTTACAGAATACTACGGTGTTCACTGTGCGGATAAGACCAGGGCATATGATGGAATAGAAAGCCTGGTTCATAGATTGCGTGAGGCGGGATATCTCACCGCGGTGGTGTCCAATAAAGCGGATTTTGCAGTTCAGGATCTCAGTAAACAATATTTTCCGGGTCTGTTTGATTACGTGGTGGGTGAACGAAAAGGTATCAGCAGAAAGCCGGCAAAGGATACGGTGTATGCAGTGCTGGAGCAATTGCAGGTGGACAGAGCAGCCGCCATCTATGTAGGGGATTCCGAGGTAGATATCCAGACAGCACGGAATGCAGGTATGGATATGATTGCGGTGACATGGGGCTTTCGGGATAGAGAGTTCCTGAGAGAACAGGGTGCTGTGATCATCGCCAATGAACCTCAGAATATTTTTACCATACTGGAAGGCTCCATTTAAAAGGAATAGTTACATTATCCGTATAAAAACGCCTCTCCTGGAGAAGATAGAACTAGTGTATAGCAGAAATGGGAGAGGTTTTATATGAATTGGATTATAAACGGAGAGATTCGCACCATGGAGAATCATGAGGTATACCATGGCGGTTATCTGGGTTTTGATCAGGGAAAGATCACCTATGTGGGGTTGCCCTGCGAGATCGGACCGGAGGATCAGGTGATGGATGCGTCGGGGTGTATCGTCATGCCCGGGATCATAGACCCACATTGTCACATAGGTATTACGGAGGAAAAAATCGGGATGGAGGGGGACGACTGCAACGAGGCCACCAATCCCATAACCCCTTATCTTCGGGCAATCGATGGGATCAATCCCATGGACCCGGCATTTCATCATGCCATCCAGGCGGGAATCACCTCCGTCATGGTAGGCCCCGGCAGTGCCAACGTGGTAGGAGGTCAGTTTGCCTTTATGAAGACCCAGGGCAGATGCCTGGATGATATGATCGTTCTGGCGCCTGCAGCCATGAAGGTTTCCTTCGGCGAAAATCCCAAAAATCAGTACGGAAGTGATGGACAGATGCCTGCCACACGCATGGCAATTGCGGGGATGCTGCGGGAAGAGCTCTACAAAGCGGTACAGTATCAGAAAAGAAAGCAGGAAAGCATACAGGAAATGGGAAAATCAGATTTTGTACCAGATTTTCGTATGGAATGCTGGATTCCGGTACTGGAGAGGCGGATTCCGCTGAAGGCACATGCCCACCGTGCGGACGACATTCTCACGGCTATAAGGATTGCCAGGGAATATCATTTGGACATGACATTGGATCATTGTACAGAGGGGCATTTGATTGCAGATCACATAATGGAAAGTGGTTTTCCGGCAATCTGTGGTCCCCATTTGTCAAACCGCAATAAGATCGAGATCTGTAATTCTGATTTTAAGACACCAGGCATTCTGGCGGCAAAAGGAATCCTGGTGGGACTCATGACAGACCATCCCGTGTCCCTGATTCAATTTCTGCCCTTATGCGCCGCCTATGCGGTAAAAAAGGGCATGAATCCGGAGGATGCATTGTCTGCCATTACCATCAATCCAGCCCGCATTTGCGGGGTGGCGGACAGAGTGGGGAGCCTGAAGGTGGGAAAAGACGCGGATATCGTCGTTTTTACAGGAGACCCGTTAAGGGTGGAGAGTACTGTGCGTGAGACAATCATAGATGGAAAACTGATTTATGACAGCACACAGAAAAGTAAGCATGCATAGAGTGACAAATGTACAATTATCGTTTAAGCACTATGACAGACGGGGTAAGGGACAAGCCATGCAAATGAATCGGTTATTTGAAATAATCTATCTGCTGTTGGATAAGAAAAGTGTCACAGCAAGGGAACTGGCAGAACACTTCGAAGTGTCCACCCGGACAATCTATCGGGATGTGGATACGTTGTCCGCCGCGGGCGTACCAATCTATATGAATAAAGGAAAAGGCGGGGGGATCGCTTTGCTCCCGGAGTACGTGCTGAATAAGGCGGTACTCACGGAGAAAGAGAAGGCGGATATCCTCTCTTCTCTGCAGGCATTGCGGGTGATAAGTCCTATGGAAACTACCACGCTTCAGAAATGCAACAGTCTTTTTGGCGCGGCGGCGGATTGGATCGAAGTGGATTTCACAGGATGGGCGAATCCCCAGGGGGAAAAGGAACTTTTCCAACGGATGAAGGAAGCGATTCTTCATCATACCCTCGTGGAATTTACATATGCAAACGGAAAAGGGGAAGCCTCTGAGAGAAAAGTGGAACCGCTCAAGTTGGTGTATAAGGGCAATAGTTGGTATCTCCATGGATATTGCAGGACGAGAGAGGATTTTCGCTTTTTTAAGCTCCATCGTATGAGAGAAGTACAGGTGACGGAGGAACATTTTCTCCGAAAGGTACCGGAACAGATATGGACGGAAGATCCCGTTTTTCAGATGGCCAATGTGACATTACGACTAAAACTATCCGCCAAGATGGGGTATCGGGTCTATGATGAATTTCAGGAATATGAGCAATTGGCGGATGGCAGTTTCCAGGTGGAATTGCAATATCCGGAGGGGGAATGGCTTTACCAGTATGTGAATTCATTCGGTGACCAGTGCGAAGTCTTATCTCCTGACTGGGTGCGGGATGGCGTGCAGGCACGTCTGAGAAGAACCCTGGATATTTATCAAAAGAATCCTTTATAATATGACATAACGGTGTCACAGACAGATGATATCCTGTTTTTGTCAGGAGGAATCTAAATGAAAAACTTTATTTAATATAGAAGATTCCCATGACCTGCCACCGAGCATCAGCGAGGGGCAGCACACATGAAGGAGGATATGAGATGGAATACGAAGTAGTGACATTACAGGAAAAGATTCTGGTGGGTGTAAGTGCCACCACGGGAAACAGTGATCCAAAGATGGGAGCTGTCATTGGGGAGCTGTGGAGAAAACTCTATCAGGATGGCATCAGCGGGGAGATTCAAAACAAAGCGAATGCCTATGCCATAGGACTTTACTCGGATTATCAGGGGGAACAGTACTGCGTGACAGTAGGTCATGAGGTGACGAAGGCTGAGAATGAGAATCTCACCACCAAAGTGATTCCGGCGGGAAAATATGCAAAGTTCTTTATTCACGGAGATATGCAGAAAGCGGTGGCGGATGCCTGGGGCACTATCTGGCAGATGAATCTGGAGAGAAGCTACGCAGCGGACTTCGAGGAATATCTGAACTGCGTGGACGGGGAGGCGGATATCAACCTCTACATCGCACTTCGATGAATGTTACTGTTCACAGATAAATCTGTTCCAGTAACGCCGTCAGTCCATTTTTAAATCATCTTCGATGATGGGACCGGCTCATGGTTATATTTACTTGATTGGCGCATAACTTGACAGCAGGTGTCAAGCTTGCGTTTGAACAGTAACCGATGAATGTTTCATAAATTTATCAGGGAAGTTTTGGGGTAGACAGGGAAAATATTTCGTGCTATCATGTAGTCAAGTTAATAAATGCGAGAGTTGAGAGAGCAATGTAATGCGTAGTAATACGTCTGTTACGTTACTCTTTTTTTGTAGGAGGAAAAGAATATGTATGATGTAGTCATTATAGGAGCGGGAATCACAGGAAGCTTTATCGCTCATGAATTATCAAAATATCAATTGCAGATCGCAGTGATTGATAAAAATGCAGATGTAGCTAACGGTGCTACCATGGCGAACAGTGCCATCGTGCATTCCGGTCACGACCCCAAACCGGGAACTTTGAAAGCAAAGCTGAATGTGCGTGGAAATGAAATGTACGAGAGGATCTGCAAAGACCTGGGTGTGCAGTTCCAGCGGACATCTGCATTTGTGGCAGCCACCAGCGAGGAGGAGCGAAGGACGCTGGATCTGCTGTATCAGCAGTCCCTTGACAGGAAGATTCCGGTACAATATCTCACCAGAGAGGAAGCCTTACAAAAAGAGCCGAATCTAAGCGATGAGGTACAGTATGTCCTGGAGTTACCCACCACAGGCATTATTTATCCATGGGAAGTGACCATTGCACTGATGGAGGAAGCAGTGCTGAACGGTGTGGAACTGCATCTGGAGGAATTGGTGGAGGACGTAAGGCCAATGGAGAATCATCCACAGTCCAAAGATCATAGGGAGAATTATGTCCAAGAGATGATGGATGGCAGAGCGAAGGATATGTGCTATGACATAAAGACTGATAAAGGAAGTTATCAGACCCGTTTTGTAATCAATGCAGCAGGAGTCTATGGGGATAAGATTTACCAGATGGTTGCCACGCAGACAAACCGTGATAAATTTCATATCAGTCCCCGGAAGGGCGAATACTTTGTACTGGATAAATTAAGGGAGCCATTGGTGAGCCGCGTTATCTATCCCGTGCCATCGGCAGCAGGAAAAGGGGTGTTAGTGGTGCCTACCACCCATGGAAATATTCTGCTGGGTCCAAACTCTCAGGTGATACAGGACAAAGAGGGAATCAATAACACCAGCGATGCATTAAATTATGTGAAAAGGGAAGTATCCAAAACGGTGAAAAATATACCCATGGATAAGATCATTCGCACTTTTGCGGGATTGCGTCCCACAGGGGATACGGGGGATTTTGTCATAGAGGAAGCCACGGATGCACCACAGTTCATCAATGTGGCATGTATCGAATCCCCAGGTCTGGCATCTGCACCGGCTATTGCAGAATATGTGATGGATACCATTCTGGCAGATAAACTTACGCTCATAGAGAAGAAAGAATATCAGAGGCGAACCCCCATCCTGGACCCGAAGAAATTATCCAGGGAGGAGCGTCATGCATTGGTGCAGAATAATCCCCAATACGGAAAAATCGTATGCCGCTGTGAACAAGTCACAGAAGGCGAGATCCTGGATGCGATTCACCGCCCTGTGGGTGCGACCACAGTAAAAGGTGTAAAGAAGAGAGTCAGACCAGGTATGGGCAGATGCCAGGGTGGATTTTGTGAACCTCTGGTGGTGGATATACTGGCGCGGGAACTGGGAATCTCTCCCGTGGAAGTGCGGCTGGATGGAGCGGACTCTGTCATGCTCACTGAGATGACGGATGCGGAAAATCAAATATAAGATAGGCTGATGTTCAAATAAAGGGAGAACAGATATTATGGAAAGAGTGGAAACGAAAATAAAAGAATACGGCCATATGGATGATAATAACAGTCAAGTCGGCTATTCATTTGAGCGTGAAAAAAATAACATGGATAATGCAGATAATATAGATAAGAAAAAAGTGGAGCTGGTCATCATCGGCGGCGGCAGTGCAGGACTGGCGGCGGCTGTATCGGCCTATGAAAACGGGTGCAGGGATATTCTGATCATGGAGCGTGATCAGGAGCTTGGCGGCATCTTACTGCAGTGTATCCACAATGGATTTGGACTTCATATGTTCGGAGAAGAATTGTCAGGGCCTGCCTATGCGGAAAAGTGGATCAGGATGTTACAGGAAACGTCCATAACATATAAAGTGAATACCATGGTGACCCATCTGTATGCAGACAGAACCGTGGAGTATGTGAATCAGGAGGAAGGCTACGTGCAGATCCAGGCAACGGCGGTGGTGCTGGCCATGGGATGCAGGGAGCGTACCAGAGGAGCAATCGCCATTCCGGGATATCGTCCAAGTGGTGTATGGACGGCGGGTACTGCCCAGCGGTATCTGAATATGGAAGGGTATATGGTGGGGAAACGCGTCTTCATCCTGGGCAGTGGTGACATCGGGATGATCATGGCACGGCGTATGACTCTGGAGGGTGCAAAAGTGCTGGGAGTTGCCGAGGTAATGCCCTACTCCAACGGATTGCCCAGAAACAGAAAGCAATGCCTGGAAGATTTTGATATTCCTCTTTTCCTCAGTCACACGGTGGTGGATATCCAGGGAAAAGACCGCATGACAGGTCTCACCATCGCCCAGGTGGATGATAAGATGCAGCCCATTTCAGGGACAGAGCAGACCTTTGACGCGGACACATTGTTACTGTCCGTGGGTCTCATACCGGAAAACGGACTGAGTGAGGAGGCGGAGATTCAGCTTCATCCCAGAACCAGAGGTGCCATCGTCAATGAATGCCTGGAGACCAGTGTGGAGGGGATCTTTGCCTGTGGAAATGTGCTTCACGTACATGATCTGGTGGATTTCGTCAGCAATGAAGGGAAGAAAGCAGGACTTTACGCCAGCAGATATATTCAGGGAAAACTCAATCAGGGAGAGACTTTCCGAGTAGATGCAGGAGATGGCATCGGCTATGTCATGCCCCAGAAGGTATTGATGGATGTTCCGGAGGATAAGATCGAATTCATGTTCCGCGTGAGGAATAACTGTAAGAATAGTACCCTCCAGATCCTGGGAGATGGCAAGGTACTAAAGACCATAAAGAAGCCGCACATGGCTCCCGCAGAGATGGAGAAGGTGACCTTAAAAAAGGAAGAACTTATGGGGATCAGGGAGCAGCTGCTGATCAAAGTATGTGATCCATCTATAAATGAATAATCCCTGTATAATCCCTGCGGGGCAATATTTCCTTTGGAAGTATTACAAATTTAGCAGTATTGAAGTTCTTATAAGAACGGAGGCGAAGAAGGAAATGAATCCAGAAATAGTAATAGAAATAGAAAAGGAAATGAATCCAGAAATCAAAAAAGAAGTGGAAATGGAAAAAAAGAAAGAGATAAAGAAAGAGATAAAGAAAGAGATAAAGGAAGAGATAAAGGAAGAGATAAAGACAGAAATAAAGACAGAAATAAAGACAGGGACGAACGCAGGAAATAAAACAATCCAGATGGCGTGTATCACCTGCCCCATGAGCTGCCATCTCACAGTAACACTGGATGCCGAGGGTGCGGTGTGCAGCGTGTCCGGCAACACCTGTAAAAGGGGAGAAAATTATGCCCGAAATGAACTGACCCATCCCATGCGTATGCTCACCAGCACCGTAAAGATAGAGAATGGAATGTATAGGAGACTGCCGGTCATCCTCTCTGAACAGATACCAAAGGAACGACTCTTCGATGTGATGAGAGAAATCAGCCATGTTTCTGTATGTGCACCGATACAAATTAATGATATAATAATAGAAAATGTGTGTGGGCTGGGCGTAAACGTCATAGCCAGCCGTTCGATGAGCCTTTGACGGCCTGCCGCTGAACGCAGTGAGGGGGCGTTACACACAGAGGAAGAACCTCATATAAAACGAAGTTTTATATTAAAAATGGTTCTGACGACCTGCCGCTGAACGCAGTGAGGGGGCGTTACACACAGAGGAAGAACCTCATAGAAAACCAGGTTTGCATAGAATAAGAGGACGATAACGATGCATCAGGCAGGACAAAAGGTAATACCGGCGATCTCTACCATGAAGGAGTTTGAAAAGTTTTTAGAGGGGAAAGAGACCTACGGGATTTTAATGAATTTTCATATTTCGCTGGTATGTGATGTGATCAAAAGAGCGCATGAAAAGCAGAAAAAATTATTGCTGCATCTGGACTTGATCAAGGGTCTGTCCAGCGATGAGAGTGGATGCGAATATGCATGTCAGTATTTACAGGTGGACGGGATCATCTCCACCAAGGGAAAGGTCATAGAGACAGCCAGGCGGAATCATAGAATAGCAATTTTAAGGCTCTTTTTAATCGATAGTAAATCACTGGAAAAAGGGCTGGCACTCTGCCAGGCAGTGCATCCGGACTATATGGAGGTGCTTCCGGGAATCGCCTGCAGCATTATTCCCTACATTAAGGAGCACGTGGAGTGTCCGATTATGTGCGGTGGTTTGATCAAGACCCCACAACAGGTGGAAACATGCCTGGAAGCCGGGGCGTTTGCAGTGACAGCCACGGGACTTCACATACAAATATAAGGATACAAAAAAGGATTAAATATAAAAATAAATATTGGAAGAGTTATAGAAATAAGCAATACGATAAAAATAGAAGTAGAAAAGGGAAACACAAATAGAAAAGGGAAAACACAAATAGAAAACGGAAACATAAACATAAACATAGATAAAAACAAAATATAGAAATCAAGAGAATACTAGCATAAAATAATAAGGTACGGGGGTACAATATGAATAGTGAAGTATATATGACAGACGTGTCAGATAAAGTGAAATTATCACAGGACGGGATAGCCTATGATGAGAGAAAGGGTGCGGTATTGCTGGATGGGAAGCAAAAAAGAGAAGCCCCGAAGAAGTATATTCTGGCAATCGACCAGGGAACCACCAGCAGCAGAGCCATATTATTTGATCATGATTCCAATATCGTTGCCTGTGCCCAAAAGGAATTTAACCAGTATTTTCCCACACCGGGCTGGGTGGAGCACGATGCCAATGAGATCTGGCTCAGCGTGATCGCAGTGTATATGGAGGCCATAGTGAACAGTGAGATAGATCCCAGGGAGGTAGCAGCCATCGGCATCACCAATCAGCGTGAGACCGCAGTGGTATGGGACCGTCATACGGGGATACCCATCTATCATGCTATCTGCTGGCAGTCCAGGCAGACCGCAGATATCTGCGATCAGTTAAGAAAAGATGGCTATGAAGAACTGATCCGCAGTAAGACGGGACTTTTGATCGATCCTTATTTTGCGGGAACGAAGGTAAAATGGATTTTGGATCATGTGGAGGGTGCCAGAGAGAAAGCAGAAAATGGAGATCTGCTTTTTGGCACCATCGACAGCTGGCTGGTATGGAAAATGTCCGGTGAGCAGGCACATGTGACGGATTACTCCAATGCATCCCGAACCCTTTTATATAACATCTACGATCTTTGCTGGGATGAAGAGCTGCTGCGCATTCTGGATATTCCAAAGTCTATGCTCCCGGAAGTGAAGCCTTCCTCCTGTGTCTATACCAGGACGGCACCCTATCACTTTTTTAATCAGGAGATTCCTATCGCAGGTATCGCGGGAGACCAGCAGGCAGCACTTTTTGGGCAGACCTGTTTTCATCCGGGCATGGCAAAGAATACATACGGCACAGGCTGTTTCATGCTGATGAACACAGGGGAGGAACCCACCAAATCAAATCATGGCATGCTGACCACCATCGCATGGGGAATAGATGGTAAGGTAAATTATGCTCTGGAGGGGAGTATTTTCGTGGCAGGAAGTGCCATCCAGTGGCTTCGGGATGGCTTGCATATGGTGGAAAATGCCAGCGAGAGCGAGCAGATCGCGGAGCAGGTAGAGGACAGTGACGGCGTCTATGTGGTTCCGGCGTTTGTGGGGTTAGGTGCACCTTACTGGGATGACAAGGCGAGAGGGGCAATTTTTGGCATTACCCGTGGCACCACAAAGGCACATTTCGTGCGTGCCACGCTGGACGCTCTTGCATATCAGTCCAAAGATATTATAGACGCCATGACATTGGACAGTGGTATCCGGCTGCAAAAGTTAAAGGTAGACGGTGGTGCGGTGAAAAATAATTTGTTAATGCAATTCCAAAGTGATATATTAAATGTACCGGTAGAAAGACCTGTATTGAGTGAGACCACCGCGCTGGGCGCTGCCTATCTGGCAGGACTTGCAGTGGGCTTCTGGATGGACAAAGAGGAGTTGACAGAGAGGTATGGCATTGACCATACGTTTACGCCCCATATGTCAGAGGACAGGAGAATGGCACTCTATCAGGGATGGCAGCAGGCAGTGGCATCCACCTGCACCTATCACCCTGCTTCTACGGGAAAGATATCGCAATAGGAGTTGACATACAGTCATGAGAAAATTACTTGTATATTTAAAGGACTATAAGAAGGAGTGTGTTCTGGCACCTTTATTTAAGATGCTGGAAGCCTCCTTTGAATTAATCGTACCGTTGGTATGTGCATCCATCATAGATGTTGGCATCGCAAACAGTGATCAGCCATACATCTACAAGATGTGTCTTGTGTTGATCGGTCTCGCACTGGTGGGACTGGCATCCTCCATCACTGCCCAGTTCTTTGCAGCAAAGGCAGCCGTTGGATTTGCTACGCAGTTAAGACACGCCTTATTTGCCCACATCCAGCGGTTTTCTTTTACGGAGATAGACACGCTGGGCACTTCCACCATGATCACCCGTATGACCAGTGATGTGAATCAGGCACAGACGGGGGTGAATATGGTATTGCGCCTGTTCCTGCGCTCCCCCTTCGTGGTATTCGGTGCCATGCTCATGGCATTTACCATCGATGTGCGGTCCGCATTGATATTCGTGGTGGCGATCCTGCTGCTGTTCATGGTAGTGTTCAGCATTACGCTGGTGAATATCCCCATGATTAGAAAGGTACAGCAGAAGCTGGATCAGGTATTGAATCTTACCCGTGAGAATCTGCTGGGAGTCCGTGTGATCCGCGCTTTTTGCAAGGAAGAGGATGAAGTCAGGAGATTTGTAGCCAGAAATGAGGCATTGACCAAACAGCAGAAAAAGTCAGGGAGCATCTCGGCCCTGATGAATCCTGTGACCTATGTCATTATTAACATTGCTATTTTGCGGCTGATCTGGACAGGCACCCTCCAGGTGGAGGCGGGCATACTGACCCAGGGGCAGGTCATTGCCCTCTATAACTATATGTCACAGATTCTGGTGGAGCTCATCAAGCTTGCCAATCTCATCATTACCTTGAATAAAGCACTTGCCAGTGGCAATCGCATCGCAGATGTGTTTGAGATGTCCTCCTCCATGACGTACCCGGAGGAACTTTCGCAGAAGTCTGTAGACATATTGTCAAAGGAGAATGGAACAGATACCGTCACCTTCCGCCATGTATCCCTGAATTATCACAACGCCGAGGAGGAGGCACTGACCGACATCGATTTCTCTGCGAAAAAAGGAGAAATCATCGGAATCATCGGTGGAACCGGATCAGGGAAAAGCTCTCTGGTCAATATGATTCCCCGTTACTATGATGCCACCGGGGGAGAAGTATTACTTCATGGCATACCTGTGAGGGATTATCCGGAAAAAGAATTGACCAGAAGAATCGGTATGGTATTACAGAAGGCCGTGTTATTCAAGGGAACTATCGCCAGCAATCTACAGCTCGGGCGCAGGGATGCCACGGAGGCTGAGATGTGGGATGCCATTCGGGTGGCACAGGCGGAGGATATCGTCAAAGGGAAGGGCGGTTTGCGGGCAAAGATCGACCAGGGCGGTAAGAACCTGTCCGGCGGGCAGCGTCAGCGTATGACCATTGCCAGGGCATTGATCAAGAAACCGGAGATACTCATTCTGGATGACAGTGCCTCTGCACTGGATATGGCAACGGATGCCAGACTCCGCGCCGCCATTCGGGAGCTTCCGGATAAACCCACCGTATTTATTGTGTCACAGCGTACCTCTGCCATCAAAGATGCCGACCAGATCATCGTGCTGGATGACGGCAGGATGGTGGGCAGGGGAACCCATGACTCCTTACTGACGGATTGCGAAGTGTACCGGGAGATCTACGATTCCCAGTATCGCTCCAATACACCAAAGGAGGCGCAGCATGAATAAGAAAATGAATACAGATATCCATAAAAATACGGATCATAAGAAACAATCCCAGAAAATCACAGAGAAGAATACATCCAATAGTAAACTTCATACATTCCGGGAAGTCCTGCACTATGTGAGAAAATATCTGGGATGGATGATCGTATCCATCTTGCTGGCAGGCATTATCGTGGCACTCACATTGTATATGCCCATCCTCATCGGTACTGCAATCGACTGTATTGTCTATGGCAGTATTGATTTCCCAAAGATTGAATCACTGCTCCTGCGGGGAATTGGCGTTATCATCGCCACTTCCATCGCCCAGTGGATCATGAATGTCATCAATAATAAAGTCACCTATCATGTGGTGAGAGATATCCGTGACGAGGCATTTCATAAAATAGAAGTATTGCCATTGCATTATATTGATGGCCACTCATCGGGGGAGATCGTCAGCCGTGTCATTGCGGATGCAGAGCAGTTCGCCGACGGGCTGCTCATGGGATTTACCCAGTTCTTTACCGGTGTGATCACCATACTGGGAACCTTATTATTTATGGTCTATTACAGCAGAGTCATCACACTTGTGGTGGTGTGCATCACGCCGTTGTCTCTTTTTGTGGCGAATTTCATTGCCAGGAAAACATTTTCCATGTTCAAGCTGCAGTCCGAGACCCGTGGGGAGCAGACCGCACTGGTGGACGAGATGATCGGAAATGAAAAAGTGGTGAAGGCCTATGGACATGAAAAAGACGCGCTGGATCAATTTGATGAGATCAACGAAAGGTTACAGAATTGTTCCTTACAGGCGATTTTCTTTTCCTCCCTTACCAATCCTGCCACCAGGTTCGTGAACAGTATGGTATATGCAGGTGTGGCGGTGACAGGTGCTGTTTCTGTTATCATGGGGCATATGTCCGTGGGCATGATGTCCTGTTTTCTGAATTATGCCAGTCAGTATACCAAGCCTTTCAATGAGATATCGGGCGTGGTGACAGAGCTACAGAATGCCCTGGCATGTGCAGCCAGAATCTTTGAATTTATCCAGGAAGAACCCCAGACACCGGAGGCAGCAGATGCAGTGGTGTTGGAGCATGCGGAGGGAGCGGTCCACTGTGATGATATCTCCTTTTCCTACGTGCCGGATCGGAAACTGATTGAGCATTTTAATCTCAATGTAAAGCCGGGACAAAATATCGCTATCGTGGGGCCTACGGGATGTGGCAAGACCACCATTATCAATCTGCTCATGCGCTTTTATGATGTGGATCAGGGGACGATATCCGTGGATGGAACGGATATCCGTCACTTGACCAGGCAAAGCCTTCGTAAGAATTACGGGATGGTATTGCAGGATACCTGGCTTCGACAGGGAACCATCAGGGATAATATTACCATGGCCCGCCCGGATGCCACAGAATCTGAAATCATCCAGGCGGCAAAGGCGGCCCATTCTCATTCCTTCATCAAGAGACTTCCCAGAGGATATGATACCATCATCGGGGAGGAGGGCGGTATGCTCTCCCAGGGACAGAAGCAGTTATTGTGTATCACCCGTGTCATGCTGGCACTGCCACCCATGCTGATCCTGGATGAGGCCACTTCCTCCATCGACACCAGAACGGAGATGAAGATCCAGAGTGCCTTTGCCAAGCTTATGCAGGGACGCACCAGCTTCATCGTGGCGCACCGACTGTCCACCATTCAAAATGCTGATGTGATCCTGGTCATGCGGGATGGCAATATCATCGAGCAGGGCAGTCATGAAGAACTTCTGGCACGAGATGGCTTCTATGCCAGGATGTATCACAGTTAAATGAAAAGAAAATAGACAGGGACATTACCAAAATACTGGTAGTGTCCTTGTTTTTTGGGCTAAGGAAGCACCTGATGGTGCGTAGGTCTACAATCAAAGATTGCAGACAATATTTCAAAGGAAATTTCCTATGAAACCATCCTCCATACTGCTAAGCTTTAATACTTCCAAAGGAAGTATTATCCCGTAGGGATTATGCATCTATAGATGCATAACATCGAAGCAAAGTGTCAATAAAGTAGTGTTAACATAAGAGTGAAAGAGTAAAAAATAAATTATTCACGGCCAACGTTTGTGATTTTACATTTGCAAGCAAGTAGAATCACTAGATGAAAATATAGGTTGACAAAAGCACATACTGTATATAATATTATATATACAGTATGTGCTTTCTATAGAATGATGTAAGGGTAATAAATTCATGCTTTTTCGTGTGAGCACGAAACCCATGACCTTTTGACCCTGGTATCATGGAATAATAAAAGTATAGAAAGCTTTAGAAAGGAATGGTTCATTTTATGAAAATCATCATATCCAATCAATCAGAGCTTCCCATCTATGCGCAGATCAGGGAACAGATCAAAGAACAGATACTCAATGGACAGATAGACGCAGGAACCATACTTCCCTCCATTCGAAAGCTTGCCAAAGAAACAGGTGTCAGCGTGATTACCACCACCAGAGCCTACAACGATCTGGAGGAACAGGGATTTATCGCCTCCATGCAGGGGAGAGGCA
>JAQVCT010000018.1:49350-51797 GCA_028689655.1 Lachnospiraceae bacterium
GCAGGAACCATACTTCCCTCCATTCGAAAGCTTGCCAAAGAAACAGGTGTCAGCGTGATTACCACCACCAGAGCCTACAACGATCTGGAGGAACAGGGATTTATCGCCTCCATGCAGGGGAGAGGCAGCGTCGTATTATCCAAAGACAATCAGATATTGAAGGAACAATATTTGATTCGCGTGGAAGAGGGCTTACTTACCGCTGTTGAGACGGCGAAACGAATCGATATGAGAGAGCAGGAATTACATGATATGATTACAAGTCTATGGAAGGAGACAGAGCTATGAATTTATTGGAGGTAAAAGGATTATCGAAAAGCTATGAGCATTTCAAACTGCAGGAAATCTCTTTTTCGTTGCCGAAGGGGTATGTCATGGGGTGCGTGGGACAGAATGGAGCAGGAAAGACCACCACCATTAATCTGATTACGAACCTTTGTAATGGGGAGCAGGGAGAATTGCGGATCGACGGCATTACTTATGAGGAGAATCCACAGAATTATAAGGAAAAGATTGGATATATAGGGGATGAGTCCTATTTTCCCAGAGAATTTAAGATAAAAGATATTCGCGCTGTGATGCGCTCCATGTATGGCAGCTTTCAGGTGGAGAAATTTGATCAGATGGTAAAGAAATGGAAGCTGCCTGAAAAACAGAAAATACGGGAGTTTTCAAGGGGGATGAAAGTGAAGCTGATGTTTGCCACAGTACTTTCCAGAGATACCCGGCTTTTGATATTAGATGAGGCGACCAATGGTCTGGACCCGCTTATGCGGGAAGAAATCCTGCAATTACTACAGACATATATTGAGGATGGCGAACATAGTATTTTCTTTTCTACCCATCTGCTTATGGATCTGGAGCAGATCGCGGATTATATTGTCTTTTTACATCATGGTAAAGTTCTCATGGATGCCGCCAAAGATGATATGCTGGAATCTTTTTTGCTGATAAAAGGAGATGGGAACAGCCTAACGGAGGAACAGCAGAAAAGCCTCATGGGTATCACAGAAGGCGCATATGGATTTACAGCGCTGATCAAGACCAATGATGCCATACTATTTGATCATCAGTTTGTGAAGGAAAGACCTACCATAGATCAGATTATGATTCATGTGATTAAAAACGAAGAAAGGCAGGGAAATTAACATGAAAAATGCAGTGCGGTTCTTCTATATAGAAGTAATCAGATGCAGAGCACAGCTCTGGTTCTTTATTCTGTTTTTTGCAATTGCACTATACACGGGAAAAAACAATCCATTTTTTAGTGTGTCCTATATGTGTTTCTGCGGTGTTATTATGTCAGTTCAGCCTTTTCAACAGGAGCAGCTTGCAGAATCGGGATTTCTCAATATGCTTCCGGGAACGAAACGGGAGCGGGTCTGTGGCAGATATTTATTTGGACTGGGTATGATATTGGTATCTGCGCTATTGGGGATGCTGGTACTCTTACTGGGTTCTGGTATGGAGCATCAGAAGAATGCAAATCTGCTGCCTGTATTAGTGACGTGTATAGGGATAACATTAATCGTTCTATCCTTTCAATATGTCTTATTTTATGCAATGGGGAAAATAAAAAGCCAGCAATTTGCAGGTCTGATTATGATGGCTCCGGGATTTATCTTCTTTTTTGGAATGAACTTTCTTCTGGGCAAAATGCAGAAAAATAACGTGGATATTTTGTACTGGTGGATGAAGCATATGGAGCCTCTGGCATGGTGTGTACTGCTGCTTGGAATCCTCCTGTGGATAGGCAGTATGCGCTGTGCAGTACGTTTGATCCAAAAGAGAGACTTCCTCTAGAAACAGCTTTACAAATTAGATGGAAAACTGGAATGCAGTTAAAATATATTGACTTATAATTATATAATAATTATAATATATGTATGGATAATATAAAATTTGAATGGGACAATAATAAAAACGAAATTAATAAGAAAAAGCATAGGATAGCATTTGAAGAAGCACAAACGGTATTCGAAGACACGGAGGCATTAGTGATAGACGATCCTGATCATTCAGAAAATGAAGATCGTTTTATCATTTTGGGAATAAGCCGTAAAGCAAATCTTCTTGTGGTATGTCATTGCTATAGGGAGTCATATTCAGTAATACGGATTATTTCAGCTAGAAAAGCGACATCAAATGAAACAAAATTTTATAATCAATAGGAGGAGTCATTGTGAAAAGAGAGTATGATTTTAGTAATGCTAAGAAGAACCCATATACTTCCAAAGTTAAAAAACAGATTACTATTAATATTGATCTTGATACAGTTAACTATTTCAAAACGCAATCTGAAACTTCAGGAATACCATATCAAACACTAATTAATCTATATCTTGCAGATTGTGTTAATCAGAATAGGGTTCCAGAAATTAATTGGAAATAATTTAATTAAATAGTTTTACTGATATACAATATGGCAATCCTAATTCTATCGTGAA
>JAQVCT010000019.1 GCA_028689655.1 Lachnospiraceae bacterium
ATCTTCACTTTCTTGATACCATCTTCACCGGGGAAGAGCATTCTGCCCAGGAAACCACGTACATAGGTGACATCTTTTACAGGAGAGTAGCCGGTCAGCCAGTCTGTGATGGTAAGGTCATTGTCGAATTCAATAGTACTGTCTTTTGGAAAATATGCCTGAGAGGTAGTGATTCCCCACTTGTAAGTACCTTCATCCGGTTCCATTTCACCCATGAGAATCTTGAACAGAGTGGTCTTTGCCAGTTCGTTGCCACCCACAAATGCGACTTTATCCTCATGTCCGATGGTACAGGATAGATTATTGATCACTTTGACACCGTCGATGGTCTTACTCAAGCCCTCGATACTTAACACTTCATTACCAATTTCCCGTTCCGGTCTGAAATCGATGTAAGGATATTTTCTGCTGGAAGGACGAATATCATCCAGCTCGATTTTTTCCAGGGCTTTCTTTCTGGAAGTAGCCTGTTTGGATTTGGAAGCGTTGGCGGAGAAACGGGAGATAAATTCCTGTAATTCTTTGATTTTTTCTTCCTTTTTCTTATTGGCTTCCTTCATCTGTTTTACCATCAACTGACTGGATTCATACCAGAAGTCATAGTTGCCGGCATATAACTGGATCTTACCGTAGTCGATATCGGCGGTGTGGGTACATACTTTATTTAAGAAATATCGATCATGGCTGACCACGATGACGGTATTCTCAAAATTGATGAGGAATTCTTCCAACCATGCGATGGCATCCAGATCCAAATGGTTGGTAGGCTCATCCAGGAGCAGAATGTCAGGATTACCGAATAGAGCCTTTGCCAGAAGGATCTTTACTTTTTCACTACCGGTGAGATCTTTCATGATGCTGTAGTGGAGCTCAGAGTCGATTCCAAGACCATTCAGTAACATGGCAGCATTGGATTCCGCTTCCCAGCCGTCCATCTCAGCAAATTCCCCTTCCAGTTCGCTGGCACGAATACCATCCTCATCGGAGAAATCTTCCTTTGCGTAGATGGCATCTTTCTCCTTCATGATCTGATACAGACGCGTATTGCCCATGATCACAGTGTCCATGACCGTATATTCATCATATTTAAAATGATCCTGCTCTAAGAAAGAGAGACGTTCTCCAGGAGTGATTGCAATATCACCATTGGTGGTCTCTAACTGACCGGAGAGAATCTTTAAAAAGGTAGATTTACCGGCACCGTTGGCACCGATCAATCCATAACAGTTTCCTTCGGTAAATTTAATATTAACGTCTTCGAATAAAGCCTTCTTACCGATACGCAGAGTTACATTATTAGCACTAATCATTTTACTAAACCTTTCCTATTACTATATCTTTTTATTTCTGTTTTTAGTCAACACTTCTATATTTGCATAAAACACTGGGAATTGCAAGTATTTCCAGGCGATTACATATTCTTCTTTACTTGAAGAAATGTCCATGCTAGAATATCTACAAGCAAGTTATTTCTATAATCTAATTACGACTTTGTCGTATCTATTTATTGTTCATACCCATTCGGGAATGCAGATGAAAAGTTTTATCTTTGCTTAATTTCACAACAAACATGAGGCTTCTGCACGAGAACAGGAATATGAATAGCAGGGAGCCTCCCCATGACAAGGAGGATGACCTATGGACGAGCGAACAGTGGAGACACAACAGAGGAAACAGAATGTAAGAGAAAAGGAGGAGGGGAGCAAGCCTTTGACCGATAGCGAAAAACTGGATTTATTGATAGATGGATTCGTGATGATGCATAAGCGATTCGACGAGATAGATGTGCGCTTCGAGCAGATAGACAGGCGTTTTGAGCAGATAGACGAACACTTCGAGCAGATAGACAGGCGTTTTGAGCAGATAGACGAACGCTTCGAGCAGATAGATAGGCGCTTTGAGCAGATAGACGAACGCTTCGAGCAGATAGATAGGCGCTTTGAGCAGATAGACGAACGCTTCGAGCAGATAGACAGGCGTTTCGAGCAGATAGACGAACGCTTTGAGCAGATAGATCAGCGCTTTGAATACAATTTCATGTATTTTGAGAATAGATTCAATACATTGAATGACCGGATAAAAGATATCGCCTTTATCTTGGAAAATGAAACTTTTCCCAATATTAAACGTGTTGCGGAAGGGCATCTGGATCTGAACAGAAAGATTGAAGAACTACAGAAGATTGATACTGAGAAGGAGTTGTTTTTCCTGCGAATAAATCACGTGGAAAGCGAAGTAAACAGACTCAAAGAAAAAATATCATAAAATTAGAAATATATGTAAAAGAACATAAAATAAAGAAAGTGGGGAACAGGAAACAATGAATATCGTACTATTATCAGGGGGATCAGGAAAGCGTCTTTGGCCTTTGTCCAACGATATCCGTTCGAAACAGTTCATAAAAATATTTAAGAAGGAGGATGGTATTTACGAATCCATGGTACAGCGGGTGTATCGCCAGATCTGCGAGGTGGATAAGGATGCGAAGGTGACCATCGCCACTTCCAAGACACAGGTATCAGCCATTCACAGCCAGCTGGGCAGTGAAGTGGGCGTTTGTGTGGAACCCTGCAGAAGAGATACATTTCCGGCAATCGCACTGGCAGCAGCGTTTCTGCATGATGTTCAGCAGGTATCTCTGGAGGAGCCCATCGTGGTATGCCCAGTTGACCCTTACGTGGAAAACGACTATTTTGATGCACTGAATCAGTTGGGGCATCTCATTGAAAACGGGAAAAGCAATCTGGCACTGATGGGAATCGTGCCTACCTATCCAAGTGAAAAATATGGATACATTATCCCGGAGAATGCAGAAAATGTCAGTATGGTGCGTACTTTCAAAGAGAAGCCGGACGAGGAGACGGCAAAGAAATATATGGAGGAGGGTGCACTGTGGAATGGCGGTGTATTTGCATTCCAGTTAAAATATTTGCTGGACAAGGCCCATCAATTGATTGACTTTACAGATTACGACGATTTATATGCAAAATATGAGACGCTGAAAAAAATCAGCTTCGATTATGCGGTGGTAGAGCAGGAACAGAAGATTCAGGTCATGCGTTTTGGGGGACAGTGGAAAGATCTGGGAACCTGGAATACGCTCACGGAGGAGATGTCAGAGCCCATCATCGGCGATGCCATGCAGAATGAATCCTGTGAAAATATCAGCGTGATCAATGAATTGAATGTACCGATCCTGTGTATGGGATTAAAGGATGTTATCGTGTCTGCCAGTGCGGAAGGTATTTTGGTATCTGACAAGGAACAGTCCAGCTATATCAAACCATTCGTAGACAATATCAAACAGCAGATCATGTTTGCAGAGAAGTCCTGGGGCAGTTTCCACGTATTGGATGTGGAGGAGGAGAGTATGACCATAAAGGTCACACTGAATCCAGGACATCGGATGAATTATCACAGTCATGAGATGCGGGATGAGGTATGGACCGTTATCGCAGGAAGCGGGAAGACTGTCGTGGACGGTATGGAAGAGATCGTCCATGCGGGGGATGTGATCACCATGCATGCGGGATGTAAGCACATGATTATTGCAGATACAGAATTAAAATTAATCGAGGTACAACTGGGTAAGGAGATTACCGTTCATGATAAACAAAAATTCGATTCACCACAATAAGCCTTTTATGCTGGCACCTGTAGGGAAAGATTACCTGTGGGGCGGCAATAGACTACAAAGTGAATACGGAAAAGAAATTGATATGGAGCCTTTGGCAGAGTCGTGGGAGTGCTCTACCCATCCGGATGGTGTCAGCTCGATTGCCAGCGGCGTTTATCAGGGTCAGAACTTGAGACAGATATTGGAGCTTCATCCGGAGTATCTGGGCACCCACCCGGACGCGGATGGTGATCTGCCCATCATGGTAAAGTTCATCGATGCCAGAAAAGATCTATCTCTCCAGGTACATCCCACGGATGAATATGCCAGAACCTATGAGCATGGACAGCGTGGCAAGACGGAGATGTGGTATGTGGCAGACGCCAAAAAGGATGCCAGCCTGATTTATGGATTTTATCATGATATGTCCAGAGAACAATTGGAGCAGAGCTTACAAAATGATACGGTAGAGCGTTATCTACAGAAAATTGCGGTTCAGAAAAATGATGTATTCTTTATTGAGGCGGGTACCGTTCATGCCATTGGAGCGGGCTCACTCATCGTGGAGGTACAGGAGTGCTCCAATCTTACCTATCGTATGTATGATTACAATCGAGTGGATAAAAATGGGCAGAAAAGAGAACTTCATGTGGAGAAGGCATTACAGGTGGCAAATCTGAAAAGCAGCCGGGAACCACGTCAGCCTATGCGCGTCCTTCGTTATAAACGCGGTATGGCATCTGAGCTGCTCTGCCGCTGCAAATATTTCCAGGTGGAGCGCAATGTCCTGAATACAGAGCTGGCTAAAAACATGGTGGAAGTGCGCACGGAATCCAATTCATTTTGTGTATACGTGTGCCTGGGGGGCTGCGGTGTGATCTATATGGAGGACGGAGACCGGTTGGACTTTTTTAAGGGAGATACAATCTTTGTACCAGCGGATTCCGTATCCATGAGGATGCATGGAAAAGCACAATTGTTACGCGTGACCTGCTAAGTCGTGTCAGTCATTGAAAATGGGGAGTATCGTTCAGGCGATACTTCTTTTTTCATTTAATATGAAATTCCTTTGGAATTTCATATCGGCAGCATCTTCGATACTGCTAAGATCCATCCAAAGTCCCTATAAAGTAGTGGCAGCATGAGAGTGTCGAAGACACTTTGTACTTTAATAGGAAATTGAAAATGGAGTCAAAACGATCACATTGTTAGCTAGAATGCCATATTAGATTATGTTATACTATTATTCGGGGGATTGTATAAAATACGAAAGAAAACAGGCAAGGTAGAATAGAATGAAACTGGCAATTTGTGATGATGATATGGTGGTATGCGACAGATTAGAGACAATTGTAAATAATTATTGCATGGAACATCATATTGATCTGCAATGCGATAGTTTTGTAGATGGATATGATTTTGCAAATCATATAGAATATATGGAATCCTTTGATATTTATTTACTGGATATTGAAATGAGAAAAATAGATGGATTTAAAATTGCAAGGCTCATCAGAAAAGTGAATGAGCATGCTATCATTATTTTTGTTACCAGTCATAGAGAAAAAATGCAGGAAGCTTTTGAAGTACTTGCATTTCAGTATATCGTGAAACCCTTTGAAGATAGTGAAGTGAGAAGAATTATTGAAAAAGCCATTGCGTATGTAGGGCGGAACAAAAGATGTTTTTTCTTTAAGACCAGAAAAGCAATCAATTCCATACGGATGGAGAATATTCAATATTTTGAAAGCAGAAGGAGAAAAATTATTATATGTACTTTAACAGAACAGGAAGAATGTTATATGAATTTGAAGGAAGTATTGGAGCAGTTGGATGCTAGAAATTTTGTTCAAATACATACCTCTTTCATTGTGAATATGAATGAAATAAGAACAAAGGAAAGTAATGAAATCAAACTTTATTCAGGTGTGATACTTCCTATTTCAAAAAAGTATACAGAAAGTTTTAATGAGTCATATCGTGAGTATGTGCGGATGAGGACTGGAAAATGATAGAACTGTTACTGAAATTTGGGTTAAGTATATTTGAATTGATATTGAGTTTTCAATTTTGCAATTGTTACCTGAAGATCAGGAATAAAAATAATAAAGTGATTAGATCTGTTAAAATTATTGTTTTAGCAATTACGAGTATGTTTATAAACATAGTTTTTGTAAATGTGATTATAAATATTGTTGTGTCAATACTTGTAATACTCATCGTCTTGCTGGAATTTGAAGGAAAAGCAATTCAGAAGTCCTTTATTGGAGCAATTTATGTTGGATTTAGTATGATGTTAGAATTATTGGTAGCACTTGTAACGGAAATCTTATATGGAAATCAACGTATTGTAATTGAGAAAGAAAGTATCATCCTGTTTTTTGCACTTTCTGTCACTTATCTATTGAAGTACATTATTATTTTCTATTTGAAGTCAATCAGAAAAGCATTCGTTCAAATTGAAAACACAAGTATTTATTTAAAACAAATGATTGTACCGATTTTAAGTATCGAATTTGTCAGTTATTTTATTTATTGTCAATTGCAGATGGATTTCATTGATTATCAACTTTGCTATATCGTGCTAGCAGTATTTGCAGCGATAAACATTGTATTATACAGTATTTATGAAAATACGGAAAAACTTTATATCAGTAATTATAACAATATGCTATTAAATGAAAGTTTGGAATATAAAGAAAGTTATTACCAGAATGTTGAAAAACATCAGGCTGAAATTCACATGATTCGTCATAATTTGAAAAATCAGTTGATTGCTATCCAAGGCGAGATCGAAGAGGAACATATTCAGGAGGCACAAAGAGAAATCAATCATATCATTCAGGATATTCTACACACTGAGGAACAAAGTTATACAGAAAATGTGCCAATTAATGCAATTTTGAATGCCAAGGAAGCGGAGGCAAGGGAAAAAGGAATTCAGTGTGATTTTCAGGTTTCTGTACCAAATAAAATAAAGCTTACGGGTGGAGATATTGGTATACTTTTTGGAAATACGCTGGACAATGCAATAGAAGCCAGTAGTAAGTGCGAAGAAATACGAAAAATACATCTTGAGGCAGATTATTATGGGAATTATATGAACATTTTGATAGAGAATACTACAGCAGAGAAGGTGGAGAGCCTATTGACACAAAAGAAGAATAAACAGGAGCATGGATGGGGATTAGTGAGTGTGGAAACTATTGTGAAGAGATATGATGGTAAAATAGACACAGAGAGTGGAGAACATTTATTTTCCATTTCAATCACATTGTGGAACGTATAGAAAAAATTATTACAAAAATCTTGTTGTTTATTACATTTTAAAAATATAATAGGAAAAAAGTGTTACATTGATACAAGTTAGTGTACCACTTTTATTTTGTGAAAATTTATCAAAGAAGGGAGAAAAAAATGAAGAAAAAATTATTTCAGACAGTGGCAAGCTTTGCATTGCTTATGACAGCAATCAGCACTTATGGATATTGCTATTTTGTAATGTATCAGGAAGATGTTCCAGAAGCAGCAAAAAAAATGTTAAAGGATAGATAAGTATGAGACGAAGAGTATCAGATGCAATGGCAGAAAAATTTATCTTGGAAGGTATTATATCGGAGGAAGATAAGGAAATTTATGCGTATGGTTGGCGCGCGTTAAGTATGTGGATGTTGTGCACGCTTACCATGTTCGTGATAGGTGCCCTTATGGGAGAATTCTTATACACGATAATTTATTTTGTGAGTTTTTCTATTGTGCGCGCATTTTATGATGGGTATCATGCGAAAAACAGAGCAATCTGCTTTATTACCTCCACGGTAGTATTTATTGGATGTGTATTGATGGGAAAATATGTAATTATAAAAGTGGAACACTACCTTATGTGGACAATCTTAATATTGACTGGTCTACTGATCAATGGCATTCGTTCATGGGAATATGTATATTCAACGAAGAAAAAAGTAACCCATGAAAAACAAAAGTATTATATCGGGATGATGGTTTTTATGCTGTTACTGATACTGTTCGCAGGGATGGAGAAAGTGCAGTTTGGAATAGGATATACGGCTGTATTTACCGCGATTATGCTGGCGTCAGTCCTCTTCTGTATGAAACGTATTGCTCGTATAAAAAGAGGAGAACAGGGGAGTATGATGTGATGAAAGTATTATTATATGCACCGAATGAGGAGCCGACCATCATTTCCATAGAAGAGCGTGATGCAGCCGTATTTACCAGAGCGGAGAGAAACAAGATAGGAAAGATCAGAATACAAATTGAGGGTGAAAAAGATCTTGTTATTTTGTATAAGGAAAGTTATCGCATAGAAAAGGATTATATTACAGCAATTTATCGCGATAACCAGCAGACCAAAAAGAAAAGACAGATTTTATATGGGAAATTTATTGTATGTGGATATGAAAATGGAACATATCTTGATGTGGATGAGGACACGATAAAGCTTTTGAAGAATAAAATTATTCCTGTCATAACAAATAAATAAGAAAATATAAATTGAAATATGGATTATAAACTTTTATACTATTACTATATTTTGACTCAGGCAGGATATACTGATCTGGGAATCATATGGAAAAAGTATATGAAGGAGAGACATGTAGATATCAGACATGCAGCACAGATAAATGGGAAAATATTTTGGGACAGACGGTTTTCGCGGAGAAGCAAATGTGGTACTTACCGTAGAGCACGCTTTTAAGATAGGAAGATTTATCGGTTCCTATTATTCAGGAGATAATGTTTGTAAAGTCGCGATAGGAAAGGATACCAGGAGAAGCAGCTATATGTTCGAGTATGCGTTGGCAGCAGGGCTGACGGCATCCGGTGCAGATGCGTATCTGCTTCACGTTACTACCACGCCAAGTGTATCCTATGTGGTGCGCACGGAGGATTTTTCCTGCGGTATCATGATATCAGCCAGTCACAACAAATTCTGTGACAATGGTATCAAGATTGTCAATGAAAAAGGGGAAAAATTAAATGATGACTTATTGGCACTCATCGAGGCGTATCTGGATGGAGATGAAAGTGCGTGCCCTCTGGCAACAGGGGCGCATATAGGACGTACTGTAGATTATGCAATGGGACGTAACCGCTATGTGGGACATCTGATCCAGCTTGCCACCAGAACCTTCAAGGGAAAAAGAGTAGGTCTGGATTGTGCCAATGGCAGTTCCTGGGAGATTGCCAAGTCTATCTTCGACACATTGGGCGCTAAGACCTATGTGATACACAACGAGCCAAATGGTATCAACATCAATGACCAGTGCGGGTCTACCCATATCGAGAGCTTGCGGGCACTGGTAAAGGAAGAGCACCTGGATGTGGGATTTGCCTTTGACGGAGACTGTGACCGTTGCTTTGCCGTAGATGAATATGGAGAGCTGATTAATGGGGACAAAATCCTCTATATCTGTGGAAAATATATGCGGGATATCGGAACTCTGGACACCAATACCGTGGTCGCCACCATGATGTCAAATCTTGGTTTATTCAAGGCATTGGAGAGGGAAGGTATTCAGTATGAGAAAACGAATGTAGGTGACCGTTTTGTCTATGAAAATATGATACAAAATGGGCATTCACTGGGCGGTGAGATATCAGGTCATATTATTTTCAGTAAATATGCGGTAACGGGAGATGGTCTGCTCACTGCCATCAAGCTGATGGAGGTCATGTTGGAATGTAAAAAGTCCCTGGCCCAGCTGGCAGCAGGGATCAAGATTTATCCACAGTATCAGGAAAACGTCAGAGTGTCATCAAAGCCGGAAGCCAGAGCGGATATAGAGGTAATCGCAGCAATGGAGCGCATCACGGACATTTTGGGTGATAATGGACGAATCGTGGTACGGGAGAGCGGGACGGAGCCGGTGATCCGTGTCATGGTGGAGGCGGAATCGGATGAACTTTGCAGAAAATATGTGAAGGAAGTAGTACAGATCCTCATCAAAAATGGGCATGCCGCAGGACCTGACAGCGTAGATTCGAATATGAGATAACTTGCCATCTATAAATACCTGTGAAAAGATTAACAACACTTTTCATGGGTATTTTATTATGGTAATATAAGACTAGACCGTGCAACGGGCGTGTACATGGCACGATTGGAGCATATCGGGCTAATAAATAAAAGGCGGGTATTTCACATGGAATATGGAGTGTTATCGTTAGAGAAACGACTGAAAGAAAATATTAAGAACTATCACATTGGTGATCTTTTTTCCATGAAACAATTACAGGAGTATTTGAAGTGCATATCCACCATGGCGAATGTGAGTCTGCTTCTGACAGAGAGGCATGGAGAGAAGGCTGTTGTGATTGGAGAATTCGTCACATCAGGATTGGATGTAGTGGAGAATCCCGGTAGGAAAGTCAGAGTGCATGGCAGGACGGTGGGACATCTGTATTCCATCAATCAGAATGACAGACCGGATACGAAAGAAAATACGGAAGCGTTTCTGGATATATTGGTAGAGCAGTTGGCAGAGCAGGCTGCAAAGAGCTATGAACAGATGGAACTTTCCATTTATGTGGACGATCTGGAAGCCAGATTGGAGAAGGAACGATATCAGGCAAAACATGGAGAAAAACATGATATGCTCACAGGCGTTTTCAGCAAGAATTATTTTAATAACAGGGTAAGAGTCATCGAGCGTTCAGAAGTAATTCCGGTGGCAGTAATCTGCGCTAATATCAATGACTGGAAATATGTAAATGATACATATGGTGATGGGGAGAGCGATCGACTGATCAAAGTAGTCGCTGACATCCTAAGGAAGGAGTCGAAGCCGGAATATGTGATCGGAAGAGTGGATGGAGATGTATTTGAAGTGCTGATTCCCATGGCAGAGAAGGATGAGGCGGAAAGCTACTGTACTAAAGTGCAGAGTGCATGCGATCGTTTTAAGGATGACAAGCTGACACCTTCTGTTGCCTGTGGCATCGTGATCAGGACCAATGTGGAGCAAAGCCTGGAAGATTTATATTCGGATGCGGAGTACGAAATGTTCCAAAACAAATTCGAGATTAAAAATGCACCGGGGTATCAAGAACGGTTGCAGCATAGATAAGAAGCGTGAGAACAGGTCATGAATGATCCTATAAAATAACATATTTGACAGGACTCATGTGAAGCAGCAAAAGGCGATACATTATGTGGTGTATCGTCTTTTATTGTGCGCGTGTGTCCAGCGAAGCTGGATCATGCCTGCCGGTGAAAGTCTCTAATCCATACTGGTAGCGGGAAGGATGTAGCTAGGGCTAAGGTCGTGATATAAACCAAAGTCCAATAACTACTGGGAGTTAGCTATGGTAAATATGACAGATGAATTGTGGACAATTATTTATAAAAAATTGGGATTTCCAGGGCATAATTTGAAGTATGATGAATATAATGAGCACAAGTGATTCTAGAAGTGTGAAAGATTCTAAAAAAAGTATAAAATCATATATTTTACAATGAAATAAGAAAAAGTGAGATATAAAGAGAAAAGATGAGATAATATATAGAAAAAGACATTTGCATCGCCATAAGTGATGTTGCAACAGAAATGTAAAAAACATAATATATGTTTTAGTAATTAGCACTCAACATAAATGAGTGCTAACAAAGGAAAAACAATACCATTTTTATATTATAAGGAGGCTTTTATCATGAAATTAGTACCATTAGGAGACAGAGTTGTATTAAAACAATTAGTAGCAGAGGAGACTACAAAATCCGGTATCGTATTACCAGGACAGAACAAAGAAAAACCACAGCAGGCAGAGGTGGTAGCCGTTGGACCTGGCGGAGTAATCGAAGGCAAAGAAGTAAAAATGGAAGTAAAAGCTGGAGATCAGGTGATTTATTCCAAATATGCAGGAACAGATGTAAAGATTGAGGAAGAGGAATACATCATCGTAAAACAAAGTGATATCTTAGCAATCTTACAGTAAACGACAGTTTTTTAAAATCATATTTACACGAAAAGCATTAGGAAAAAAACGAAGTAAAGAAGAAGTGTAGTAAAAGAGAAAATAAAAATGTAAATCAGAAGTAAAGAAATAATCAGTAGAAAAGTAAGAAGCAGAAAATAAGAAGCAGAAAATATCAGGAGGCAATTAGTCATGGCAAAAGAAATCAAATACGGAGCAGAAGCTCGTGCAGCATTGGAATCAGGTGTAAATCAGTTAGCAGATACAGTCAGAGTGACATTGGGACCCAAAGGAAGAAACGTTGTACTGGATAAATCATACGGTGCACCACTTATCACAAATGATGGTGTGACAATCGCAAAAGAAATCGAACTGGAAGATGCATTCGAGAACATGGGTGCACAGTTGGTAAAAGAAGTTGCGACAAAGACAAATGATGTGGCAGGGGATGGTACCACTACAGCCACTGTTCTGGCACAGGCAATGATCAACGCAGGTATGAAGAACCTTGCAGCAGGTGCGAACCCAATCATTCTTAGAAAAGGTATGAAAAAGGCAACTACATGTGCAGTTGATGCTATCGCAAAGATGAGCTCCAAAATCAAAGGAAAAGAACACATCGCAAGAGTTGCTTCTATCTCAGCAGGGGATGATGAAGTAGGTAACCTGGTAGCAGATGCTATGGAAAAGGTTTCTAATGACGGCGTTATCACAATCGAAGAATCCAAGACCATGAAAACAGAGTTAGACTTAGTGGAAGGTATGCAGTTCGACAGAGGATACATTTCAGCATACATGGCCACTGATATGGATAAGATGGAAGCAGTTCTTGATAATCCTTATATCCTTATTACAGATAAGAAAATCGCTAACATTCAGGAAATCTTACCAATTTTAGAGCAGATCGTTCAGTCAGGATCAAAATTATTGATCATCGCAGAGGATGTAGAAGGCGAAGCACTTACCACATTGATCGTCAATAAACTTCGTGGCACATTCAATGTCGTAGCAGTGAAAGCTCCAGGCTACGGCGACAGAAGAAAAGCAATGTTGGAGGATATTGCCATTCTTACAGGCGGTCAGGTAATCTCAGCAGATCTCGGACTGGAATTAAAAGATACTACAATGGAACAGCTTGGACGTGCAAAATCAGTGAAGATTCAGAAAGAGAACACCGTTATCGTGGAAGGTGAAGGCGATAAAGATGCTATCAAAGCAAGAATCACACAGATCAAAAATCAAGTGGAAGAGACCACATCTGAATTCGATAAAGAGAAATTACAGGAAAGACTTGCAAAACTTGCAGGCGGCGTAGCAGTGATCCGTGTAGGTGCAGCTACTGAGACGGAGATGAAAGAAGCAAAACTTCGTCTGGAGGATGCTCTTGCAGCTACAAGAGCAGCAGTGGAGGAAGGTATCATCGCAGGTGGTGGATCAGCTTACGTCCACGCATCCAAGGATGTAGCCAAATTGGCAGAAGATCTTGAAGGCGACGAGAAGACAGGTGCGAACATCGTATTGAAAGCCCTGGAAGCTCCGTTGTACCATATCGCAGCCAACGCAGGACTGGAAGGCAGCGTTATCATCAATACTGTAAAAGAGTCTAAAGTAGGTACAGGATTCGATGCATTAAATGAGAAATACGTAGACATGGTGGATGCTGGTATCCTTGATCCAGCCAAAGTTACCAGAAGTGCATTACAGAATGCTACCTCTGTAGCAGCTACCTTACTTACAACAGAATCTGTTGTAGCCAATATCAAAGAAGATGTTCCGGCAATGCCAGCAGGCGGCCCAGGAATGGGAGGAATGATGTAAGCGATTAACCCATCCGTCCTTGTAAAGCAAATCGGCAGGACCACCTGTCGGGTGCGGGTACATTTCAGCACTACCAACATCGAAACCATGAGCGATAAAATCAAGCGTATGTTGAAAAACGAGATACAGAAGAGTCATACCAAAAGACGGGAATCTGAAACAGGTTCCTGTTTTTTTGTTCTACACTTTGCTATATTGACTAAAAAAATGATAGGCAACGAATAAATATCTTGACAGAAATAAAGTGCTATGGTATATCTTACTCAAATTGGTGTGTGCGTGCTTTTATAAAAATATGACTCTACAAAGGAGATTTTAAGGATGGTTTTTTTAAAAGAACGTATCGGTAAACTTATAGAAGAAATGAGGGAGCTTATCTATGTGGAGAGCACCCAGGTTAAAAGTTACAAATTTATACAATCAAAGGAACGTTTTCAGGATGTATCCGCTATTAAAACAGATGCGTGGGCATCGTTAACGAATGAGCAGCTCTGGGGGGGACACAGGGAGTATTATTGGTTTGAAACCTTGATTACGATCCCGGACAGCTATCAGGGAAAATGTGTGGTATATGAATTGCGGACAGGCCGTGAAGAACAATGGGATGCAACGAATCCGCAATTTAGTATTTATGTGGATGGAGTACGAAAGCAGGGTTTGGATGTCAATCACAGAGAAGTTCTGCTCACGGAGGATGCAAAGGCAGGTCAGGTGATCCGAGTGATTTTGTCTGCATTTACCGGAGAACAAAATTTTAAACTGGTTATGGATTCCTGCATTAAAGTATTGGACAGAGCAATTGAAAAATATTATTATGATTTATCCGTTCCATACAATGTTGCAAGATTACTGGAGGAGTCTGACGGTGCTTATATCAAAATCATTACTGTCCTGAATGAATCTTTGAATCGAATGGATTTACGAAAAACATATACAAAGGAATTTTATGAAAGTTTAAAAGAAGCACAGGAATATCTTACCACGGAATTTTATGAGAAATATTGTGGGAATAGTGAAGAAAAGGTATATTGTGTGGGACATACGCATATTGATGTGGCTTGGATGTGGACGTTAGCGGTTACAGAGGACAAGGCAGTTCGCAGCTTCTCTACGGTTCTGGAATTGATGAGACAATATCCAGAATATACCTTTATGTCCAGCCAGCCGCAGCTCTATAAATATGTAAAGAAAAATGCCCCGGATGTATATCGTGAGATTAAAGAGAGAGTAGCAGAGGGCAGATGGGAAACAGAAGGGGGAATGTTCCTGGAGGCAGACTGCAATATATCTTCTGGAGAGTCCCTGATACGGCAGTTCATATACGGAAAGCGTTTTTTCAGAGAGGAGTTTGGTAAGGATAATGAGATACTTTGGCTTCCTGATGTATTTGGCTATTCGGCTGCACTTCCACAGATTATGGAAAAATGTGGTATCAAATATTTTATGACCACTAAGATCAGCTGGAATGAGTTCAATAAGATGCCATATGATACCTTTGAATGGGAGGGAATCGATGGAACAAGAATCCTGACACATTTCAGTCCTTCCAGAGACTATAAAGCAGGGAAGGTAGAGGGAGGCTATGAAACAGAGCATTTTACTACCTACAATGCATATATCAATCCATCTCAGGTAAAAGGTGCGTGGAAAAGATATAGTCAGAAATACCTGAATAAAGAGGTACTCATGTCGTTTGGCTATGGAGACGGAGGCGGTGGTCCTACCAGAGATCAGTTGGAAAACCAGCGCAGGTTGGAAAAGGGGCTTCCGGGCTGTCCCAAAACGGTAATGAGCAATACGAGAAACTTTTTTCATACCCTGGAAGATCATGTAAAGGAACATAAATATTTGCCGGCATGGGTAGGTGAGCTGTATCTGGAGTATCATAGAGGTACCTATACTTCCATGGCAAGAAATAAGAAATACAATAGAAAATCTGAATTTTTATATGAAAATACAGAATTATACTCCCTTTTGGCAGAACATTTAGTGGAAAAAGAATATCCCAAGGAAGCAATCAGGGATGCCTGGGAAGTTATATTACGCAATCAGTTTCATGATATCCTGCCAGGCTCTTCTATCAAAGAGGTCTATGAGGACTCAAAGGAGGAGTACGAAGGGATTCTAAAAAGCGGGAACCAAATCGTAGAGGACGCGTTGTATCAGATCGTGGAACAGATAGATGCGCCAGCAAACGCTCTTGTGGTATTTAATCCAAACAATATGCAGGGAGATGGAATTGTCCATTTTGTTTGTCCGGCTGGCATGGAGGATGTAGCAGTGTATGATGGAACAGAAAAGCTGCAGACGCAGAAAACCGTGGAGGGAGATTGTATTTTCTACGCAAAAGGGGTTCCATCTAAGGGATATAAAACATATCGGTTAGAGAAAACTTTAGAAACAGAGTCCGATAAGACGATGCAGACGTGTAAGTTACAAATGGAAAATACCTGTGTAAGGGTTACTTTTGATGCCAATGGTCAGATTAAGACAATTTATGACAAGCAGGCAGACCGACAGGTGTTAAAAGAGAACCAAAACGGAAATGTGCTGATGACCTACGAGGATAAGCCGCACAATTACGATGCCTGGGACCTGAATAATTACTATACAGAAAAATCCTGGGAGATAACAGAACTGGAAAGCATGGAGCTCGTTGAAAATGGACCGGTTCGTCTTACCATGAAAGTAGTTCGAACCTATCTGGATTCCAGGATTGAACAATATATATCCATTACAGAGGGAAGTCCGGAGATAACCATTCGAAATGAAATTGACTGGAAAGAAAAACAGATTTTTATGAAAGCGATTTTTCCAGTGGATGTTCACACAGACGAAGCCACTTTTGAGATTCAGTATGGAAATGTAAAGAGAAAAACCCATTATAATACTTCCTGGGATTTTGCCCGATTTGAAGTATGCATGCATAAGTGGATAGATATATCAGAGGATGACTATGGCGTAAGTATGTTGAATGATTGCAAATATGGCTGCAGTGTTCATGATGGAACCATTGGACTTTCCATGTTAAAGTCTGCGATTTATCCCAATCCGGATGCAGATAAGGAGCATCATAGCTTTACGTTCTCTATTTTTCCTCACAGCAGGGGTTGGAAGGAAGCAGGAACGATTCAAAGAGCGTATCTGTTAAATAATCCAATGCAGGGAAGAGTAAAGGAAAGTAAGGCTGGAAGGCTTGCTGCGTCTTATTCCGAAGTAGGAGTAGACGTGGAAAATGTAGTAATTGAAGTGGTAAAGAAGGCAGAAAGTGGAACAGAAATGATTGTTCGATTATATGAAACCTACAACAGAAGAAGCGATGTGAAAATGATATTTGGCAGACCTGTTAGAAAAGCAGTGATATGTAATATGCTTGAGGAAGAAGAACAGGAGCTTTGTCCAATAGAGAATAGTGTCGCATTTTCTATTCGACCATATGAGATCAAGACCTTTAAGATTACGTTATAGGAGTAAATCGTTGGGGAAGAAGAAAAAAGAAAAAGTGGAATTTCGTTATTATGAGATTCCACAGAATGAACCTCTGTTGGCTAGAATGGGGGATATGTGGATTATGGAATATGGATGGCAGGTAGATTTTCTTCATTTTCATAATCTGCTGGAGATAGGTTATTGCTACTATGGAGAAGGGGACATGGTATTTGATGATACCGTATGTCGTTTTGGAAGTGGAGCAATCACCTCTATTCCAGCCAATTATATTCATACCACCAACAGCGATGAAGGTACGCTTGGAAGCTGGGAATATCTTTTTATTGATGTAGAGGATACGATCAATACCTTTTATAAGGATAATCTGACATTTGCCCAGGAGATAATTAAGAGTATCAATAAACGGGCGTTTCTGATATGGGAAGAAAAGAATGAAACGCTGGGTGAAATTATAAAAATTATATTCCGGGAAGTCAGGGATAAGAAGAAATTTTATCTGGAAGGAATCAGAGGCTTGGTACTTCCGCTTTTAATGGAAATTGCAAGGATAAATGAGGCTTCGCCCAACAAGGTAAATAACCGTGTCACCAATGTGATGCAGATAGGTCCGGCACTGGACTATGTGAGTCTGTTCTACTATCGTGATATTAAGGTATGTGAGCTGGCGGCTTCCTGTCATATGAGTGAATCCTATTTTCGAAAAATATTTGAGATCTGCATGAATATGACACCACTGGAATATACGAATATGATACGTATACAGAAGGCCTGCGATTTTATGAAAAAAAGTCAGGATTCTATGTCGATGATAGCCCAGAAAGTCGGGTTTGAAACACAGACTACCTTTAATAGAAATTTCAAAAAGTTTCTTGGAACAACGCCTTATCAATGGAAAAATCATCCAGATAATTATGAAGGAAAATTACTTAATTTTAAAATATCTGCCCAAAAAGGATGCTGAAAAGCATTCTTTTTGTTTATATAAAATCAAAAATGCATATTTTAGAAACAAATATGAAAACATAGAAAAAAATACAACTGCTATAATACAAAGCAGGAAATGACAAGGAAAAGATGCACAGAATTGTCGTTTACGCACACAAACCAATGGAAAAACAAGTGCATAAAAACGGAGGAAAAGTTGAAAGTGCCAAGGGCGCGGATAGGAGACAAAATGAAAAGAAAAGTTATGGCAATCGTATTAGCAACTGCTATGGCAGCAGGACTGACAGGATGCGGAGCAGCATCTGCCCCAACAGAAGTGAAGACAGAAACGGAAACAGAGGCAGCAACACAAACAGCGGCAGCAGGTGAGAACACATTAACCGTATGGTGCTGGGACCCGGCATTTAATATTTATGCCATGGAACAGGCGGGAGAAATCTATCAGGAAAGTCATCCGGAATTTACCCTGAATGTAATTGAAACACCTGCGACAGATGCGCAGACGAAGTTGACCACAGCAGCTACCTCAGGAGATCTTAGCACATTACCGGATATTATATTAATTAATGACAGTGCATTTCAGAAAAATGTAATCAGTTATCCCGATGTATTTGTGGATTTAACAGATTCCGGAATAGATTTTACGAAATTTGGTCCAGCCAAAGTAACCAATTCCGTAGTAAATGGTAAAAACTATGGGGTACCTTTTGATAATGGAGCAGTAGTAAACGCAATCAGAACCGATGTAATCCAGGAAGCAGGCTATACCATCGATGATTTCACAGACATTACCTGGGATAACTATATTACATTAGGTAAGGACGTATTAGCAAAAACAGGAAAACCAATGCTTTCCATGCAGGCAGGTGAATCTGACTTAGTTTCCATGATACTTCAATCAGCAGGTGGAAGCATGTTTGATGCAGAAGGCAATCCAACGATTGTTAATAATGAGTTACTGGTAAAAGCAATGGATGTTTATGCAGAATTAGTAAAATCAGGAGTATTGGTAGAAGTAAACGATTGGGATCAATATGTGGGTGGATTAACCAGTGGTAATGTAGCAAGTGTAATTAATGGCTGTTGGATTCTGGCATCTGTGCAGACAGCAGAGGATCAGGCGGGTAATTGGGCTGTTACAGATATGCCAAAATTAGATGGGGTAGAAGGTGCTACAAATTACTCTAATAACGGCGGTTCAAGCTGGGGAATTACAACAAACTGTAAGGATACAGCATTGGCATTTGACTTTATGGCAAGCACATTCGCAGGAAGTGTGCAGCTGTATGAAACGATTCTTCCAAAATCAGGAGCATTGGCAACTTATCTGCCGGCAGCGGATAGTGAAGTGTATGGAGAAGGCCAGGAATTCTTTGGAGGTCAGCCAATCTATGCAACGATTACAGAGTTTGCAGGTAAAGTACCAAGTATTAATACCGGAGTATATTACTATGAAGCAAGAGATGCAGTTTCGACCGCATTGAGTAACGTGATTGCAGGTGCGGATATTAATGCAGAATTAAAGAATGCTCAGGATACAGTATCCTTCCAAATGGGCAAATAGTACACTTGTCAGAGTATGGCTATTGACAGGGCGAAGGATTAGATCTAGGAGGACATCTAAGTGAATAGACGGAAGAAAAAAATGATGTTAAAAGAGAAACAAAATTTAACTGGCTGGGGCTTTTTAGCCCCTGCCACACTTATGATAGCTGTTATGAGTTTTTATCCAATGTTTAGAGCATTGATACTTTCTTTTAAAACGGGTATTGGAACAGGAATGACCTGGTCAGGATTGTATAATTATACGCGTATGTTTCAAGATGGTGTATTTATGCAGGCATTAAAAAATAATTTCATTTATTTGATCATACAGGTGCCAATTATGCTGATTTTGGCGTTGGTACTTGCAACCATGCTGAATGATAGAAGTTTAAAATGTAAGGGATTGTTCCGAACGGCGATTTTCCTGCCATGTGCAACATCGCTGGTTTCTTATGCAATTATTTTTCGCTCTTTATTTGCAGTGGATGGATTCTTTAACACCTTTTTGGTAAAAGCAGGAATTTTGGAAACAGGATACAATTTTCTGGGGAATCCAACGAGTGCGAGAATTGTCATTATTCTCGCCTTAATATGGAGATGGACCGGATATAACATGGTGTTCTATTTATCAGGATTGCAGAATATTGAGTATTCGGTATATGAAGCGGCGAAGATTGACGGAGCTTCTCCGTTTACAATCTTTTGGAAAATAACAGCACCCTTGTTAAAACCAACGATTTTATTAACCGCAATTATATCTACCAATGGAACCCTTCAATTATTTGATGAATCTGTGAATTTAACCAATGGCGGACCAGCCAATTCCACCATCACTATGTCCCACTATATTTACAATATGTCTTTTAAATATGTACCTAATTTTGGGTATGCGGCAGCGATGTCATTTCTGATTTTGATCCTGGTAGCAGTACTGGCATTTGTACAGATGAAAGTAGGTGACAAGCGTGATTAAATTTAAGAGTGGAATGCGATATATATTTTTGTCCATTGTTTCTTTCCTGTCAGTGTTTCCATTGCTGTGGATGGTAATGGCAGCAACCAATAAAAGCATTGATGTATCCAGGGGCAGATTATTACCAGGTACTGAGCTGGTAACAAATTTTAAGAATTTATTAGCAAGTCAGAATGTAATGGGAGCTATGATAAATTCCTTTAAATATGCAATAGTTTTGACAATTTTATCATTATTCATATGCTCTTTGGCGGGCTATGGCTTTGAAATTTATCATGATAAAGGAAAAGATTTTGTCATGTCCATTATTCTTCTGGCAATGATGGTACCCTTTGCTGCAACTATGATTCCTTTATTTCAGATGTTCTCAAAGGCGAAATTACTGAATTCTACAGCAGGTTTCATCCTGCCGACGATATCGGTGCCCTTCTTAATCATGTTATTCAGACAGAGTGCACGTTCCTTTCCACATGATATTATCGAGGCAGCGAGAATTGAAGGACTAAATGAATTTCAGATATTTTATAAAATGTTTTTTCCAACGATGCGGTCTACATACGCAGCAGCCATGACCATTACATTTATGAATGCGTGGAACAGTTATTTGTGGCCGAAGGTTATAATGACAGATGAAAAAAGTATGACGATGCCAATGCTGGTTGCAAACCTGACTGAAGGATATGTAACAGATTATGGAATGTTGATGGTGGGCGTACTGTTATGTACGATTCCCACGATTATCGTATTCTTCCTGCTGCAGAAGAGCTTTGCAGAAGGTATAACCGGAGCCGTAAAATAGTAGAGGAGAAATAGATATTTATGCAGCAATTTGATTATAACAAAATAAAAGATCCCGGCTATTTTTCACAGAATAGATTAAAGGCACATTCCGACCATGTGTATTATGCATCTATAGAAGAGATGTATGAAGACAGCAGTAGTTTTTATTATCCCCTTAATGGTCTCTGGAAGTTTGCTTATGCGAAAAATATAGATTCTTCCATAAAAGGATTTGAAAAATGGGATTATGATACAAAAGCATGGGATGATATTCATGTTCCGGCACACATTCAGATGGAGGGCTATGATGCCCCACAATACGTGAATGTGCAGTATCCATGGGACGGAAGAGAACAGATAGAACCGGGAGAGATCCCGACACAGTTCAATCCGGTTGCAAGCTACGTGAAATATTTCACATTGCCCAAAAGCCTGCAGGAAGCGCCTGTTTATATCTCTTTTCAAGGAGTGGAAAGTGGAATGGCACTGTGGTTAAATGGAGAATTTGTAGGATATAGCGAAGACAGTTTTACACCGTCAGAGTTTGATTTGACCCCTTTTCTGGTAAAAGGAGTTAATAAGATAGCCCTACAGGTCTTTAAGTGGACCAGTGGAAGCTGGTGTGAGGATCAGGATTTTTTTCGATTTTCAGGGATTTTTAGAAATGTTTATCTTTTTACAGTTCCAAAGGTACATATTTATGATTTAAAGATTCAAACACTGCTAAATGACCGTTTTGACAAAGCTGATTTGGATATACAGGTAATTGCAACCCAAAAAGGTACTATAAGCTTCACCTTATTGGAGCAGGACCAGGTAATAAAAACACTGGAAGCAGCATTGGATACCCAGGGGCATTATGTGATGAAGGTCCATAAGCCAAAGCTTTGGAGCGCAGAGGAACCCAATCTTTATCAACTGCTGATTCAAGTAAAGGATGAAAAAGATGTTGTGGTAGAAGTTATGCAGCAGCAGGTAGGATTCCGCAGATTTGAAATCAGGGATAGCCTAATGCTGTTAAATGGTAAAAGGATTGTCATAAAGGGTGTAAACCGCCATGAGTTCAGTTCCAGAACAGGGCGTGTGGTATCAGAGGAAGACCTCATTCAAGACCTTGTAACAATTAAGAAAAACAACATGAATGCAATTCGCACCAGTCATTATCCCAATAACAGTAAGCTGTATGAATTATGTGACAGCTATGGAATCTATTTGATGGATGAAAATAATCTGGAAACTCATGGAATCTGGGACGGTATTCCGAAAGGACGTGCAGACATTAGTACCGCAGTGCCGGGAGATAAAGAGGAATGGCTTCCGATGCTGTTAGACAGAGTAAATTCCATGTACCAAAGAGATAAAAACCATCCTTCTATTCTGATATGGTCTTGCGGAAATGAGGCTTTTGGCGGGAAGGATATCTATAGGATGTCACAAAAACTCCGTGCATTGGATGGTACAAGACCGATACATTATGAAGGAATCTTTAATGACAGAAGATATAATGACACCAGTGATATTGAGAGCAGGATGTATCCACATGTAAGTGAAATTCAGGAGTTTTTACAAAAGGACAGAAGAAAGCCATTTCTATGCTGCGAATATATGCATGCGATGGGCAATTCATGTGGTGGAATGCATAAGTATACCGATTTGACAGATACGGAACCTCTGTTTCAGGGAGGCTTCATATGGGATTATATTGACCAGTCTATCACCAAAAAAGACAGATATGGAAAAGAATTTCAGGCATATGGAGGAGATTTTGATGATCATCCATGTGATTATAATTTTAGTGGAAATGGCATTGTATATGGTGGAAACCGTGATGCTTCTCCCAAAATGCAAACCATAAAATATAATTATCAGAATATAGCGATCCAGGTAGATGCCGCTGAAAATAAGGTGTTTATCCAGAATAAAAATTTATTTGTAAATACCAATACATTTGCCTGTATGGTTACATTACAGAAAAATGGAAAAGTAATCCATACATTACCCCTGGAAGTTGACATTGATCCGCTTAGCGAGAAAGAATACCGTCTGCCGCTGTTGAAACAGAAACGGGGTGGTGAATATACGGTGACGGTATCCTTCTTATTAAAAGAGGATACCATATGGGCTGCAAAAGGTCATGAAGTTGCCTTTGGACAAAACAGCTATCAGATACCCTTACAGGAAAAGGAAAAAATAAGACTTCAGGAAGAAAAAGATCTGTGCAGACAGCCTCTTGAAGTGATACAGGGGAAACTGAATGTTGGTATAAAAGGTGGAAATTTTGATGTATTGTTTTCTACGTTAAATGGTGGGTTGGTGTCGTATCGTTATGCAGGAGTTGAGATGATAAAGGCAATACCCAAACCCAATTTCTGGAGAGCACCTGTTGATAATGACTATGGCAGTAATATGCCGGCATACTTATCACAATGGAAAATTGCAAGTATGTATTTGACTCATAAGAATAAGGATGAGGATAAAATGATCCCTAAGGTAGAGAAGCGAGAAGAGTCTGTGAAAGTGACTTTTACTTATTATCTGCCCACTACACCTGCCAGTGAATGTATGTTATCTTATGAAGTAATGGAAGATGGCAGGATTGCAACAAAGCTGATATATGAACCGACAGAGGATATGGGAGAAATGCCTGAGTTTGGAGTCATATTCAAATTTGATGCAGATTATAAGGAACTGGAATGGTATGGAATGGGACCGGAAGAAACGTATGGCGACCGGCAAAGAGGAAGTAAATTAGGAATTTACCACAATCAGGTGGAGGATAATGTAGCAAAATATCTGGTACCTCAGGAAAGTGGAAATAAGGTGGGGGTACGCTATGCAAAAATCACCAATGGAAAAGGCAGGGGAATATGTTTTACAGGAGATAAAATGAACTTCTCCGCATTACCTTACACGCCCCATGAAGTTGAAAATGCCATGCATTCTTTTGAACTTCCCCAGATTCACTATACAGTGGTTCGTGTATCCCGGAAGCAAATGGGAATCGCCGGGGAGGATAGCTGGGGAACACGCCCGGAGCAAAAGTATATGCTGAATGCATCAAAAAAAATGGAATTTGAGTTTAGCTTTAAAGGCATATAAAAGTAATAGAACAAAAGGTAGGAGAATCGGAATTCTTATACGGCCATGCAGGTCTATGGGAACTCCGATTTTTTTCACAAATTCTGAATTAGTACAAGTGATTTCTGAACTTATGTCTATTCTATTTATCCACCCCCGCAGGACGATCCATGTACTAATTACAAAACAAACCGAAATATTTTGACTTCCCATACAAAAAATAATATAATAAATAATGTATTTCTAAAACTTTGTACTTTTTTAGAAAAAATTGAGAAAAACAGGAGTGTAAAACGATGAAGTTTACCTTTGCACATAACAATTTTAATATAGTAGATCTGGAAAAATCCCTTGCATTTTACAGTGAAGCACTGGGACTGCAGGAAGATCACAGAAAAGAAAGCGCTGATGGAAGCTTTATCCTGGTATATCTGGGAGATGGGAAGACCTCACACCTTTTAGAGCTCACATGGCTTCGTGACTGGGAGAAAGAGAATTACAATCTGGGTGACAATGAATTTCATCTGGCTTTTGAGGTGGATAATATGGAGGAAGCCCATGCATTACATAAGAAGATGGGATGCATCTGCTATGAGAATCCAGGTATGGGTATTTACTTTATCGCTAATCCCGACGGATACTGGCTTGAAATCGTGCCGGCAAAGTAAAACAGTCCCAAATATCAAATAAGCAGGATATAAGTGGGAATAATAAGCGTTATACATGTAAAATACGGTAAGCAGAATGATAAATGAGCAACATAAAATAAAAGGGATAAGATGACGGAATATACGTCAGAAAGAAAGGCAAGAATATGAAAAAGTTAGAAGAATATGTGAGAAGCATACCGGATTTCCCGGAAAAAGGAATTATTTTCAGAGACGTTACCAGTGTATTACAGGATGCAGATGGACTGCACCTTGCCATTGATACCATGCAGGATCTCATCAAAGATCTTGACTTTGATGTGGTAGTGGGACCGGAATCCAGAGGATTTATCTTCGGCACACCAATCGCCTATAACACCGGAAAGCCTTTTGTACTGATCCGTAAGAAAGGAAAACTTCCATGTGAGACTGTGGAAAAGGAATATGATCTGGAATATGGCACAGCTATCATTGAGATGCATAAGGATTCTATCAAGCCAGGACAGAAAGTACTGATCGTGGATGATCTTATCGCCACAGGCGGTACCACGGAGGCGATGATTCAACTCATCGAATCTCTTGGAGGAGAAGTGGTCGGCGTGGTAGTATTGATGGAGTTAGCCGGATTAAAAGGAAGAGAAAAATTATCAAAATATCGTTTGGAATCAGCAATTTGTTATCCGGGGAAATAGCTTGGAAACAAACTTTTGAAGTGTAGGAAGTTTATAGATTGACACAAATTATGATGAGTGGTGATTCTTATGACAGAACAAAAGAAAAGTGTTGTTATTGATGATGGCAGAATAGAAGCGATGAAAGAATTTTTAAGTCCTGAGGAACTATATCAGGATCTTATTAAGCGTGTGCGAAAATATCATCCAAGTGATGATATCTCGCTGATCGAGAAGGCATACAAGGTTGCATACAATGCCCATAAGAATCAGGTACGTAAATCGGGAGAGCCCTACATTATTCATCCCCTTTGCGTGGCAATCATCCTGGCAGATTTGGAGCTGGATAAAGAGACTATCGTCGCAGGACTTTTGCATGATGTGGTGGAAGATACCATACTGACAGATGAGGAAATCAGGGAACAGTTCGGACCGGATGTAGCACTGTTGGTGGATGGTGTTACGAAGTTACAGCAGTTGCAGTACAATAACGGGGAACAAGGTGCTGACAAGACCAGTGATAAGACCAGTGACAAGCTGGAAATGCAGGCAGAAAATCTTCGAAAGATGTTCCTTGCCATGGCAAAGGATATTCGAGTCATCATGATCAAGCTGGCAGACAGACTGCATAATATGCGGACGCTGAAACATATGCCGCCGGAGAAACAACAGCGTATCGCCCGCGAGACGCTTGATATCTATTCCCCCATCGCACAGCGTCTCGGTATCAGTAAGATCAAGGTGGAATTAGACGATCTGTCACTGAAATACCTGGAACCGGAAGTGTATTATGACCTGGCAAATAAGATCAATGCACGGAAAGGTGAACGGGAAAAATATGTTCAGGAAATCGTGGATGAAGTGCGGGAGCATATTGAAAATGCCGGTATCAAAGCACAAATCGACGGAAGAGTAAAACATTTTTTCAGTATCTATAAGAAAATGAAGAACCAGGGAAAGACCATTGATCAGATCTACGATCTCTTCGCAGTGCGTATTATCGTGGGTTCCGTGAAGGACTGTTATGCGGCACTGGGCGTGATTCATGAGATGTATAAGCCCATTCCCGGCAGATTTAAGGATTATATCGCCATGCCGAAGGCAAATATGTATCAATCCCTGCATACCACATTGATCGGCTCCACGGGGCAGCCTTTTGAGATACAGATTCGTACCTTTGATATGCATAAGACAGCGGAATATGGTATCGCTGCCCACTGGAAATATAAGGAAGCTTCCGATGGCAGGAAGGTGGAGAACCAGGAGGAAGAGAAGCTTGTCTGGCTGCGTCAGATTCTGGAATGGCAGAAGGATATGTCAGATAATAAGGAGTTCATGAACCTGCTGAAAAGCGATCTGGATCTGTTCTCTGACAACGTGTACTGCTTCACGCCTACGGGAGATGTAATGAATCTGCCAGCAGGATCTACACCCATCGATTTCGCTTACAGCATTCACAGTGCGGTGGGCAATAAAATGATCGGTGCCCGTGTGAACGGTAAACTGGTCACTATCGATTATGAGATCAAGAATGGAGATCGCATCGAGGTCATCACCTCACAGAACTCCAAGGGACCAAGCCGTGACTGGCTGAACATCGTAAAGAGCACCCAGGCGAAGAGCAAGATCAACCAGTGGTTCAAAAATGAATTGAAGGACGATAATATTGTCAAAGGAAAAGAATTATTATTAGCCTATTGCAAGGCAAAGTCTATCAGTACCAACGATATCATGAAGCCTGTCTATATGGATAATATTATGAAGAAATATGGTTTCCATGATTGGGATGCTGTGCTGGCGGCTGTGGGACATGGAGGACTAAAAGAGGGTCAGATCATCAACAAGATGCAGGAAATGTATGATACAGACCACAAAAAAGCATTGACAGATGCCCAGATCATGGAGGCTGTTGCGGATAATGCACAGACAAAACAGATGCGGCCCCGCAAATCCAAGAGCGGCATCGTGGTCAAGGGTATCCATGATGTGGCGGTACGCTTCTCAAAATGCTGTAGTCCAGTGCCCGGGGATGAGATCGTGGGATTTGTCACACGTGGTCGTGGGGTTTCCATCCACAGGACAGACTGCATTAACGTGATCAATCTGCCGGAACTGGATCGCGCCAGACTCATCGACGCGGAATGGCAGGAGGCGGACAGCGCGGATGGAGAAAAATATCTTGCAGAGATCAAGATCTATGCCAATAACAGAAATGGTCTGCTGGCAGATATTTCCCGTGCACTGACGGAGCGAAACATTGACATCCTGGCGATGAATACAAGAACCAATAAACAGGGCGTTGCCACCATGGCGATTTCCTTTGATATCAGCGGACGTGAGGAACTGAACCGTATCATAGAGAAGATACGTGCCATAGAAAGTGTTATCGATATCGAGAGAACCACAGGTTAATAGAAAAGGAGTAGTCATAATGGCAGAACTGAAAATAGGACGTATGGTAATCGGCAGTGTACAGACCAATTGCTATTTTATATACAGGGAAGGCACCACAGATGTGATCTGTATTGACCCGGCTGATAAAGGGAAAATGATCAAGGAAAAGCTTCAGGAAAAAGGATTTTGTGTACGGGCAATCTTTCTGACCCATGGACATTTTGATCATATCTGGGGAACGAAAGAGCTGCGGGAATGTACAGGGGCTAAGATCTACGCTTATATTGGTGAAAAGGAAGTGCTGGAGGATTCCACGCTGAATGTCTCAGCTCAGACGGGCAGACCCTACGCCCTGGAGGCGGATGTCTATGTGTCAGATGGGGAGAAGATCACCATTGCAGATATGACCTGCACCGTGCTTGCCACTCCGGGCCATACGCAGGGAAGCTGCTGTTTCTATTTTGAGGAAGATAAGATGCTCATCAGTGGAGATACCCTTTTCGAGGAGTCCGTGGGCAGGACGGATCTGCCAACAGGAAGCGGCTCTGCACTGCATCGATCCCTACAGGAGAAAATCGCGGTATTGCCGGAGGACGTGAAGGTATATCCGGGACACGGAGAATCCACCACCATCGGACATGAATTGCAGTACAATCCATACTGCCAGTAGACTTATATTGTCAGAGTGATTCACAGGATCGATAAGATTGATCGTACCAGTGAGATCGAAGTTGCCGCTTGGCACAGAATAATGGTATTTCAGGATAAAAGTTAGGAGCAGATAATTGATCGTAGTAAAAATAAATATTTTACAATTTGAATATGACATACATTCCCTGGTAAAGGCTTTTTATCCGGAAGCAGATATTAAGGTGGTTCTTTTCGAAGAATCATCTTCCTTTACGTCTGAGGGTTCTACATTTGAGATTTATTTCTCGGATCATGAGATCGTCATGAAGGCGCAGAACGTGAACGAAAAAACGGATGAAGATGCGATTCATCGTGGGGATCAGCATGAAGGATACGGGAATAAAAAGAATGAGGAACATGTGGAGCAATGCATAGGAAAAAGTCTTGAGAGGAGGGTCACTCTCACAGAACCGGAGAATCGCCCTATGGTGAAAAATCAGCTAAAGCAGTTGATTTACCAGACTTTATCCAAGTTTACAGGAAAAGAGCTTCCCTGGGGAACTTTGACGGGAATTCGCCCCACCAAGATTCCTATGACGCTTCTGGAAGAGGGCAAGACGGATCAGGAAATCATGGAATACATGCAGGATACCTATTTTATCAGTGATGAGAAAGGGCATCTGAGTCTGGACATCGCCAGGAGAGAGCGAAACCTGTTATCCAATATCCACTATAAAGACGGATATAGTTTATATATCGGCATTCCGTTCTGCCCCACCACCTGCCTGTATTGTTCCTTTACTTCCTATCCGATCTGTTCCTGGAAAAAGAGAGTGGACGAATATCTGGATGCGGTGGAAAAGGAAATCGATTTTGTGGCAGATATCTATAGGGACAAGATACTGGACAGCGTCTACATCGGTGGCGGAACTCCCACCACCCTGGAGGCAGAACAGTTTGACAGATTATTGGGAAAGATTAACAGCAGCTTTGATTTTAAAGAGGTAAAAGAATATACCGTGGAGGCAGGTCGGGCAGACAGCATTACCAGAGAGAAGCTGCAGGCACTGAAACGGAATGGAGTCACCAGAATCTCTGTAAATCCCCAGACCATGAAGGATGAGACCTTAAAGCTCATTGGCAGACAGCATACGGTAGCACAGGCGGTGGAAGCGTTTCATATGGCCAGGGAAGAGGGCTTCACCAACATCAACATGGATCTGATCCTGGGTCTTCCAGGGGAGGATGAGGAGGATGTAAAACACACCGTTGCGGCGGTGAAGGAGCTGAAACCAGACAGCCTTACGGTTCATTCCCTGGCAATCAAGCGTGCGTCACGGCTGCACCAGTGGATACAGGAGCATGGAATCACTACACTGAAAAATACAGATACCACCATGGAGATTGCAGCGCAGGGAGCGGCAGATATGGGCATGGTTCCCTATTATCTCTATCGCCAGAAAAATATGTCCGGCAATTTTGAAAATGTGGGATATGCCACAGAGGGTAATTTTGGAATCTATAATATCCTTATGATGGAAGAGATGCAGTCCATCGTGGCACTGGGTGCGGGAAGTGTGTCAAAGCTGGTACTTGGCGATGGCAGGATCGAGCGCACGGACAATGTAAAGGATGTGGGACTCTATATAGAGAAAATTGATGAGATGATCAATAGGAAAAGAAAGTTGTTTTCCGTGAAGTGAACGCTTGAGATATTCAGAAAAAAAGTGTAAGATAATTGAGACTATAAAAGATAAAGGAGAATCCTTATGGCTTTAAGTAAAAAACCTGTCACAGGAATGAAAGATATACTACCGGCAGAAATGCAGATTCGAGATTATGTGATCAGTGTGATCAAAGAGACCTATGCACAATTTGGCTTTACTTCCATAGAGACTCCCTGTGTGGAGAACATTGCGAATCTCAGCAATAAACAGGGCGGAGAGAATGAGAAGCTGATCTTCAAGATCCTGAAAAGAGGGGAGAAGCTGAATCTGGAGACCGCGAAGACGGAGGCAGATCTGGTAGATGGCGGACTTCGTTATGACCTGACTGTTCCCCTGGTTCGTTATTTCTCTAACAATGCAGGACAGTTACCAACCCCATTTAAGGCACTTCAGATTGGACCTGTGTGGAGAGCCGACAGACCACAGCGAGGAAGGTATCGCCAGTTCTATCAGTGCGATATTGATATTCTGGGAGAACCCTCCAATCTGGCTGAAATCGAATTGATCCTGGCAACGACTACGACACTGGGCAAATTGGGCTTTAAAGGATTCGAGATCCGTATCAATGAGAGACGAATCCTGAAAGCCATGGCGGCTTACAGCGGATTCCCGGAGGAAAGCTATGACAGCGTATTTATTACTCTGGACAAGATGGATAAGATTGGACTTGATGGCGTATCGGAGGAACTCCTTGAGAGCGGATTCAGTAAGGACAGCATTGATATATATATGGCACTTTTCAAATCTATGGATGAGATTGAAAGCGTGGAGGAAAGATTATCCTACCTTGCAGATACCTTAAAGGATACCCTGGAGCCGGAAGTGGAACAGAGTCTGCAGGAAATCATTGCAAGTGTAAAGAGCACCAAGTCAGCAGATTTCCAGATTATTTTTGATCCAACACTGGTAAGAGGGATGTCCTACTATACAGGCACTATTTTTGAGATCGCGATTCCGGAGTTTGGTGGAAGCTGTGGCGGTGGTGGAAGATATGATAAGATGGTAGGTAAATTTACCGGAAATGATACACCGGCATGTGGTTTTTCCATTGGATTTGAAAGAATCGTATTACTTCTGTTAGAGAATGGATTTAAAGTGCCCACAGAGAGCAGCAAGATGGCATTTCTCATGGAAAAAGGTTTACCGGTAGAGAGATTGTGTGAGGTGATCAGGGAAGCACAGGAATTGCGAAGCACAGGCACCAAGGTACTGATCGCTCGCATGAATAAAAATAAAAAATTTCAGAAAGAACAGCTCACAGCAGAAGGCTATGAAGAATTCAAGGAATTTTATAAAAACTAGAAAAATTTTCTGTCTATTATTTGTAAATTCATTGATTAATTCTTATTAGATGAGATACAAGTAAAAGAAAGAGCATGATACACAGAGAAATAAAAATTCAGGAGGAAAGTTATGGCAGAATCAATGCAGGGGCTGAAGAGAACCCACAGATGTACCGAACTGAATGCCGGCAATGCTGGCGAGACAGTGACTGTTATGGGATGGGTACAGAAACAGAGAAATAAAGGCGGTATTATATTTGTTGATTTACGAGACAGAAGTGGTCTTTTGCAAATTATCTTCGAGGGAAGTGACATCGATGAAGAAGGGTTTGCAAAAGCAGAGAAGCTGAGAAGCGAGTATGTCATCGCTGTGACGGGTACTGTGGAGAAAAGAGCAGGAGCAGCCAATGAAAATCTGGCAACTGGTGAGATTGAAATTCGCGCAAAAAGTTTACGTGTCCTTGCAGAATCTGAGACGCCACCCTTCCAGATCGAGGAGAATTCCAAGACAAAGGATGAACTTCGTCTGAAATACCGTTACCTGGATTTGAGAAGACCGGATCTGCAGAGGAATATTATCCTGAGAAGTAAGATCAGCGCTACCATTCGCGATTTTATGACAAAGGAGGGATTTTTGGAGATCGAGACGCCTATTTTAAATAGAAGTACACCGGAGGGTGCCAGGGATTATCTGGTTCCAAGCCGTGTACATCCGGGAGAGTTTTACGCATTGCCACAGTCTCCACAATTATTTAAGCAGTTACTTATGGTATCCGGATATGACAGATATTACCAACTGGCAAAGTGTTTCCGCGACGAGGATCTTCGTGCGGACAGACAGCCGGAGTTCACCCAGGTGGATATGGAGTTATCCTTTGTGGATGTGGATGATGTCATCGATGTAAATGAGCGTCTGATCCAGAGAATGTTCAAGGATGCCATAGATGTGGATGTGAAACTTCCTATCCAGAGAATGACCTGGATCGATGCCATGAATCGTTATGGTTCTGATAAACCGGATACCCGTTTTGCCATGGAATTGCAGGATGTATCTGAAGTGGTTAAAGGATGCGGATTTGGCGTATTTACTTCTGCTCTGGAAAATGGCGGAAGTGTGCGGGGAATCAACGCAGAAGGGCAGGGCGAGATGCCCCGTAAGAAGATTGATGCACTGGTGGAGTTTGCAAAGACTTATGGTGCAAAAGGTCTTGCTTACATTGCCATCCATCCGGATGGGACGAGAAAATGTTCGTTTGCAAAATTCATGACGGAGGAAGAACTGGATGCACTGGTGGCAGCCATGAGTGGTAAAGCCGGAGACCTTCTGTTATTTGCAGCAGATAAAAATAAGATCGTATGGGATACCCTGGGTGCTTTGCGCGTGGAAATTGCTAAAAATCTTGGATTATTGGATAAGAATCAATTTAATTTCTTATGGGTAACAGAGTTCCCGCTTTTGGAGTGGAGTGATGAGCAGAACAGATTTATGGCAATGCATCATCCATTTACCATGCCAATGGATGAGGACTGGCAGTATATTGATACGGATCCGGGACGCGTTCGTGCCAAGGCATATGATATCGTACTGAATGGTACAGAGCTTGGCGGCGGCAGTGTGAGAATTCATCAGAATGATATCCAGGAGAAGATGCTGGAGGTATTAGGATTTACCAAAGAGAAAGCCTATGAAAGCTTTGGATTCCTGTTAAATGCTTTCAAATATGGGGTACCACCTCACGCAGGACTGGCTTACGGACTTGACCGTGTGGTAATGCTCATGGTGGGCGCTGACAGCATTCGTGACGTCATGGCGTTCCCAAAGGTAAAGGATGCATCTTGTCTTATGTCAGAGGCACCAAATGTTGTGGATGATAAACAGTTAGAGGAACTTTCTCTGGCAATCGCCAGGACAGACAACGAAGAAGTATAAGAATTAAGAAGAATAAGAATTAAGAAGTATAAGAATTAAGAAGTATCAGCATTTAAGAAATAAAAGCATTAAGAAATAAAAGCATTAAGAAATAAAAGCATTAAGAAATGAAAGCATTAAGAAGTAAAAGTATTAAGAAATAAAAGTATCAATAAATGTAAGAAATTAAGGATAGAATTTGTAAGAAGTATAAGAACATAAGAATAAGTAACAACGAACATAGACATGTCATATAGAATATTGTATTCCATATGGCGTGTCTATATTTCAAGCAGTATCGGATGGTGTGTAGGTCATTCCACAGAGAGTGGCAGCAAATGTACGCGGACGCATAAGGAATGGGTATGATTCGATTATATATAGCATCAATAGAAGCATTATTGGAGGAATCTTATTTTCAGCAAAAGCTGGAAGAGGTATCAGAGTCCAGGAAAAGAAAGATATTGGAATGTAAGATGCAGCAGGATCAGGTGCGGAGCCTGGGAGCTGGATTATTATTACAGCACGCCTGGATACAATATTTGGCGGAACAGGAACATGCCATGGAAAGTACCATAGAAAAACAGGATATTTCCAAAGAAGAGATGGAAATCAATGTGGATGAATTCGGAAAGTCTCATTGCATGAACAGACCGGACTTCTGTTATAACTTGTCCCATTCAGGAGACTATGTGGTCTGTGCCCAGTCAGATATGGAAGTTGGCGTGGATATTCAACAGGTGAAAGCTGTGAATCTGAACATTGCCAGACGGTTTTTCCTACCGGAGGAATACCAGGAACTCCAGACAGAAGAACAGGATCAAAATCGTGTCTTCTGTCAAATGTGGACTATGAAAGAGAGTTATGTGAAATATACAGGAAGAGGAATGGAACAGGGTTTAGATACTTTTCGGGTTAACAGAACAGAGGGGAAAGTCACAGATCTTTCCAGTGGAAAAACAGTATCAACGGTACTTCAGGATACTATACCAGGATATGAAGTAGCGGTTTGCTCCGGCGTAAAAAAAGAGGTTCGTTTGGAGCATCTGATCCTGTAAATGGTCCAATTCTTACAGAAAATGGTCCAATTCTTACATTTTTGTTGAAATAGATTCTCAATTGGATATAATACTAAAGTACTAGATGACACGAGTGGTCAATTTTTCTCATGGTATTTTTCCAATCTTAAAGGGCAGTAAATAACTGCTTACCTATCTACTTGCATATCCAATGCAGTTCTCAGTGCATCTGCACATCTTGATTCCTATCTTAATTTAGATAGAAACTTTTGATGGTATCACAGATATCATTGAACACTTCAAATGGTAAAATACCGCGAGAGAAAACAGAACCTACTAACAGCAAAATGCTACTTGTGCATGGTTAAGAAACACTGTTAATTTGCTTACAATAGAAATTAGACAAGGAGCTTAAAATGGAAGTAGATTATGTGTCATTAGGAAAAAGAGTAAGAAAAGAGCGAAAACGTAACGGAATGACCCAGGAAGAGCTGGCAGAAAAGGTCTCTATATCCATCAAGCACATCGGAAGTATTGAACGTGCAGAGTCCATTCCCAGTGTACAGGTGTTGGTAGCGTTGGCAAATGAATTAAAGGTGACACTTGATTATTTGCTGTATGATAGTTTGTCACAGAGACAGAAAGTGTATGAGACACAGATCTTGGGAATTATTCAAAAAGAATCTGAGGAATTTTCAAAACATATTCTTGGTTACATTCAGTTCTTGCTGGAAGAGAGATAAAAATGATGGTTAAAATGGCATTGTGCGATGATAATCTGGATGCATTATTACCGATGGTTCAATACCTGAAACAAATGCATCAAGAGGGAATCCAATATGAGATTTATCAGGAACCGATGGAGTTATTACAGCGAATCACGGACGAAAAGGACAGATTTGATATTTACATACTGGATATTGAGATGCCAAAGATAGATGGAATGGCACTGGCGGTAAAGATTCGTGAAATGGATAAGCACGCGGTTATTATTTTTCAGACGAGTCATTTGGAAACAGTATTTGAGACGTTTAAGGTACGGGCACATAGGTTTTTACAGAAACCGGTTCAATATGAGCCCTTTGTGGAGGCAATCGAATCTTCCTTTGCCTTGATCAGAGAGTGGAACCAATTCTTTGACTTTGTATATGAACATCAGCCTGTGCAGATTGCATGCGATGAGATTATCTATATTGAGAAGAATCTTCGCAAGATCATCATACATACGGTGGATGGCGAATATAGCAGTTATATGGGCATGAAAGAGACGATGGAGCAATTGGATGACAATGTATTTGTCAGGACTGGAGTCTCCTACGTTGTGAATATCAAGTATATCAAAATTGTGAAAAAAGACAGCCTCATAACCAGGCAGGATATAGAATTACCTATCAGCAAAAGTTACAAAAAGAAGATAAAGGATAAGCAATTACATTACGAAATGGCGCATGTATGAAGATTCTATTGAATTTGATTGAATATGCTTTGATTGTTATGTTTTATGAAAAGACCTTTACCAGAAAACAGTTCTTCCATGAAAAATACGATGCAGTTATGCATGGTATTTTTTGCGTTTTTATGATGAGCATTTCCCAGAGAATATTTCCGCTCCACAGTATTATCATTTGTTTTGTGATGATAATTACCAGCTTTTATTATAAGGAAAGTATTCATATAAAAGTAATTGCAATTTTATTTTTGCTGGTGGTACAGATTCTTTCCAAATTTCTGGCAATAGGACTATTGGGTAATTTCTTCGCTCAGGGAATGCAGAAAGGCGTACTTACGATTTCACGTGTACAGTTGGAAGCAATTCTTTCGAATATTTTTTGCTATGTCTTTATACTGATCTGGAGTAATGCAGACAGATGCAAGAATAAAGAGTTGTCCAAGGAAGAACGCAGTATTATTTTCAGTATGCTGGTCATAACGATTCTGGAAAATTGTGTGCTGTATCGCCTGTTGTTTCAGAAGGCACATCTGGATCCCTATCGGATATTTACCACGGTACTGCTGTTCTCTTACGGAATGCACTATTTTATGATACAGATGCTGGAGGTACTGAATCAGGTCAAGATTGAGGACTATGACAACAAGTTGAAGATTCAGGAGAAAAAGCTGGAGAAAGCCTATTACTATGAATTGCAGGGTAAAATCAAGGATTTGCGCAGAATACGTCATGATTACAGGAATCAGTTATTGGCATTGTTATCCGTGAAATGGGAGGATGAAGAACATCTGGAGGACGAGATCAGATATTTCCTGAAGAAGATGGAACAGTCGGAAAAACAGATCTATTCGGAGAATTATGTACTGAATGCCATCTGTAAAAGTAAATTTATAGATGCCAGGGAAAGAGACATTGAAGTACAGTGGAAACTGTATGTTCCATTAAAGATCAATATGCGGTGCGATGAGATGGGCGTCCTATTTGGAAACCTGCTGGACAATGCCATAGAAGCCTGTGAGAAAGTGGAACATCACCGGAAAATCGATTTCTATGTGGCTGTGAAGGAAGAAAAGATGGTAATACGGATGATCAATACGAAAAGCGAAAGAAGCTCACTGAAGGGAGAGAAGAGAACCACGAAGACGGATGAGGAAAATCATGGATTCGGCATCAGCAGTGTGCAGGAGATTGTACAAAAATATGAGGGAAGTATGGAGATCAAGGGAGACGATAGTTATTATGAAACAGGTATTCTGCTGTATGGAATCCATGAAAGCTAAGTGCAGAGGCATATCTGGTCCGGAATGATTTCCCTTCCGGGCTGGATGCACCATGCACAGTTTGTAAAACAGGGCATATCATAGATAACAAAGGAGTAGGCGAAAGGGATATGACTATGGCATACACAGTTGTGTTAGATGCTGGCCACGGGGGAGCTAATCCAGGTGCAGTCTATGGGGGCAGACAGGAGAAGGATGATGCACTGGCGCTTACCCTGGCAGTGGGAGAGCTGTTATCGAAGAGTGGAATCGATGTGATATATACCAGGACGGATGACGTCTATGAACCACCCTATCAAAAAGCAGTGGAAGGAAATCAGGCGGGCGCAGATTTGTTCGTATCCATTCATCGCAATTCCAGTCAGTATCCGGAGGAATATGCAGGGATAGAGACATTGGTCTATAATGATTCAGGAACCGCGGCAAGGCTTGCCAGGAATATAAACAGAGAACTGGAGGCAATCGGATTTCGGAACATCGGTGTGTCGGAGCGCCCTAATCTCATCGTGCTGAACAGCACCAATATGCCGGCGGTCTTGGTGGAGGTAGGTTTCATTAATTCTACCTATGACAATGCATTGTTCGATAGCAGATTTGACGATATTGCCGCCGCAATTGCAGATGGGATACTGGAAACCGTATATGAATAGATAGAAAATATCCCCTGTGGAAATATATATCGTTTCCACAGGGGATATTTTTCTATCATTCATCAGAGACAGGTTCTGACATGATGACTTCATTGGGTAACTGGAGCCGCACGGACTCGATACGGTTCTGATTGATTTCCTCCACGGTAAGTGTTATATGGTCTTCCGTGGTGACCTGTTCGCCGTCCTCCGGCAGTCGATCCAGCAGTTCAATGATGATACCGCCGATGGAGTCGTAATCCTCGGAAGAAAAGTGCGTGCCCAGCGCATCATTGATATCGTCCAGCTTCATGCCGCCCTCAATGAGGTATTCTCTTTCATTTATTTTCTTGATGGATTCCTGTTCATCGGTATCGTATTCATCCCGAATCTCGCCTACGATTTCTTCCAGAAGATCTTCCAGGGTGATCAATCCCACAGCGGAGCCATATTCATCCAGAACAAAAGCAACGTTTGAGCTGGAGGTACGCATCTCCACCAGCAGATCGGCGGTCTTTTTAAATTCGTAGGTGTAGTAGGCTTCACGCATGTAATCCTTGATATGGAACTGTTCGTGATCTGTCACCAGGAAAATATCCTTTACATTGACCAGACCAATAAGATTGGAAGATTCACCCTCAAAAACGGGTATTCTGGTGTACATGGAATCCTTGAATACCTGGAATAATTCATCATAGGAAGCGTCCACATCGATACAGATCATATCGATACGGGGGATCATGATGTCCTTTGCCAGTGAGTCACCAAAGTCGAACACGTTGTAGATCATTTCCCGTTCTTCCGACTCGATGATACCGCCTTCGTGACTGACATCCACGATGGTCTTGAGATCACTTTCTGTGATGGCATCCTCCCTGGAGGAGAGGTCAATGTGTAATAATTGATACAGAATTGCGGCAACCGAGTCAATCACTTTTATGGCGGGTGTCAGGATCTTCATGAGAATATAGATGATACCGCTGTAGCCCAGCGCTAATTTCTCGGAATTGACAGATGCCCAGGTCTTCGGCACGATCTCACCAAAGATCAAGATCAGAATGGTGAGAAGCCCGGTGACCAATCCCACAGCCAGGCTGCCCCAGAGATATATGGCCAGGGTGGTGGCGATGGAGGAAGCACTGATATTTACAATGTTATTTCCTATTAATATGGTACTTAACATCTTGCTGTACTGATCCAGAATTTCCTGCAGCCGGATGGCTTTTTTGTCATGCTCCTCAATCAATGCCCTGATACGCATGCGGTTCACGGTGGTCAGCGCAGTTTCCGCGGAGGAAAAGAAAGCGGATAATAATAGCAGCAGTAATAAGATACCAACTTGAATAATACTATGAGTGTCCAAAAATATACTCCTTTCTGATTAGAATAAACAATACAGAATGGATGCAAAAATGTCAAGTTCCAATGGGTATTAGACGGTAAAATAATTAAAAATAAATCAAATATAATTCAAATATAAATCACAAAGAAAAAATTGGGAATGAAAATAAAGTACGAATAATCAGGGACAGAACGAATATATATGAACAAAGAACATATCGTGCATACGATGATGTCTAAAAGAGGAAAGGCAAACTATGGAACAAAAAAAGGACCGCGCTTTATTTATCATGAAATGTCTGCTCTGTGCATATGTAGTCACAGGGGTTTTGCTGCTCATACTGGCATTGCTCCTATATCGATTTCAGTTGTCGGAAAATGTAGTGGATATTGGAATTATCGTTATTTATGTCCTGTCCTCCTTTCTGGCAGGATGGATCTGTGGAAAGAAAGCGAAGACCCGCAGATTTCTGTGGGGACTTGCTATGGGATGCATTTATTTCTTCGTATTAATACTCATATCCCTGGCAGTAAATCACACAATGAAGGATGTTGCCATGCATTTTTGGACAACGCTTCTGGTCTGTGCCGGCAGTGGAATGCTGGGTGGTATGATAAGCTGAAAAAAATGCTTTTAATGGAGGTATTTCTGTGGTATAATATGCGAAGTATCAAACATAAGGAGGCTATGTTATGAAACATATCAAAACATTAAGCACAAGGGATTTAAAACAATCCATGAAAAAAGGCGGATGTGGTGAATGCCAGACATCATGTCAATCAGCTTGTAAAACATCTTGTACCGTTGGCAATCAGAGTTGCGAAAAAGTAAAATAATGATGTTTTTGTAAGCAGCGATTAACCTCGCTGCTTATCTTATGATTAAAAATGAAGGGATGTAAACAAGTGATTCATCAATATAAAAGTAACGGTTTTAATATCGTACTTGATGTCAACAGTGGAGCGGTACATATCGTAGATGATATAGTCTATGACATACTGCCGGAAGTTGAATCAATGCGGATGGAAGGCGTGAAAGAAAAAACAAAGGTACTGCCTGTACTTACAGAGAAAATGACACAATATGATCAGAAAGCGTTAGAGGAAGCTTTGGAGGAGATCGAAGAGCTTGCAGAAGCGGGAATGCTCTTCACCGAGGATATCTACGAGAATTACATTGATCAGTTCAAGAACAGGGAAACTGTGGTGAAGGCATTATGTCTGCACATTGCCCATGACTGTAATCTTGCCTGCAAATATTGCTTTGCGGAAGAGGGAGAATATCATGGCAGACGAGCGATCATGAGCTATGAGGTGGGTAAGAAAGCATTGGACTTCCTGGTAGCAAATTCAGGGAACAGAGTGAATTTGGAAGTGGACTTTTTTGGCGGAGAACCGCTGATGAACTGGCAGGTGGTCAAAGACCTGGTTATATACGGAAGAAGTCTGGAAGAGAAACATCATAAAAAATTCCGTTTTACATTGACCACAAATGGTGTATTATTAAATGACGAAATATTGGAATTCGCAAACAAAGAGATGAGCAATATTGTCCTCAGTATTGATGGGCGCAAAGAAGTACATAATTATATGCGTCCACATCGGGGTGGACAGGGCAGCTATGATGAGATCGTTCCGAAATTTAAAAAGGTCGCCAAGACCAGAGAGCAGATGAATTATTATGTGCGAGGTACTTTTACCAGACACAATCTTGATTTTTCAGAGGATGTAAAGCATCTGGCGGATCTGGGATTTAAGCAGATATCCGTAGAACCTGTTGTGGCAGACGAGAAGGAAGAATATGCCCTGCGGGAAAGTGATATTCCGGGATTAAAAGATCAATATGATAAACTGGCAGTGGAATTATTAAAGCGTCATAGAGAAGGAAATGGTGTAAACTTTTTCCATTTTATGATAGATTTAGAAGGCGGACCGTGTGTGGCAAAAAGACTTTCCGGATGTGGTTCAGGAACAGAATATCTTGCAGTGACACCTTGGGGAGATTTCTATCCATGCCATCAGTTCGTGGGACAGGAAGAGTTTCTTATGGGAAATGTAGATGAGGGAATCGTCCATACAGAGATTCGTGATCGCTTCAAGACCTGTAATGTCTATGCAAAAGAAAAATGCAAAGATTGTTTTGCAAAATTTTATTGCAGTGGCGGCTGTGCAGCAAATTCCTACAATTTCACAGGGAATATCAATGGTGCATATGATTTGGGCTGCGAATTACAGAGAAAGCGTATTGAATGCGCAATTATGATAAAAGCGGCGTTAGCCGACGGTTCAATTGAAAGGAGAACTAGCGATGAAAAAGAATAAAGGCGTCATTACTTTGATCGTAATGGCATTACTGCTGGGATTTTTAGGATACACAGCAGTCGTTGGATTAGGCACAGAGAAATCAGGATCTGCAGCAGGCATTAAACAGGGTCTGGATCTTGCAGGTGGTGTCAGCATCACATACCAGGTGCAGGGTGATGAGAACCCATCAGCGGAGGATATGGCTGACACGATCTACAAACTTCAGAAACGTGTCGAAAGCTATAGTACAGAGTCACAGGTATACCAGGAGGGCAGCGACAGAATCAATATCGAGATCCCTGGTGTATCCGATGCAAATGCCATATTGGAAGAGCTTGGCAAACCGGGAACGCTTTACTTCATCAGTCAGACAGACAGCGCAGGAAATGCGAACTATGAGATTGACCCGGCTACCTACGGTTACAAGTTAAATAAGACCATTGAAGAGTTACAGGCAGACGGTTCTATCGTGGTAACAGGGACAGAAGTAAAGACAGCACAGGCCGGACAGACGACCAATGATATGGGAAATAAAGATTTTGTGGTGGATCTGGAGTTCACAACAGAGGGCGCTTCCAAATTCGCTGAGGCAACCCAGAAGGCTTATTCCGCACAAGAGACAATTGCTATTTATTATGATAACCAGTTCGTCAGCGTACCCACAGTCAGTGCTGTTATCTCAAATGGACAGGCTAACATCACCAATATGACTTCCTATGAGGCAGCAGAGTCACTGGCATCTACCATCCGCATTGGTGGATTGAAATTACAGTTGGAAGAATTGAGATCCAACGTTGTAGGGGCACAACTGGGAGAGCAGGCAATTTCCACCAGTGTGAAGGCTGGTGTAATCGGATTTGTAATCGTGGCATTATTTATGATCGCAGTTTACCTTATCCCAGGTCTGGCATCCGCCATTGCATTATGTATTTATGTGGCATTGACGATCATCAGCTTAAATGCATTTGACATTACATTAACACTTCCAGGTATTGCGGGTGTTATCCTGGCAATTGGTATGGCAGTGGATGCCAACGTTATCATCTTTGCCAGAATCAGAGAAGAAATCGCGAAAGGCAAGACGGTAAGTTCTGCTATCAAGATCGGTTTCCAGAAAGCACTCTCCGCGATTATTGATGGTAACATCACCACATTGATTGCAGCGTTGGTACTGGGGCTTCGGGGTTCTGGTAGCGTCAAAGGATTTGCTCAGACCCTGGCATTAGGTATTGTAATCTCCATGTTTACCGCACTGGTGGTTACCAAGCTGATTTTAAATGCATTCTATGCAATCGGATTAAAAGATGCAAAATTCTACGGCAAAGCAAAAGATTTAAAAACAGTTAATTTCGTGTCAAAGAGAAATCTCTTTTTTGGCGTTTCCATTGCAGCTGTCGTTGCAGGATTTGTATTTATGGGTGTGAACCAGGCAAGAGATGGGCAGATGTTGAATTACAGCCTTGAGTTCAAGGGTGGTACCTCCACAAGTATTACATTTAATGATGATCTTTCCATCGCTGCTATTGAGAGTGATGTTGTGCCGGTGGTGGCAGGTATCACAGGGGACAAGAACATTCAGACACAGAAAGTATCCGGTACCAATGAAGTTATCGTCAAGACCAGAACCTTATCCGTATCTGAAAGAGAATCACTGGATAAAGCATTGGAAGAAAAATTCAATGTAGATCAGGGTAAGATCACAGCGGAGACCATCAGTTCTACAGTCAGCGATGAGATGAAAGTGGATGCCATCATCGCGGTATTGATTGCTACTGTTTGTATGTTGATCTATATCTGGTTCAGATTTAAGGATGTCCGCTTCGCAGCAAGTGCTGTAACGGCGCTGGTACATGATGTATTAGTCGTACTGGCATTCTATGCAGTTGCGAAAGTATCTGTAGGCAGTACCTTCATCGCATGTATGCTTACTATCGTAGGTTACTCCATCAATGCGACGATTGTTATCTTCGACAGAATCCGTGAGAACCTGGGTGAGAAGAGAAATAAGGAAGAATTGTTAGATCTTGTAAATAAAAGTATTTCTCAGACATTGTCAAGAAGTATTTTCACATCCCTGACTACATTCATTATGGTAGCAGTGCTCTATATACTGGGTGTAACATCGATTCGCGAATTTGCACTTCCACTGATGGTCGGTATCGTATGCGGTACATATTCTTCTGTATGCATTACAGGAGGGTTATGGTATACCCTTAGAACCAGGATCGTAAAAGAGAAAAAAGCAAAATAAGGAATAGACTGGATGATTGAGAAAGGATGACTGTTTTGCAGTTATCCTTTCTTTTTATTTAAGGAGGACAGCGATGGCTAACTGGGTCGTGATGGCAAAAAAAGCAGATTTTAACAGGCTGGCAGAAAAATTTAATATTAGCCCTATGGTTGCCAGAATCATACGAAATAGAGATATGATAGAGGAAAAGGAAATAGAAAAATTTCTTTATGGTACCTTGGAAGATCTGTATCCGCCGGAACAGATGAAGGATATGGTGAAGGGTGCAGAAATCGTAAAGGATAAGATTAGGGAGAAACAGAAAATACGTATCATAGGAGATTATGATATTGATGGTGTGTGTGCCACCTATATCTTGCGGAAGGGGCTTCTGATATGTGGCGCTCAGGTGGACTTTGCGATTCCACACCGTATCTATGATGGTTATGGATTGAATGAACACCTGATTCAGCAGGCCTATGAGGATGGAATTGACACCATCATTACCTGTGACAATGGCATTGCTGCCTGTGAGCAGATCGAAAAAGCCAAGGAATTGGGGATGACGGTGCTTATCACGGATCACCACGAGATTCCATTTTCGGAGGGACAGAACGGGGAAAAAAAATACCAGATACCTCCCGCAGTGGCCGTGATTGATCCCAGGCAGGAAGATTGTCCTTATCCTTACAAAGAGATCTGTGGTGCTGTGGTGGCATATAAGTTCATACAATGTCTGATGACCAAGATGGGAGTGGAAACGCATCTTTTGAATGAACTGCTGGAATTTGCAGCCATCGCAACGGTAGGGGACGTGATGCCTTTATTGGATGAGAATCGAATCATTGTAAAATATGGACTTGCCGCCATTAGAAAGACAAAAAATATAGGGCTGAAAGCCCTCCTCACAGTGAACGGTCTGGAGGAAAAGGATCTGTCCCCCTATCATATCGGATATGTACTGGGACCTTGCCTTAATGCCACCGGACGTCTGGATACCGCTGCCCGGGCATTGGACTTATTTGATACGGAAGAGCCGGCGGATGCGGCTGTGATCGCGGGGGACCTGAAAGCATTAAATGACAGCCGCAAAGACATGACAGCAAAGGGTGTGGAGCTTGCCATAGATCAGTTGGAGCATACCGGACATAAAAATGACACGGTACTGGTGGTCTATCTGCCGGAATGTCATGAAAGCCTGGCGGGAATCATAGCAGGACGAATCAGAGAAAAGTATGGAAAACCTACCTTTATATTCACGGATGGGGAGGAGGGTGTAAAGGGATCAGGGAGATCCATTGAGGCATATCATATGTATGAGGCACTTTCCAGACATAAAGAACTCTTTACGAAGTTCGGTGGTCATAAGATGGCAGCGGGACTGTCTCTTATATCCAATAATGTGGAGACATTTCGTCACTGTATGAATGCGGATTCCAATCTCACACCAAAAGATTTTCAGGAGAAGATACAGATTGATATCCCCATGCCTATGCGTTTTGCCAATCTGGATTTTATCAACGAACTGAGCTTATTGGAACCCTTCGGCACAGGGAATGCAAAACCTATATTTGCACAGAAAAACGTACATTTTCTCAGCGGGAGGATACTGGGAAAGAATAGAAATGTGGGAAAATATGTGGTGGAGGATGAACAGCAGAACCGTTTTGACGTGATCTATTTTGGGGACATCCAAGCCTTTGATGCCTATATAAGTGAACAGTATGGACTGGAACAAAAACATTCTTTATATGAAGGGAAGAAAACAAAGATCAGCCTGTCCATCTGCTATTATCCCGATATAAATGAATACAGAGGGATGAAGAATATCCAGATCGTCATGAAGGATTTTCAGTAAGAAATAGCTTAGAATTATTTTATAAAGTTCCAATATTTTTTATACTTTAAACACAGAAAGAACACAATTCGCCGATACAATAGTACTTGGATAGTTGAAACACTCACTATCTCCCCCCCCTCATAAGATGGAAGACACCGATTTTGTTTCGCTGCAAAATCGGTGTCTTTCTTTTTCCCGTATTTTATGATATTCTTAATCTTGACCAACTTGCAAAGCAAGTTGTGTCACGGAAGTGCTTTTAAGCACTGTAGGTTAAACTTGACCAACTTGCAAAGCAAGTTGCTATATTTAACCAGTCTGCATAGAAAGGCGGATGTATATGAAATTAACAGATTTATTACAAAAGTTAGAATATAAGTGCATGCGAGGAAACGAAGAGATAGAAGTTACAGAAGTGGTATATGATTCCAGAAAAATCACAGAGGGATGTCTGTTCATCTGCATTGAGGGTGCCAATTTCGACGGGCATACCTATGCGTCAGCGGTGGCTGAAAACGGGGCAAAGGTATTGATCGTGTCCAAGGAAGTACAGGTGCCGGAGCAGTGTGATGTCACCATCATCCAGGTGGAAAATACCAGATATGCCATGGCGTTCATCTCAGCAGCCTATTTTGGCAATCCGGCGGATCATATGAAGGTCATCGGAATCACCGGTACCAAGGGAAAGACCACCACCACCTATCTGGTGAAAAATATGCTGGAGCTGGCAGGACATAAAGTAGGTCTGGTGGGAACTATCGAGGCAGTCATCGGAGATAAGAAGATACCTGCAAGTAATACCACACCGGAGTCCTACGTCTTACAGAGTTATTTTAGGGAAATGCTGGATGCAGGATGTGACACAGTTGTCATGGAAGTGTCTTCTCAGGGGTTGATGCTTCACAGGACACAGGGATTTGTGTTTGACCTTGGAATCTTTACCAATATTGAGCCGGATCATATTGGACCCAATGAACATGAAAGCTTTGAAGAATATATGGCATGTAAGGGGCTCCTGTTCAAGCAGTGCCGTGTGGGTATTGCCAATGGGGATGATCAACATTACAAGACTGTGCTGGCAGGGCATACCTGTGCCCTGGAGACCTATGGATTCGCTCAGGAGGCTGACCTGCAGGCGGTACATATGGAGCTGGTGACCAGACCTGGATATCTGGGTGTTGACTTTGACGTGAAGGGACTGATGAATTTCAGCGTGGAAGTGGATACACCGGGGAGATTCAGTGTCTATAATGCACTGGCCGCCATTGCTATCTGCAGACATTTTGAGGTGCCGGAGGAAGACATTAAGAGAGCATTGATTCAGGCGAAGGTGAAAGGCCGTATCGAGATGGTGAAGGTGTCAGATGAATTTACCCTGATGATTGATTATGCTCATAATGCCATGGCATTGGAAAGTCTCCTTACCACATTAAAGGAATACCATCCGAAACGTCTGGTGTGCCTGTTCGGATGCGGTGGAAACCGCTCCAAACTGCGCAGATACGAGATGGGCGAGGTGAGCGGAAAGCTGGCAGATCTCACGGTGATCACATCGGATAATCCACGTTTTGAGGAGCCGCTGGATATCATCGCTGATATTAGGACAGGGATTCAGAAGACCGCAGGAAACTATATAGAGATACCGGATCGCAGGGAGGCAATCGCTTATGTGATTCATCATGGAGAACCGGGAGATGTTATCGTGTTAGCTGGGAAAGGACACGAAGATTATCAGGAAATCAAAGGTGTTCATTATCCCATGGATGAGAGGGTGATCATCGCGGACATCCTGCAACAGGAAGGTAAGTAATCAATAAAGCAGTGAACAAAATGATAAAAGGGGTGCAGATATGGAAGGGAAATATGCGGATATCATTGTAGATATTTCTCATGAAAAAGTAGACAGACCATTTCAATACTGTATTCCGGAGAAACTGAGAGGACGGATTCTGATCGGAATGGAAGTGACCATTCCCTTTGGCAGAGGAAACAGTACCAGAAGTGGCTATGTCATCGCTATTACAGATCAGTCGTCCTTTGAGGAAAGTAAACTAAAGTCTATTTTAGGGATCAAAAATGATCGTATGGGCATGGAGACGGATCTGATCCGCCTGGCAGCCTGGATGAGGGAACAGTACGGCTCTACCATGATCGCCGCCTTGAAGACGGTGCTTCCTGTGAAACAGAAGACCAAATTCATGGAGAAAAAGAGCGTTCAGTTGAAAATGCCGGAGGAAGAGGCGCGGGAAGAACTTCGCATTTTCCAGAAAAAGCATCAGGTCGCCAGAGCAAGGCTCCTGGAAGCTCTACTGGAGGAAAAAAAGCTTTCACAGGAGCTGGTCACAGGAAAACTCCATGTGCCGGTAAAGACCATACAGAGCATGGAAGAGATGGGAATCCTCCGTATGGAGAGCGAGAACGTATATCGCAATCCCGTCAAATATAATACACAGATACAGGATAAAATAGAAGATAAAAAAGAATTAAGTGAAGAACAACGAAGAATCGTGGATGAGATACGGGAGGATGCCCGTCAGGAAAGACTTGGAACCTATCTGATCCGTGGAATCACAGGAAGCGGCAAGACAGAGGTCTATATGGAACTTATTCAGGGGATGATCACTGAGGGAAAACAGGCAATTGTACTGATTCCGGAGATCGCGTTGACCTATCAGACCCTGTTACGATTTTACAGACGCTTTGGTGACCGCGTATCGGTGATGAATTCCAAACTGTCTTCGGGCGAACGGTTCGATCAGTTCGAGAGAGCCAGGCTGGGAGAAATCGATATTATGATTGGTCCCCGATCAGCACTCTTTACCCCTTTTCAGAATCTGGGAATTATCATTATTGATGAAGAGCATGAGAACAGTTATAAAAGTGAGACCATGCCAAGATATCATGCAAGAGAAGTGGCATTTCAGATTGCGAAGACCCACCATGCCGGTGTAGTCATGGGTTCTGCAACCCCCTCCCTGGAAGCTTATCACATGGCACAGAGTGGGGTGTGCAAGTTATACGAATTGACAAAAAGACTGACGGGAGGAACACTTCCCACGGTATATACCATAGATTTAAGAGAAGAACTGAAAATGGGAAACCGCTCTATTTTCAGCAGAAAATTGCAGAAACTAATACAGGACCGTCTGGAAAAGAAGGAACAGAGTATTCTCTTCTTAAATAGAAGGGGATATGCAGGTTTTATTTCCTGTCGATCCTGCGGTCATGTGATGAAATGTCCCCACTGTGATGTGGCTTTGTCAGAGCATAGAAATGGAAAACTGGTGTGCCATTACTGCGGATATGAGGAACCTATGGTTCACAAGTGTCCGGAATGTGGTTCCCCTTTCATCGCCGGGTTTAAAGCAGGAACCCAGCAGATCGTAGAGTCTCTGCACAGATTATATCCGGAGGCAAGGGTACTGCGCATGGATGCAGATACCACCAGACAGAAAGACAGCTATGACAATATCCTCTCTGCATTTGCCAATGAGGAAGCGGATATTCTGGTGGGAACCCAGATGATCGTAAAGGGACATGATTTTCCAAATGTCACGCTGGTGGGTGTGCTGGCGGCAGATCTTTCCCTCCATGCCAATGATTACAGGGCAGGGGAACGCACCTTTCAATTACTGACCCAGGCGGTGGGAAGAGCCGGACGGGGAAGCAAGGCGGGGGAGGCTGTGATACAGACTTATCAGCCGGAGCATTACAGTGTGGTCTATGCAGCCAGACAGGATTATCAGGGATTTTATCAGGAGGAAATGCTCTATCGGGAGATGCTCCGGTACCCGCCGGTAGCCCAGATGATGGTATTGCTCATATCCTCCAGAACAGAGGAAGCAGGCATGGAGCTGGCAGTAAAAATTGCCGGGAAAATAACGGACGAGGCAGGCTTACAGGTCATCGGACCTGCACCTGCCACACTGGGAAAGATCAATGACATTTATCGCACCGTTCTCTATGTGAAGCACAGAGAGAAGGAACAGTTGATTATGATGAAAGACAGAATAGAACAATATGTAGAAACACTGGAATTGAAAAATGAATCCCTACAGTTCGACTTCAATCCAATGAATGCATATTGAGGATTACAAGGAGGAAAGAACAAAATGGCAATTCGTAAGATCAGAGAAATGGGAGATGAGGTACTGACAAAGACCTGTAAAGAGGTGAAGGAGATGACACCTCGCACGCTGGAACTGATAGAGGACATGTTCGACACTATGTATGAGGCATATGGTGTGGGACTGGCTGCACCACAGGTGGGAGTCCTGAAAAGAATCGTGGTCATCGATACCACAGGGGAGGATCCCATTGTACTGATTAATCCGCGTATTGTGGAGACCAGTGGAGAGCAGACCGGCAGTGAAGGCTGTCTCAGTGTGCCCGGCAAGCATGGTATCGTTACCAGACCCAACTATGTGAAAGCGGTGGCACTGAATGAAGATATGGAGCCCATTGAAGTGGAAGGAACAGAACTGTTGGCACGTGCCATCTGTCATGAGCTGGAGCATCTGGACGGACATCTCTACGTGGAAAAAGTGGAAGGTGATCTGATGGACATGGAAGCGGACGATGAGGAAGATGAAGAAGCGTATGATGAAAAATAAAGCCAGCAGAGACAAAGAATAGATAAGATGACAAACTGCTGGAATAGAGTGATAAAAAAGTAATGAAAAAATAATAAGAAAAGATATACAAATAATGATAGAAATAGCCATCGGAATAACGATAAACGTAACGAATAGAAGTAAAAATAGAAATAAGGATAAAATAAAGGATAAAATAAAGGATAGGAAAGGTGGCGTGCATAGATGAAAATCGTATTTATGGGAACACCGGATTTCGCCGTAGGTGCATTGCAGGCGATCATAGATGCCGGACATGAAGTGGCCGCTGTTGTGACGCAGCCGGATAAGCCCAAGGGCAGAGGGAAAGAGATGCAGTATCCACCGGTAAAGCAGTGTGCCGTGGCAGCCGGGATACCGGTATTTCAACCGACAAAGATAAAGGCACCTGATGCGGTGGAGATTCTTCGAAGCTATCAGGCAGATATTTTCGTGGTGGCGGCATTCGGACAGATCCTAAGTCAGGAAATCCTGGATATGCCCCGTTTGGGATGTATCAATATCCACGCGTCCCTGTTGCCAAAGTACAGGGGAGCAGCACCCATTCAATGGGCGATCATTGACGGGGAGAAGGAGACAGGCGTCACCATCATGCAGATGGACGCTGGACTTGACACCGGAGATATGTTGTTGAAAAAGATAGTCCCGATCACAGCCCGGGACACGGGGGAGAGTCTTTTTGATAAACTCATGCAGGCAGGAGCAGAACTCATCGTGGAAGCCCTTCCGAAGATCGAGGCAGGAGAGCTGGTACCGGAGAAGCAGAGGGAAGAAGACACCTGCTATGCCAAAATGCTCACAAAACAGTTGGGACATATTAACTGGTCTGAACCTGCGGTGGTCATTGAGCGATTGATCAGAGGATTGAATTCCTGGCCCAGTGCATATACTTTATATAATGGGAAAACATTAAAGATATGGGAAGCGGAAGTTGTAAATAGCGAAGAACTGCGGGACTTCCAATCAGACATGTCAAAGATATCAAAAATGACAGGCATGTCAGAAATATCAGAATCATCAAAGGACGATATAAAAGAGCCGGGAATGATTCAGTCAGTGACAAAGGATGCATTTTATGTGAGCACCGGAAATGGCATTTTAAAGATACAGAGCGTTCAGCTTGAGGGGAAAAAGAGAATGCGAGTGCACGACTTCCTGTTA
>JAQVCT010000051.1 GCA_028689655.1 Lachnospiraceae bacterium
TCTAACAGAATGTTAGGCGTAACCACATCAGCACAGGCAAAATCAACAGAGAAGTTATCCTCAGGTTATAAGATCAACCGTGCAGCAGACGATGCAGCAGGATTATCCATCTCCGAGAAAATGAGAAGCCAGATTCGTGGACTGACACAGGCATCATCAAATGCCCAGGACGGTATCTCATGCGTACAGACAGCAGAGGGTGCTCTGACAGAAGTGCATTCCATGTTACAGCGTATGAATGAATTATCCGTAAAGGCATCCACTGGTACATTATCAGAAAATGACCGTACCAACGTACAGGATGAAGTAGACCAGTTACTCACAGAGATCGACCGTGTATCTGAGACCACAAAATTCAACGAGACTTATCTCCTGAAAGGAAATGGACAGACAGCTACAAAGACAATTAATGCACATGATGCAGGTATCGTAGGAAAATTGACCGATAATGGAAATGGAACTTCTACATTTGCATTGGATAAGACCTTAAAAGATGGCGACAGCATTAAAATTGCAGGCAAAGAATATACCATTTACGAACCTAAAAGTACTGGCAGCTATCTAACAACAGCTGATGCTGACAATACAGTACTTTCTCTGGGCGACAAATATACCCAAGCAGATGGAACCGTAACAACAGTCGTTAAAAAGATGACAGAGACAGCTGCTGAGGGTCTTTCATGGGCAGTCGGAGATTCCTTTACAGATAGTGCAGGTAATACATGGAATGTTGTAGATGATAGCGGTACAACTGGTACAACTGGTGGTGATGTTATACTCTCTGATATTGTTGCTAAACTTGATGCTGGTTCAACAATTAATAGTTATGCTGCAGATGCAACAGGTGCCCATAATGGAATGAGCGTTAATACATTAGGTGCAGGCGAGGTTTCATCTGTAGCAGCCGACCTTACAGTAGGCACAATTATTACTGGTGGTTCTACTGCCGGAGATACGATTACAAAGGCAAATGGTAAACTTATTACAGTTGCAGATAATGCACCTAAAGCCTTTTCAAATCTTAAAGAAGACATTTTAAAATTGGCAGCTGGTGACACTGTTACTATCGGAGGTGTGGGCTACCATGTAGCAGCAGAGTCTACAAGTGATACTGACCTTACAAGAGAAGATATTATTGCTAAAATTAACGAGGGTGATACAGTAACAGTTCCTAGCGGCACCTTTACCGCAGCAGGTGTTACCGCAGCTCCGGAAGGAACAATCACAGCAGATAGTGCATACCGCATGATTAAAGAGGAACTTACAAAAGCAAGCTCCATCGGTACAGAGACAGGGGCAACTGTTGTAGATAATAACGATGCAACCTTTACGATCACACAGGGTACTACAACTATAAAACAGGCATTATCTGTAGGTCTTCACGTTGGAGCGGATGCAGATGGTACCAATAAGATTACTATGGATATTGATGCCATGGATACCGCAGGACTTGGTATCAAAGGCTTGAAAGTAGGCAATGATGAGACAGGCACCAATGCAACTTACGCTATTGATGCGATCAACGATGCTATCAAATCCGTATCTGCACAGCGTTCCGGACTTGGTGCTGTACAGAATCGTCTGGAGCACACCATCGCCAACCTGGACAACGTCGTAGAGAACACCACATCAGCTGAGTCCTCTATCCGTGATACAGATATGGCTAGTGAGATGGTAGCATACAGCAAGAACAATATCCTTTCACAGGCAGGTCAGTCTATGCTGGCACAGGCTAACCAGTCTACACAGGGCGTATTATCCTTACTTCAGTAATTCAAGTAGTTAATCACACAGTAGAAACATATAAGGAATGGGGAACTGACTTACGTTGGTTCCCTGTTTTAAATTCTTTATGAAGAGATAAGGAGCATGGAACCTAACATGAGAAAAGGAACAGCCAGACTTATGATAAGTGGAACAGTTGCAATTGTGACAGCGGTCATTGGACTATTTTCAGGAATACAAATTAATAAATCGGTCAATGATTCTATTGTACATTCAATAGTGAATGAAAGCGGTGCTATTACGGTCAATGCAGGGGAAGATATGACTACCGTGGTGACAACACTACTGGATAGATATGAGAATGTGTCCAATGAAAAAGATAAGCTCACAGCGGAAAACCTAAAACTTGTCACAGAGCAGGAAAATCTAAAAAAAGAACTGGAAACCTATAAAAATGCCACGAAACAGGAAAAATCGGAAAGCGGCGATGCACAGACAGTCAAAGTGGAGGAACCGAAAACAGCGAAGAAAAACTTAAAAGACTTGATGTACAAACAGACTGACTTTACCTATACGTCAGGAATAAAAATTAACAATAATGCATATACGGGTTTTGAAATACATAATAGAGGCGCATATGCACTTATTAATTTAGAAAAAAACTATACTAATCTGGCATTTGATTTTGGACCAATGGACGAAGCGTGTGACACGGAACAAGTTGGTAATATCCATATATTTCTGGACGGTATGGAGTCTGGTATTTGTACCGTCAAAGGCGATGATATGATAAAACATTTTGAAATCGACGTAACAGATGTGGAACAATTAAAACTGGAATTACACTGTGACAAGGGAAGCATGTGGGCAGATGGATTCGGTATGGTGAATGTAGAGATTCAATAGGAATAATACATATATTTTTGTAAATCAGGGAACAGTCATATGGTAAAGTCGGAAAGAAAGAAATGCATAAAGAGTGAACATAAACAGGAAACTTTTCCGATCATGGCTTACCTGAAATCTGGAAAATAATATAATTTGACAATTCACAGAAATACGATAAAGTATAATGATAGAGGTTTCTCAGGTGCAAAATATCTGGGTCTTCAAACAAAAGAAACGATACACTGAGCAGATAAGTCCAACTGGAAGTATCTGCTCAAAATTTAATATGACTTATATAAATGTGGAATAGAAACAAGGAAAATAAGGAGGCTGTTGCTGTGAAAGGAAATAAATGGGATATTGCTTTGGGATTAATTAAAGTAGATGGATTAGAACCCACTGATGAATTTCTAGAATTAGTTGAAAAAGAGAAAAAGGGCGAAATTACAGTATCGGATATCAGAAAGACACTCAATCAAACATATCGGGCTAAAAATAATGCATGATATATATTTATATGAAGGAACGGAGATTTAAAAAAATAAGTTTCATGTGTAAATTCTTACTTTGATTTTCTCAGGTCCATAATTACCTCTATGGATAAGCCTGTGTACATCTTTATTTTTTCTACCGGAACATTATCCTGTAACATTACTTTTGCATTTTCTTTTGCTGCTTCTTTTGCGGCTCTCTTATTACTCTCTGCTACATATTCTTCTAATTCTTTACACATAATGTTCACCCCTTTCTCGGTTTCTTTAAATTGGTGTTTTCTTCCTGACGTATAGGGAAAATGTTCATAATCATATGAATCTGTATCTGTGAAAAGTTTCATTAACTTTGATACGTCTGAGCCATCTGATGCTTTTGCGTTTACATATATCTCCGTAAAACCATTTTCAAGAATCGCTCCATTTTCACGAAGTACTCTGTCTATATGGTACACTGCACACTCTTTGTTGAATAAATCAAATTCCGAAATATAAATAACACATACATCCGGTACTTTTTCAAACTTTATTCCCGGTTCGCTTATGTTTGCGGTAATGCAGGAAGCATTGTATCTTACTCTTTTTTGATGATTATCATTATTTTCCTTTTGAACCTCAACATTAAATGTTCTTCCACCTTCATCCCTGCACAATGCGTCCAAAATAACGGAACGTCCTTGAAGATTCTTAATGGAATTCTGCGGAATTGTTTCTATCACTTCTATTTGTTCTTCCATGATAGTGCTTATCACTTCGGCACAAAAGCTTTTATCCTCAGCCATTTTCTGAAAAAGAATATCGTCTATTGGACGAAGTTTTTCTACAATCTTTTGTTGACTTTTCATTTTTTTCTTCCTTCTTTCTCTATTTTTTATTTATAAAAACAGGGAAAGCTATTTTGCTTATCCCTGATAGTTTTAGGGATAAGCCCTTTTTAAAGTTAAAGCAGATATTTCCATTTGGATTTATCTGCCCAATCACTGTTTCTTATGTTTTCTAAATCTTACATTTATAAAATACATTATGATTGCATTTCTTAATTATATTCTATCGTATTTTCAGTAATTGTCAATTAAATTTATTCTTAAGGTCTTACAGTAGAAATATATAAGGAATGGGGAACTGACTTACGTTGGTTCCCTGTTTTTAAAAGTTTTTCCAGCATTTTTCTATTAAGAAGGAACGAATGATTAGGGAGTCATCACTCTCATAGAACTGCACCAACAGTTTCTTGAATTCCTCCACATTTTTTTCGGGAATCACTATAAATCCCTGACCGTGAGATATGAGATAATGATTGGCGTATATAACAGCGGCACGTTTATTTCCATCGATAAAAGTCTGTGTCCTCATACAGTACAGGCAAAGATCGATTGCCACATCAACAGGGGGCTTTTCTGCGGTTCTGATACGCTGGATATTTTCGATCACGACAGATTCAATGGGAATGTCCGGCACATAGCTGCTTCCCCCTATGGTCACCGGAACACTTCTCACACGCCCGCCATTCATATAAAATCCTTCATTTATCAATTTGGCAATATGACTTAACATATAGAAGTCAGATTTGCTTTGAAGCACATCTTTGTCCAAGATGAACTCCCACGCATGTTTTAAGTTCAGTATCTTTTGCACATCTGAGGCTTTCACACCATTCACAGTACCATTGTTAATAATCTCTTCCGTTTGAGGAAATGATGTTCCCACGCCCTCTAAGACCGCCTGGTCATAAATATTGGATTTCATGTTAGCCCGTGCAAAATCAATATTCTGATAAACTCTCTCTGACAACTCAGACTCTGTATATCCCAGGGAAGAGAGTTCCTTTTCTATTTGCCGAATCCTTTTATTCAGGGCACGGGCATCCTTTGCATTTTTTAACAAAATCTGGTATAACTCATCAGAATATACATCTACATAAGTAGAGGTTAACTTCCCGGCGATTCTTTTCCTGACATATAGGTATTTGTTCTTATTATTTTCCTTTATTTCCGGAGAGCCCTGATAGGGCATAAGGTTCAGACGGGCGGTGCAATCTGCTTTTTCATTCAGGAATTCCTGTAATTTTTCTAATTCATTCATTGTATTGACTCCTTGTATCATATCTTAGGGAACGTTAATACCTATATTATATACAAAAGTCCCCTATTTAACAACTTAAAAATAGGGAACAAATCGATTGCAATAACATCAATAAGTTCCCTATTTATTTTTAACTATTTTTTTATATCAAAAAGAACAATATCTCAAAAAACCAGTAACGAAATAAAAATATATTCTATTCTATAAAAATGTCCAAAATGTTTCACGTTGTATTGATATTGTTAATACAACAAGATATGCTATAAACAAAGAAACAAGGAAGGTGAATATAATGGCTAAGACAGCAAATATCAATGTCCGCATTGATGCGGAAACCAAAGCTGCAGCAGAAAAACTATTTGCCAGTTTTGGTATTACTGTTACTGATGCAATCAATATCTTTTTACGCAAATCCATCATGGAAGGCGGTTTACCCTTTGAAGTGAAGCTGCCCCGATACAATGCGGAGACAGAAGCAGCCATGGAGGAAGCAAGAGATATCATGAATAGTGATATTTCTATAAAAAACTATTCCTCAGCCCGTGAATTGTTTGCAGATCTTGATGGGGAAATGGACGTTGAATGATGTTGCATGTATATTCCTCTGCATTATAGCGTGGCATCCACAATATACTGATATGCCAGATAGGAGATTCTATCCGGCTCCTCCATATAAGAGGTCAGTTGTTGGATAAGCTGATCCTCCTCCGGAGTTGGTTCCCCGGCAGTCGTATATCTTATCTCTTCTATGTGATATCCGGAATCCATCAATAGGTTCTGTATTTCATGATTTGTATACATTTTCAAATGTGTCCTGTCCAGAATCCCACTATTTCCATAGGAAAATTGATCCCGTTTTAATAAAGGCAGCATAACGGAATAGTGCTTCATATTGGGCATACTCACGATAATGTGACCGTTCGGTTTCATATAGCTTCGCAGACGTCTGAGTACCTTCTCCGGATCTCGTAAATGCTCCAGTAGATTCCCCATAATGCAGTAATCAAAAGATCCTTTCTCATAGGAAAATTCCATATTTTCCACATCACCACAGATCACCTCTCCGATGGTCTGCGCCAATGCTGCCGCCTTCTCTGACAACTCGATTCCATACACAGAAGCCTCCGGATAATCTCCTTTGATTCTCGCCATGATGGCACCACAGCCACAGCCGATATCCAGAACCTTCATTTTATCATCCGTCTTTCTCTGAATCATCTGTACCAGTTCGGGACGGGGAAACATGTAGTATTGTAGATCCATTTCCCACTTCCGATTGAGTTTTTCCTGATTCCTACTCAGGAGATCGCCATATTCGGCTCCTTTTTTGCGAAAGGATTGACTGCCAAAGTGAAGTACAAAGCTATTTCTGCACAAAACATTACGGTATCCTGCCTTGCGCATGCGCAGACCATAATCCACATCCTCCGAATTCCCCGGGGTGAAGATCTCATCCAGCAGTCCCACCTGGTCCATGGCACTCCGTCTGATGAGCATTGAAAATCCAATGAGGAAAAGTTTTGGTTCATAGGGATAGGCCATGGGAATATTATTTTTCCTGGCAAACGTCAGAATATCATCGGTATTCGCAAACTTCTCCGACACTTGCTGGTGATTGTAGACGCAATTAGAGACACTTCCCACAGTCCCTATATGATCCTCCTCATAGAGACCCATTTGCAGCCAGAAGAGTGCATTCTCCGGTAAGATCGTATCATTATTTAACAGATAGATATCGGCATCGCCCTCCGCCAACGCGATTCCCTGATTACAGCCTTTGGGAAATCCTACATTCTCCGCATTTTCCAGTAGTATAATATCTCCCTGTCTTCGAAGCCACTCTACACTTCCGTCTGTGGAAGCATTGTCCACCACGATGATCTGACATCGATCCTGGGGAACTGTACGACGAATGCTGTCGATACATTTTCTCGTATAATCCAGAAGATTATATGACAGAATCACGATGGCAACCTTGGGCACTGTGACACCGCTTTTCTCTCTCAGGTGTTGAATTGATTTTTCTATCCTTGCCCGCTCCGCGGCGGTCTCCGGGGTATTTTTCCCGGTGCGCTCCATGTAGAAAAGAGCCTGGGCATAGCATAGCTGCGCCTGTGCGGCATTTCCCCCATAGCAGCGTGCCAGCTTCACATAAGATGCAAAATCACATGGATGCTGGGACAGTTCCTCACGAATCAATTCCCAATCCGTCTCCGTCAGGGCTGTTTCCACGGGGATCTCTTCCCCTGACAAATAGTCCAGTAATTCTGCCTTCATGGCAAGCACTTCCCGTTCCCCCGGCTGATAAGTCAGGAGCTGATCCATGATCTGGAGAGCATCCGTATACCGTTCCTGCTGTACTAACTGGGGGATCTGTTGCTTTACGGCGGAAAATAAACTGCCAAATTCTGAATCTTTCTTCTCCTGTCCAAGAGCCTTCAAATATTCCTTACATAGTTCCCCCATGGGTAAATATGCCTTAGCCGCCTCCGCTATATAACGCATTTGCTGGCTTTTGTCCTGTTCCGTAATCTGCCCCTGACAAATCAGCCAGGAAAACTGGTATTTTGCAGGCAGTGCAGACTGTCGTTCCCCGGAAAATATCTCCTCCCGATATAGCTCCTCTGCACAGCCAAGCCACAGCTTCGCAATCTTCACCACATCGTTCCAGTCCTCATGTATCCCGTCCTCCGGTTCCTCACCGTCACCGCAGGATGTCTTCCTTTGCGTTCTCCTCTCTGACAGCTCCTTCTCCAGCATGAGTCCCTGGATATAGCGATACCGTATATCTGACTGGGGCATACCTCCCATAAGAACATGGCTCATAGCTTGACAGTCCCCCATGGACAAGCGCTCCGTCAGGGTCTCCACCATGTGCAGATAATTGTCTATTCTCTCACCGGTAAGGTAAGACTCCAGACAGATCTGCATGTTATCTAACCCTGTCCAATATCCTTCCATGGGTATAAATAAGGAGAAATTTTTCTCCTGCATGAGAGATAGGAGACGCATGATCTTATCCTCATCCCGCTGCAAGAGGTAATAGTCCAGATGATACTGTACGAGTTTCAGCTGCTCAGGCTCCATCTGTGCCAGAAGGGACAGAACAGGCCGCCGATCTTTCTCCTCCAGAGCATCGATTGTCTCATAAAGCTTGCTTAACAGCAGATCATTTCTCTGCATGGCATAAAATGCCTCCTGAAATGCCGTAGCCTGAATGGAGCTGTGCACAGCCGTCTGAACCACATCCTCCGGAGTCTCCACCTGAAAGCTCTGCTGTTCTTCTCCCCAGGGAATCTCCTCCAGGCATTTTCCCGCATCCTCCCATTTCTGCTGCTGTACATAGATATGAAGCTTTACCAGTCGGAATCTTTTTCGCTCATCCTGATTCAGGTATCTGCCGGACACACTGAAAAAGTCTGTATAGTGGTTCTCAGGCTGTTTCTCCCATTGCTTCAAAAGCTGGGTAAAATCATGGATATAGGTCAAAGCCTCCATATATCGCTCCAGTTGGTTACAGATACCGATCATTATGTTGGTGATACAACCTCTCGCGAAGAGCAGAATCCTCTTATTGGATAGCAGTTCCCGCCCCACATCGTAGGCATCCCGATATCTTTGCTGATCCCGATATAGCTCGACCTCGCTTACCATGGCATAGGAGGTAAATCCCAACTTTTGTGGTTCCTTCCAGCCAGGGTCCTGCCTCAGTTCCTTCGCCACCTCTATGGCAGAGAAATACTCCTGTACGCCTCGATATTCCTGTATCAGTTGTGCTGCCGCCTGAAAGTCCTGGGGTTCCTCCCTACGTCTCTCCAGCAGCGGTCTGATATTTCGCCAGGAATGTGCGATGGACTCCTGCTTTGTATCGAAAACATAGCCATAATGATGTACATAATCCTTCATATAGAAAGTCGGTCTCTTTACAGGAAATAAGGATTCATGGATCTTTCCTCGAAATTTCGTCTCCTTATCAAGCCTTGTCATTCTGGTGGCAATTCGATCACTCCAGGTGGTTCCCTGTCTGTTCATATAGTTGCGGGTCATATAGGCTGCGGAGCAATATTTCTTATAGTTGCCGGAGAGGAAGAACTTCTGTATCTCCTCCGTACTCTGGAACCACTCATCATCATCCAGAAAGAGTACCCACTCCCCGGAAGCCTGACGCAGTCCTGCATTACGGGCGGCGGCGAAGTCATCGCACCAGGTAAAAGGAATGATCTGATCCGCATATCTTTCCACGATATCCATACAGGCACGGTCACCCGCAGTATCCACGATAATTAATTCACTGGATACCGCCTCCCGCAGGGGAACCAGTGATTCCATGCACTTTTCAATGGTATCTTCCCGATTGCTCACTAACATGGTAATGGTCAACAATTTATTCTTTTTCATGTATCTACTCCAGTCTCTTTCTTTTAATCAGAATCCCTTATATTCTAAAACGGGCAGTTATATAAACTGCCCGTCCTGACTTATTGCTTATGTGTTGCTGCTTACTGTAACAGTGATAATACTCCCTGATTAGCTTGGTTCGCCTGTGCTAACATAGACTGACCAGCCTGTGCCAGGATATTATTCTTGGAATATTTCACCATCTCTGTAGCCATATCTGTATCACGAATCTGGCTTTCTGCAGCTGTGGTATTCTCCACGATATTATCCAGGTTATTGATGGTGTGCTCCAGTCGGTTCTGAACAGCACCGAGAGAAGAACGCTGTGTGGATACCCTCTGGATGGCAGCCTTCACAGTATCAATGGCATTTCTGGCATTGGTATCATCAGCGCCATCCACGCGGATGCCATCGATCCCCAGCGTCTTAGCATCCATCGCGGATACCTTGAGACTGATCTGATTATTATCAGTAGAGTCTGCACCTACGTGAAGACTGAGCTCCAACGCTCCTGTGCCAGTGTCACTTGTGGTTACATAATTTACCAGATCTTTATTATCCGTCAGTGTGAGTGGTTTGTCCTTCACTCCGACTTCTACACCGCCTTCTGTGTAAAGTCCACCTTTATAGATAAGATCGGCACCCTTCTGTTCAAAATAGTTTTCCAGACCATTCTTTGCAATCTTATTGCCATCCTTGTCGTAGAGCTGACCTGTATAAGTATTCACATCATAGGTGTAATCGGTACCTTCCTCCGCTACACTTCCTGGTGTTACGGATGTATTAAGACTTGCTATATTGGTTTGGTCTGTCGCACTTATAATCGCTCCAGATGTATATGCAATCGTTCCATCGGCTCTAAACAAATCCCCCTTTGCAACGGTAACTAATGTTAAATCACTAGATGAAGCTTTTACCGCACCTTTCGTATCTGTAAAGTAATTTGTAATACCAGCTATAACAGCAGACGAGAGAATATCATCTTTTTTGGCTATCATATGTCCTGCCTTATCGTAGAGATCTACCTTTGCAGTTGATGCAGCAGACATATCAGTAGCTGTGGCTGACGTTGCTGTCGTTGCTGTCTTATACAGTTTTTCACCCTTATTTCTCATTTCCTCTGCCACTGCATTGGTGATGGTATTACCACAGATATCAAATAAAGCACTGGTAGCTGTTAATTTGGTGGTGGTAGAAGATGGTACGTAATCATATACCTTAGATTTTGCGGCGTTCTTATCACCCTTCAGTAGATATGTCTCATTGAATTTTGTAGTCTCAGCGACACGGTCAATCTCATCTACCAACTGGTTGATTTCATCCTGGATATATTTTCTGTCATCTTCTGAATTACTCTCATTGGATGATTTTACTGCCAGTTCGTTCATTCTCTGGAGCATATCGTGTACTTCTGTCAGAGCACCCTCTGCTGTCTGTACTGCTGAGATACCATCCTGTGCATTGTCGGATGCCTGTGTCAGACCACGAATCTGTTTTCTCATTTTCTCGGAGATGGATAATCCTGCTGCATCGTCTGCTGCACGGTTGATCTTATAACCTGAGGATAACTTCTCTGTTGATTTTGCCTGTGCTGATGTGGTTACGCCTAACATTCTGTTAGA
>JAQVCT010000020.1 GCA_028689655.1 Lachnospiraceae bacterium
TATTCTCCTGCACGAACGGTAAGCTTCAGCATTTTGTCACCTCCAGATTCTCCATGTGTCACAATTGACCGTAAAATGGCATCAAACAGCACTTTCACTCCCTATATAAATGCAACAAATTGTAATAATCTGTCTAAAAAGAACCAATCATAATGTATTTGCAACTATTCAGAGCCAAGCAAAATAGCTTTCCCTGTTTTTATAAATAAAAAAATAGAGAAAGAAGGAAGAAAACACCCATTTAAAGAAACCGAGAAAGGGGTGAACATTATGTGTAAAGAATTAGATTATAGGTGGAGCAAAGTTTTAAGACTTTGCTCCTGTGTATTTTTTTCAGAGTAATTGCAACGAAACCGCTGCGATAGGTTTACAAAATTTCCATAAATTGTCCTTTGTAAAAGTTAATGACAAAGCATTGCAAAAAAAGTAGCCCTATGATAAAATAAGAGCAATGGGCAATGATAAAAAAATAACAATCATTTTAATGCCCGATAAACAGGAACAATTTAAACAAATGGAGGAAAATTAAATGGCAAAGAAAATCGTTTTAGCCGGCGCTTGTCGTACAGCAATTGGAACAATGGGTGGAGCCCTGAGCACAACACCAGCAGCAGATTTGGGTGCAATTGTAATTAAAGAAGCTTTGAACAGAGCAGGAGTTGCTCCGGAAGCAGTTGATCACGTATATATGGGTTGTGTTATCCAGGCAGGTCTGGGACAGAACGTTGCTCGTCAGGCAACATTAAAAGCAGGTCTTCCAATTGAAGTACCAGCAGTTACTGTGAACGTTGTATGTGGTTCAGGTCTTAACTGTGTGAATATGGCTGCTCAGATGATTCAGGCAGGAGATGCTGATATCGTTGTTGCAGGTGGTATGGAAAACATGTCAATGGCTCCTTATGCTTTGCCACAAGCTCGTTTCGGATATAGAATGGGAAATGCTACTATGGTAGATACCATGATCAAAGATGCTCTCTGGGATGCATTCAATGATTACCACATGATCAAAACCGCTGATAATATCTGCGAACAGTGGAAGATCACAAGAGAAGAGTTAGATGAGTTCGCATTAAATTCACAGAAGAAATGTGAAGCAGCTCAGGAATCAGGCGCATTTGACGCTGAGATCGTACCTGTAATGGTAAAGAAGAAAAAAGAAATGATCGAGTTCAAAAAAGATGAAGGCCCACGTGCCGGATCTACCATCGAAGGACTTGCTAAATTAAGAGCAATCAATAAAGACGGTTTTGTTACAGCCGGAAACGCATCAGGTATCAATGATGGTGCAGCAGCAATCGTTGTTATGAGCGAAGAAAAAGCAAAAGAACTTGGCGTTAAACCAATGGCTACCTTCGTAGCCGGAGCACTTGGCGGAGTTGATCCTTCTATCATGGGTATCGGACCGGTTGCTTCCACGAAGAAAGTACTTGCTAAGACAGGCATGAAGATCGAAGACTTCGATATCATCGAGGCAAACGAAGCATTCGCAGCTCAGTCAGTTGCAGTGGGCAGAGATCTTGGAATCGATGTTGAGAAACAGTTAAATCCTAACGGTGGAGCAATCGCTCTTGGACATCCGGTTGGCGCATCAGGATGCCGTATCTTAGTTACCCTGTTACACGAGATGCAGGCAAAAGGTGCTAAAAAAGGTCTTGCAACACTTTGTATCGGTGGTGGAATGGGCTGCTCTACAATCGTAGAGATGGACTAATCTGCACTATATACACTATCAATTGAAAAGGAGAACACCATGGATTTTATTCAGTATGAAGTAAAAGGTGCAGTGGGTATCATTACCATCAGCCGTGAAAAAGCATTAAATGCTTTAAATTCAAAAGTATTAGAAGAATTAGATGCAGCTCTTGACGCAGTTAACTTAGAGGAAGTAAGATGCCTTATTTTAACAGGTGCAGGAGAGAAATCTTTTGTAGCTGGCGCAGATATCGGAGAGATGAGCACACTCACAAAGGCAGAGGGCGAAGCTTTCGGTAAAAAAGGAAATGATGTATTCCGTAAATTAGAGACATTCCCAATCCCTGTTATCGCAGCAATCAATGGATTTGCTCTTGGCGGTGGATGCGAGATCTCCATGAGCTGTGATATGAGAATCTGTTCTGACAATGCGATATTCGGTCAGCCGGAAGTAGGTCTCGGAATCACACCTGGATTTGGCGGTACACAGAGACTTGCACGTCTCGTTGGCGCTGGTATGGCAAAGCAGATGATCTATACAGCCAGAAATATCAAAGCTCCAGAAGCTCTGAGAATCGGACTTGTAAACGCTGTTTATACACAGGAAGAATTAATGCCCGCAGCAGAGAAGCTTGCAGCTACTATCGCTAAGAATGCTCCTATCGCTGTTCGCAACTGCAAGAAGGCAATTAACGACGGCCTGGAAGCAGACATGGACGATGCAATCGTAATCGAAGAGAAATTATTCGGTGACTGCTTCGAATCAGAAGATCAGAAATACGGAATGGCTTTCTTCCTTGATAAGAACAAAGAAAAAGTAAAAGAGCCTTTCCAAAACAAATAAAATAATTATAAATTCACAGGAGGAAATACAATGATAGTAGGAATTATTGGCGCAGGAACAATGGGTTCAGGAATCGCACAGGCATTTGCAATGACAGAAGGATATGAAGTACGTCTTTGCGATATCAAAGCAGAGTATGCTGAAGGTGGTTTGGCAAAAATCCAGAAAAATATGAAATTCTTAGTAAGCAAAGAAAAGATCACACAGGAGAAAGCAGACGCTATTCTTGGAAGAATCAAAACAGGTTTAAATGATATCTGTGCAGATTGTGATTTGGTAGTAGAAGTTGCTTTAGAGAAATTAGAGATCAAACAGAGCATTTTCAAAGGTCTGATGGAAATCTGTAAAAAAGAGTGTATGTTCGCAAGCAACACTTCCTCTTTATCAATCACTAAGATTGGTGAAGGCTTAGATCGTCCTATGATCGGTATGCATTTCTTCAACCCGGCAGACAGAATGAAATTAGTAGAAGTTATCAAAGGTGCCAACACACCGGACGATATGGTAGAGAAGATCAAAGCAATCGCAACAGAAATCGGGAAAACACCGGTAGAAGTTAAGGAAGCTCCTGGTTTCGTTGTAAACAGAATCTTAGTACCTATGATCAATGAAGGTATCAACGTATTAGCAGCTGGAACAGCAAGCGCAGAAGACATCGATATCGCTATGCAGTTAGGTGCTTCTCATCCAATGGGACCGTTACATTTAGGTGACCTCATCGGTCTTGACATCGTACTTGCTATCATGGAAGTTCTTCACACAGAGACAGGCGATGACAAATACAAACCAGCAGATTTATTAAAGAAAATGGTTGCTGATGGCAACTTAGGTAAGAAAACAGGCAAAGGCTTCTTTGATTATTCGAAATAGGCAGACTGAGCATAGGTATCAGATATTGAACGTTGTGCTTGCACAAAAGGGCAATATCTGATACCTTTGTGAGGGAGCAACACGAACGAAAAGGCATGAAGTGACTTTGAGTCTGCCTATCTTCGTGGTGTGGATTATTATGATTTAAACTCAAATAGAAAAACATATGGAGGAAACAAAAACATGGATTTTACATTAAGTAAAGAGCATGAAATGGCGAGAACTCTTTTCAGAGAATTCGCTGAAAAAGAAGTAAAACCTCTTGCTCAAGAGGTAGATGAGACAGAAGTATTCCCAAGAGAGACAGTTGAGAAAATGGCTAAGAACGGCTTCCTTGGAATCCCTGTTCCAAAGGAATATGGCGGACAAGGCTGTGATCCATTAACATACACCATGTGTGTAGAAGAACTTTCAAAAGTTTGTGGTACTACAGGCGTTATCGTATCAGCACATACTTCTCTCTGCATCGATCCTATCATGACATTCGGTACAGAAGAGCAGAAACAGAAATTTATTCCAGATCTCGCATCTGGTAAAAAACTCGGTGCTTTCGGTCTTACAGAGCCAGGAGCTGGTACAGATGCTCAGGGACAGCAGACAAAAGCAGTGTTAGATGGTGACGAATGGGTTATCAATGGCTCCAAATGCTTTATCACAAATGGTAAAGAAGCAGACGTATATATCGTGATCGCTGTAACAGGCACAGTGGAAAAACGTGGCCGTGTTCAGAAAGAAATCTCTGCATTTATCGTTGAGAAAGGTACTCCTGGATTCTCCTTCGGTACCAAAGAAAACAAAATGGGTATCCGTGGTTCATCCACATATGAATTGATCTTCACAGACTGCCGTATTCCAAAAGACAATATCTTAGGTGCAAAAGGCAAAGGATTTGGTATCGCAATGCACACATTAGATGGTGGACGTATTGGTATCGCAGCTCAGGCACTTGGTCTTGCAGAGGGTGCACTTGATCGTACCATCGAATATGTAAAAGAAAGAAAACAGTTCGGCAGATCCATCGGTGCTTTCCAGAATACACAGTTCCAGTTAGCAGATATGGCTACAAAAGTACAGGCAGCTCAGTTCCTGGTATACAGAGCAGCTATGGCAAAAGCAACACAGAAGAATTATTCTGTAGAGGCTGCACAGGCAAAATTATACGCAGCAGAAGTTGCAATGGAAGTTACTACAAAGGCTGTTCAGCTTCACGGTGGATATGGTTACATCAGAGAATACGATGTAGAGCGTATGATGCGTGATGCTAAGATTACAGAGATCTACGAAGGAACTTCAGAAGTTCAGCGTATGGTTATCTCTGGTGCATTATTAAAATAGTTAAAACAAACAAAATATAAGGAGCGAAAATACAATGAAAATTGTCGTATGTATTAAACAGGTACCTGATACAAAGGGTGGCGTTAAATTTAATCCAGATGGTACTCTTGACAGGGCTGCAATGCTTACTATCATGAATCCGGATGATAAAGCTGGACTCGAAGCAGCACTTAGATTAAAAGATCAGTATGATGCAGAGGTTACAGTACTTACAATGGGACTTCCAAAGGCAGAAGATGTTCTTCGCGAAGCTATGGCTATGGGCGCAGACAAAGGAATCCTCGTTACAGACAGAGTTTTAGGTGGAGCTGATACATGGGCTACATCCCAGACACTTGCAGGTGCTCTTCGTAACATCGATTACGATTTGATTATTACAGGACGTCAGGCTATTGATGGTGATACAGCTCAGGTTGGACCACAGATCTCTGAGCACTTAGGACTTCCGGTAATTTCCTATGCACAGAATATCAAAGTAGAGGGCGACAGCGTAATTGTTGAGCGTCAGTATGATGACAGATATCATGTATTAAAAGCGAAGATGCCTTGTCTTATTACAGCACTTGCTGAATTAAACGAGCCTCGTTACATGACACCAGGCGGAATCTTTGATGCTTGCAAAGCAGAGATTACAGTCTGGGGCAGAGCAGATCTGAAAGACGTAGAAGACTCTAACCTTGGATTAAAAGGTTCTCCTACACAGATTGCAAAAGCATCTGATAAAGTTCGTAAAGGAAAAGGCGAAGTTGTAAAACTTGACGCAGAGGAATCCGTTACTTACATCATGAACAAATTAGCAGAGAAACATGTAATATAATAAAACAGAAAAGTGTGGTGAAAAAAATGAATTTAGAAGAATATAAAGGCGTATTTGTCTTCGCACAACAGGTTGATAATCAGTTAAGCGGTATCGCATTAGAGTTAGTAGGTAAAGGAAAAGACCTTGCGAAAGACTTAGGAACAGAAGTAACAGCAGTATTAGTTGGTAGTGGCGTAAAAGGACTTGCAGACGAACTTGCAGCTTACGGCGCAGATAAAGTCATCGTCGTAGATGATCCAGAATTAAAAGAATACAGAACAGAGCCTTACGCTCATGCACTTTCATCCGTTATCACAAAATACAAACCAGAGATCTTCCTGGTAGGTGCAACAGCAATCGGTCGTGACCTTGGCCCCAGAGTTTCTGCAAGAATTCATACAGGTCTTACAGCAGACTGTACACAGCTTGATATTGGAGATTTCCCAATCAATCCAATCCCAGGTAAAGAGCAGAAACACAATCAGTTATTGATGACTCGTCCTGCATTTGGTGGAAACACCATCGCTACCATCGCTTGCCCAGAGTTCCGTCCTCAGATGGCTACCGTTCGTCCAGGCGTTATGCAGAAAGCTCCTAAGGTAGAAGGCGCTAAAGCAGTTGTGGAAGAGTTCAACCCAGGATTTACACCAGATAACAAATATGTTGAGATCCTTGAAGTTGTGAAATCAGTAGTTGATACCGTTGACATTATGGACGCTAAGATCTTAGTATCCGGTGGACGTGGTGTTGGCAGTGCAGAGAACTTCAAATTATTAGACGATCTTGCAGCAGCAATCGGTGGAACAGTGAGCTGTTCACGTGCCGTTGTAGATTCAGGCTGGAAACCAAAAGACCTTCAGGTAGGTCAGACAGGTAAGACAGTTCGTCCTAACGTATACTTTGCAATCGGTATTTCCGGAGCAATCCAGCACGTTGCAGGTATGGAAGAATCTGACATCATCATCGCTATCAATAAAGATGAGACAGCTCCTATCTTTGATGTAGCTGATTATGGTATTGTTGGAGATCTGAATAAGATCGTTCCAGCATTGACAGAGCAGTTAAAAGCAGCAGTTAAATAATTGACCTTTTGAAGACCCGTGGAAACCCACGGGTCTTTTTATGAGAGAAAGGCAGGAAATTCCATGAAACAATGTCCGAATTGTGGAAGTGCAGCATTTGAAATCCAGGAGATGAATGGTGTGGAACTAAAGAAATGCAGTACATGTGGGGCTTACTATGAGGATGCGGGAAAAGATTTTGAGATCAATTCCTTTGTTCCGGTCTATGAAAGGGATTCCAATGGAAAATATCTGGGATGCCCAAAGTGCGGATGTAAGGAAGTCCATGAGATCAGTTATCAGGAAGCATGTATTCGGAGTACAATGGGATCTGCACTTTTAAGTGGACAAAGATATCTTCCTTTTAAGCTGATACCACCAAGATATGAATGCACCAATCCCAAGTGTCAATATACTTGGAGCTAATGGATTCATGATATGACGGATAAAACAGTATCATCAATCAAGGAAAATGATAGATAGGAAAATAATAAAAGGAAAATGATAAATAGGAAGAGGCTTTGGAAATTCGTTATTTAGGGACGAATTTTCAAAGTCTTTTTCTATTGATAAGACATGCTTTCAAATTTACTGTTGCGTAATGATAAAATATAGATTATAATTTAGAATAGTCTAAAATAGTTTAAATATATATAAACATATATAACTCAGGGGGAAGACAGCAATGACAAAAGAATCAAACGCAAATACAAACACGAATACACAAAGGGAAACCACAGTAAAATACAACGAACCATGGATCATGCAGAGGGCAGATCCCTATATTTATAAGCACACAGACGGAACCTACTATTTTACAGCCTCGGTTCCAGCCTATGATGGGATCGTGCTGAGAAAAGCGAACTCTTTAGCGGAGCTACCCGCAGCCCCAGAGCATGAGATATGGCACATGCACGAGAGCGGTATCATGAGCTGTCATATCTGGGCACCGGAGCTCCACTATCTGGATGGCAAATGGTACGTATACTATGCAGGTGGTGACAAGGACGATGTATGGGCGATCAGACCCTATGTTCTGGAATGTGCGGATGAGGACCCCATCACGGGAACATGGGTGGAGAAGGGTAAGATGCAGTGTGCACCGGAGGACGAATTTTCTTTTCGTGCTTTTTCCCTGGATGCCACCGTATTTGAGAGTAAGGGAAAACGCTACTATGTGTGGGCGGAGAAAGTGGGTGTTGGAAGACAGATTTCCAATCTCTATATTGGGGAGATGAAGAGTCCCTATGAATTGAAGACCGCCCAGGTGCTGCTCACCACACCGGATTATGACTGGGAGCGGATCGGCTTCTATGTAAATGAAGGCCCGGCAGTCATTAAGAGAAATGGGAATATTTTCCTCACCTATTCTGCCAGTGAGACAGGTACCTGCTACTGTATGGGAATGCTCACAGCGAATGAAAATGATGATTTACTCGATCCACGTTCCTGGGTAAAAGAGAGATATCCTGTATTACAGACAGACGAACAGCGGAAAATCTACGGCCCGGGACACAATACCTTTACGGTGGATGATCAGGGCAATGATATCTGCGTGTACCATGCCAGAACAGAGGCAGAGATTCAGGGCAATCCCCTCTATAATCCAAATCGTCACGCCATGCTCATGAAGGTGAGATGGACGGAGGATGGCAGACCTGTTTTCTCTTATGAGAAATAGAGATCAATAAAAATATCAGGCATTAAATGAGACACATAAAACAGTGTTCAGATAGAGAAAGCGAGGGCTATGAGATGGCAAAGCTGGTAATTAATGAGTATCAGGAACTGGGAAAAATCAACGAGGAAATCTATGGACATTTTGCGGAGCATTTGGGTAGATGTATCTATGAGGGACTGTATGTGGGGGAAGATTCCCCGATTCCCAATACCAGGGGGATGAGAAACGATGTGGTACAGGCATTGAAGGAGATGAAGATTCCCGTATTGCGGTGGCCGGGAGGATGCTTTGCGGATGAATATCACTGGAAGGACGGCATCGGCCCGCGGGAAAACAGAAAGAAAATGATCAACACTCACTGGGGTGGTGTGGTGGAGGACAACAGCTTTGGCACCCATGAGTTCATGGAACTTTGTGAGCAGTTAGGCTGTAAGACTTACATCAATGGAAATCTGGGAAGCGGCAGTGTCCAGGAGATGTCGGAGTGGGTGGAATACCTCACCTTTGACGGTGTCTCCCCCATGGCGGATCTTCGGGCAAAGAATGGACATGAAGCACCCTGGAAGGTGGACTATTTTGGCGTTGGCAATGAGAACTGGGGATGCGGCGGCAATATGACCCCGGAGCATTACGCAGATGAATATCGGAGATATCAGACCTATGTGAGAAATTATCACCCGGAAAATCCCATCTACAAGGTATGCGGCGGTCCTAATGTGGATGATTATGCATGGACAAAGGGGGTACTGGAGACCACTCACCGGAACTGTCTGCCTGCACTCCACGGTAATATGGATGGCTTGTCGGTGCACTATTATGTCCACCCGGAGGGATGGGAGACCAAGGGCAGTGCCACAGAATTTGATGATGCCGTGTGGTACAGGACCCTCAGCAAAGCCCTCTATATGGAGCAGCTGATAGAACGTCACGGGGCTATCATGGATCAGTATGATCCGGAGAAGAAGATTGGAATGATCGTGGATGAATGGGGCTGCTGGTTTACGGTGGAGCCGGGAACCAACCCGGGATTCCTGTATCAGCAGAATACCATGCGTGATGCACTGGTGGCGGGTGTTACACTGAACCTGTTCAATAAGCATTGTGACAGGGTAAAGATGGCGAATATCGCCCAGATGGTAAATGTGTTACAGGCCGTGATTCTCACAGAGGGGGAGCAGATGATTCTCACGCCCACCTACCATGTGTTCAGGATGTATCGCAATCATCAGAATGCCACATTGCTCCAGAGTCATATCCAGACCCGGGAGATTGGAGTGGAGGAAATTTATCCTGTGCCGGATCTGCAGGAATCCGTATCCAGAGATCAGGAGGGGAACATCACCATCACTCTGAACAATCTCTCCTTTACGGAGGACAGAGAGGTGGAAGTGATCTTTGCGGAGCTGGAGCCTGAGAAAATACAGGGAACCATCTTACAGGGCGAAGCACATGCATACAATACCTTTCAGGAGCCAGAGCGGGTACAGGAGGAGGCATTCACTTCATTTACGAGAAAAGGAACACATATTACCTTTACCATGCCTGCACACAGCGTCCTGCAGCTTAGAGTGAGCTGACATGAGCCAGGGATATTGTAGAAAATGCCTCACCAGAGATATGGATCAAAAAGCGTATTTTCAAAATCTCCACAGGTATATCGAGAATCTGGAGCCCGACAGCAAGGCAAGCCCCAGGCTGTATGAAAGGCGGCTGTCTGTATGTAAGGAATGTGAACGATTACTGGATGGCATGTGCAATGCCTGTGGATGTTACGTAGAATTGAGAGCTGCCATAGATCATAATAAATGCCCCTACCGGAAATGGTAGGGGCATTTATTATGTGAGATATTATTCCGCAGAATATTATTGCATCGGGTTATTCGTATTGGCATCCGTATTTGTATCTGTATTCTTTTCTTTGTTTCAGCATTGACATCTATATTGTATCTGCATTTCTATCTGTATCGGTATCCATATCTGCGTTTGCATCTATATCTGTATCCATATCCATGACAGTTTGAATGGGGCTGTAGTTGATCCGCACATTGATGTCCTGGTTATAATTGCCAAAAGTCTTCCCGAAGATTGTCAGACCGCCGATATGTGCCGCATCGTCCGGCACGCCGATCTTGAATTTCAGGATACTCTTATAAGTGAGATCAAACTGTCTGATATTCACGTCAGATATTTTCAGCCCATCGATGAAGGTTCCCTTTTTATTAATGACCAGCAATTTCAGCAGACCGTACTGATTCCAGTTCAGGAACCACCAGTCAGGAGTGAAGATTCCCTTCACATCTCCGAAATCCCCGGGGCTTGTCCAGGTACCGATACAGATATCGTTGAGATAGAAGTGTACATCCGAAGGCCATACGTTATTCACACCGGGTGCTTCCGAGCTCAGCTCCGCGGAGATGGTGATCTGATCGATACGCTGGGAGGAGGGGATAAAGTTCGGTATGATATACTCCACATATCCCCTGGTGAACCAGAGAATATCTGCATTGTAGCGATCCGGGTGGGCGAAATACCGGGTATCATCCACTTCGCCGATGAGAGCCTTGGAGGTGGAAAGCCCGCAGGTGGGATACACATTGTAATCGGAAAAATGCCCCACTTTGATGCTGGTCTGATAGAGATTCTTACTGTCCTCCTGCTGATCCAGATCGATGAGGATCTTATCCAGATGAACGGAACATTTTTTCTGATTGCCATGTCCGCCGGATTCGTTGGATACCGTGATCAATCCGCAGTCCTCCAGCTTTTTGATGTGACTGGTGAGTGCACCGTTGGTGATATGTAAGGCCGTAGCCAGTTCATTCATATTCATACCGCCGTTTTCCATCAGCAGCTTGATAATATCGATTCGTACTTCGGAGCCCAGTGCCTTGAAGATGTCCAGCCCTTCGTCCAGTGATTTTATATGGAGCATCATACTCCTCCCGCCCTTGTATAGTTTAGTATTTTATAAAGTATTATATACATGAAAAAATTGAAAGTCAAACAAATTCCCCCATTGAGAGGGCTATTTTACAAAAACCTAAAATGAATGAGTTCCATTACGATTAGATAAACGACACATGTTTAGACTTATCTAAAGTATTATAATAAAATATAAATTAAATATTGACAGGCATAGCGATGTTGTGCAATAATACACTTGCGAGGTAATAAATGAGACAAAAGTATAAAAGTTGCACAATTACTTTTTGGTTTATGAAAGAGAAAAGTAAACAACTTTAGCAAAATATGTCTTATTGAAACCTCACCTCATGATTTGGATGGGGGAACGGAACATAAATTTCTGAATTGAATGGAGGAAACGAAATGAAAAAGAAAGTATTGGCAACATTGTTAAGTGTGGCAATGGCAGCAACTTTACTTGTAGGATGTGGCAGCAGCTCTGACACAGCAAGTGAATCAGGGGAAGCAGCTACAGAGTCAGCAGGTCCTGGAGCAGCAGGTACTACAGAGATGGAAGTTGAGGGCGATGATGTCACCACATTGAATGTATGGACATTTATCGAACTTCATCAGCAGTTCTACACAGATATGGCAGAGAAATGGAATGCAGAGAACCCTGATAAAAAAGTAAAATTAGTATTGAGCAACATGGCATATGATGATATGCATAACAAATTATCACTTTCTCTTGAGTCAGGAGAAGGCGCTCCAGATATCGTTGATATCGAATTAGGAAAATTCCCGGCATTCATGACTGGGGAGATCGGATTAAGAGATCTGACAGATGTCATCGATCCATATAGAGAAAATATCGTACAGTCAAGACTTGATATCTATGGAAAAGATGGAAAAGAATATGGACTTCCTACTCACGTAGGTGCTACCGTAGCTTTCTACAATACAGAGGCATTAGAGGCAGCAGGCGTTGATTACACCACCATCAAGACCTGGGATGATTTCAAGGCAGCAGGTGTGAAATATTACGAAGCAACCGGAAAGACCTTTGCATGTGTTGAGACGACAGCACAGTGGATGATCAACCTGATGTTAGCACAGAAAGGTGGAGATTATCTGGACGCAGACGGCAACCTTGCAGTGAATAATGACACCATGGTAGAGGTATTACAGTACATCAAAGAGATGCAGGACACAGGCGCATTTGCTACAGTTCCTGGTGGACAGCCGGATAATGAAGAAGCTTATCCTAACTACAACTCAGGAGATTACGCAGTACAGATCATGCCTTTCTGGCAGACCTCAAGATTTACCAACTACATGACTGACTTAAAAGGTAAAGTTGCAATCGCAGCTCCTCCGGTATTTGACACAACAGACGGTGAATACCAGTCAATCGGTGGTGGAGGAACAGGTACAGCCATCATAGCCAGCAGCCCCAATGCAGACCTTGCAGCAGAAGTTATGGCATACATCAAATTGTCCGAGACAGCAAACGAAGAAGTATGGAATGTATTAGGATTTGATCCTGTAAATACAGCAGTGTGGTCAGATACAGCGCTGACAGAGAATGCAGACAATCAGTTCGTACAGTATTTTGTAAATCCTCCATTTGAAGCATTAAATGAGATCAAGGACAATATCGGAACACTGAATTTCTACACAGATGAAAAAGCCCCATCCATCAACAATGAGTTCTGTAACGTAACATTGAACAATATCTTCGAGAATGGCATGGATGTAAAAGAAGCATTGGATGAATCACAGGCTACATTGGAGAATGAATTCCAGTAAAGTGCATGGTCACTTGTATAATGAAGTAAATAACGAGATGCAGGCAGGCATTACCTGCATCTCATTTTAGTTATGAAGAGAGAGGAACAGCTATCATGAAAAAATTCTTTTATTCCCAGAAAATAGCTCCTTATGTATTTGTATTACCATTTGTACTTACCGTTCTTTTATTTTGGATCGCACCCATCAGCAATGGTGTGTTACTTAGTTTTCAGGATGTGTTAAAGGATCAATGGGTGGGCACGAAAAATTATACCCGCCTTCTGTCAGACAAAATATTTTTGAAAGCAATACTGAATAGTTTGAAATATATGATTGGAACCCTGGTGTTATTGATTCCATTCCCCATGCTCTTTGCCAGCTTGCTGAATAGCAAATTAATGGTAAAAGCGAACTTTTTCAAATCCGTTTACTTCCTTCCGGCGCTGACCTCCGTAGTGGTAGTTGGTACCATATTCAGACTGATGTTCGGTGAAGCTTCCGCATCCTTTGCCAATCAGGTCATGGAAGCACTGGGACAGTCACCCATCAAATGGTTAAAGGGAGTAGGCACTTCCTACATTATTTTATTATTGATCGCATGCTGGAGATGGACAGGTGTAAATATCCTCTATTTCCTGGCAGGACTACAGAGTATTCCAACGGAGCTTTACGAAGCAGCTTCCATCGATGGAGCCAGCAAATGGCAGCAGTTCAAGAATATTTCCATGCCCCTTGTAAAGCCCACCACTGTATACGTACTCACCATCAGTATCTATGCCGGACTATCCATGTTCCTGGAAAGCTACATGATCTTCAAAGGCAATAACTCACCCAATAATATCGGTCTTACCATTGTAGGGTACCTGTATCGTCAGGGTATCGAGAAGAGAGCCATGGGTTATGCCTGTGCAGTTGGTATTGTATTGCTTCTTAGTGTTATGATTGTCAATCTGGTACAGTTGAAGTTGACAGGTACCTTCGATAAGGAGGAAAAATAGCATGAATTCAGTAAAAAAGAAAAATAAATCAGCCACCGTCGCTATGGTAGTCCTGTTTACCTGCCTGGCAATTCTCATCATCATGCCAATCTATGTACTGTTCATCGCCAGCTTTAAGCCCGGAGGAGACCTGCTTCAGTATGGCTTGAATCTGGAACTGAATCTGGATCGATGGAGCCTTGATAATTATCGTCTGCTCTTTTTCGGCAAGCATGATTACTGGACCTGGTTCATGAACAGTATAGGGCTTACAGTGATCACCGTCATCGCCACTTTGCTGGTGAGTGCGTTTGTGGGATATGGCTTTGCCGCATATGAATTTAAGGGAAGGAACTTCCTGTTCGTCATCGTATTGATCATCCTGTCCATTCCACTGGAAGTTGTCATGCTTCCCCTGTATAAACAGATGTCCGTATGGCATATGATGGACAGCTACGGGGCAATCGTACTGCCATTTATGGCCCATGCCTCCACCATTTTCTTTTTCCGACAGTATCTGCTGGGTATTCCAAAGTCCCTTTTGGAGGCGGGCAGAATCGACGGTGCCACAGAGTATGGTATTTTCTTCCGTCTCATCATGCCGATTATGAAGCCTGCATTTGCAGCTATGGCAATCTTAAATGGTATGAATGCATGGAATAACTACTTGTGGCCGTTGCTGGTTGTGAGAAGTGCCGATAAATACACACTGACCATCGGTCTGAATACATTGATCAACCCTTATGGAGATAACTACAGCTTATTGATCGTAGGTTCCTTCTTCTCCATTATACCTATTTTTGTTCTCTTTATCTGTTTCCAGAAGTACTTTATCGAAGGTATGACCGCAGGTGCAGTGAAAGGCTAACTGGAAATCTTTACAGGATGGGAAACAATACACCAACGGAACATAATAAAGCAGCAGTACAAAATAGGGAAAATGAAGATAGACATAAATACAGTTAAATAGAGGCAAATAGAAGTAAACAGAGCAAAATAGAAGTAAGCAGAGCAAAATAGAAGTAAACAGAGGCAAATAGAAGTAATAGAGCAAAATAAAGGTAATAGAGCCAAATAGAAGTAAATAGAGCCAAATAAAAACAAACGGAGACGTATATAAGCAGAGATAGCATAAGGAAGGATTCAAATATGGCAGATAAAGTAGAAAGAAAAGCAAGTATGATCGTGGATAAAAGCTTCCAGATCGCGAAGATTGATAAGAGGGTATATGGTTCTTTTATTGAGCATTTGGGAAGAGCCGTGTATACAGGCATCTACCAGCCGGGGCATGCCATGGCAGATGAAGAGGGATTCCGCAAGGATGTATTAGCATTGGTAAAGGAATTGCAGGTACCCATCGTGCGCTACCCGGGAGGAAATTTTGTATCCAATTTTTTCTGGGAAGACAGCGTGGGGCCTAAGGAAGATCGCAAGAAAAGACTGGAATTAGCATGGAGAAGTATGGAGACCAACGAATTTGGCTTGAATGAATTTGCCAGATGGTCCGAGAAGGCCGGCTCTGATATGATGATGGCAGTGAATCTGGGAACCAGAGGCATCGCCGATGCCTGCAATCTGCTGGAATACTGTAATCATGAATCGGGAAGCTATTATAGCGATATGCGGCGTGGGCATGGCATCGAAAAGCCATACAATATCAAGACCTGGTGCCTGGGCAATGAGATGGATGGGCCATGGCAGATCGGTCACAAGACTGCAAAGGAGTATGGCAGGATCGCAGAGGAGACCGCAAAGGCAATGAAGCTCATCGATCCTACCATCGAGCTGGTCAGCTGTGGAAGCTCCAACGTGGATATGCCTACATTCCCGGAATGGGAAGCCACCACACTGGATGCGGACTATGAGTATGTAGATTACATTTCCCTCCATCAGTACTATGGCAATGCAGAGAATGATACCGCAGATTTCCTGGCAAAGACCCTGGATCTGGAGACATTTTTACACACCGTCATCGCCACCTGTGATTATATCAAAGCCAAGAAGAGAAGTAAGAAGACTCTGAATCTCAGCTTTGATGAATGGAACGTATGGTTCCACTCCAATGCCGCAGATGATGATATCATGACCAATCACCCATGGCAGGTGGCACCCACGTTGCTGGAGGATATCTACACCTTTGAGGATGCTTTGCTGGTGGGACTGATACTCATCACCTTCCTGAAGCATGCAGACCGTGTGAAGATGGCTTGTCTGGCACAGCTTGTTAATGTCATCGCTCCCATCATGACGGATGTGGAGGGCGGTGTGTGGAAACAGACCATTTTCTATCCCTTCATGCATGTATCTAAGTATGGACGCGGCATGGCGTTGCAGCCTGTGGTGAATACCACAAAGCACGATACCAAGACCCATACCGATGTCACGGACATTGAGTCCATCGCTGTTTACAATGAGGAAAAGACAGAGGTCACCATCTTTGCCGTGAACCGCAATACGGAGGAAGACGTATTTTTCCAGGCAGATATGCGCGGCTTTGAAGGCATGAAGGTGCTGGAATATACCCTCATGGAACATAATGACTGGAAAGCAGTCAATTCCCTTGCCGGAGAAAGTGTGACACCCAGAGCAAAAACGGAATATACCTTTGCCGATGGTATCTTCGAGACCAACATGGGCAAATGCTCCTGGAACGTTATTCGTTTCGGAAAATAACAAAATCAATATAGGTATCAGAACAGAACCCCCTGCAAATACGCAGGGGGTTTTCTACGATAGAAAATCATGTGCAATAAAAACTACATATACATAACTTACAAAAAATAAAAACGAAATTGTGCAAAAAGTACAAAAATATAAATAATAACAAAAATAAATTGACACTATTGGATAATTTGTTATAATAAACTTAATTAATAAAGTTTATTAAGTTACAGAGGACCACAATGAAAAGAGGAAAACGATGGAGCAACTGATTGGAAATCCAAGTGTAATTAAGAGATTAAATAAAGATGTGGTGGAAAAAGTGATTCGGGATGAAGGTCCTATCACGAAACCTGCCATTGCAAAGCGCACAGATCTGAGTCTGGTCACTGTGAATAAGCTGGTGGAGAATCTGCAAAAAGAAAATAAAGTAAAACCCAGTGCCATTGAACAGTCCACGGGAGGAAGACGTGCACAATCCTACGTGATAAATGAAGAGTTTAATTATAACGTTGTTCTCTATTTTGAGAGAGATATGTATGTGGGCGTGGTCGCCAACTCCATCGGAGATATTGTATACGAGGAAGAGTTTCGACTCCCCGATGTGAAAAAATCAGTTCTGGAAGATATCTACCGTATTATAGATGTGCTGTTGGAAAAGTGCGAGGAACATGAAGTTACAGCAATTGGTCTGGGAATTCCAGGTGTGGTAAATGATGGTGTGGTAACCAGTATTCCACAGATTCCATGTCTGGAGGGCATGGATGTGGAGAAGACCCTCACCAAACGGTATCAGATCAGAGTGGTATTGGAAAATGATATCAACCTGGCAGCGAGAGGAATCTACTGTAGCGAATATAAGGAAGAGGTAGATAATCTGGCGGTGATCTATCTGGAGGAAGGAATCGGATCAGGTATTATTATCAATCAGGAACTTTTTAAAGGCTCTTCCAATTTTGCAGGTGAGCTAAGTTATCTTCCCATGGAGGAATCTTCCCAAAGGGTTACCTTTGAGGAACGCGTTTCGGTGATTTATGAAAAACTGGATAGCACCCAGGGGGAAGAGTGGAATAACTGGAAGAAAGTGTTCTGTAAGACCATCAGAGACAGCCTGATCAGCATCGTGTGTATCTTAAATCCGGAGATCGTGGTACTGAAATGCGAGCACCTGGCAAAAGAGGATGTGAAGCTGCTGGATGAGATGCTCCAGGAATATGTGGGAGAGGAAAATGCACCAAAGCTCATAAAGGCGCAGGATCTGAAGAGATACAGTATAGACGGAATTATAAATATGTGCATTGAGGAATCGAAGGCAATGTACCTATTATCAAACGGGAAATGAGGATAAAAAATGAAGTATTTATTGTCCGTAGACGGAGGCGGTACGAAAACGGAATTTTGCGTAAGCAATCTGACGGGGGAACAGCGAAAAAGTTATATAACAGGCTCTACCAATTTTAAATCAGTGGGGGAAGAGGAGGGATTTCAGAATCTGTTGAATGGAATGAAATGGATCACGGAAGAATTACAGATTCCTTTGTCCCAGATCGCTTTTGCGGTATTGGGAATATCCGGATGCGATTCCCCGAATGATTATAAGAAGTTATATGGACAGATTCAAAAAGCAGGTTTACAGAAAACACAATTTTACCTCTGCAATGATGGGGTTCTGGGGTATTATGCCCAGGCATATGAGCCGGGAATCGTAGTCATATCCGGAACGGGTTCTATTGTGATGGGAATCACATCGGATGGCAGGATACAGCGGGCAGGCGGCTGGGGCTACAACATCAGCGATGTGGGATCTGGACAGTGGATCGGAAATGAAGCAATCAAAGAAACCCTGCTCTATTGTGATGGCTGTAGGGAATTTTCCAAACTGTATGAAGCGGTGGGCATGTTTTTCCAATCGAAAAGAAAGCAGGAAGACTGCCTCAAAGATTTCCCATACGTTGTGACGGAGATTCAGGATTACAATAAGATAGCAGGATCTGCCACGGTGGTATTACATATGGCAGAGATGGGGAATAGAGAGGCATTGGAGATATTACAGCGCGGTGCCGAAGGACTGGCAGAACTAAGCCAGAGCATTTATCAGAAATGTGAGTTTCATCAGGATATGCCCTTACATTTTGTATTTTCAGGGGGTGTGATGCAGAGTGTCCTATATCAGGAGCTTCTGAAAGCACAGCTGCAAAAGAAGCTCCCCATGGATGGAATTACCTGTGTAGTCCAGAAGAAAAAGCCGGTATTCGGTGGTATTAAGCTGGCGATGAAGATGGTGGAGGATAAGCAGTTATGATGCAGAAAAATATCATGTTACAGATATTTACAGGCGGTTATCTGGAAAATAATGTAACCTACAATGCCATAGAAGAGAAGATATGTCCCCTGCTCCAGACAGGAAAAATAAAGGGTATCCTCATAGGATGGTCCATTAAGACCCAGGTGTACGAAAAAGTCATTCAGCTTGTCCATAGCTATGATGCAGAATGTTATCTGTGGCTTCCGGTATTCTCCGAGAATGGATTATTGGAGAAGGCAGAGATGTTACGGGATGACACAGGAAATCAGGTGAGAAGCTATGCCTTGAAGGAAGGGGAAAATTTTGAGTTCTATTGCCCTAACCAAAGAAACAGTAAAGAAAACGTCAGACACATCTATGAGAAGCACTTTGAAAAATATACATTTGACGGTCTGTTCCTGGATAAGATTCGCTATGGCTCCTTCGCAAATGGAATCAGCGGCGTATTTAACTGCTTCTGTCCGGCATGTGAGAAGGCCTATGCAAAGGCTGGAATCGACCCGGCACAGCTACAGGCTGAAATGAAGAAGGTGAGAGAACAGCGGGAAGAGTATCAGAAGAGTCCCCTGGGGATCACCGGGTATGTGGATGGCAGTTATGAATTTGCCAATCCCCTGTGGAAACAGTTCTTTACATGGAAGTCCGAGCAGATCACGAAAGCACTGGAAGAGATTATTTCCTATTTCCGGGGGAAGAACATGAAAATAGGGGTGGATACCTTATCTCCTTTTATGGCAGAGTTCGTGGGGCAGGATTATAAAAAGTTAAAAGGTATGGTAGATTTTGTCAAACCAATGATGTATGGCATTACCAACGCACCGGCGGGTCTTCCATTTGAATATGCCAATCTCTTACAGAAGACAGTGCCGGATGGCGGGGAAAACGTAAGGAATATCATGAATCATATTCTTAGCATCCAGAATGACAGTACCACAAGGATGGATAAGGATTTTGTCAGGGAGGAAGTGCGCATTGTCTGTGACCATGAGATTCCGGTCATGTGTGGCATAGAGATCAATCGCATTCCGGGAATCGTGGATGTGACACCGACGTACATCCAGGAAACCATGCAGGAGCTTTCGAAGACACAAATCAGTGGATTTGTGCTGGCGTGGGATATCTTATCAGCACCGGAGGAAAATATAGAGATGCTGAAAAATATGATAGGAAAGGAAAACTAGGATGGATGAAATTCTGAAATTAAGAAATATACATAAAAGCTTTGGACCTGTAAAGGTACTGGAAGGAATTGATTTTTCCATTGAAAGAGGAGAAGTGAAGGCATTGCTGGGAGCAAACGGTGCAGGTAAGTCCACCCTCATCAAGATCGTGGGCGGTGTGCACAGTCCTACAGATGGCGAAATGTTCCTGAACGGAGAACCCTATGGGGTTAAAAATGAAAATGATGCAAAAAAGAAAGGAATCAGCATTATTTATCAGGAATTAAGCCTGATTCCCAGCATGACAGTAATCGATAACATTTTTCTGGGAAGAGAATTTGTGAAAGATGGATTCCTGAATCGGAAGCAGATGAATATTGAGTACGGAAAGATCTGTGAAGAGTTTGAGTTTGATATCGATGCGGATACCATCGTATCCGATCTGAGCATTGCCAAGCAGCAGATGGTGGAGATCATGAAGGCGATTTCCTATAATGCCGATCTGATTATTATGGATGAGCCAACCACCTCCCTCACCAATGGAGAAAAAGAAGGTCTGTTCAAAATCATCCAGAAGCTAAAAGGGTTACATAAAAGTATCATCTACATTTCCCATATGCTGGAGGAGATATTTAAAGTATGCGACAGCGCAGCCATCATGAGAAATGGCATCATGGTAGGCAGTTATAAGATCCAGGAATTGACAAAATCAAAGATTGCGGAACTGATGACCGGAAATCTGGAGAATGGAAGTATCGAGAAAAAAGACTGGTGCTATGTGGATGCCAGGTCTGCATCGGCTCTGGAAACGGTTCACATGACAGGGAGAAAGGTAAAAGATATCAATTTCCAAGTGAGAAAAGGTGAGGTAGTGGGGCTTGCCGGACTGGTGGGATCTAAGCGCACAGAGATTATTAACCTGATCTACGGAGTGGACCAGATGACAGAGGGATCGATCAGAATGAACGGCAAAGAGGTGAAGATCAGGTCGCCCAAGGAAGCAATTGCCAATAAAATCGGGTTTATTCCGGAGGATCGCAAGAATCTGGGATTGATTCTCGATCAGGAGATCTATAAGAATGCGTCAGCAGTACAATTAAGAAAATGTAGAAAACACGGATTTTTAAGCAAAGAAAAAGAAGTTGATTTCGCAAAAGAGGGAATACAGAGACTTGCCATCAAGGTAAACAGTCCGGAACAGCAGGTGAAGGAACTCAGCGGTGGGAATCAGCAGAAAGTAGTCGTATCCAAATGGCTGAACCAGGACTTGGATCTGATCATCTATGATGAGCCCACCAAAGGAATCGATATCGGTGCGAAAGAAGATATTTTCCAGACGGTAAAAGATTTTGCACAAAAGGGAATCGGAGTCATATTTATCTCATCCGATCTGGAGGAAGTGGTAAGAGTGTCAGATCGTATCTTAGTGGTTCGTAATGGTGCCATTGCAGGAAGTCTTACTGCAGCAGAAGCAAGTGTTCAGAGTATTATGAATATCATTTTTGACGTATAGAGGAGGAACATTATGAGCAGCAAATTAAAAAAGATTAAATTAAGGGAATATGGTGTTGTATTTGGGTTTGTTATTTTATGTATTTTGATTTCCTTTGCAACTCCGGCATTTTTAAGTCACAAAAATATATTGAATCTGCTACGGCAGTCTTCCATTGTTGGAATTATATCAGCGGGTATGACTTTCGTGATCATATCAGGAAACTTTGATATCTCCGTGGGAGCGGTTGCGGCATTATCAGGAGCAGTGGTCATGAAGGTAGCTACCACAGGAGGAAATGTATTTACAGGAATCCTGGCAGCATTTGTAGTATGTGGCATTATCGGTGCACTGAACGGGATCGCGGTGGCTAAGATCAATATTCCGTCATTGATCGCTACTATGGCAATGGTCAGTGTGGTAAAAGGCTCCATGCTGATGCTCACAGGCGGCTATCCCATTACCAGAACATTTCCATCCCTGGATTATCTGGGAAATGGATATATCCTGGGAATTCCCGTTCCGGTGATTTTATTTGCGGTAGTGGTAATCATTGCGTATATCGTATTGACGAAGACCAGATTTGGACGCCATGTATATTCAGTGGGAGGTAATGCAGAAGCCAGTAAATTAAATGGTATCCATGTAGACCGCTATAAGATCTATGTCTTTATCATCAATGCACTTTTGGCATGTCTGGCAGGCTTTGTGCTGGTAGGAAGAATGGGAACGGCAAGTCCTTCCGCAGGTGATGGGTATGATATGGATGCCATTGCATCGGTAGTAATCGGTGGTACCTCTGTATCAGGCGGTTCAGGCTCCGTATTGAAAACAGTGATTGGTGTATTGATGATGAGTGTCATCAATAACAGCTTTAATCTTTTGGGCGTGGATATGTACTTCCAGTATATTTTCAAAGGACTGATTATTTTAGTCGCAGTTGGAATTGACTCATTTAGCAAGAGAAGACTTGCTTTGAGATAATAGAAAAGGAGAAGGAAACTATGAGAGAGAGAATGAAAAAAGTAGCAGCATTATTACTGGCAGGTGTCATGGTATTGGGTGTGACAGCATGTGGAAAAACAGAGACAGCAGAAACAACAGGAACAGCACAGACAGAGAGCGCAGCGGTACAGACAGAGGCTGCAACAGAGGCTGAGGCACAGGAAAGTACAGGGGAAGGATATCAGGTGGCAGTGCTGTTACCGGGACCAACAGGGTACTTTGTAGCTACCAAAAAAGGAATCGATGAAGCGGCAAAAGAGAACAATGTTACGGTACAATATGCTGATGCAGAATGGGATGCCAGCAAACAGCTCTCACAGGCAGAAGACTTTATTACAAAAAAAGTAGATTTGATCGCACTTTGCTGTGTAGATTCTGCATCTGCAGAGAAAATTGTTAAATCTGCAAATGAAGAAAATATTCCTATCGTTGCATTTACCAATGGCATCGGTGACAACGAAACTGGAGAATATGAAGGATTGGTATCCTACATTGGACAGAACGAAGTGAACACAGGTAAAGTTACAGGGGAACTTGCTAAGACATTGCTGGGTGATAAGGGCGGAAAAGCTATCCTCATCGAAGGTGTTCCGGGTACCACACCACAGATCAACCGTAAAAAAGGTCTGGAAGAAGCTTTAGAAGGTTCCAATATTGAAATCGTATACAATCAGACTTCTAACTGGGAAAAAGAGGAAGCATTAAAGATCGTGGAGGATATCATTCAAAAAGGTACGGAGTTTGATATTGTTATCTGCCAGGATGACAACTCCGCAACAGGTGCAGGCCAGGCGTTGGAAGAGGCTGGAATAAAAGACAAAGTATTTGTAACAGGTCTCGGTGGAAGCATCGACGGATTACAGGCAGTTAAAGATGGCAAAGTAGATGGAACGACCTACATGTCAGCTGTAGAAGAGGGCAAGAAAGCAATCGAAGTTGGCGTAAAATATCTCAAAGGTGAGACTGTAGATCCAGTTACAGAGATCAAACAGGTAGAAGTCATTAAAGATAATGTAGATACATTTGAAGGTGAATGGTAGGCATAAGGAACAGGCATAAAAAAGCATAAAAATAAGAATAAGGATAATAATAAGTAAGAGCACTGACCGAAAAATGAAAATTCGATCAGTGCTCTGTTTTTTAATAGCAAATTCCTATGAAATTTCCTATTGGCAGCATAAGTGTGTCGAAGACACTTATTTAGTACATATTATGTATATGGATTGAATTAGTAAGGCATTGCCTCTTCTTCTCCTTTGAGGACACGAAGACCACCCTGTGCCAGAGCGAGTAATTCGTCTTCTCCAGGATATACCGTAAATGGTGCGATCCATTCTGCGGCTTCCTTTAATCCGGCTACCACGACTTTGTCATAAGCGATACCGCCGGTTACGATGATCTGGTCAACTTTCCCTTTTAATACACATGCCATAGATCCGATATCTTTGGTCATCTGGCGAATAAATGCATCTCTTGCCTCGATTGCTTTTGCATCACCTTCGTCAGCCATCTTTTCTACATCACGCATATCGTTTGTTCCCAGATAAGCGTTAAATCCACCTTTTCCCACTAACTTGCTGTAGACTTCTTTTTCTGTATATTTACCACTGAAACACATTTTTACCAATGCACCGCTGGGTACAGCACCGGCACGTTCCGGGGAGAATGCACCGTCACCGTCAAGCGCATTGAAGATGTCGATGACACGGCCATTTTTGTGAGCCCCTACAGATACACCGCCACCCATGTGAACCACGATGAGGTTCATATCTGTGTAAGCTTTTCCTACTTCCTTTGCATATCTTTTAGCCACAGCTTTCTGATTTAATGCGTGGAATACAGAAGTTCTTGGTAATTCAGGAACACCTGAGTATCTGGAGATTGGCTCTAACTCATCTACGACCACGGGGTCTACGATATAAGAAGGAGCACCGATGGAATCACCGATCTCGCGGGCTAAGATACCACCTAAGTTGGAAGCATGCTGACCCTGTTTTCCGATCTGGAGATCATGTAATAAATCATCTGTGACTGCGTAAGTACCACCTGGGATAGGTTTTAACATACCGCCACGGCCCACACAGACATTCAGGGATTTGATATCAAAGTTTTTCTCTTTTAACAGATTGAGGATAATATTTTTTCTGAAATCTTTCTGATCTACGATGGAAGCATACTGGGAGATTTCTTCTGTAGAGTGACGCAAGGTCTCTTCAAATAATAATGTTTCGTCTTCGTATACACCGATTTTGGTGGAAGTGGAACCGGGATTGATAATTAAACTTTTAATTGACATGATTTTTTCCCTTCTTATTTTACATTTTTTATATTTTTCCTTTTATATATTTCCTTTTACATTTTTCCGGCTACAACAGATGCAAGTGCGATAGAGTTTACTTTTACTTCAAATCCGTCTGAACGTGAAGTTAAGATAACAGGTGCAGAGGTTCCCAGTAAGATGTTACCATTTTTTACATTGGCAGTTGCTACTAATAATTTATATGTAATATTTCCGGCATCGATATTAGGGAAGAGAAGTACATCCGCGTTACCAATCACTGGATTGGAAAGTCCGCCTTTATGCTTTGCAGCAGCCTCGGAGATAGCCAGATCCATGGATAAAGGTCCGTATACGGTACAGTCCCTGATCTCCCCGCGTTTATTCATCTCAGTCAGTTCTGCGGCGTCAACGGTTGGCTGCATCTTAGGATTTACCACTTCTACAGCACAGATAGGTGCTACTTTTGGATCTTCAATGCCGCATACACGTGCGATGTCTACAGTATTCTGGATGATCTTTGCTTTCTGCTCCAGGTCTGGATAGGTATTAAATGCAACATCTGTAAAGAACAACAGACGGTTGATTCCCTCAATTTCAAATACACAGACATGGGACATCATCTTGTCTGTTCTAAGTCCGACTTCCTTATTTAATACGCTCTTTAAGAATGTCTTGGAATCTACGAGACCTTTTAATAAGATATCGGCTTTTTTGTCATGTACTAACTCTACAGCTTTCAATGCAGCGGCAGGTACATCCGGTTCGTCAACGATTTCGTATCCGGCAAGATCCATGCCGATTCCTTTTGCAACTTCCTGGATCTTTCCTTTGTCGCCGACTAAGATAGCATCTGCGATCCCACGGTCTTTTGCAGCTTTGACTGCCTCCAGTACAGCGTCATCCTGTGCCACGGCAACAGCTACTTTTTTCATTTCACATTCGGAAACTTTTGCGATTAAATCATCAAAACTTTTACTCATTTGTTTGCACCTCGTATTATGATATTTAGTTTTTTATAAATGACTTTCTATTCGTTAAAATAATAACACTTCTTATAATAAAGGTCAAGATGTACTCAGAGTCAAAAGGAATAGTTGAATTTGAGGGGCATATCTGTTACAATAGAAAATAGTTTTGAGCAGAAATAGGGATTCTATTTCTGTGTTTAAGAAAGGCATGAGTATTGGTATGAATATTGTTGAAAAGGTTTTTGGGACACATAGCACAAGAGAACTTAGAAGAGTGGAGTCTACCATACAGGCAATTGAAGCATTACGTCCATCTATGATGGAGCTGACAGATGAGCAGTTGCGGGGAAAAACAGAAGAATATAAGAAAAGAGTTGCCGATGGAGAGAGCCTTGACAGTTTACTCCCGGAGGCATTTGCTACCGTGAGAGAGGCGGCAAAGAGAGTACTGAAGATGGAGCATTATCCGGTACAGCTTATCGGTGGTATTATCCTGCATCAGGGACGTATCGCTGAGATGAAGACTGGTGAAGGTAAGACGCTGGTGTCTACATTGCCCGCCTACCTGAATGCACTGTTGGGAAAAGGTGTACATGTGGTAACCGTCAATGACTATCTGGCAAAGCGTGACAGCGAGTGGATGGGACAGGTTCATGAGTTCCTGGGGTTGACTGTAGGCACTGTTCTGAATGACATGAAACCGGAGGAAAGAAGAGCAGCCTACAATTGTGACATTACATATGTGACGAACAATGAGCTTGGATTCGATTACCTGAGAGATAACATGGTCATCTACAAAGAGCAGCTGGTACTCCGTGACTTACATTATGCCATTATCGATGAGGTCGATTCTGTATTGATCGATGAAGCCAGGACGCCGCTGATCATATCAGGACAGAGTGGAAAATCCACGAAACTGTATGAAGCATGTGATATTCTTGCCAGACAGCTGACCCGTGGCGAAGATATGGAAGATCTCTCCAAAATCGATGCCATCATGGGTGTTGAGCAGGAGGAGACGGGAGACTTCGTTGTCAATGAAAAAGATAAAGTGGTCAACCTCACAGCAGAAGGTGTATCCAAGGTGGAAAAGTTCTTTCATATAGAAAACCTTGCCGATCCGGAGAATCTGGAGATACAGCATAATATTATTCTGGCACTGCGCGCACACAATTTGATGTTCAGAGATCAGGACTATGTGGTAAAAGACGATCAGGTACTTATCGTTGATGAGTTCACAGGTCGTATCATGCCGGGACGTCGTTATTCCGATGGATTACATCAGGCAATCGAAGCGAAGGAACATGTGAAGGTCAAGAGAGAGAGCAAGACACTTGCCAATATCACATTCCAGAACTTCTTCAATAAATTTGATAAAAAGTCAGGTATGACAGGTACTGCCCTTACCGAGGAGAAGGAGTTCCGGGATATCTATGGCATGGACGTTATTGAGATTCCTACCAACAGACCCGTCGTTCGTAAGGATATGCAGGATTGTGTATACAAGACAAAAAGAGAAAAATTACATGCAATCGTTGCGGCTGTGGAAGAATCCCATGCAAAACATCAGCCGGTGTTAGTGGGTACCATCACCATCGAGGCATCGGAAGAGATCAGCAGTATGCTGAACAGACGTGGTATTCCACATAAAGTCCTCAATGCTAAATTCCATGAATTGGAAGCTGAGATCGTAGCAGATGCAGGTGTGGCCGGTTCTGTTACCATCGCCACCAACATGGCAGGCCGTGGTACGGATATTAAGCTGGATGAGGAAGCAAAAGCAGCAGGTGGACTTCGCATTATCGGTACAGAACGTCATGAGTCAAGACGTATCGATAATCAGTTGAGAGGCCGTGCAGGCCGTCAGGGAGATCCCGGTGAATCACGTTTCTATATTTCCCTGGAAGATGATCTGATGCGTCTGTTTGGTTCAGAGCGTCTGATCAACATGTTCAACACACTGGGCATACCTGAGAATCAGGAAATTGAGCACAAGATGCTCACCAATGCCATCGAGACAGCACAGAAAAAGATCGAGAGCAATAACTTTGGTATCAGAAAGAACCTGCTGGAATATGATCAGGTCATGAATGAACAGCGTGAGATCATCTATGCGGAGAGACGTCGTGTATTAGATGGCGAGAGCATGAGAGATGTGATCTATAAACAGATTACGGACATTGTGGAGAATACCATTGATACTGTCATCGGTGATGACATGGAACCGGAAGACTGGGATCTGAAAGAGCTGAACAGCCTTATCCTTCCCATTATTCCCATCGAGCCTGTTATCCTGGGGCGGGTTGAGAATCGTAAGAAGAACAGCCTGAAACATCAGTTAAAAGAAGAAGCTGTGAAATTATATGAGAGTAAAGAAGCAGAGTTTCCGGAACCAGAAGCGATCCGTGAACTGGAGCGTGTGATCTTATTGAAAGTCATCGACCGTAAATGGATGGATCATATTGATGATATGGATCAATTACGTCAGGGCATTGGACTGCAGGCATATGGTCAGAAAGATCCATTGGTAGAGTATAAGATGAATGGCTACGAGATGTTCGGTGCCATGACAGACAATATTCGTGAGGACACCATTCGCCTTCTCTTCCATGTGAAGATTGAGCAGAAAGTGGAGAGGGAGCAGGTAGCCAAGGTAACAGGAACCAACAAAGATGATTCCGCTGGAAAAACGCCGGTGAAGAAGGATACAAAGATCTACCCCAATGCTCCATGTCCATGTGGAAGCGGCAAGAAATATAAGAATTGTTGTGGCAGAAATGCATAACATATATGGGAAGACATGGATTGAAAAATTTAGATGATAACTCTATAATAGAAAACTGGCAGGTCATTGATTTGCCAGTTTTTCTACGAAAGAATGGTTTTAACAGGGAAGGAAGATTGCCATCAGTGAAAGACTGATGAGAAAAATGAAGGTGGTGACCGTAAGTGGTTGAATTAGACCAGATGAAAACAGAATTACAGACCTACAAAAGTCCATTAGCGGAAGTGAGGGATTCACTTTGACCTGGCTAACAAGTCAAAGCGTATCGAAGAATTAGAACGTGAGATGGAAGCACCGGGATTCTGGGATGACCCGGAACGCTCTAATAAATTAATGAAGCAGTTAAAAGATTTGAAATCTACGGTGGAAACTGTGGAGAAACTGGATGGACAATATGAAGATATCGAGACCCTGATCCAGATGGGATATGAGGAAGAGGATTCTGATATGGTAACAGAGATTCGGGGAGAACTGGATTCCTTTATCACAGAATTTGAGACACTTCGTATCAGCACACTGCTGTCCGGAGAATACGATAAGTGTGGAGCAATCCTGAAATTAAATGCAGGCGCAGGGGGGACAGAGAGCTGTGACTGGGCGAATATGCTCTATCGTATGTATAGCAGATGGGCAGAGAAAAAGGGATATACCGTGGATGTGCTGGATTTCCTGGATGGAGACGAGGCAGGTCTGAAATCCATTACCTTCCAGGTCAACGGTGAAAATGCCTTTGGGTATCTGAAATCGGAAAAAGGAGTTCACAGACTGGTTCGTATCTCTCCGTTCAATGCCCAGGGCAAGCGGCAGACCTCCTTTGTATCCATGGATGTGATGCCGGATATCGAGGAAGATCTGGATGTGGACATCAATCCGGATGATCTGCGTATCGATACCTATCGAAGCAGCGGTGCTGGTGGACAGCATATTAATAAGACATCCTCAGCCATCCGTATCACCCATATTCCTACGGGAACAGTGGTACAGTGTCAGAACGAACGATCCCAGCACATGAATAAAGATAAAGCCATGCAGATGCTGAAAGCAAAGCTTTTTCTCTTAAAACAGGAAGAGAACGCAGAGAAACTGTCAGACATCAGAGGAGAAGTAAAGGATATCGGATGGGGAAATCAGATTCGCTCCTATGTGATGCAGCCATACACCCTGGTAAAGGATCATAGAACCAATGCAGAGTCGGGAAATGTGGATGCAGTTATGGATGGTGCAATCGACGTCTTCATCAATGCTTATTTAAAGTGGATCAATCAATCATAATTTGACTTTATAGGTATCTGCAAAGACAGCGCATGATACGAAGAGGATAGAAGTAAGATGCAGAAGAATGCTATAAAATGTAAGACGGTAAAATATAGAGTAAAGCTGTTAATCAGCACGGTGTTCATCGCGCTGTTCATGGTGAGTGGATGTGGCAATGAGAATCCCGATGGAGGCCCGGCATCTGAGGGGAAGACCCAAAGTGCCGCAGGCTCCCTCCCGGGGGAAGGAACTCGTGAGACACCTTTTAAGATACAGACGGCAGACGAACTGGTTCAGTTTGCCCGGGATGTCAATGAGGGAAATACTTTTACAGGGCAATATGTGACGCTGGTAAATGATATGGATCTGTCATCTGTGGATAATTGGGAGATGATCGGAACGGCGGATGGAAATGCTGCCTTTGCAGGTATCTTTGACGGTGCCGGCCATAAAATCACCAATTTGACCTGTAAGAATGATGCGTATGCAGGATTTTTCGCCTTGCTCAATGGAATGGTAGTGAATCTTCGCATAGAGGACAGTACCATAGAAGCCAATACCTGTGGAGCCATCGCGGCAGTCACCACGGAAAATGCAGTGATCGCCAACTGCTACAGCACAGCGTCAGTGAATGGGGAGACAGCAGGCGGTATGGCAGGTTCCGGCACTGCCACCTATATCAATTGTGCCAATCTTGCCACGGAAGAGATGGGTGTACAGGGAATTGTGGCTGATACAGAGGGCAGTACACTTATGAACTGCTATACCAACAGGGGCGGCAGCTTTGAACTGGAGAATCACACCAGTGATGAGGTAGAGCTTGGCAATCAGACAAGAGCTGTTCAGAACCTGAACAGCATGCTGGGGGAGTTGTCCGTGAAATATGAGATCGCCCACTGGTATCGATGGGAGATGGGAGACACCAGACCGGTATTATCGGATGAAAAGGCGGTACTGATCAGCGGTGTCACCAAAGAGGATGGGACGGCATCATCCTATGATACCGCAGCACATGCCTGGGTATTCCCGGAATTGAAGTCCACAGCTTCCGATCCCATAAAGCTTTCCATACAACTGACAGATGGCACTGCCAGGGAAGTGACCTGCGATGCCAGGTTCGAGGAACTGCATTATACCATGCAGGGAATCGAGACGTTGATATTATGCAGACAAGATGAGACGCCGGAAACGGATACGATCATATTTGCAGACACAGATGTGGTGGAGATAGATCTCAGCGCTCAGATGGAGACACCACAATCCGATGCGGTGGAATTTATTCCCATCGCTTATCTGGATGAGTCAGGTACGGTAGACGGTGAAAACACCCTGGTGAAGATCGCCCAGCCAGGTAAATTTAAGCTGAAAGGCAAGCTGACAGGACAAGTGCTGGTGGATCTTGGAGCGGATGCCATTGCCGATGGAAATAAGCAGGCGGAGCTGGAGCTGGATCAGGTGGAGATCAAGAACACTTACGGCCCGGCGATGAAGATTGAAAACGTGCTGGAGACCGGAGATACCACATATGCCGGAATCCGTATCAAACTGGCAGATGGCTCTGTCAATACCCTTGATGGCTCTAACAGTATGAACATCTATGGGGACGGAGATGCCAGTGAGGGCGCGGTATCTACCAGGATGACCATGTCTATCAGCGGTGATACAGGCAAACTGATGGTCATATCCGATCTGGAAGGAATCGAATCCAAGACAAGACTTCGATTACAGGGTGGCGGTTACGATATCAACAGTGCGGAGGATGGATTGAATATATCCGAGGATCTGGAGATCGCTGACTGTTATCTGGTCATCCATGCGGCGGATGACGTGATGGATTCAGACGGTGAGATGAATGTCAATGCCACCATCATCGGTTCCACATCGGTGGAGCACTTTTTCAATGCCAGAGATGGGGTAGATGTGGATGGTGTCTTCATCGTGGGAACTTCCTCCTTTACCAATGCTGCCAAAGACGGATCGGAACAGGGATTGGTAAATGTGAAATCCAATACCATGTATCAAAAGGGTGAGAAAATCGTCGTGACAGATGAGCAGGATAACCCCGTTTTCGCATTTGAAGTACAGCAGGATGCCGGTAACATGGTATTTAGCTTCCCGGGCATGGTGGGAAGTACCCTGCACATTTATGCCTGCGATTCTATTACAGGAACATTTCAGGATGGTGTTTGTCATGATGTGACAGCATTTGAGAAAAGGACTTCCTTTACCCATGACGGTGTAGATACCTTTGCCATCACAGGAATGGATAATCAGTTTGAACTGGATACGATAGAATAACCATGAACGAATAATGAACTAATGATCAGATGGTGATCAAGCAGTGACCACATAATAATCAGATAATAGTCAGATAATAATCAGATAAAAAAGACAGGAATCAAAAAGCGAAGCACTGTAAAAATAGTGCTTCGCTTTTTTGAACTCTATGTAGCATGAATTTAACAACTGGAAGGATTCGTTCTCATCCGTATCAGTTCCAGATAGAACTGTGCGGAGGTGGCATTGATATAGGGGATGACCCAGAGATAACCCACACAGCAGGTGACCAGAGAGAGCAGCACCAGTGGCAGAAAACTTACGATGATATAAAAAAGCTTTCCGCGATACCCTTTCATCAACCGCTTGCTTAATTTCATGATTTCCATGGCAGAATACTGAGGAAAATCTAAGATGAGAAAGTTCACCTGAGAATAGGTCAGCATAATAACACAGGCAGTAAATCCACCGATGATAACGGATACGGATATTAACAGCATGAATATAGGAAGATTTAAGGCGGCATAGAGATAAGCAAATATGACTGCCGGCACCATACAAAGCCCGCCCATCAAGCCCAGCAAGAACTGGATAATAATAATCTTATCAGGGTGTGCGGTAAAACCGTAGAAAACATCTCCAAGAGAGTATGGGAAATCACAGCTCATATTCATATAAAGGCGGGACTGCCCCAGAGAGAAAATACCGGCGATCAGTTGTATGATAAATATGATACAATAATAGGTGATATTTCCAAATACCGTGCTGGTGTTGATGAGTGCGGAGACGATCATCTGAATAAAAAATATGATGATCTCCACCGTCAGGAATGCAGAAATAGCAGTTCCATATTTTCCTAACATAACACCTTTTGCTTTTGATTTTAAAGTAGCAGAACTTTTAAAGTTATTCATACGAAATTAATACTCCTTAGATCCCTAGCAGACAGCATTGACATTCATTCCCGCAAGGGAGATGGCATCTGTAGTCTTCTTATCCTGCTGATAAGGATTTTCTTCATTGTAATATTTTATTTGTGTGCTTGTAGTACCACCTTCCACATAAGAACGTCCACATTCCGGACAGACACCCGTTCGCAGTGATACGGTGGCGGAGATTACCTTGCCATTTTTTTCGGAGGCCTTTTGATAGGCATTGCTTACATGCTCCTGTTCGTGTGCGCGTACTTTGCTGGCAGAGGCTTCCGGGGAAATGTGTGAGGCAGACTTAAAAGAAACCATCTCATCAGAACCGTCCTGATATTTACGATTCTTACAGGTCTCACATTCTGCGGGGGAGGATTTACCACCGGAATTTTTGATGGAGGATTCTCCATAATTAAGAGCAGTATTATTATTAATTCCATTGATCATAGCAATTCTCCTTACATATCTCCGGATATCTCTTTCATGGTATCGTCAAAGGACTCACCATAGATCTGTTCATACATTCTGTTAAATTCATTTTTGTATTCAGGAACAGCCAGAGGGGAGAAAATCAGCATCATAGAGATTCCTATTACCGCGATGTCAAATAAAAGACCAATAATTGCGGTAATCAGACCTGTTTTTGCATTGCTGTGCATCTTGGCATCTGTTCCCTTTGATAAAAGTGCGAATATAATTGCAACACCACCACATATCAAAGTGGGATACAGCGTGCAGGTAAAAGCAAGTACCAGTGAGATAATACCCATAGACATGGAAGCAACAGCCATGGAATTGGCGCGCTTCACAGGAGGTATGCTGGCATGGTCATATTGATTGCCATAGGGATTCGGCATACCGTAAGGGTACTGGTTCTGCGATCCGTTTTGATTATAGTCCATAATGATTCCTTCCTTGTGACGATAATAATTTGTAAAATTGTATTTATGTATCTATATATGGTAGTTTATCACTTCCCATATAATAATACAATTCATTCTTGAAATGAACGGGGTCTTTCCTATATAATGGAACGAGAAGTCAGAACGCATAAAATGCAGAGCAGGAGTAGAAATTATTTATGGACATTATCTTGAGATTAAAAGATGAATTAAAAGTGGAAAAATGGCAGGTGGAAGCGGCAGTTAAGCTCATTGATGAGGGAAATACCATTCCTTTCATTTCCCGATATCGTAAGGAAGTGACGGGCTCCCTGAATGATGAAGTATTGCGTAATCTCCATGAGAGATTACTTTATTTACGTAATCTGGAGGATAAGAAACAGCAGGTTCTTGGCAGTATTGAGGAACAGGGAAAGCTCACAGAAGAGTTAAAACAGCAGATTCTGGCAGCGGAGACCATGGTCGTGGTGGAGGATCTCTATCGCCCATACAGACCTAAGAGAAAGACAAGAGCCAGTGTGGCAAAGGAAAAAGGACTGCAGGGTCTGGCAGACACCATACTTGCTCAGGAGATTACCACACCAATCCAGCAGGAAGCAGAGAAATACGTGGACCCGGAGAAAGAAGTAAAGACTCCGGCGGAAGCACTTCAGGGGGCAAAAGATATCATAGCGGAGGGGATTTCCGATAATGCAGATTACAGAAGCTATATCCGCAGTGCCATCATGGAAGAGGGCAGGATCGTCAGTACAGCGAAGGACAGTAAGCAGGAAAGCGTCTATGAGATGTATTATGAGTATGAAGAGCCCATTAAAAAGGTGGCAGGACACAGAACCCTGGCATTGAATCGTGGTGAGAAAGAAAAGATACTCAATGTGAAGATCGAGGCACCAACGGAGCGTATCTTCATGTTCCTTGGGAAGAAAGTGATTACCAGAGAGAATCCCATCACAAGTCCGATTCTGCAGGAAGCGTTGGAGGACAGCTATACCAGACTCATCGCCCCTGCCATTGAGCGTGAGATCCGCAATGATCTCACGGAAAAGGCGGAAGATGGTGCCATCAATGTATTTGGTAAGAATCTGGAGCAGCTGTTATTGCAGCCGCCTATCGCAGGGAAAGTTGTCCTGGGATGGGATCCTGCTTTCCGGACAGGCTGTAAGCTTGCCGTGGTAGATGCCACAGGAAAAGTGCTGGATACCAAAGTCATATTCCCAACTGCACCCCAGAATAAAGTGGAGCAGGCCAAAGTGGAAGTGAAAAAACTTATCAGGAAATATAACATATCCCTGATCTCTGTGGGAAATGGAACAGCTTCCAGAGAGTCGGAGCAGGTCATCGTGGACTTAATCAGGGAACTGGACACGCCGGTACAGTATGTCATTGTAAACGAGGCGGGTGCCTCCGTGTACTCTGCCAGCAAATTAGCCACAGAGGAATTCCCCAATTTTGACGTGGGACAGCGAAGTGCTGCATCCATAGCCAGAAGACTGCAGGACCCTCTGCCGGAATTGGTGAAGATCGATCCCCAGTCCATCGGTGTGGGTCAGTACCAGCATGATATGAATCAGAAGAAACTAAGCGAAGCCCTGTCCGGTGTGGTGGAGGACAGCGTAAATAAAGTAGGTGTGGATCTGAATACGGCATCCGCATCCCTGCTGGAATACATCTCCGGTATCTCCAAGGTCATTGCGAAAAATATCGTGGAATACAGAGAGGCAAATGGAAAATTTACTAGCCGTGCGCAGCTGTTAAAAGTGCCAAAGCTGGGACCCAAAGCCTATGAGCAGTGTGCCGGATTTATGCGTATATCAGATGGAAAGAATCCATTGGATGCCACCAGTGTCCATCCGGAATCCTATGCAGCCTGTAAGAAACTGCTGGACAAACTGGGATTGACCATGGAGGATGTCCGTGCAGCACAGAAAAAGGCAGCGGAAGAGAAAAAATCTGTAAGGAGTACCAACAATAAGAATAATAACAATAAGCAAGCGGCTGTTAAGGACAGGAAACCGGCAGTGCAGAAGGTCGTGATCCGCAATACCAATACGGCCATGGGACGTGCCATGGCAGCAGCTATGGGCGGTGTTGCACTGCAGCAGGAGACCGAGAAGCAGACAGCAGGTGCAGGCAATGCAAATAATACCGACAGGGAAAATACCATCGGCGGTCTGGAGAAAAAGGTAAAGGATAAAAAGAAACTGGCGGAGGAGCTGGGAATCGGCGAGATCACATTGACGGATATCCTGAAAGAGTTGGAGAAACCAGCCCGTGATCCGCGTGATGACATGCCCGCACCCATCCTTAGAAGTGATGTCCTGGATATGAAAGACCTGAAACCGGGCATGATCCTGAAGGGAACTGTGCGTAACGTCATTGACTTTGGTGCTTTCGTGGACATCGGTGTTCATCAGGATGGTCTGGTTCATATCTCACAGATCACAGACCGCTTTATCAAGCATCCCCTGGAGGCAGTGAGCGTTGGCGACATCGTGGATGTAAAGGTGCTGGATGTGGATGTGGCAAAGAAGAGAATCTCACTGACCATGAGATTGGACGAGAAAAATAATACAAAAAAAATTCCTATTGCTTAAGAATGGCTTAAAATGGGCATCTGGAGCATGTTGGGAAACCTATTTACACATAATTTACGCAAAAATGCAGGAATAAGCTTCGATATGATAGAAATGATAAGTTAGGGAAGAGAGTAATCTCTTCCCTTTTTGCTATATTTTGAAATTAATGCACTATGCATTTTCTGGGATCGTTTCATATATTTGTTCGTTGGAATTGAATGGATGGATTAAAACAAAGCCATGATGTTCAAGGGTAATTAAAGTAATTGGCTATGAATTTCGAGGATGTAAAAATAAGTAATAATTGCATATAATATGATGTAAGGGTTAAAAGGTGTTTTGACCCTTGATACTTACGGATTATTTCGCACTTCGTGCTTTCATAATCCTAAAAACATTCGAAATCCGCCCTGATCGGGCTACTTTCTCATGTTTTACGGGTCCCAAATTCATGCTTTTTCGTGCGAGCACGAAACGCATGACCTTTTGACCCTAGTATTATAATATTAGTATATAGGTTGACGTACAGAAAACTGTACGTTATAATATGAGTACAGAAAACTGTACAGAATGGAGGCGGTAATATGTTAGCTGTTAATTATACAAATCTTAGAGATAATATGAAAGAATATATGGACACTGTTACAGATAATTATGAAACTATGATTGTGACCAGAAAGAATAATAAAAATGTCGTGATGATTTCAGAGGAATCCTATAACAATTTAATGGAAAACGTATATGTCATGGGAAACAAGGCTAATTATGACTGGTTAATGGAATCAAAATCACAGTTGGAAAATGGAAAAGTACAGAGCCATGATCTAATAGAGGTTAGTGCTGATGAATAGATTTTTTACAGAGAACGGATGGAAAGATTATATTTATTGGCAGACAGAAGATAGAAAGACATTAAAGAAAGTAAATGCTTTAATAGAGGATATATGCAGAAATGGAAATGAAGGAATCGGAAAACCTGAACCATTAACTGGAAATCTAGCTGGATATTGGAGCAGAAGAATAAATGACAAGGATAGGCTTATCTATAAGATTGATGATGATAACGTTTATATATTAGCCTGTAGATATCATTATAGTGATAAATGGAATTAAAGAATTCATTTTAGGGGAAAAATAGACTAGGAAGAAAAGGCTTGATTTCGTGGTATTTCCATGGTATAGTTACTTGAAAATAAATAGAGAAATTCTTCGGGGCAGGGTGTGATTCCCTACCGGCGGTATAGTCCGCGACCCACGTTAAGTGGCTGATTTGGTGTGATTCCAAAACCGACAGTAAAGTCTGGATGATAGAAGAGTATATATGCACTGCATGTGAGAGTGTGAATTGGAAACCCCGTATTTTATGCGGGGTTTTTTCTATATTCTGTACATGCACTCACAATGGAGTTGGATGTGATGAAGAATTTCCTGCTATCAAAGGAGAGAAACAGATGTATAGTAGAGACAAAAAATTAAATGTAAAACACATGATTCAAATCGCTATGCTGGGAGCGGTGGCAACGGTATTGATGCTCTTTGAATTACCCTTGTGGTTCGCCCCTGGTTTTTATGAGATTGATGCCAGCGAAGTGGCAGTCCTGATCGGAACCTTTGCCATGGGACCAATGGCAGGTGCTATTATTGAATTGATCAAGATACTTCTGAACTTTGTATTAAATGGAACTGTCACAGCAGGAGTGGGGGAGGTTGCCAATTTCATCATTGGATGTGGCCTCATCATCCCGGCAGGCATAATCTACAGACAGAAAAAGAGCAGAAAGAGTGCCATCATTGGTATGGCAGTGGGGACGCTGGTGATGACCATCATTGGAAGTGCGCTGAATGGTCTGGTATTGCTGCCGGCATATTCCAAAGCCTTCAATATGCCCATGGAGGCGCTGGTGGGAATGGGCACTGCGGTGAATCCGGCCATCACGGATGTGAAGACCCTCGTTATGTTCGCGGTGGCACCGTTCAATTTGCTGAAAGGAATTGCAGTATCTGCCATTACGATGTTACTATATAAGAAAATAAGTCCTATTTTCAAATAGGCAAAAGCAGATAAAGGAAATATAGATAGATGAAAGTTGCATAGATTACAGGGAAAATCTCAGAAGAGGAAAATTTGACAGCAATTGTCAAGTTTTCCCCTTCTTTTTTAATCCTAAGAAAAACTTAATGAGAAACTGAAGTTATTTTTAATCTATTTACGTTTTAATAATTATAAAGTGTTGACAAACGCAGGAGAACATATTATTGTATTAAACAAATAGTACAATGATACAAAAAAGGAACCGCTCTATTTTAAGAAAGGCATGGTTATCAGGATGAGTGAAATAAGGGAGAATGAGGAGTCCAGAGCGTTGATTGAGATCAACGATATGTGCAAGATCTATAATCCGGGAGAAAATGAAGTACGCGCGCTGGATCATGTAAATGTATCCATTAAGGAAAAAGAGTTTGTGGCAATCATAGGACATTCAGGATCGGGCAAATCAACATTGATGAATATGCTGGGATGTCTGGATGTACCCACCAGTGGAAGTTATTACCTTCATGGGAAAGATGTATCCGTACTAAGTGATGATGAGTTATCCGATATTCGGAATATTGAGATCGGATTTATTTTCCAGGGATTCAACCTGATACAGAATCTTACAGCATATGAAAATGTGGAGCTTCCATTGATCTACAGAGGCATATCCAAAAAGGAGCGGCAGGAACTATCCGTTGATGCGCTGGAAAAGGTAGGACTTGGAGAACGTATGACTCATAAACCATCTGAGATGTCAGGTGGACAGCAGCAGCGTGTTGCAATCGCCAGAGCAATTGCCCAGGCACCGCCAGTCATCCTGGCAGATGAGCCCACCGGTAATCTGGATTCCAACTCCACCAGGGAGATCATGGGAATTTTAAAAGAATTACATGAGGAAGGCAGGACCATCATATTGATCACACATGATGATGATATTGCAAAACAGGCAAAACGTGTGATTAAGATAAAAGATGGACAGATAGAGGATGACTTTTATCAGGAATTGCAGGAAGGAATAGCCTGATGACCTGCCGCTGAGTCTTGGCGAGGGGCAATAAATAGATCATGAGTATATGGAAAAGGGAGAAAAGATGAAGGAATTGACAATCAAAAAAGAAAAAAGCGAAAAACAACCGAGAACAAAGATGAATCCCAGGAAAAAGAAAAAAATATGGATTGGGGTCATAGTGGGTGTGGTGGTAATTGCCATTGGATTTACGGTGATCAACAGCGCAATTGCCAAAGAAAAGGGAGTTATGGTGGACACCATAACAGCAGCCAAGGGGGATATCCAATCATCCATTGAAACCAGCGGCAGTGTTAAAAGTGAGGTTACCAGAACTTATTTTTCGGATGCTACGACCAAGACCAATATCCAGGATGTAAATGTAGCTGTGGGTGATGTGGTAAAGGAAGGGGAACAATTACTGACTTTTGATATTGCGTCACTGGAGGCGAACAGCAAACAAGTCATTCTCACTGGTGAGTCCAGCGCCTACGCCTATCAGGGAGAAGCACAGGAGAATGCCAAATATCAGGCCCAGTTGGAAAAGGCAGTGACAGATGTACAGAATTATCAGGCAATTGCCGCATTTCAGAAAAAGTACGTGAAGGAATTGGAAGACAGCATCAGCGATGAGAAGATCAAAAAGAGAGCGGATCTTTACAGTCAGCAGTACAGTCTGAACAGAAGCATTAATAACTTTAACTACGAACTGGGAAAAGAGGATCTGGAGAGTAAGAAGAGAGATACCTATCGCAAACTGATAGAAGATTACAATAATGAGTTGTCCCGCGTAGGTAATGAACTATCTAAGCTGGAAGACTATAAGACAAAGGATAATCTGGAAGATAAACTGATACAGGCGAAAAATGATTATTCTGACCTGGAGATTGCACACAATGAGGCAAAAAGCCGTCAGCAGGGAGCGGAGGCAGCTATCAAAAATGCCGCTGCGTTAAAATCGGCACAGTTGTCAAGTGAGGCAAACCAGGCAGTTGCGGAGAATGCTGCCAGAGTGCTGGAAAATGCGAAAAAAGGTATCGTAGCAGATTTCTCAGGAGTCATAACAAAAGTAAACGCCACCGCAGGCGGTCCAGCCATTGATGGTACCGAATTACTCACGCTGGAGAGTAATAAAAACGTAAAGGTGCAGCTGTCTGTATCCAAGTACGATCTGGAGACACTGGCAGAAGGACAGAAAGCGGATATCACCATCAATGGAAATGCTTATACAGGTGTTGTCAGCAAGATCAACCATGTGGCACTGCCAAATGCCGCAGGTACCCCCATGGTCACTGTGGAAGTACATATTCAGGACGGGGACGATAAGGTAGTCCTGGGAATTGAAGCGAAAGTGATTATTCACACACGTGAAGCGAAAGATGTCGTTATGGCACCCATCGAATCTGTCAATGCAGACAACAAAGGTGATTTCTGCTATGTAGTCAATGGGGATGGTATCGTAGAGAAGAGAAATGTAGTGATTGGAATCTCTTCCGATGATTACACAGAGATCAAAGAGGGACTGAACGAAGGAGATCAGATCATCCCAACATTGCCGGTGGGCGTGAGCGAGGGAAGCCATGTGATGACAATGAACAGCACTGAGGCAACTACACAGGCGGCAGAATAGGAAAGGAAAGGGCAATATAATGTCTAAAATATGGGAATATATTAAGATTGCCATCATGAACATCAAGAGCAATCGAGGCAGATCCATCCTTACTATGCTGGGAATCATCATCGGTATTTCTTCGGTCATTATGATCATATCTATCGGAAATGGTGTCAAGGGTCAGATTAATGATGAATTGAATGAGATGTCCGGTGGGTTGATTTACCTTGCCATTGATTCTAATAAGAATAAGACCAAGATGGAATTTTCCCAGGATGATTTTGATGCGATTGAAGAAAAAGTACCAAACGTCAAGGGCGTCACGCCCTGCTATCAGATGAATTGTATCGCTTCAGGGAGAAAAGGAAACTTTGATGGCTATGTAGTAGGTGGAAATGACTGGCTGGAGTTCTATACCAACGACAAAATTGTAAAAGGAAGATATTTTTCGAAGGATGAATATGAATCTGCCAGAAAGGTCTGTGTGATCACGGAGGCGACCGCCAGAAAATTATTTGGAACCACCAATGTGGTAGGCATGGATCTGGAGGTTTCCATGTATAACGCATCACAGACCCTGACTATTGTAGGAATTCGTGCGGACAGCGCATCCTCCCTTATGAGTATGATGGGACAGACGGATACGGTACAGGTGGAAATGCCCATCAGTGTGATGGGGTCCTCCTATGGTTTCTATGTGGAAGGATTCAGCTTCGTGTATATCGCAGCTACCAATCCGGAATACTCCAGACAGGTGGGACAGGATTCTATTCGACTGATGGAGGCGAGACACAATGTCCGTGGGGAAGAGATGTTCCAGATACAGTCTTTCCAGGATCAGATGTCCTCTATTAATAGTGTGTTGAATACCATCACGATCTTCGTGGTATTTGTAGCCGCGATTTCCCTCCTGGTAGGAGGTATCGGCGTTATGAACATCATGCTGGTATCTGTGACGGAGCGGACGAGGGAGATTGGGATTCGAAAGGCACTGGGAGCCAGGACAAGATCCATCCTTACCCAGTTCCTGGCGGAGTCAGCGATTATTACACTGCTGGGCGGTGTGATCGGTATCATGTTCGGTACCTTTGGAGCGTATATTGTATGCACTGCCATTCATTTCCGACCGGATGTGCGGCTGTCCACCATACTGATCGCCACATTGTTCTCGTCGGGTGTAGGAATTTTCTTTGGAATCTATCCCGCCAAAAAAGCGGCAAAATTAAGTCCTATTGAAGCTTTACGACATGAATAACTTGCACTTTGTTTGAATTTTAGTATAATAAGATGGAAGAGCACCTACTCTGTAGGTGCTTTTTTACGAAGTAATGTAATTTCATTTGATATGGGATATGACCTGAATGGGAAAATGGCAGGCTAAACAGGGTATTTTTATTTGATATGATAAATGACTTGAATGGTAAGATATCGGGCTAAGTGATAGAAAGGTTACAGATAGATGGAGATTGAATTTGACGTACAGATAAAAGCAAGGGATTTATATGATTATATGCTTCGCCATACATATTCCAGTGTGAGTGGCATTATGGGAACCATGGTGGGAATTTTGCTGATTGCCAATTTTTTTATGAATGGTCCGTTTATATCAGTCATATTGGGATTTATTATCATTGCCTATTTGCCATGGACTCTATTGCTCAAGGCACAGCGCCAGATCGCGGGCAATCCTGCATTTCAGAAGCCGCTTCATTTTAAGATGACGGATGAAGGTGTGGAGATATCCCAGGGAGATGCGGTGCAGCAGCAGGCATGGCAGGATATGTACAAAGCAGTTTCCACCAGGAACAGCATTATCCTGTATACTTCCAAGATAAATGCATCCGTTTTCCCCAAGAGAGATCTGGAGGGAAAGATTCCGGCGATTATTGAGATGATATCCACCCACATGCCCCCTAAGAAGGTAAACATCAAAGCATAGGGAGCAAGATACATTTATAGATGCATAATCCTAAAAACATTCGAAATCCGCCCTAATCGGGCTACTTTCTCATGTTTTACGGGTCCCAAATTCATGCCTTTTCGTGCGAGCACGAAACGCATGACCTTTTGACCCTAGTATCGTCAAATAAATATAAGTAGAATCATAAGACAGATGGAAAAGTACCAAACATAATAGAATATAACAGTTGGAAAGGCATGATATCAGATGTCAGAGATGAGCAATCAAGTAAAAGAAAACACGAAAGAAATAGACGACAAAGAAATAGAAACAGATGACAAAGAAATAGAAATAGACGATAAAGAAATAGAAACAGATGTGAAAGAAACAGATATGAAAGAAATACAAGTTAAAAAAATAGATAATAATGAAATACACACAGCAGATCATATAGAAGTAATAGAGACCTGGAGTCCCGAGGAAACCCTGACTCTTGGAGCGCGTATCGGAGAGCAGGCAAAGTCCGGGGAAATCTATACCCTGAATGGAGATTTGGGCGTTGGAAAGACCGTCCTCACACAGGGCGTTGCAAAGGGATTAGGTATTACAGAACCCATCTGCAGTCCTACTTTTACCATCGTGCAGATCTACGAGGAAGGCAGAATGCCTTTTTATCATTTCGATGTATATCGTATTGGAGATGTGGAGGAGATGGAAGAGATTGGTTATGAAGACTGCTTCTACGGGGAGGGCATTACATTTATCGAATGGGCAAACCTCATCCGCGAGATTCTTCCAGCTCATTATAAGAAAATCACCATTGAGAAAAATATAGAAAAAGGATTTGACTATCGCAGGATTACCATAGAAAATATAGGTAGTGAATCATAAAACTGAATCATAAAACTCAAATATAGAACTGAATCATAAGAACTGAATTACAAGAAATAAATCATAAGAAATAAATTGTAAGAAGTGTAAATTTAATTCTTGAATCATAAGTAATAACGGAAATCGAGGAACAGATCATGAAGATACTTGCCTTAGACAGTTCAGGCCTGGTGGCTTCCGTAGCCATTATGGAAGATGATACGCTCACAGCAGAATATACCATTCAATATAAAAAGACCCATTCACAGACCCTGCTTCCCATGCTGGATGAGATCGGGAAAATGATTGAATTAGATCTCAATACCATAGATGCCATTGCAGTGGCAGCAGGTCCGGGTTCTTTTACAGGCTTACGAATTGGTTCGGCTACTGCCAAAGGTCTTGGTCTTGCATTGAAAAAGCCATTGATTGCAGTGCCTACCATTGAGGGACTTGCCTACAATATGTATGGCAGCAGCCAGTTGATCTGTCCCATCATGGATGCCAGAAGGGGCCAGGTATACACAGGAGTCTTTGAATTTCTGGAGACCAGGGAAGAACATATGTTTGGAACGATTTCCTACGAATTCCAGACCATCATTTCCCGATGTGCAGTTACCATGGATGAGATGATATTGCGTTTAAATGAACTTGGCAGGAGCGTTGCTTTTGTGGGAGATGGAATTCCGGTCTTTGCAGATAAGATCAAAGAGGATCTGAAGGTACCATATCTCCTGGCACCGGCACATCGAAATCGTCAGAGTGCGGCAAGCGTTGCAATGCTTGCACAGATTTACTACAGACAGGGTAAGATACAAACTGCCCAGGAGCACCAGCCGGAGTACCTGAGACTGTCGCAGGCGGAGCGGGAGCGTATAGAACAGCAGAAACAGCAGTGCTAACTGCATTTTGTTTGATAAATTGAGAAGGTCAGTATAGTCATGATAGATTTTAGAGAAATGAGAGAAGAAGACGTCACAGAGGTAGCAAAGTTAGAAAAAGATACATTTACACATCCATGGAAGGAAAAGGATTTTCAGGAAATGGTAAGAGCAGAATACGCACACTTTATTGTGGCGGCGGATGATGGTGAATTGATCGGTTCCTGTGGCTTACGTAATATCCTGGGAGAGGGAGAAATTACCAATGTGGTCATGAGACCGGAATACCGCAATATGGGAATTGGACTCAATATGTTATGCAAACTTATGAAAGACGGAGAAAAGCTGGGCGTCAGAGCATATACTCTGGAAGTGCGGGAAAGCAATATGGCAGCCATTCACGTATATGAGAAAATAGGTTTTCGACCGGAAGGCATGCGGAAAAACTTTTATGAGGACCCCACGGAGGATGCAGTTATCATGTGGAAGCGATGAAGCAACTCGGTACAGTTGGGCAGTTGTCATGAATTACCACTAGGTTTTCGTCAGGTTTCCCGTATAATTGATACGTAGAGACCATATAGATTCAGAAACTTAGGAGGAATATCATGCGTATTTATTCAGAACAGCAGGAACTGACAGATGTAATCTGTAACATGTGTAATAAGCATTTAAAAGTGAAGGATGGAATGCTCCTGGAGGAGTGTAGCAATATAGAACAGCATTTCGGTTATTTTTCAAAAAAAGACGGAATGATCGAAAAGTTTGACCTTTGTGAGGAATGCTATGATGCATTTGTAAAACAGTTCCAGTTACCGGCGGAACAGGAGGAAACAAAGGAATATCTGTAACAAAAATGTCAACACAGATTGTAATAGAAGAGGCAGTAAGGTAATAGAAATGAGGAGAGGTTGCACCAGCCCATTTGTAATCCATATATTCAGGATGGACTGATGTTCAACATGAGGAAATGGAATGTTAGATGTATGCTTATTAGGAACCGGTGGTATGATGCCGCTTCCCTATCGATGGTTGACGGCACTGATGACCAGATATAATGGAAAAAATGTATTGATTGATTGTGGGGAAGGAACCCAGATTGCCATGAAAGAAAAAGGATGGAGCCCAAAGCCCATCGATGTCATTTGTTTTACCCACTATCACGCAGATCATATCAGCGGGCTGCCGGGTATGCTCCTCACTATGGGCAACGCGGAGCGGACGGAACCCCTTACCCTGATAGGACCCAAAGGACTGAACAGAGTTGTAGGTGCACTGCGCGTCATCGCACCGGAGCTTCCCTTTGAGATCCAATGTGTGGAGATTACAGAAGTAGAACAGACTTTTTATTTCGACGGATTTCGCATTGAGGCTTTCAAGGTGAACCATAATGTATTATGCTATGGATATAGCATCGTCATAGATCGCATCGGAAAATTCCAGATGGATAAAGCTTTATCCTATGGAATCGATAAAAGATATTGGAATAAACTGCAAAAGGGCGAGCATGTGGAATGCGATGGAAAGCTTTTCACCCCGGACATGGTGCTGGGAGAACCCAGAAAAGGTTTGAAACTTACCTACTGTACCGACACCAGACCCACCGAGAGTATCGTAAAGAATGCAAAGCGCGCGGATCTTTTTATCTGTGAGGGAATGTATGGAGAAAAAGATAAGCAGCAAAAAGCGGTAGAACACAAACATATGACATTTTATGAAGCGGCGGAACTTGCAAAAAGAGCTCAGGTAAAAGAAATGTGGCTGACACATTACAGTCCGTCATTGACCCACCCGGAAGAATATATGCGGGATGTAAAAAAGATATTTAGAAATACCATTGCCGGAAAAGATGGAAAAACAGTAGATCTCTTATTTGAAGACGTTGAAGAAAATTAGCCATATTTAGGGGGAAATCTATGGGCCGTTTTAAGGGAATAAAAGGAACCATCATATTGATTGTCTTGATAATGATGGTCGTATCCTATTATTTTTATCTATCCAATAAGACAGCAGCAAATAAAGAAGAGTCCACACAATTGACCGTTGTGCAGAGTCTTCTATTGGATAACCTTGAAATACAGTATCCTCCATCGCCCAAAGAGGTGGTGAAATATTACTGCGAGATTACCAAGGCATTTTACAACGAAACATACACAGAGGAAGAATTAACAGATCTGGCATTGAAAATAAGAGAACTGTACGACGAGGAACTGCTGGCCAACAATTTGGAGGATCAATACCTCATTGATATCAGGACAGACATTCAGAGTTTTAAACAGAAAGAATATACGATTTCCAGCTTTACCACGTCTTCCAGCACAGAGGTAGATTATTTTAAAGCAGATGGATTTGAATTTGCAAAACTCTATTGCATGTTCACCCTGCGACAGGGAACAGAATTGAAATATAGCACAGAGCAATTCCTATTGAGAAAAGATGATGCAGGTCACTGGAAAATATATGGATGGGATCTGGCAGACCCTGATGAGGATAATCATAAAGAGGAAGAGATAAAGCAGAAGCAATAAACGTTAGAGATAAATAGAAATAACAAGTCAGAAATTATGATATAAATAAGGACAAAAAGAAGATGGAAAATTCAGTAGAAAAAGATATCTATATATTAGGAATAGAAAGCTCCTGCGATGAGACGGCAGCTTCCGTGGTAAAAAATGGAAGAGAGGTACTCTCCAATGTGATTTCTTCCCAGATCGCACTGCACACGTTATATGGAGGAGTAGTTCCAGAGATTGCATCCAGAAAACACATCGAGAAGATCAACCAGGTCATCGACCAGGCGCTGACGGATGCCGATGTAACTTTACAGGACATCACCGCTATCGCAGTTACCTATGGACCAGGTCTGGTGGGTGCTCTTCTGGTAGGTGTGTCTGCGGCAAAAGCCATCAGCTTTGCCACAGGGATTCCACTTATCGGGGTTCATCATATCGAGGGTCATATCAGTGCTAATTATATAGAGAATAAAGAACTGGAGCCGCCTTTTGTGTGCCTTGTGGTATCAGGCGGTCACTCTCATCTGGTCATTGTGCGGGACTATGGAAAATACGAGATTATCGGACGCACCAGAGATGACGCAGCGGGGGAGGCCTTTGATAAGGTTGCCAGAGCCATTGGGTTGGGCTATCCGGGGGGACCTAAGATTGATAAATTATCCAATGAAGGAAATCCGGATGCCATTCATTTTCCGAGAGCAAAAGTGGTGGGTTCGGACTACGATTTTAGTTTCAGTGGATTAAAATCCGCTGTTTTAAACTATATCAACGGCTGTAAGATGAGAAATGAAGAGATTAACACAGCGGATGTGGCAGCATCTTTCCAGAAAGCTGTGGTGGACGTGCTGGTGGAGCACGCCCTGGCAGCGGTGAAGGAATATGGAATGGATAAATTTGCCATTGCTGGTGGTGTGGCATCCAATGCACATCTCAGAAAAGCATTTGAAGATAGCTGTGCAGCACGCAAAATTGAATTTTATCACCCTTCCCCTATTTTCTGTACAGATAATGCGGCGATGATCGGCGTTGCGGGATATTATGAATATCTGGCTGGTACGCGCAGCGGCTATGACCTGAACGCAGTTCCTAATCTGAAACTTGGCGAACGCTAAAAATATCAAGAAAGGCTTTTGTGAGATAAGATGGATAAAAATATCGCAATTGTGTTGGCAGCAGGTTCAGGGAGCAGAATGGGCACAACCCGGAAAAAGCAGTATCTGTTATTGAATGATAAGCCCATGCTCTACTATTCACTCCATACATTTGAAGAATCAAAATATATCACAGATATCATATTAGTAGTGGGTGCAGGGGAAGAGGATTATGTACGGGAAGAAATCGTGAAGCTTTATTCTTTCCAAAAAGTGCGCGAAATTGTCCATGGTGGAAAAGAGAGATATCATTCTGTACATGCTGGTATCCAGGCGATCTCTACCTATATTACAGACAGCACAGACAACTGCCATGTATGGATTCATGATGGTGCAAGACCTTTTATTACAGAGAAAATCCTGGAGCGATTATACGGGACTGTAAAGGAAACGAAAGCCTGCGTCACAGCCATGCCGGTAAAGGACACCATCAAGATCGCTGACGGGGATGGCTATATCAGTACTACGCCGAACCGCAATCTGGTGTGGCAGATTCAGACGCCACAGGTATTTGCATATGATCTGGTGCGTGAAGCATATGAAACATTACTACAGAAAGAATCTACGTTAGCGCATAGAGGCATCGCAGTGACAGATGATGCTATGGTGGTGGAGACCTTTACAAATCAGAAGGTAAAATTGGTAAAAGGGGACTATAGAAATATTAAAATTACCACCCCGGAGGATCTGCAGATAGCTGATATATTTTATAAAACAGACTGAGGATAAAAAGTTAGAAAAAGAAGATATAAAAAAGGGATATAAAAAAGGGTGAATTGCAGAAGTAAATTCCACTTTGCAAGTTTAAATTCCACCTTTTGAAATTTTTTTACAGAAAAAATAAAATTTTGGTATGAAATATCCAGAATCAAGGTTAAAATGGAGTTATAAGCCGT
>JAQVCT010000052.1 GCA_028689655.1 Lachnospiraceae bacterium
AATTGATCTTCGTTATAAAACCTGATAAAGACCTTATCGTATTCATCCTTGGTAAACGTAAGGTGTCTGGCCGTCTTATCAACTGCTGTCCTGGGGATCAGTCTGGTATCATCCACCCACACCTCAAAGTCCGTGATCTCCACCGAGAAATCTTCCGGAATGTAGACACCGATTTCAAAGGCATCATCCTCCACAATACTTCGAATATAGTAGGAGGCTCCATCCACTGTGTCCTCCACCAGGTAACTGTTACCGCCCACCGCAGGATTCATGTCAATATCCGTACCGCGCAGCAGTGCGGATACCGCGCCACAGGTGAGTCTGTCATAGGAATATAACGTCTGTGTATAGGTGTCCAATGCTTCCAATTCTGTCCGCTGCGTCTCTTCGTATTCATCCTGAATATCTTTCAATTCCTCATAGGTCAACTCTCCCGCTGTATTTAACAAAAGGCTCTTTTCTAACTCTGCCTTTCCCTTCTCCGACTCTTCCTTCAGGGATTCATAGGAATTTCTGGCAGTTACCATGGCATTAAAGCTGGTACTCACCTTCCCTGTCAATTCTTTTCTCGCCACCTGTTCATCCGTGCAGGCTTCCTGATAATCCAGAATGGATGTATACAGGGCATAAGGGTCGTCATCTACATAACGTGTACCCGAGGTATCACCCTTGAACCACTCTTTTGGTATTTTAATAAATATGATTCGAATGCTGCCATTCCACGGCTGATCCACATCCTTCAACAGAGCATCATAAGCACTCTTCATGGCATCTGTATCAATCTTATTCCCATTTTTTGCCTGTTGATAGAAGCTGTCGATATGCCACATCTTTCCACCATATTGATTGCGCATGAGAGAATAATTTGTGTTCATGGAAACATTTGCCATTTGCTTTGCCATCTTTGCCTCAAAGTAAGTCTGATCATTTGCCAGTGCTGCATCCTGTAATTGATCCAGATCATTTCTTGTGATTGTTGCCTTTTGATAGGGACTGGCAAATTGGTAACCTGATGTTACATCCAGATTGATGAGATCCGACAGTTTTTCTTTTTTTTCCTGTATGGTTCTGTTGTTGGCTGCGATCCTGTTATTTGTGGCTTCGATGGATGTCTTCATCTTGTCAATATCCGACTGGGTCGCCTCCCCAATCAGAAGTTTCACCTGATTTTTCTCCAAGGTCGTGTTCATGCTGTCCAGGCACTTTTCATCAAAGGCAATGGATTCCTGCAGGGTATAGATCTGTACGAACAGATTGGACACTGTTTCATAGATTGCATACACCTCATCTGACAGCTGATGACGAAGAGTCGTGATCTGGGACTGTATCTGTAAGGGCTTAAAGGTAAATTCATACTCATCTGCAAGTGTCGGGTTCTCCGGAAACTTAAAGCTGAGAAGAGGTGTCCATTTAAAGGTAGACATCTTCTTTTTCTTCAATTGGATCGCCTTCACGGCTGATTGATAGCTGACCTGTTTATTGGCGATCTTATTTTTGATCTTACGGTAGCTTGCTGAGTTGGATAGTGCCATACTCTTTACCTCCGCCAAACGAAGTTTTCCATTATAAGCCGCCTGTGATGGGATGGTATCCACATGGAGCATTCCTGACACCAGGAGGATGGACAGTAAAAAACAGCATATTTTATGTAATTTATGGTTTTTCATTCCCTGTCCCTCCTTATATTCAACATCATGTTCAGTGCCTTTTATAAGTTTTCCGGCAAGTCTACTCTGTCTGAACTGCTGTCTCATCTTTTTCTATTTGGTAGATACCGATTGCACCGTATTTTTCATTGGTATAGAACGTATAGACCAGATTCTCATATCGATAAGAATACAGATACAGAAGAAACTCACTCTCAAAATTCTCCACCGTAGACGCATCCTCAAAGCTTTCATCCAACGTCAATTCTATGGGGTCAAAGAATGTATCTCCTGAATCATTCAATGCTTTGATTGCCACTGCCTCCGGCATGGTCACTGTGGAATTGCCTTCATAGACAGGATCTCCCAGAGCTTCCTCCAGATCAGCTATATCACTGCAGTTCTTACCATTGATATAGATTCCATGCTTTAGCACATATACACTATCTATGCTCACACTTCCATCCAGCGAATCCTCTCCTACTGCTCCGGTGTACAGTGCATTGATGTCCTGCAGGTGTACCACAAAAAAGTTATCGTCTGTATACACCTTGCGCACTCCCTTATAGCACTCTGCAATATCTGTTGTTTTCTTCCCCAGGAGGTCACTATACAGCAGTTGGTCTTTGCTGAAATTGCCTGTATAGATCTCTTTGCTGCTACTGTCAAATAAGATTCCTTTTCCCTCTTTCATTCCCAGACTGAAGGTGCCCTCATATTCTTTTGTACCGTTCTTGCGATAGAGACTTCCCTCACCTTCATACAGGTTATCCACGAAGGAACCGTTGTATTTTAATATCTGACCGGGATAATACTCTTTTCCCAGTCCATTGTATTTATTAGACTGAAAAGCACCCATATAGACCACCTCACGATCCGGACTATATAAAGTACCTGCACCTGTCACCTGACCCTTTTCCACGTTTCCCTCATAGGCAACATAACCGGATTTTGCCTTGATCTTCACATTCCCCTTGGTAAAACGTAATGGAAGAGAACTATAGGAATACGTTCTGACCGCATCCCCATCTCCACGAAATACAGAAATAGGATTCACAAAAGTAAGATAATACAAGCTGGCCACACCGATTCCCAGCATTACCGAAAAAGCCAGTCGTTTACTGACCAACCATCCGAAAAATGGGTAATAATCTTTCTTATGTCTGGGTTTTACAGTAAGTACATTGGAAAAGAAGGATCTGGCCTTTGTAAGTATACGGGACCTGATAAAACTCAGATTGGTCCAAAGTTTTACCCGTGTCCACATAGGGGTAATCTTCGATTTAATTGTCATCAACAATACTTGAAAGAAATTCATTGGATTCTCACTTCCTGTCTGTCACTCTTCGTTATTGAGAAAATAATCCATATTTAAAATCAGTTGTGTCATCCACGCTGGTATTTAACATATGTTCACAAGTGAAAAGATACCATTTTGCGATCTGATCCCCGGGACAGTTCTTTACTACCTCTGTAAATGTGTTACGCGCCAGATAAAAATCATTTTTATAATACAGATTTAATCCTCGCTGAAAAGCTTCCACATTTTTCAGCCATTGACTCTTCATCTTAACAGAATAAGCATCTAATATTTCATACAGCTTCACATTCTTATTCAGACCCTTTAACTGGATATAGCCGATATAACGGCTGGAAACCATATCCGGCATATTCTCGTATACCTTCTCAGTTACCACCATTCTGGTACCCATATCCCGAAGAATCGGAATATATTCCTGCATCTCATCGAACTCTCTTGAGATAACATAGGGAAATGCCTGTTCCTCTGTCCCTGCCACGCCATAGACAATGGTTCCTTCATGTAAGAATAATAACGTATTCTGCTTTTCTAACGCACCTGATTCCTCCAGGGATACCATAGTATCGATACCAAATTGAATTGCATTTGAAACTCTGTCATCAAACAACACTGTCATGGAGGTAAGATTACTGCCGCTTGCCAGGATCACTCCCTCATAATCTGTCTGATATTTACAGATCGTATCAAAATTATGATTCATGGATGTCATATAACTCTCCATGGAAGGATCTGTGATACCGGTCATGGCCACCTTGCCCACAACACCTGTCATCTTAATGGAATCTCCGATCTTCACATCCGCGATAGAATCCTTTCCCAGAATCTTCTCGATATTCTTCGGTGCAAATCTGTAAAATGCCCTGAACATGACATTCTTAGAGTAGAACAGACGTTCTCTGTTCTTAAATATCTCATAAAGCGAATTCCACATGCGCTCCAGATCCCAATTCATCACCCTGGGTTTGGAAAAGGTCGACTGTTTTCCCTGACACACCGCTTCCATGGTCTTAGATAGCTTACGCACGGAGCGAAATTCCAAAAATGTGACAATTATAAGTAACAGGGTACCCATAAGCCAGAGAATACTTCCATAAACGCAAAGCTGTAACAGATAATCTCTGCTCAGTAACACCAGTTCGTCCAGCGGCACAATGACAAGTAACAGCTTAGACTGTGCAATGGTATCCGGCCAGGTAACCACCCATGCCCCATACTCTTTTCCCTTATATCGTATATATTCCTCTGTGGAATCTGCGTTCTCCACCGTATTTTCCAGCAAAGTAGTCAATTCTTCCGATCCTATTCTTTGTACATTCTTTCCATAATAACCATTCAGTGACACTTCTTCCACAAAAGTGCCATTCTCCAGACTTACGATGGCGACATCTTCCACAAAGGATTCCAGATTTCTCAGCTTTACAAAGGAAAACAAGGTTTCATAGGTCTTCTGATAATTATCAGAATCACAGAAGCTGATATCGCCCGTATCTAATTTATTATAATAGGTAAGATCTGACATTAATGAGTCTGCCTGATATTTCGCATATTGCATTTTATCTGTTTTTAAGGTATTCTCCGTGGTCATGTAATTGATTGCCATACTCCCTGCCAGTACCAGCACAAGAATTGTTTCCATGGATGCAAATTTCTGTAATCCATAGGATCTGCTCTTTCCCAATATGAGTATTAATAGAATGACAATCATCAAAAGACTAAAGCAGACTAAAAAGTAAATAACAACACTGGACTCATTCATGTAAAGAGATACCAGTAATTTTCCCATCAATTCAGGCTCTACCGGCAGCTTGTCCTGTTCTTTATCGCTCCTGTCGTCCTGTCCATTATCATATCTGGCTGTAATTTGACTGCCGTCATAGCAGGTCTCCACATAATGTCTGTTCTCCGGTGCCTTACTCTCCAGCACCGATTGGAACTGTGCTTTTTCATCAGACAGATCCAGAGAATATACCGTAGCTATGGCGTTTTTCTCACTGAACAGTGTCACATAGATGACCTGATCTATCATGGTCATCTCCCCCACTTTATCCCCGGTGAAGTCATCCGTACTGATTATTCTCTCAATGGCAAGATTCTCATCGAACTGAACCAATGAATAGGTATCTCCTGCTTCATAGAATCCATAGAGCGCATCCCCATAGGTCAGTGCATCTAACTTCATGCCCTTTATGACATCGGTATGAGATGTGGATATGATCTGTGACACTTTTCCAAGGGAATCCATCTTATAGATACAGTCTGTTTCATTTCCACTCTGCGCCACGTAGAGATCATTCTGATCTGTCTCCACGAATGTATTGATGTTGTCCACATCCGGAACGTCTGCTATACACTGTCCATAAGTTAATATACCCAACAGCAAAACACTGATTATTGTTATGGAAACAATCCATTTTTTCATTCTGCTAAACCTCCACGCTCCTTATAGAACTATTCTTCATTGAAGCATTGATTCTGTTCCGATCTGCTTAAATGGATTAATCAGAAAACGCATAAAAGGAACATCTCCATAGATAAGCTGCATAATCAGCATCGCCAATACTATGACCCCTAAAATTGTACATATTACCAACATAAAACGGAATAATCGATCTTGATTTCTTTTGAATGCTGCCATCAGTCTGCCCTTAAGTCCAATCTTATTGGCGGAGACGGCTGACATACGGATATCCTTATACAGTTCGGTAAAACTCCTGTATCCTTCTTTCGGAATCTTCCGCTCCAGGAGCTTATAACTGATCGCTTTTTCAGATTCATGTGCTGCCAGAAGCTCTAACACGATCTGCGCACACATGATCACGCAGTCCTTCTCTTTTTTGGTCTCATCAAACTGATCAAAGTCCAACTGATAGGAAAAAAAAATTCCATTATCTTTGGACATATGTATCTGATTTTGTGTCAATATCAGATACAGGACAGGATAAGGCATATTACAGGAAATACACTCCATCACAAGGTTGATACAGATTGTCTCGCACACGTTCAGTGAGAATGCACTTCCCATATAGAAATTTTTCAGAAAACGTTCTGCTTTGTATGTGAATACCATGCCGAATTTATCCTGATAGGAAAAGGATGTAATGTATTCGGTTTCCTTTACTTTTGCCTCATGAAACAGAGTGATGAATTTCTTCGCTATGGTATTATCACGAATCAGCCATAGTGTATAGTAGGTGTCATTCGCCGCATTGATATCCTGACAGATATAGACGTCATTTGCAGAGCCGTGAAGCACCTCTCTGACCGTATTCAATTGCATAGAACCCACTGTAAATGTCATAGGCTATTCTTCCTCTGTTCCCTTCTTTTTAACGATTGCATATGCGTAAGTGCATATGATCGGCATATCCGTACAATAGATGCGAATCTCGTAGACACCTTCCTTTGTAGGGGCAGTATAGACACCATCCGAAGAGATCGATCCACTTCCACTCTCCGTTAACTCATAGGCGATAGAGCAGCTGTTCATATTGTGGAATACCACATTGAAGAAATAGCTGTCCTTTGTACCAAGTACCACAGTAGGCGTCTCAGCCGAGATGCTCTTATCCTTGAAATCATCCACGAGGCCAATTTCCTCTCCATTCTGGAATTTAATCGCTACCCAGCGATAGGTAAGTACCAGATAGTCCAGTTCTTTTCCAAGGCGTGCAGCCACCACAAAGCTTCCTTTATCATTGAGGACTTTTACCGCCGTTTCCACATCACTGACGCCGCCCTTTTCCTCCTGGAACAGCTCGGGACGACCATATATGGTAGACTTTGCATTTGCACCCAGTGCCCTGTCTTCCTCATAGTATTCATATCCCACTTCCACATACACATTTCCCGTACCAAGACCATGCATGATCTCTCCGGAATATCTGATATCACCCTTTTTAGAATTATCTCCCAGGGGAATTTCCAGTGTACCGGTGGCGATCAGGGGACCTCTTACATCGTTCTTCCTGTCATGGAGCTCCTTAGTGTTTTCATGGTCTTTCAATGCGGCCGCTTCATGATGATCACTGCTATAGAAAGATAAATATTCCATATGCTTTTTATAATTTGCAGGTGTGGAAATATACTGTTCTGTCCGCAGATCATTTACCCCATCGATAATATAAGCACTTTCTGTGCGAACCAGGGTAATCTCTGCCAGATAAATATAGTCTTTCTTTCCTACCATATTGCGCATCTCCAGGCTGGGCTTACCGATCTCACTGCTGACCAGCTCCTCCGGTGTAACCTGCTCTATAGAGATCTTGATGGGCATAACGGACTGTTGTTCATATTCCTCTGTGCCTGTTCTGATTTTCTCGCTGCCCGCTTTTAATACCAGCTCTGCTTCTCTGGATTCTGTATCCTGTGCCTTTAACCAGTATTCCTTTTTCACGGTCTCATCCTGTATCAGATTCACCTTATCAAACTGAATCCCCAACTCATGAGTACCCTCCTCTGTGAAGAAGGTGGGCATCTGTAAGATAGAAGTATAGGAAAGTTCCTGATTTCTTGTGGACAATTTGGTAATACTTACAACAGCCTTTACATATTTTCCTGCACTGACCCGGGCCGGCATGCTATATTCCACCCTGTAATCCTCATTACTGAAAAGCGTCATTCCGGTGAAAAACTCTTCTTCCATCTGGAATGCTTCTATTTCTTTATCTGCATCCATGAGGAAAAGATCATACCCCTCTTCAATCCGATTATATTCATATTCCTCTCCTGTTTCCTGGTGTGCCACTGTGTAAACAGAGTGAATATTTTTTTCCTTATATCCCAGGCAAAGGTATACATTATTACTGTTCAGTTCCTCGAAACCCGGTACTGCTGAGATCTTCTTTACCACGGAAGTATCGATGACGATCTCTCTGCCATAATCGTCAATGGCAACCCCGCTCTCCACGATAATGGACAGATCATCCAGACTATACACACCGCAGCCGCATACAATTCCCGCCCCAAATATAGTCTGATTGATAAATCTTCTCTTATTATTGAAATAACTCTGTTCTGTTTGAAAATCTGCTGACGTCAGCATTTTTCCCATATAATATCGATTCCGTTCGAAAGGTAATAATTGGTTGTTCTTCACGCTCGCACCTCGCTATTCTTATCCGTTTCCGTAAAATTCCACAATATACTACAGCGTATCTGCTTTTATATAATACTACCATATAATATAAGAAGTTTTTTAAAGCTTTGTTAAAGATTTACAATATTCTACAATTTATACTACAATCTTACATTCACGGCATCCATAGGACTTCCATTCTTTACCAGTTCGTCCTTAATAGCTTCCACCAGATGCTTTTTCATAACAGGACTTTTCTCCGCTGCTGCAAGATAACAGGCCGCTCTTGCGACGGATTTAATACTGCTCCCAGTGAACTCGTACTGTTCTGCCAGATACTCTAAGTGAATATCGTTGGCCACAGGTGCATTAGGCGGAAATACAGAGTTCCATATTTTCAGACGCACTGCCGCATCAGGTGCATTGATTCCCAGAATATACTGAAATCTCCTGCGGAATGCATGATCGATATTCCCCAGATAGTTGGTAGCCAGTATGGTGATTCCGTCATATTCCTCCATTTTCTGTAAGAGATAAGCCGTTTCATTGTTGGCATACTTATCTTTGGAATCACTTACACTTGTTCTGGCTGCAAAGATACTGTCCGCCTCATCAAAAAAGAGGATTCCACTGTTTTTTCTGGCAAGTTCAAAGACTTCCGCAAGATATTTTTCTGTTTCCCCTATGTACTTACTCACGATCTGTGCCAGATCCACACGATACATATCAAGCTTCAGCTCATTGGCAATGACCTGTGCCGACATGGATTTACCTGTTCCAGGAGGTCCGTAGATCAGTATCGATACCCCTTTTCCATAGGGAAGCTTTCCATCCATTCCCCACTCCTCATTTACCACGTAGCGATATCGGACCTGATTGCAGAGGTTGGATAATACTCTCTTCTCCTTGTCCGCCAGCATGAGATCCTCCATGGTAAAAGTACAGTTCTGTAAAGTGGCATAACTGATATTCTGATTCATCTTCTGCGTACGCAGAGCCTTTTTAAGATGCATATCCTCCACCAGTGTTTTGCCGTCCATCATTGCTTCCGCCCTGGCAAGCTCTGAGAGTTGTTTGACATGTCCCGCTGTATAATGATAATTATTACCGTAGATTTCCAGTCTCACCTCCGGTGCACAATAGGGCGACAGATAATGCTTCCAGACCTCCACACTTTCCGCTCCGGGATATTCCTGAAACTTTATGGGGAACAGCATTTTCTCCGATAAATCCGTCTGGGACAAAGGTGCGTCCGTGAGAACTGCTGCCAATCGAATATCCGTGGTAAGTTCTCTTAACAGATCATAAAAATCACGTTTCCTATCCATGTCAAAATGTTCCACCACCAGCAAACAATTCTTCAATACACTTTCGATTCTAAGACTTGACAGCCATTCCCTCTGTTCCCCACTTGACAGCTCCTGCAGCACCTCCATATTCAGGATCAGGATGCCTCCCATACCCATCTTCCCGCAGAGAAGGCGCAGCATATATTTCCTGCCAATTCCCCATTCTCCATACAGATTCATCAGGCATTCCTGTTCCATATCGCTCTCCCCATACAACCTGGCAAAGCTGGTGAGTTTCTCCAGATGCTTCCCATTGACCAGCATCTCCGCTGTTCCTTCCTGCAATGCCTCCTGGTAAGACCACACATCCATCCCGGTCTGTGCCATGACAGGAAGCCCGTAGACCGCCCGATACAGTGCGCCGCCTGTCCTGATATGGCGCATCAGTGGTGCATCCTGCTTTCCATCCTCCAGCCAGAACAATGCTTTCCTGGAAAGCCGTTCACTGTTCTCCAATTCGCTTAACAATGCCTCACGATTTCCCTGCCTCAGCTTCTCATACATTGAAATCGCTATATGAACAGTAGGTGCATAGCTCTTCATATCCCTGGATCTTCTCTGAAAATACCTTCCAAAGATGATATCCTCCTGGGTGGATAAGGATAACAGAATACAGAAACGCTCAAATTCCGTCACTTGAAATCTCTCACACAGGATCGTGAATATAGGAATGAAGCCCCTCTTCCTGCTGACTTCCTCTCTGCTTTTTAGACAGCTATAGCCTTCCTGATCCACCTCGCCCTCCAACAGCAGTCTCAACAGATGAAAGCAGTCTTTCATATATTCTTTATCATCCTGGTAGGGAATATGGGCTTTTCCCTGCTGTCCCCCCTTATACTCTGATGTACCTGATGTATTCTCCATGTTGCTCTCCTATATAGCCTTATCACTGATTCTTACTGTTTATTTTTTGTCTTCTCTTCTTCATCTTTTTTCTTTTTCTCAGTATCTATTTGTTTCTCTGTTTGTTCCTCTACCTGTTTCTCTACTTGTTTCTCGGCTTGCTTCTCTACTTGTTCCTCTGCTTGTTTCTCTACTTGTTCCTCT
>JAQVCT010000053.1:0-3483 GCA_028689655.1 Lachnospiraceae bacterium
TAAGAAAGGCTGGGAAAATAAAATGATTATCGTAATGAAACCAAACGCTGCAAAAGAAAGTGTAAATGCAGTTACTTCCTATATCACCAACAGTGGATTACAGGCACATCTGTCAGAGGGAACAGAAGTCACTATCATCGGAGTCGTGGGAGATAAATCCAAGCTCTCACAGGACAGCATCATGAGCTATAAAGATGTGCAGAAGATCGTACCTGTCACCGAGAGCTATAAATTGAGCAATAAACAATTCCATCCGGAACCTTCTGTCATCAAGGTAGGCAATACAGAAATCGGTCCCAACAACCTTACCATCATGGCTGGTCCCTGTGCGGTAGAGTCAGAAAAGCAGTTGCTTTCCATCGCCCACGCCGCTCTGGCAGGCGGTGCCAATATTCTCCGTGGCGGTGCCTACAAGCCAAGGACTTCCCCCTATGCATTTCAGGGCCTGGAGGAGGAAGGTCTCCGCTATATGCAGGAGGCAAATAAAGAGACCGGTCTCGCTACCATCTGTGAGGTAGTCAGCCTGGATGCCATCAACGCTGCCGTGAAATATGTAAATATGATACAGATTGGTGCCAGAAATATGCAGAACTTCTATTTATTGAAGGAAGCCGGGAAATCCGGTCTTCCCGTATTATTAAAGAGAGGTTTGAGCGCCACCATCGATGAATGGCTGAATGCCGCTGAATATATTATTGCCGAGGGCAATCCAAATGTAGTATTATGTGAGAGAGGTATCCGTACCTTTGAGACTGCCACCCGCAATACTCTTGATATCAGTGCAGTGCCCGTCCTCAAGGAAAAGACGCATCTGCCAGTGATCGTAGACCCGTCCCATTCAACAGGCTCCTACAAATACGTGCCCTCCATGGCAAAGGCGGCTGTTGCCTGCGGTGCCGATGGTCTGATGATCGAAGTACATAATGACCCTGCCAATGCGCTGTCAGACGGACCGCAGTCCCTGACTTTCAAGCGTTTTGACCAATTATGCAAAGAGCTTCATCCTTTTGCAAATCTGGTAGGGCGTAAATTCTAGTGCACCATGTGAAAGTAATAACTTAGTAATATAAATCATGCAAATAAAAAGGAATAAAATAGAGATGACACATACAACATTTGGCTTTATCGGTCTCGGACTCATCGGAGGTTCCATCGCCAAATCCATTAAGCGCGTCTTCCATACAGATGCCACGATTATTGCATATGACTTAAATGCCACTACCCTTTCCACCGCCAGGGAGGAAGGGGTAATTGATGTGAGCTGCTCTTCCATCGACCGCACATTTTCCAACTGTGATTTTATATTTTTATGTGCGCCTGTTCATTTCAATGACGAAAATCTCATCACCTTACAGCCTATGTTGGCAGACAACTGTATCCTGACCGATGTGGGAAGCGTGAAGACGGATATTCATAAGCACATTAAAGATTTGTCTCTGGAGCATTGTTTTATCGGCGGACACCCTATGGCAGGCAGTGAGAAAACGGGCTACGAAAATTCCAGCGACCGGTTGATTGAAAATGCATACTATATTCTGACCCCCACGGCACAGGTTCCTGATGCATGTGTGAAGAGATATCAGGCACTTATCGAGGTGCTGGGGGCAATACCACTCATTCTGGATTATGAGACCCATGATTATGTCACAGCCGCCATCAGTCATGTGCCACACATCATTGCCGCCTCTCTGGTGAATCTGGTACAGATCTCTGACAATGCCGATGGCATCATGAAAATGATCGCTGCCGGTGGATTCAAGGACATCACCAGGATTGCCTCCTCCTCCGCTGCTATGTGGCAGCAGATCAGTCTGATCAATGGCACTCATATACAAAAACTGCTGGGAGACTATATCTCCTATCTGACCCATGTGCAGCAGCATATCCAGGCACAGGATTCCAGTGCTTTGTATGAGCTCTTCGATTCCGCCAGAACCTATCGGGATTCCTTTGTGGAGGCTTCTCCCGGTCCTATCAAGCGGATCTATTCCATCTATGTGGATATTCCTGATGAGACAGGGGGCATCGCTACCATCGCCACCATACTCGCCTCCCACCAGATCAGTATCCGAAATATTGGTATCATTCACAACCGGGAACTGGAGTCCGGCGCTCTTCGTATTGACTTCTACGAGGAAAATGATATGCAGCAGGCAATCATCACTTTACAGAAACATAATTATAAAATATCTCAAAAATAAACACATTACGAACAAATAAAACGAATGAGGTAATCCAAATGCAATTACAAAAAGTCAATGGTCTAAAAGGAGAATTACAGATTCCCGGAGATAAATCTATCTCCCACCGTTCTATTATGTTCGGTTCTCTATCAGAAGGTATCACAGAGGTGACTCATTTTCTCCATGGTGCTGACTGTCTCTCCACCATAGACTGTTTTAGGAAAATGGGCATATCCATAGAGGATACTCCCCACAAGATCGTCATACATGGAAAAGGACTGCACGGCCTGCAGGTACCGGATTCTGTCCTGGACGCCGGGAACAGTGGCACTACCACCCGGCTCATATCCGGTATCTTAGCCGCCCAGAATTTTGATGTGACTTTAACAGGGGATGCCTCCATTCAGAAAAGGCCCATGAAGCGAATCATAGAACCCCTGTCCCTCATGGGTGCTGATATCAAAAGCCAGTATGAAAATGGATGTGCACCACTTTTGATCCATGGCACTTCCCTCCACGGAATCCACTATCAATCCAAGGTGGCTTCCGCACAGGTAAAATCTGCGATCCTGTTGGCCGGACTCTATGCTGATTCCCCTACCAGTGTCACAGAACCTTACATCAGCCGTGATCATTCTGAGATTATGCTGCGCTTTTTCGGCGGAGATGTGTCCACAGCAGGCACCACTGCCACCATACAGCCGCTTCCCACTTTGCAGGGGCAGAAAATTGTGGTTCCCGGTGATATTTCCTCCGCCGCCTATTTTATTGCCGCAGGACTCATCACCCCTCATTCAGAGATTCTGTTAAAAAATGTGGGAATCAACCCCACGCGGAATGGTATCCTGCAAGTTGCCACACAAATGGGCGGGGATATTACCTACCTGAATAAAAACGCCAACAGTGGCGAGCCAACCGCTGATATCCTGGTGCGAAGCAGTGATCTTCACGGTATTACCATCGAGGGAAGCATCATACCTACTCTTATCGATGAGATTCCTGTCATCGCTGTCATGGCGGCTCACGCAAAAGGAACTACCATCATCAAAGATGCAGCAGAACTGAAAGTAAAAGAATCCAACCGCATTGATGTCATGGTAGAAAATCTATCCGCAATGGGTGCGTCCATCACAGGTACCGACGATGGCATGATCATCCAGGGAGGAAAGCCCATGCACGGTGCATTGATCCACAGCAACCTGGATCACCGCATCGCAATGTCTTTCGCCATCGCTTCTCTCAATGCAGACGGTGTCACAGAGATCTCTGATGCAGACTGCGTGGAAATCTCCTACCCTGC
>JAQVCT010000053.1:3583-10349 GCA_028689655.1 Lachnospiraceae bacterium
CCAAAGGAAAAAAATCTATATTTTTCTTTGATTGCTTCCTCGTAGGCATGAAGTACATGATCTTTTCCTGCCAGTGCAGACACCAGCATCACCAGTGTGGATTCCGGCAGGTGAAAGTTCGTGATCAAGCCATCTAATATCTTAAATTTGTAACCGGGATAGATGAAAATTTCTGTATTGTCACAGCACTCCTGCAGTCTGCCGTTCTCATCCGCTGCACTCTCTATGGTCCTGCAGCTGGTAGTCCCCACGCAGATCACGCGATGTCCCATGTCTTTCGCCTTATTGATCTTGTCCGCCGCTTCCCTGGACACATGATAATACTCCGAGTGCATATGGTGTTCCAACACATTGTCCACCTTTACAGGGCGAAAGGTACCCAGTCCCACATGCAATGTCACATAGGCGAGATCTACTCCTTTTTGCTGAATCTCCTCCAGCAGTTCCCTGGTAAAATGAAGCCCTGCGGTGGGTGCTGCCGCACTTCCCTCGTATTTGGCATATACCGTCTGATAACGATTCTTGTCCTGAAGCTTGTGGGTAATATAGGGAGGTAATGGCATCTCACCCAGTTGATCCAGCACTTCCTCAAAGATTCCCTCATAGCTGAATCTGATGAGACGGTTTCCCTCCTCTACGGTCTCTAACACTTCCGCTCTCAGCAGACCATCTCCAAAGCTGAGTTTTGTTCCAGGCTTTGCCTTCTTTCCAGGCTTTACCAGAGTCTCCCAGATATCATTCTCTCTTCTTTTCAGAAGTAACAGTTCTATATGCGCACCCGTCTCCTCCTTCACACCGATCAAACGTGCCGGGATGACCTTCGTGTCATTTAAGACCAGACAATCCCCGGGATTCAGATAATTGATCACTTCTCTGAAATGATGGTGCCTGATATCTCCCGTGATCTTATTCAGTGCCAGCAGTCTGGAACCGGAGCGATCCTCCAGTGGGTCCTGTGCGATGAGTTCCTGGGGTAAATTAAAATAAAAATCTGATGTTTTCATATTTTCCATTTCCTGTATCCTTTATCTATTGTTCTTTGACCGGATATTTCTCTCACTTTGTTTTATTTACGACAGCAGTGATGAGAGATCTTTCCGCCGTATCATTTCCCTATCGTTTCTCTTCTATAGTCATAATCAGATACGGTTACAGAGATTTTTCCAGAAATGCAACATATCCCCGTTTTGTCTCATATACGTCCGCCTTGCTGGTCACTTCCCATGGAGCATGCATATTCAGTACTGCCACGCCACAGTCGATGACACGCATACCATACAGGGATAAGATATAAGCGATGGTTCCGCCGCCGCCCAGATCCACTTTGCCTAACTCTGCTGTCTGGAAGTTTACATCCCCTTCGTCCATGATTTTTCTGATCTCTGCCACATATTCTGCATTGGCATCATTGGAACCCGATTTTCCTCTGGAGCCTGTGAACTTATTGAATACCATACCATTGCCCAGATATGCCACATTTTTCTTGTCAAAGCATGCTGCATAGGTAGGATCAAATGCAGAGCTTACATCAGATGACAGCATGGCGGAACGGCTCAGACATCTTCTAAGAGACAATTCGCTGTAGGTACCCATAAGATTCATGACCTCCGCAACCGTATTCTCGAAAAATTTGGAGCGCATTCCTGTGGCGCCAACACTGCCGATTTCTTCCTTGTCCACCAGGAGACAGCAGGCTGTTTTCTCAGGTGCCTTTACCTCCAGCATGGCTGCAAGGGATGCATAGGCGCACACGCGGTCATCCTGTCCATATGCCATGATCATACTGCGGTCAAATCCTGCTTCTCTGGCTTTTCCGGCTGGTACCACCTCCAGTTCTGCGGAGCAGAAATCATCCTCCTCCATATCGTAAGTTTCTTTCAGGATGGCAAGAATGCCTTTCTTGACAGCGTCCTTTGCTGCAGCTTTATCATCATTGGCAGAATCTTCTTTATCCTCTTTCTTTTTCTTCTCATCCTTTTCAGGATCTTCAAATTTAATTGGCTTATTTCCCACGATGAGATCCAATGCTTCTCCCTCGATCACTTTGGAAGCCTTTTTCTCCATCTGTTCCTGTGACAGATGTACCAGCAGATCGGATACGAAAAATACAGGATCATCTTCCTTTTCTCCCACGTTCACAATGACGGTCGTACCATCCTTTTTGATCACTACACCGTGAATGGCCAGTGGCAGTGTGACCCACTGATATTTCTTGATACCGCCATAATAATGGGTATCCAGCATGGCAAATCCTGTATCCTCATATAGGGGATTCTGTTTGATATCCAGTCTCGGGGAATCAATGTGTGCCCCCAGGATATTCATACCTTCCTCCAGATCTTCCTTCCCGATATGGAACATGGCAACTGCCTTATTCATGCATACTGCATAGACTTTGTCCCCTGCTTTTAAAGTCTCTTTCTTTTTCAATAATTTTTCCAGTTCCACATATCCGGCATCCTCAATCTGATTGACGATCTCATCGGTGCACTCCCGCTCTGTTTTTCCTTTATTCAGAAATTTCATATACGCTTCCGCGAATTTATCCGTCTCTTTTACCTGCTTATCACTGTATCGATTCCATGTATTCTGTTGGTTCATACTAATACCACCTTTCTTATTTGAACATTCTTTCACATTCTTCAACATTTTAACATTCTGCAATTCTTTCTGACTTTTCATTTTTTCTTTTCAGCTTTTTTCGTTAAGAAATCTCCATGTATAAAACGGTATGAAATACTCCATACCGTTCTATGAATATTTTATGCTCTTAATTCAATTCCTAATCCTTCAAGACCATTTAAAATCTTTTTCATCGCTGCATTTACATCATTATCTTCCAATGTTCTGTCCTTTGCCCGGAAAGAAATAGAATATGCAATGGATTTGAATCCTTCTTTGATCTGAGCACCTTCGTAAATATCGAACAGCTCGTATCCTTCCAGAATCTTACCGCCACGCTGTGTAATGATCTTCTCGATATCTCCCACCAATACAGGCTTGGGAACTACCATACTGATATCACGTGTGACTGCCGGATATTTCGCAATCCCTTCATATTTACGGTCAAAGGTAGCAAAGGGAACGATGCATGGCATATCCAGCACCGCAACATATGCTTTTGTGCCAATGTCATAATTATCAGCCACTTCCGGATGAACCTCACCCATATATCCCACAATGGTATCTTTGTAAATAATAGAAGCCTGTCTTCCCGGATGCAGGAAGTTCTTTCCTGACTTTGGATCATATAACACTTTTTCTTTCATGCCGATACATTCCAAAAATTCTTCCACAACACCCTTCATGGTAAAGAAGTCGCCATCTCCATACATCCCCAGTGTGAACTGCATTCTCTCATCCGGCAGCTCTGTCAGTGGAAGTGATTTTGGCAGATATACATTTCCTAGTTCGTAGAGACGAACTGACTTATTGCGGCGATTATAGTTCGTTGCCAGGGAGGTCAGCATGCCATTCAGGGAAATCGTTCTCATAATAGAGAAATCTTCTCCCAGCGGATTGGAGATCACGATTGCTTCTCTCAGTATGTCATCCTGGTCTAATAATAGTTTATCATATACCTTGGGGCTTTCAAAGGAATAGCACATGCCCTGTGAAAATCCACAGTATTCTGCGATATCTCTTGCTTTCTCTTCGATTCTCAATTTGAAAGGAAGTTTTCCAGTAGTAGCCTCGCCGCTTGGCAATGTGGTGGGGATCTTGTCATATCCGAAAAATCTTGCTACTTCCTCTGCGATGTCGGCGATTCCTTCCAGATCCTGACGGAAAGATGGAATCACTAATTCTTTATTTTTCTCATCATACACAAGTTCTAATCGTTGGAAGATCTTCATCATCTCATCTACGGACACATCTGTTCCCAATAAATCATTGATCTTCTCCGGTCTGAATGGGATTCTGTTTGCTTCTTTTAATGGTAACTTTACATCCACCATACCGCTCACAGCCTCGCCACATCCAAGCTCCTGAATCAGCTGGCAAGCTCTGTTAATAGCTGCCTCTGCGTTGTATGGATCAAGACCCTTCTCAAATTTACCGGAAGCATCCGTGCGTAAGCCCAGTCTCTTGGCTGATTTACGAATATTGGCGCCGTTGAAGCAGGCTGCCTCGAACATCACTGTCTTCACATCATCTGTGATCTTAGAGTTCTCCCCGCCCATAATTCCTGCGATTCCGATGGCTTTCTCTGCATCATTGATCATGAGGATTTCGGAATCCAGCTTTCTCATCTGTCCATCCAATGTCTGGAATTCTTCACCGTCTTTTGCACGTTTTACAATAATTTTCCTGCCTGCTACGGCATCCAGATCAAATGCGTGCATTGGCTGACCATACTCTTCCATCACATAGTTCGTGATATCTACCAGGTTATTGATCGGTCTGATCCCACTGGCTGCCAATCTTCTCTGCATCCATTTGGGTGAAGGTGCGATCTTAATATTGGTACATACTCTGGCACAATATCTGCTGCAAAGATCCTGGTCTTTTACTTCTACAGATACATAATCTTCTATTTTCTCATTGTTCTCCACGACTTTTACTTCCGGAGCAACGAAAGCTTTCTGAAAGGTTGCCGCTGCCTCTCTGGCGATTCCCAGGATGCTGTAGCAGTCCACACGGTTAGAGGTGATCTCATATTCAAATACTGTGTCGCGCAGACCTAATGCATCGATAGCATCCGATCCAACTTCCACAGAATCATCGAAAATATAGATTCCTTCCTCCGGTGCCTCCGGATACATATCCTTGTTGGAACCCAGTTCCTCGATGGAACACATCATACCAAAGGATTCTACCCCTCTCAGCTTACCGTTTTTGATCTTGATTCCGTTCTCTGGAAGTGCACCGCCATCGTGTCCACCTGCCACTTTTCCGCCATCTACCACAACCGGTACTTTATCCCCCACTTTTACATTGGCGGCACCTGTGACGATCTGTAGCTTTTGGTCTCCGAGATTTACCTGACAGATAATTAATTTGTCTGCATCCGGATGCCTCTCTATGGAATCGATCTGTCCCACATAGATCTTTTCCAGATTCTTGTCTAATCTTTCAAAGGTCTCTACTTTTGTTCCTGTTAATGTCATTCTATCTGTGTATTCCTGATCTCCACATTCCAGATCTGGAACATATGCTTTGATCCATGATAATGCTGTATTCATAATTTAATTTCCCTTCTATTTAAAATGGTGGTGAGGTTAAAACTGTCGCAAGAATCTACTATCATTCTGCTTCTCACTACTCTTGTTTCTCACTGTCAGACTCAAGAATACTTTGTATTCTTTCGTTGAGACTACTATACGAGGTTAAAACTGTCGTAAGAATCTACTATCATTCTGCTTCTCACTACTCTTGTTTCTCACTGTCAGACTCAAGAATGCTTTGTATTCTTTCGTTGAGACTACTATACGAGGTTAAAACTGTCGTAAGAATCTACTATCATTCTCGTATAGTAGTCTCATGTCGTCGATTTCGTATTTTAGGAGTGCGATTCTTTCCAGGCCTACGCCGAATGCAAATCCGGAGTATTCTTCCGGATCGATGTTACTCATCTTTAATACATTTGGATGTACCATACCGCATCCCAGGATCTCGATCCAGCCTGTACCCTTGCAGAAGCGGCATCCTGAACCGCCGCATTTGAAGCAGGTAACATCCATCTCGGCACTTGGCTCTGTGAAGTTGAAGTGGTGAGGTCTGAATTTTACTTTTGTATCTTCACCAAATAATTCCTTGGCGAACTCAGCCAGCGTTCCTTTTAAATCTGCAAAGGTAATGTGCTTGTCAATGACCAGTCCCTCAATCTGATGGAAGGAAGGGGAATGTGTGGCATCCACTTCATCAGAACGGAACACACGACCTGGTGCGATCATACGGATGGGCAGCTTTCCTTTCTCCATCTCATGTACCTGGGTACCTGATGTCTGTGTTCTGAGGAGGAAATCTCCATTGATATAGAAAGTATCCTGCTCGTCTTTTGCAGGATGATCTGCGGGGATATTCAATGCTTCGAAGTTATAATAATCTGTCTCAATTTCAGGGCCTTCCACCACTTCATAACCCATGCCGATGAAGATTCGCTCCACTTCCTCCAGAGCAATGGTGTTGGGGTGACGATGACCAACGCTGTTTTTCTTTGCAGGTAATGTCACGTCAATGGTCTCTGCCTGCATCTGCAATTCACGTTTCGCTTTTTCCATTTTTCCAATGGCTTCCGCCAATACCTTCTCGATTTCTGCACGCGCCTCATTGACCATCTGTCCTACCTTTGGTCGATCCTCCGGAGCCACATCCTTCATACTTTTTAACACTGCTGTCAATTCACCTTTTTTGCCCAGATAATTCACTTTGATCTCGTTCAATTTTTCCAATGCATTAGATGATTCAATTTGTTTTAAAGCCTCCGCTTTAATCTGTTCCAGTTTTTCTTTCATGTTTGATTCCTTTCTATTTTGAACATTTTATCATTCTCTGCTTCATTTCTACTTCATTTCTACTTTACTGAATATAATATAAGCAGACTTGAAAGTACTTCGTACTTTCAAGTTCGCGTTGCTCACCAAGTATGGAATCTATCGATTGTTGATGCCAGCATCACAATCGTATCTTCCATGCTTGGTTCTGCTTATACGCGCAAAAAAATCCCCTATGTCAAATGACATAAGGGACGAATATTTCCGCGGTACCACCCTGATTCCTGCATGCTGTCTAATTGCAGACTCTCATTGAACATAACGTGTTCTCT